>DITU01000066.1:0-137978 GCA_002422905.1 Verrucomicrobia bacterium UBA6176
GGAAGAGATAAGCGCTGAAAGCATCTAAGTGCCAAGCTCATCCCAAGATATGGTTTCCCGGGGCGCAAGCCCCCTGAAGACCCCTGGCAGACCACCAGGTTGATAGGCTGGGCGTGTACGTGCCGTGAGGCACTCAGCGGACCAGTACTAATCGGTCGTGCGGCTTGATTGCTTCCCAACAATTCATTTGTTGACCGGAAGCAGCCTTTCAGTCGCTTCCTGTTTCCCTTCGTGTGTGCAATCTTCAGCGGACGACGGCCTCCCTTCACGGAGGGCCTGATCTTTCCAGTTACTTTTTACGGTGGCCACAAAGCAGTGGTCCGACCCGATCCCATCCCGAACTCGGCCGTCAAACACTGCATTGCCGATGGTAGTGCCTGTATAGCTTGCGCGAGAGTAGGTTGCCGCCGTTTTTAATTTTGGGCCGGATTCCTTACGGAATCCGGCCCCTTTTTTGATCCCTATTCTCTGGTTGGACGAGGCGTGTACACGGTCATGAGATGTCAGCCCAGCGATGAGGTCGGATTACAATCGAGGTAGAGCAACTCCGCGAGCGACCTTGTCCAAGTTGATGAGCTGGATGATCCGGTTCAATTGGCGGCTTCAATCGTGCTTCACGGGCACTGCTCACACTTCGGTCTCAACCCAGGTTGGGGTGGTTGATCAGATGGCAGAAACCGACCGAAGTTTTGGGGGATGCCAGCGCAGAATTGCAGCGAGGCCCCGGGGCTGATGCCCGCTTGAGGAGCTAAGCCTTATTCATGGAGCGAGCATGGATACGGACAATAGGTGTGGCTCAAACTGGTTTGGCTACGAGGTCATACACCGTATGTCCCAGAATCTTGACATCGGAGAACTCCCCGATAGGGACTTTTCCCTTAACGTAAACACGGCCGTCGATATCAGGTGCGTCGGTTTCTGCCCTTCCGATCCAATAGGTGCCTTTGGGGAGCGGAGAGGAGGGGATATCGTTTCGGATGAGGCCATGTTCCCACGAGGAGACGTTTGCCTTCTCCAGTTCCTCGGAGGAGGCCTGATTTTCGATCAGGACTTTGAGGGTGCGGCCGACATACGACTGGGAGACCTCGGCGGCGATGATTTGCTGTGCCTCCATGGCTCTCAATTTGCGGTTTTGGCGGACTCGAGTGGAGATCTGAGCTTCCATCTTGCCTGCTATGGTTCCTTCTTCCCGGGAGTAGGAAAAGATTCCCAGGCGCTCGAAACGGGTGGAGCGGATGAAATCGAGGAGGTTTTGGAAGCGAGCTTCGGTTTCCCCGGGGAATCCGACAATGAAAGTGGTGCGAATGGCGATGCCGGGGATGCCCCCGCGGATCCGTGCAATCAGATCGCGAATGTATTGCCCGTCTGTCTCGCGTCGCATGCGCCGAAGCATTTCGTCGTCGATATGCTGTAGGGGCATATCCACGTAGCGAGCAACCTTTGGACATTCAGCGATGGTCTTGATGAGGTCATCTGTCCAGTGGGCTGGGTGGGTATAGAGAAGGCGGATCCAGAAGTTGCCGGGAAGGTCGTTGAGACTGCGAAGAAGAGAGGACAGGGTAGTGGCGTCGGCAGGGAGAGCCTGGGTGGCGGCCTTGAAGCGGGATGGGGAAGAGATGGCGCGGGAGTGATTGGCGCGGAGATCGAGACCGTAATAGGTGGAGTCCTGGGAGATCAGATTCAGTTCGCGCACGCCTTCCGAGATCAGTCTTTTGGCCTCCTGGATGATGTCGGATTGAAGTCGGGAGCGGTGAGAACCGCGCATCTGAGGAATGGTGCAGAAGCTGCAGGGGTGATTGCAGCCTTCGGCGATTTTAAGATAGGCGAAGTGGCGTGGGGTAAGCCGGAAGCGAGGGGTGTCGTGTTGGGGGATATAACTGGGCCGCACGTGGACATCGACCACTGAGGCGTCCGACACGGGGATCGGGGATAGAACCTGACGTGTCTTGTTGTGGAGGGGCCCACCTTTGAGGGAAAGGCTGGGATCGTCAGTGCTGGGTTTGGCCTGATCGTGGAGAGCCAGGGTGGACTTTATTCTGGAAGATGAGCGTTTGGAGGGTTTGGGATGGGAGACGCGGGTCGTGCGGGTGGCGATGGCCTGATCGACGATGTTTCCTACCTGGGCGACCTGATCGATTCCCATGAAGGCGTCCACTTCGGGAAACAGTTTGGGCAGTTCTTCGCGAAAGCGTTGGGCCATGCAACCGGAGACGATCACGGCCTGGCCGCGGTGGTTGGCGTCGCGGACGGCGGTTGACTCCAGGATGGCATCGACGGATTCCTCCTGGGCGGCGTCGATGAAGGAGCATGTGTTGACGATGATGGCGTTGGCGTCGGCGGGTTCATTGGTGATTTCGAACCCGTGCTGGAGGAGGGAGCCGAGCATGATTTCGGCATCAACCAGGTTTTTCGCGCAACCGAGGGACACAATGCCAACGCGGCGTGGGGCGGACATCTGCGGAGAATCGCTCACAAGTAGGGGTAGGTTATCGTGGACAGAAAGTGGGCGCCACAGCAGTTGGGAATGGAAACGGCTTGAAGAGTGGGTCAGGCGGGGTGGCGTTGACTGGCTGCGAGGCAGCGGTAGGCAATGAGGGGAGCGGAGGCAACGCTGCTGATCCGGAGGAAATCACGGCGCCGCAGGCTGGAGGCCGGGGATGGTTGGGCAAGGGGAGTGCATGCTGTGGGGTTCAGGATGAATCAGGAGCGCGGGAATGAACGGAGTTGGAGAACGAGGTCCCAAGCCGAGCCTGACCGGAGGGTTTCGGCTGCGATATCCCATCCTTCGATGATGTTACGGCAGAAGCCGGCGACGAAGAGGGCGGCGCCGGCATTGAGGAGGACGGCATCACGACGCGGGCCGGTATCTGAGCCGCGGAGGAGGTTTTGGATGATGGCGGCATTGGCTTGGCGATCGCCACCGGCGAGATCGGCGAGGGAAGCGGGGAGCAGGGGAAAATCGGAGGGGAACCAGACGGAAGAGCTGAAGCCGCGATCTTGGTAGAATTCGGCAATGGTATTGGGTCCGATGGTGGAGAGTTCGTCCAGGAAGGCGCCGCCGGGGACTCCGCCTGAGACGACCATGGCGCGACGGACGCCGAGTTGCTGGAGGGTATGGGCGAGGGGTTGGGTGAGTTCGGGACGGGAGACGCCGAGGAGTTGGAAGGAGGGTTGGGCCGGGTTCAACAGAGGGCCGAGGTAGTTGAAGAGAGTGCGGTCACCACGTTGGGCGCAGATCTGGCGGGCTGGTCCGATGTGGCGGAAAGCCGGATGGAAACGCGGGGCAAAGAGAAAGGCGAAGCGATGGGTCTGGAGGCTGGCGGCGGCATCCTCGGGTGAGAGGTCGACAGGAATGCCGAGGGCTTCGAGGACATCGGCACTACCGGACTGGGAAGTGACGGCGCGGTTGCCGTGTTTGGCGACGGTGACGCCGGCGGCGGCGCAGAGAAGGGCGACGGTAGTGGAGATGTTGAAGGTATTGAGCTTGTCACCGCCGGTGCCGCAGACGTCGAGGATTCCGGTGGGGAAGCGTGCTGGATCGATGGGCAGGGGGATGGACCGACGACGGAGCTCGGCGGCGAATGCGGCGATCTCAGCGGAGGACTCGCCTTTGCGTCCGAGCGCGGAGAGGAAATCGGCCTTGTCTTCGATGGCGACGGATTCGGCCACAAGGGCGTCGACAGCGGGTGGGATCTGGGGGGCGGCGAGTTCGTGACCTGCTGCGATGAGATCGGTGAGGGAGCGGAGCATGTGTGTGGAGGCTAGAGAAGGCGGAGAAGCAGGGGAACCGGAAGGTTGAGGAGGGAGTTGTGGGGAACTGAGCAGGGATGGCAAAGCGCGACAGGGGGGCGGTCGTGAAGCGGGCAAGAGAAGGAAACCTTTGGGTGGGAACGGGGAGTGGCAGAGGTGCTGCTGACCAGGACTTGATGGGCAACGTGATGGAGCGATTGGGGGCGGCTGGATTGGTGTTGCCGGACCTGCCGGTGGCGGGAGGCAATTATCTTCCGTACCGGTTGGTGAACGATCTGGTTTATCTGCCGGGGGCGATATCGAGTTGGAATGGAGAGGTGCGATTCCGGGGCAAGGTGGGGGCCGAGTTGACGGTGGAGGAGGGGTATGAGGGGGCGAAGCTGTGTGTGTTGAACCTGCTGTCGAATCTGAGGGCAGCGATTGGAGATCTGGACCGGGTCCGACAGGTGGTATCGGTGAACGGCTATGTGAACTGTGTGCCGGGGTTTGCGGCCAGTCCGAAGGTGATCAACGGGGCGTCGGACCTGCTGGTGGAGCTCTACGGTGATGTGGGGCGCCATGTCCGGGCGGCGGTGGGGGTGGCGGGATTGCCGCAGGACGCTGCGGTGGAGGTGCAGATGTTGGTCCAGATCCGGGCCTGAACCTGCGGAGTTGAGGGTAATTTCATGATTCATCGAATTGGTCCCCCGAACGTTCACACCCGATGGAACAACCGGCTTGAGCCAGGACTCGAGATTGAGTCCGGGGACATTGTTGAGTTTGGCTGTCTGGATTCCAGCGGGGGTCAGGTGACGCCGACGACGACGGTGGAAGAGTATGCGCAGATGGATCGGGGCCGGATCCATACCATCACGGGGCCGGTGCATGTGCGTGGGGCGCGGCCTGGGGATGTATTGGAGGTGCGGATCCGGCGGGTGGAACACCATGGATGGGGATGGACGAGCATTGTGCCTGGACTGGGGACGTTGCCGGAGCGGTTTGGGGAGACGTATCTTTTCCTGTGGCGGCTTGAGGGGGGAGAGACGCGGTCGATGCCGGGGGTGACGTTGGCGTTGGCGCCCTTTCTGGGGATCATGGGAGTGGCGCCGTCGGAGAGTGGCGAATTCCGGACGCGTCCGCCGGGGGCGTTCGGGGGCAACATGGACGTGAAGCAGTTGGTGGCGGGGTCGGTGCTTTACCTGCCGGTGTTCAATGAAGGGGCGTTGTTTTCGGCTGGGGACGGCCACGCGGCGCAGGGAGACGGCGAGGTATGCATCAATGGGATTGAGGCACCAATGACGGCGGAGCTGCAATTGACGGTGCGTCGGGATTTCCGGCTGGAACAACCCTTTGCGGAATTCCCGCCGGGTCAGCCGCAGGGGCCGGACCTGGGCAGTTGGGCGTTTGTGGGGTCAGCGGAGAACGCGATGGATGCGGCTCGGGGAGTGATCCACCGGGCGGTGGATTTCCTGATGATGCGTCGGGGGTTGCCGGCGGAGCAGGCGTATCTGCTGTGCAGTGTGGCGTTGGATCTGAAGATCAGTCAGTGCGTGAACGTGCCGCTGATCACGGTGACGGGTACGCTGGCGAAGGCGTTGTTCCGGTGAGGGCGGGTTTGCCTGCCTCGAAACACCGGCCTGACCGGATCACTTCATGGCGACGTAGACGCGATGGACGTCATCGTGGTCATCGAGTTCGTTGAGGAAGGCGGCGACCTCGTGGCGATCGGATTCAGAGAGTTCGACGGGGGTCTTGGCCACGTAACGCAGTTCGGAGGCGACGATGTTCCAGCCGGCTTTCTTGAGCCAGGTGGAGACGCTGGAAAGGTCCTTGGTGTCGGTGAGGAACCGGGATCCCTGGCTGCCCTCGGGGACCTCGTCCTTTTCGAGGGGTTCAACGTTCTGTGCACCGGCCTCGATGGCATCGGATTCGGGATCGCGCGCGGCATCGGTGTGGGTGGCTTCGACGACACCGAGGCGGTCGAAGAAGAAGCCCATGGAGCCGGGTTGGCCGAGTTGACCGGCGCGGAAGAGGTGCCGGATTTCCGGTGCGGTGCGGTTCCGGTTGTCGGTGAGGCACTCGATGATGACGGGGACCTTATGGGGGGCGAATCCCTCGTAGAAGATGGTCTCGTACTCGACTTTTTCGTCGAGGAGCCCGGCGCCCTTCTTGATGCCGCGTTCGATGGTATCCCTGTAAACGCTGGCCTTTTTGGCTTTCTCGATGGCGACGTGGAGTCGCGGATTCAGGTCGGGATCAGGGCCGCCGAGTTTGGCGGCGACCATGATTTCGCGAACGAGTTTGCCGACGACCTGGCCCTTTTTCTGGGCGTTGGCCTCGCGTCCTGCCTGTTTCCATTGCGCTCCCATATCGGGGTTGAATGTGCGTGAAGGTGGGTTGGGGATGAAGTCCGGAGTTGGGTCGGATGGTGACTGGATGAAGGGGCGAAGGAGGCGGGCTATTCCTGAGGGTAAACAAGGATACGGTCGTGGACGAGGACGGCGAGGTCGGCTTTGCCATCGCCGGTGAGGTCGACGACGAGGGCTTCGCGGGGTTCGGGGATTTCGGCCTGCCGCCGTTGTCGGAAGGTGCGTTCCTCGAAGACCTGCCAGCGATTGGCGGGAACGAGTTTGTGTGGGGATTCGAAGGCGACGAGATCGACGTAGGCCTTGGAGGTTTCGAGGAAGACGAGGTCACGTCGGCCGTCCTGGTTGAGGTCGCCACTGATGACATCGTGGAGATAGCCGTCCTTGATGGGGGTTTCGTAGCCATCGAGTTCGGCGAGTTCCCAGACCTGGCCGGCGAAGCGTTTCCAGGCGATTCCATTGGCGCCGATGAAGGCGACGGAGTTGGGGATGCCGTTGGAGGAGCCGAGGCTGACAGCGGCGAGGCTGGAGAAATCGGTGACGGGCAGGGGGATGTTGCGGCCGGCCTGCCACACGCCGTTGGAATTGCGGGTGGAGACGGTGAGGGCCTTCCGATCGCCGTCGAAGAGGAAGAGGGCGGGGGCTTTGGAATCCGAGAGGGGGATGGTGGTGGCGCCGACGATGCGTGAGCTGCTGCTGGCGCCATTGATCTGGTCGCGGACCTCGAAGTTCCAGGAGGTGGGGTCGCCGGAGGAACCGCGGAGGACGACGGCGCGGACGAAATTCTTCTGGGCCAACAAAAGTTCATTGTGTCCGTCGCCATCGGCATCGGCGAGGGCCAGCCAGGGATTGTCGCTGGCGCCGCCGGGCGGGATGACATCGATTTCCTCGAAGGACTGGTCGTTGGCGGGTTTGGGGAGTTGGCGGAGGACCTTGATCTTTTCGTAGGCGGTAAGGAGGACGAGATCGGTGCGGCCGTCCTGATCGGCGTCATGGAAGGCGAGGGTGGAGGGGGTCCCCTTGAAACCTTCGGCGAGGGTTTGGACGACGGGTTTGAGGTCGGGGCCGACGAGTGCGAGTTCGCGGACGAGGACAGTTTCGGATTTGCCGTCGCGGGTCCGTTTGTCATCGCGTTCGCAGAGGACGGCGAGGAGTGGAGAACCGGGGCGGATTTCGCCGGCGGCCATGACGAGGGGGCGACCTGGCAGTACGAGGGGTTTGGGGAAGGCGATGCGACCGGAGGCCTCGACGGCGGCAATGCCGATCTGTTTTTCGTCGGGACTGAGGAGGAAGAGGTCCGGGGAACCGTCCTGATTCCAGTCCATGGCGACGATGTCGGTGACGCCGCTGAAGGCTGGGAAGGTGCGGGGTGAAGAGAATGAACCGTCGGGCTGTTGGGAGTAGATGAGGAGTTGGCCGCCTTCGGGATCGGCTACGACCATATCGACGAGTTGATCCCGGTTGAGGTCGGCCCAGGCGAGGCCGCGGCGGGGTTTCTCGGTGCGGGGAAGGGGCAGGACGGTGAATTGTCCATCGGCGATGGAGCCGGCGATGATTTCGGCGGACTTGAGTCGGAGATTGGAGATGGCGGCGCGACCGGATTTGGCGGCGATGGTGATGAACTCGGTCTTGCGGTCGGAATCGAGGTCATCGGCCCAGTAGGAGCGGATGGGGGGAAGGGTGAGGTGGACTTCGGGGCCGAGTTGACCGTTGGAATCCTGGAGCCGGAAGCGGAACGGGTTGGGATGATCCCAGTTCACGAGGAGCAGGTCATTGCGGCCATCGCCATCGAGGTCGAGGACCTGGACTGCCTTGACGGTGCCGGTGTAGGGGAGTTTTTCGGGTTCGGCGAGGGTGTGGTCGGCGCGTTGATGGATGAGGTGCAGGTGTTTTTCGGCGAGGAGAACGAGATCGGTACGACCGTCGCCATTGATATCGCCGGAGGTCAGGGCATTGGCATCGAGAAGGCCGTCGGTGAGATCGAAGCGGCGGGCAGCGGACCAGGAATTGGTGCCTTGATTGAACTGGATGACGAGTTCCTTGGGTTCGCCGAAGTAGGCGAGATCCGGGCGGCCATCCCCATTGAGGTCATCGACGACCAGGCTGGAGATGCGTTTCTCGGAGGAGATGCTTTCGATGCGGAACCGGGCGTCGGCGGGGAGTTCGTTGACGTCGGGGCGCCCGGTGATGGATTTGCGGGTGGGGGCATTGGTGAGCCCGGTCTGGTTGTAGAGGAGGGTGAGTTTTGAACGGGCGTTGTTGACGACGATGAGGTCGTTGAGGCCGTCGCCATCGAGATCTGCGGCGCGGAGGAAGGCGGTACCGGGATCGATGGGAAAGATTTCGGGTCCGGTGAACCCGAAGCGACTGGAGCCATCGGCATGGCTGACGGCGGAGAAGAGCGGCAGGAAAGCCACGAGCCAGGCAAAGGCGGGACGGATCCGGTCAGACATGGTGGGGCAGCATGTCGGGGGAGGAGGGAGATTCAAGGATGGTGTTGCTGGAGGGCGGCGGTGGGATGAGCTCCTCAATCGGGTGTGGTGAATCCGATTTCGAAGAAGAAGGTGATCACGCCAGGAAGCGGCACCGTGCCCCGAACCGTGACCCGTTCCACTCCATTCCCGAGATCCTCCACCGATTCCACGGTGTCGAGGGGCGGATTGAAATCCATCGACGCGGATGCCCGTACCCCGATGTCCACACCGACCGCGAGGCGGTTCCGGGTGAATTGGACGCCTGGATACGTCACGCCGTCCACGACCGCATCCCGGCCCACCGGCCACTGGGCGGAGTTGGGGACCCCGGGATTTCCTCCCAGCGCGTATTCCAACCGGTTTGGGATGCCATCGCTGTCGGCGTCGTCATCGGGACCATCCTGACCGGGCGGCAGGTTGAAGCCCTTGATCCAGTCGGAGAAGGCGGGATTGGGATTGGGGTCATCGCCGGGCAGATAGATCTGGACGCGTTGGATGTAGTCCTGGCGTTGGGCGGACTTGCCGGTGGCGAGTCGGATGTTGGATCCGGCGAGGACGGAGCCGTCATCGAGAGGGACGAGGGTGTGGACGACGGGGAGGTACACATTGTCCTGGGCGCCTTCGTAAGGGGATGTGAATCCGGGGACGGACTGTCCGTTGGCCTGGACGTGGGCGAGGGCGCGCATGGGGTTGCCGTTCACGGTGGCGAAATCGCCGCCCAGAACGAGGGAACCGTCGGGCATGAAAGCGATATCCCGCACGAGGCTCACCGTGACGGCGAAGGAGTTGTCGAGCGTGCCATTGGGCAGGACGCGCACCAGTTGGTTCCCGCGATTGTAATAGATCTCGCCGGTCGGTCCGGTGATGACGGCCCGGGGCGAAGGATCGGCCGCCGTCGATTGAAACAAGCGGACGTCGGTGCCATCGGCGAGGCGTTGGCGCAGACCGGAAGTGACCGAGTACCAGATGGTGTCGTCCGGCTGAACGGCGAGGGAGAACAGTTCACCGCGGTTGGCGGCGGCGGAGTTGACGATGAGCGATTGCTGTTGGCCGGCGGTATTGAGGAACAGCAGTTCGTTGGCAGCTCCGGCGCCGGTCCCGGACCTTCCCACCAGATAACGTCCGCCGCTCAACAACCCGATGTCTCGAGGCCCGGTGGTGAATGACGTCGGTGGGACAAAGGCTGGATCCGGCGACAGGTTCGGGTTGAAACGAACGATACCCCCCAACGTGATGTTGGCGCCGGGCGGATTGGGGGTGTTGAGGGTGAAGGAACCCAAGACGATGAATCCTCCGTTGTGCGCGGGGACAGCGGTGGTGATGGCCCGTCCTGCCCCCCCGCCGAATGGCAGTGGGGTGAAGTTGGTGTCCAACGTACCGGAGGCGTCGAAGCGGAACATGAGATCGGCCAGATATCCGCCATTGAGTCTGCCTGCCCGCACACTGCCGAACCCGACAAAACGACCATCCGATGTCGGCAGGATCTTCGAGACCCGAACGGTTGAGGAACCCGAGCTGGTGTCGGAGGCAAACCCGAAGTCCGGGCGGAATGTGCCGGGTGCGACGACGTAGAGTGTTGCCGATCGGGAAGTGGCCGATCCGAGATCGTTGGTGACGGTGACGGTGAACACGGCACCTGAATCCGCAGCGGTGAGTCCTCCCAGGCTCAGCCGTGCCGTGTTGAGACCCGAATACCGTGGGTCGGATCCATCGATGATTCCGTCGCCGCGTCGCCAGACATAGGTCAGCGGGTTGGAACCCTCGACGACCACATTGAACTGCACGGACCCACCGGCGGAGGCGACGGCCCCGACGGGATCGGCGATGACGACGGGGGGAGTACGGACGACGAGGGAGGCGGCGCGGGATTCTCTGCTGCCTCCGGTTGTTGAGGCCACGACGTCATAGAGACCGGCCTGGGTGACTTCGATTCCGGTGAGGGTGAGGGTGGGAGAACGCACCCCGGAAATCCCGGCGCGTTCAATGATCGGGATCCCATTGAAACGCCATTGCCATGAGATGGCGTCGTCGCCGGTTGCTTCGGCGGTGAACATCACGCTTCCCCCCACGGCCACCGACAGGTCCATCGGTTCCAGATTGAATCTGGGTCCGCCCTCGACCCGGATCAGGGCTTCGCGGCTGGAGCGGCTGCCAGTCGGACTGGAAGCGGCAAACTGGTACAGGCCAGCGTCCCGGACCGTCACGCCGGTCACGGTCAGGCTCGGGGTTGTGGCACCGGACACGCCATCGCCGTCCACCAGCAGGCGACCGTCCTTGAACCATTGATAGGTCAAGGGTCCGGGTCCGACGGCTCCGGCGTTGAGGACGAGGTTGTCGCCGTCATCGAGGACCTGATCGAGCGGTTGACCGGTGACGATCGGAGCGGAGGACGCGAGGAGGGGCATGAGATGGATCTGGTTGCCGCCGGCCAGGAGCAATTGGCCATTGCCCGGGAACGCGACCGGCAAGGCGGTGGGGATGCCGCTGCCCAGACGTTCCCAGGTGTTGGCGGCACCGTTGGTCGAGCGATGGATGGCGCCTTCGGTCACGGCCCAGAAGTTTCCGTCCGCAAACGCGACCGCGGTGAAATCGGGACGTGATTCCAACGGGCTGGGGGCGGCGAGTTGATGACGGGTCCACGAGGTTCCATCGGTGCTGATCGCGATCCATCCGGCGTCAGCGACGGAGACGAAACGTCCGTTGCCGGCGGCCACGGCGCGATGGTTGTTGCCGAGCAGGCCGGCCCCGGTCCAGGTCTCGCCGGCATCCAGGGAACGGACGGTTGCATTCAGGCCGGTGGCGACGAAGCGCCCGGCATCATGGGTTATCGAACGGAGATCGAAGCCTCCACCCGGGCCCTTGGAAACCCATTCGCGGCCATCGACCGAGACGAGGACCGTGCCGCCTTCGCCCACGGCGGCGAACCGACCGCTGCCATGGGTCACCGCATGGAGACGTTGTGCGACCGGGGCCGGTGTGACGGGGGTCCAATCGAGACCGTTGTCGGAGGTGGCGATGGTGGCGTTGGCGCCGACGCCGACGAATCGGCCTGCGCCATGGGCCACACCCTCGAAGGACTGCGCGGTGGTTTGGGCGCGCCAGAGTTGGCCGTCCGTGGATGCAGCGGAGCCGCCGGATCCGACGATGACAAACCGTCCATTGCCGAGGGCGGCGGACCGGATCTCTCCCAGCATGGAGCCGAGGTGTTCGACGGTGAACATGCCGGTACCGACGGAAGAGGGTTTGACCACGACGCCGTGTTCGCCCACGGCCTGCACGGGTCCGTTCCGCAACAAGGTGAGTCGTTGGGAAGTGGGCAGGCGTCTCAACCGTTCCCAGGCCACCCCGTCCGCGGAACCGAGCAGGGTTCCATCCTCGCCGGTCACGATGATTCCCGGTCCGCCCACCGCCGAGCCGACCAGGCTGACCGATGTGCCGGTTTCCCGGGCGATCCATTGTAGCCCATTGGTCGAGGTCAGCAGCGTTCCGCCCTGGCCCGTTGCCACGAAGAAGCCTTGTCCGGCCAGGGTGTAATGATCCACGTGTCGAAGGGTGCGGGTCGTGCCGGAATTGACCGGGGACCAATCGCGGAGTTGGCGATCGACGGTGTGC
Source organism: Verrucomicrobia bacterium UBA6176 (assembly GCA_002422905.1). Lineage (GTDB taxonomy): Bacteria > Verrucomicrobiota > Verrucomicrobiia > Limisphaerales > UBA9464 > UBA6176. The sequence goes on from DITU01000066.1 coordinate 12,182, forward strand.
AGGATGGTGCCGCCTTCACCGACGAGGATTCGCGGACCTGGATTTCCGATGGCGAAAGCGCCCCAGAGCAGGTCGGCACCTGTCACGGGCGGCAGCAATTCGTAGCGGAACTCGCCCACGCCATTCTCAACGACGAAGAAGAAGCGGATCATGACCCCGTCATCGCCGGCGATGACCAGTCCACCCGTGGAACCGCGGACGGCGGTGCGCAGGTTGCGGTCGGTCAACACGGGGCCCCGGCTCGCCGTCATCCCGGCCTGCCGATAGATGTATCCGGCGTCGCCCAGCCACAGGTCGCCTTCATCTCCGCCGGTCCGGATGAGGGCATTGGCGGCCCGGACTTCGTTGGGGCCGACGGTCCCGACGTTGGCATTGACGAAGAAGCGTCCGGCGCTGAAGTCGGTCTGGTAGACCGGCAACGCGATTCCGCCGCTGGAAGCCCCCACGTTGACATTGCGGATGTTTGGCCGGGTGACGTCGTTCTCGGGCAGTTCCCAGACCGAGCCGTCGGTCGAGGTGTAGAGGAAGCTTCCCACGCACACCGCGCGGTCCGGGCCGAAAGCCATTGAGCCCTGGCTGCTGATGGAATTGAAGGTCTGCAAGGGGGTCCACACCGATCCGTCCGTGGACCGCCAGATCCGCTTGTCAGCGTCAATGGCCAGGAACGCCGCACCGTCGAAGGCGACCATGCGGATTCCGGAAATGGCGGTTGTCGCCGGGGTCCAGGTCATGCCGTCGGTCGACCACGACAGATTCAAGGAGCCACCCACCACATGGCGTCCGTTGCCGAACGTGAACAACTGCGGTGAGGTGCCCGAAGGCGAAGAGACCCCGGCGCCGTGCGGGATCGGTGAAGACCAGGTTGAACCATCGTCCGAGAACGAGATCTGGGCGTTGCGCCACAGGACAAAGCGACCGTTCACGAAATCCACATTGGGAAATCCTGCCGCCGTCAGTGGCGTTCCCACCTCGGTCCAGGCCGATCCATCCGCCGACCGGCTGACCGTGCCATTGATGTCCACCTGGACGAACACGCCGTTTCCAAAGGCGAGTCCATGGATGTCGAATGCGAGCAGGGGCTTGGGCAGAGGCGCCCAGCTGATGCCGTCGGTGGAACGGAACCGGTTGTAGTCTTCGCCCACCACCAGCCACACACCGTTGCCATGGGCGACATTGTTCAGGCGTTCACGGGTGTTCATGCCGAACCGATTCCATTCCAGACCATCGTCGGAAAACGCCACCGCACCCCGGTCGCCCACCGCCACAAAGCGGTTGTTCACGTATCGGACCCGTTCCATCCGGACGAGTGACTCGGTGGGATTCACCTGGCTGATCCGGCCGGCCAGACTGGTTGAAGGTGTACCCGCTCCGGAGTTGGCGGCGATGCGCGTCGTCACGGTCACCTGTCCCTGCTGGGCGGAACCGGTCGCGGCGAGGGCGGTCCCGGTGATGGTGCCGGTGGTGAGCGAGAACGGGTTTGGCTGGGTGAAAAGGATGGAGCCCGTGTCATTGACGGTTCCGGTGAGATCGCCGCTCAGGTCGGACAATTGTCCGTCGGAATCCACCGTGATCAGGACCTGACCCACGATCTGTTCGGGCAGGGAGAATTCGCCCTGGGTGCTGAAGTAGACCGGGCCCACATAGGTGCCGGCGAAGGGCGAAGCGCCATGGACGGCGAGGCCTGACGACAGCAGTCCGCCGAGGAACATCGCGGACAGGAGGGAGAACATCCGCTCAACCGTGGACACGCCTTTGGATCTGGATTCGAAGACCGCCCGGAAACACGTGATGAAGAACGAATTCCGGCCCTGCACCTTACTTCTGCAAAGCATTCACGAAGAGTGCTTTCGATCAGCAATGGCCAAAAGCCTAAATCGCAGGGACTCCTGGGATTCGGGCGGCAATCGGGGTGGATTGCCAGGGCTTCGTGGGATCACCCGGCGAGGACATGGATGAAGCCAGCGGTTCCCGGGAGAGCGGGCATCCCTGCCGGCACCTATCGTTCCGCACCCGGCCTCAGGGTTTCCTCAAAATCGGATTCGGCGTCGCGGAGGAAACGCTTGAGATCGGTCTCTGCCTGGGCCAGGCGGGGGTCACCCGCTGCGGCATAGGCATCCCGTCGATACTTCAGAAAAGGGCGGGTCCACATCGGCCATTTTCCCCACGCATCAACCGACTCAACCTGCTGGGCGGGCCCAAGATGTCGGGACAGTTCCAGTCGGGCCTCCAACCGCCAGAATTCGGCGTTGAAGACGCAAAAATGAGGCTGCAGGACCTCGAACATCTGAGCGGCGATCCCGGGCGAAGTCGCGCCCAGTTCGGTGGCAAGTCGCAATCCGGCGCGGATCACCCGTTCCCGGACCCAGGGATGCGACCGGTGGGTAGTGAATGCGATCTTGAGATGCTCCACAGCGGCCTGGGTCTCACCGTGCCGTGCCGCCAGATGCGCAGCGGCCAGACGTGCTTCGACCGGCCATTGATCCCGAAGATGATCGAGGACGGCCCGGGCATCCTCGGGACGACCAGCCATCGCCAAAGCCTCCAGCAGGATCAGTTGTTGCAGGGGGCCACGGGCCTCACCGCGCCATTCCTTGAGAACATCCGGATGGCGTCCGTCCACGTAAGCCTCAACGGCGCGCGCCCGGGCCCGGCCCTCGCCGGTCAACTCCGGTGGCACAGAAAACGGTTTCAGTTCCGCGGCCAGGACCAGAAGCCGTTCTTCCAACATCCGTTCCGGATCCAGCCTGCCCAGGAGATGTGCCGGTTGGTCCAGCCCTGCATTGCGGGCGGACCGGAGGAGTTCCAGGGGCGAGAATTCACCTCGTTTCACCAGGGCCCGGGCGAAACCGTACTCGAGGAAATTGAGGTCGTCGGTGTTCACCCGGGATTCTCCCCGCACAATTTCCCGGGCAAATGCGGGAGTGGCCACGTGATGGGCCAGGACACCCTCGACTGATTCCGTGAACCAGACCCGCCGCAAGGCTTCCGCGAAGGGTGGGGCGGTGATCCGTTGCCGGATCTGTTCATGGCTGTAGGACGGTGTTTCCTGGTGGCAGACGAACAACAGGTCGTCCGACTCGGTGATCCAGGTTTCCACCTGGGGGAACACGGCGGAAAGTGTGGCATAGACCAGGCGGATGGCGTGGTTGTCGATGTCGTAACCCTGAACCCATTGAGTGAAGATCCCCCGGGGAGCCAACCGCCTCCGGACAGCCTCGTAGTACTCACGGGTATAGAGGCTCGCCACGCCGGCGCGGTAGGGGTTGGACGGTTCACTCGCAATCAGGTCGTATTGTTCCCCCTTCACCAGCAGCACCTCCCGCGCGTCACCCAGTATCACCCGCACATTCGCCTTTTGCAGGACGTCGCGGTTGACCGGTCCGAAATAGTCCCGCGCCAGATCGCGCATGCCCGGTTCGATCTCGACCACATCCACCCGTTCCATTCCTTGCACTGCCGCCAGCCAACCTGCGGTGGCACCGGTCCCCAACCCCACCACGCAAGCGCGGCGCGGCTCCGGATGCAAAATCGCCCCGATCAAGCCCAGCATGGTCTGGGTGGCTGAGTCGCCCAACGCGGACCCGTCCGCCTTTCCGCTGACAATGAGGGCGTGGCTGCCGGCCGATCGGATCGCCAGGCTCGATTCCCGCCCCTCCACCTCGTGGCGGGTCTGCCAGCGCCGATTATGGATCCATTCGCGAAGCAGATTCGGGGAGCCCGGAAGTGTTTCAATGTCCCCATACCCGATGGGTGAATGCCGCCAGGCCCCGGTTGGCCCCACTGTTGCCGTCAGCATCCAGATTGCACCGAGCCCCGTCACCGCCGCCGTCGCCATCACCCCACGGTCCCTCCGTGCCCATCCCAGAAACATCCCCGTCGTACCCATCCCCAATGTCATCCATGTCGCCAGTTTCCAGCACCCTGGTGCGGTCAAACCTGGAATCAGCACGAACCCGCCCAGCAATGAACCCGCGATCGCCCCTCCCGTGTTCCATGCATACGCAGTTCCCACCTGACGCCCGACATCGGCCCGCCCCCTCCCCAGCAAGCCCAACAGCAGAGGGAACTGGATTCCAGCCAGCACGCTGGGCATCCACACCATCAACGCGCTCAGAAGAATCCATCCCGTCAATTGCCCGGCGAAGCCGAAGCTGTGGGATCCGTTCAGGAAAAGCCCCAACAACGCCACCCGATCTCCCAGTCCGTAGGGCAGGATCAGGCAGAACGCCTGCGCCGTGGATACCGCCCCGAACAGGGCTGGGGTCACCACTCCCGGACGGGGGGCAAAACCAATCCGATAGATCAGGCCGCCCAGACCGATCCCGGACAGGGCCAACGAAAGGATGAGGCCAAAGCCGTAGATCGAACTGCCAAGCAACGGTGCCAGCAACCGGAACCACACCAGCTCCGACAGGAAGAAGACAAATCCGGTGATCGCCGCTGCCCCATAGGCGAACACGGGCGAAACCAGCGGTGATCCCCCTGCCTGGGCAGGCTCAACCTCCACCGATCGGCTTCGGACTGGCTCATTGGGCGGTTCAGGTTGTTCCCGACGCGAAAACATCCAGGCCATCGCGCCCAGGGTCAGGTTGGTCGCCACCGCCATCAGGAGGGAAGCCCGGGTACCTGCCAATTCGAGCAGCCAGAACGTGCTGACCACCACTCCGCAGAATGCCCCCAATGCGTTCAATCCGTACAGCAGTCCCGCCGATCCCCTCTGTACATCCTTGTCTGTCTCCACCCACTTCACCGCCAACGGCAGTGTTCCCCCCATCAGGAAACAGGGCAGGAACAGGACTCCAATCGACAGCAGGATGTGAAGGAGGCTGGCCGCCACCGGACCCATTGCCACCACGCCGCCAGTCCGTACGTACAAGGATCTGGTCCCCATCAGCATCCATGGGGTGGTCAATGCCGACAACCCGATCCCCAACTCCAACCAGGCGTAAGACCGAAGCACCCGGGGAGTCCGCTCGGCCAATCGCCCAAACCACCATCCGCCTGCCCCCAAGCCCCCCATGAACACCGAAAGCACCGCCGCGGTCGCCGGTGTCACCGCACCAAAAATCAACCGGAACTCCCGCAACCATGCCATCTGGTAAACCAGTGCGCAGAACCCCGACAAAAACAGAAGTGATGCTAGAAGCCTGATCCGCATGCGATTCCCGCGGGCCGGTCAGATGTCCCAGCCTCTCCCATGGGACGCTACCCCAAGGTCTCAGACGGAAGGAAGATTGCATTGGAGACCGAAACCGACGGGTTGGGATTGGGCCCCGCCCGAAAGGGGCGGAGCCCAGCCGCTCAACCTTCCGCTCACCTGCCGGGGATCACCGAGTTGGCAAGAGTGGGGCCGAAACGGGGCCGGGGGACCAATCATTGCGAAGCCAAGTGTAATGTATAAACCTACACATCAATTGCAGAACAAAATAGTATCAGGAATTCCTGGGTTTTGCATTTGAAACCCGGTGGCAGTCCGTGCGACTAGTGGGCCGGGAGAAAATTAAGGGTGCGATCGAAATGGGCTGAGCGTTTTCATATCCATCCGGGTTCCACCTGTTTTGCAGGTGGGACAAACCGGAGGGAGCAGTGGCGGGAAAGCCTTCGATCGGACCTTCGTTTGTATAAACTTGCTGTGATCTTGCCGTCATTTCTGCGTGTTGCAACAGCGTTGTTGCACCACTTCGTCCCAGGAACCTTGGTCCGGCTGCCCGGCTCCCTTTCTCTCCCGCGCCCGGTGGCCGCGGATTGCATCACCCACTCCAATTAGATTTTTGATCAGATGAATTGTAGTAATAGTTCAGAAGGCGTCGTCGTGTCGCCGTTGCGGGTGGTGGAATGGTTCCAAGGGTATCGGAACCGTCGTCGCCCATCCTGGAGCCAGCGCTTTGGGAGCCTGCTCATGGTGATGGCCGCGCTTGCGACGATCGCCACCTCGCAGACCCTTCGGGCGCACAATCTGGACACGCGATCCACCAGCATCGCCTATGCACCTGACTTCCTGCAGATCATGGCCACGCGTGCCGGGTCGCAGCCGGCCCTGCCACTGGTGCGGGTGGGCGACCAGTTCTGGGTCATCCTCAAGACCACACCTGGGCCCGGAACCACCACGGGTGTTGGTGGTTACCAGACATTCTATGTGCCGCCAGGTGTCAAGGTCGTCGGTGCAGCCTATGTCCAGCCCGTGGCTACTTCGGTCGACCCGCGCGGCTTCATCGAGATCCCGATGAAGGGGCAATCGCCCATTGCGATTGGCTCCGGGCCGCAGGGGGGCAAGACGACGGCGGACCTCATCGGACTGACATTGCCGGGAGCGAACGGATTGGGGATCAATGAGGATCCCTTGACAGGAGCCGGTGTTCATCGGGGCACCATTGCCGGTGTCTATGCGGACACGGGTATCTTCTATTCCACCGATCCCCGTACGGAATTTTACAGCTACGCGACGGCGCCCAAGGGCGCGCAGCCGACGCTGATCAACAATTCCGGCGATACAGTTGGCGAGTATGACGCGGCGAATGTGTTGAATCCGGCAGTTCTGGGCGTGACCACCCTGTGGGACATGCAGCAGTTGATCGGCTACGGCTGGAAGGCGGGTCCGATCATTGATTATCCCGATCAGCGCGGCAATGCGCCGTGGGGTTTGGCCAGCGCTGTCGCCGGTCCGCAGAGCGGTTATGCCTGGGAATTCAACTACAACACCTATCTCAATACGGCCGGCACCCGGCTTCAAAGGGTTCAACCCGCGATCCAGATCGGTCCATGGAACCGCATCCGTTATCCCGGCAGCCAGATTTCCAAGGATTCGCCTGGCTTGGTCAGCTCGGTCCTCGGCTACGCGGGCATCGATGCCAGCAGCATTGGATACAACCTGACCCCGGCGACCGGTCTGGAGCGGCTTTCGGACGGCACTGGTATCAATGCCGTCCGGTTTGCCATCGGTCAGTTGGAGCTTGGGCGGCCGGAATACTCGGCGGTGCGGATCGAGATCGTCGAGCCGATCATCGAGGAATGTTACAGGATGTATGGCGACGCGTTTGGCGGTGACGCCGGTGGTACGGACAGTGGCAAGGACCATCTCTGGCGCTATTTTGATCCCACGGTCGTCTCTCTTGAACCCTGCATCCTGTTGCAGAAGCGGGCTTCGAAGCCGGTGGTCGCTCCGAATGAGGTCTTCCACTACACCATCACCTTCGCCAACAACGGCTCCGTTGCGCTGCCCAACGTCACCCTGACCGACACCCTTCCAACCGGGATCACCTTCGTCAGTGCCATTCCCACTCCCACCGTCAGTTCTCCGCCGTCCTACACCTGGAATGTGGGTACCGTCGGACCCAACAGTGTGGTGGTGATCACCAACTTCGTGAAGGCGACGACCACGGGCGCGCTGTTCAATACCGTGGTGGCCAGGACCAATGGCGTTCCCATCATCTCCGCCGAGGAATCCGTTGAGGTCGGCATCCGCTCCATCCTCAGCGAAAGCAAGACCGTCACGCCGGCAACCATCGCCCCGGGAGGCACCGTCACCTATACCATCACCATCCCCAACACCGGAACCGGTGCGAGCGGCAGTCCGATCGTGGTGAAGGAGTTCCTGCCGGTGGGCTTTACCTATTCCGCCCTGGTTGGCGCGACCAACAATGGTGTGGCGATCACTCCGACCATCAACAGTTCCAACCCCAACCAACCGATCTTCACGGTCAACCAGTCCATTGCGGCCGGGAGCAGTCTGACCATCCGCTTCACGGCATTGGTTTCGGCATCCACCCCGACGGGCACCTACTGCAACAGTGTCGAGGTGACCTATGAAGGGAAGAGCCTCCCGCCGGTTCCCCAGGCCTGTCTCACCGTCGGTGGCGGACGAATTGGCGATACTGTGTATCGCGACTGGAACGGGAATGGCACTCAGGATGCCGGTGACGAAGGAATCAGCGGTGTCTCGGTTCAGCTGTACAACGATGTCAACGGCAACGGCTTGTTTGATGTGGGTGATACCCTGGTCACTACGACCGTCACCGATGCCAACGGCTTCTATATGTTCCCGGGTCTGCTCCCGGGCAACTATGTCGTCAGGATTCCCACGCCACCGGCCAATCACACCAACAGCGGCAACCCGCTTGGTGGTCTTGGCAATCCGGTCAACGAGGGTGCCGCTTCCCTGGTTGGATTGAACGATCAGGTGCTCACCGTCGACTTCGGGTATCGACCCACCGGAGGGGCCACGATTGGTGACAAGGTTTTCGAGGACAAGAACGGCGATGGAATCTTCAACCTGACCGACGTGGGAATCAATGGAGCCACGGTCAACCTGTACGAGGACAACAACGCCAATGGCATCCTCGACAGCGCCGATTCCCTGGTCACCACCACCACCACGTCGGGTGGTGGGAATTACAGCTTCACCGGCCTCAACCCCAGCTTCCGCTATCTGGTCACCGTCACCGACGGAGTCTCCAGCGCCGTCGACACCTACTTCACCCCGCCTTACGCCTCCACCGTCACCCAGCCGCGCCTGGTTACCCCGGCCAATTTCACCGCCGCCAGCAACAATGTGACCGATGCGGATTTTGGCTATCGCGCCCTGCTCCCGAGCAGCATCGGGGACATCGTGTTTCAGGACCAGAATGCAAACGGCATCTATGACGGCGGTGACATCCCGATTCCGGCCATCACGGTCACCCTTTACCGGGACAGCAATGGCGATGGGGTTGCCGATGGAGCGGCCCTGGCGACCCAGGTCACCGACAGTGGCGGTCAGTATCTCTTCTCCAACCTGTCACCCGATACCTATCTGGTCGTGGTCGACGCCCTGGATCCGCAGGTTCCGGCCGGGTACGGCGCCATCATCAGCCAGCACATCGTGGTGCTGCCGGCCAGTACGGACCATCTGACGGCGGACTTTCCCTTCCAACCCATCCTGACCAAGACCGCCGACAAGTCGTATGTGGATTCAGGCGGCGATGTGGCGGCTCGGACCATCACCTACACCATCACTCCGGTATACACCGGCAATGTTCCCTTGTCGGGATTGACGATCTCGGATCCCATTCCGGACCGAAGCGATTATGTGGCGACCAGTGCCGCTCCTGGGCCGGACGGGACGGTTTATATCGACGAACCCGTGGACGACCCTCCCAAGCGAGTGGAGTGGGAGATCGGTTCCACCCAGCCTGCGGTCCAAGGGGTGTACACTGCGACGGATTCGACCACGACGACGCTCTATCCGGTGGCGGACACCTATGCGGATCAGGAGAACCCCACGACAAACTATGGCACCAGCACCTCGCTGTTGACCCGGGGAACCAAGAAGTCGAACGGTAAACGTTCCTTCATCCGTTTCGATCTCACGAGCATTCCGGTGAACAGCCTGATCACCGCCGCCAACCTGAGGGTTGAACTGGCGGTCAAGAGCGGCAAGACGGACAACATCTCGGTCAATCAGGTGACCAGCACCTGGGCCGAGAACACGTTGACCTGGAACGTCCAGCCGACCTTCAGCGCGACGGCTTCGGCCAACTTCGATGTCGTCAAGAACAACGCCGCGGGAACCGCTGACACGGTGAGCATCATCCCTCTTGCGCAGTCCTGGTACGCCAACTCCGGAGCCAATTATGGCGTGATGTTGAAAGACTCGGCGGAGACCGGTGGTGATGGCCTCAATTCGTTTGCCTCCAGGGAAACGGGTGGGAATGCGACGACGGATGATCCGCAACTCGCCATCACCTACAGTCTGGCCACCGGGCAACGTACCACGATTGATCTCGCGACCAGTCGCAAACTTCTGACGGGAACGGGGCCTCATACGGTGGTGGTGACGCTTCGGTACCGGGTGTTTGGTGCGACGATCGGTGGGACGATCACCCGTCCTGCAACCTTGACCGTCAACAGTACCGTCACCGGACTGAGTGTCGCCCTGCAAAGTGTCACCCCAGCGTCGCTGGCGGTGGGGGCGGGTGATTCCGAGGCCGTCTTTACCTATACCTATTCCGTCACGGGAACACCCACGGCCATCGGACGCATCCTGTTCTCTGGCGGGGTGCCGACGACCTCGACGGGGACAGGCTTTGGCGTGAATGGATTCCCCAGTACCTCCCAGTTCACCGCAGGGACCTCGGATTCCGTTCTAGGGACGCCCGTGCTGACGTGGAGGACTGTGGGGACCAACAGTGCCCCTGCAAATCCGATCCATAACGTGGCTACACTGAGTGAGGGCAACCTCTTCGGTGAAGTCACTGCATTTGCTGACACGTATACCTCGACCAGCATCGGTGACCGGGTCTGGGCGGATTTGGATGGAGACGGGGTGCAGGATCCGGGCGAAGTCGGTATCCCCGGCGTGACGGTGCGGCTCTACAACGACCCCAACAACAATGGGATCGTTGATGTCGGTGAGACCCAGGTGGCCTCCACGACGACCGATGCCAATGGCCTGTATCGGTTTACCGGAGCATTTGGCGGCAACAATTACAGCGTCACCTATGACCTCAGTGGACCGGTGGCTGGGTATACTCCGACGACCGACAGCGATGTCGACACCGAGCATCGGGTGCACGACGTGCCCACCTTGACCGCGGGTCAACAATACCTGCTGGCAGACTTCGGTCTGCGCCCGCCCGCCCCGCCATCCGAGGATTCAACGATCGGCGACACGGTGTGGCTGGATGCCAATCAGGATGGCGTGGTGGATCCGGGCGAGACACGAATCGCCGATGTGGAGGTCCGGCTCTATCGTGATCTCAACAGCAACGGGGTTCTGGATCTGGCAACGGACCTGTTGCTCCAGACAGTCTCGACGGATTCCAACGGCAACTACCTGTTCACCGGCCTGCACAACGGCACCTACTTCGTGGATGTGGTCGAGTCCGATCCGCAGTTCCCGGCAGGGGCCGCGCTGGTCACCGGTGGCGCATCGCCCCAGCTGATCACCCAACCGCCCACGGATGGGACGAATGTCGGAATCCACAAGGTGGTCATCAGTGCCACCAACACGGATTATATGCTCGCAGACTTCGGCTATCGGTACACCGGGCAGATCGGTGACTTCGCCTGGTACGATACCGACTCGAATGGAGTGGCGGACGAAACCAATTTCATGGGCGGCCCCCGACCAGTACCCAACGCCACGGTGGTTCTCTATGCGGATCTCAATGGCAATGGAGTGGTGGATGACGGTGAGTTGATCATCGCCACCTATGAAACCTGTGATGGAACGGTCGAGTACCCCTGCAATGTGGGACAGACACCGGGCTATTACCTGTTTGAGGGACTTCCCCCGGGTGATTATATCGTGAAGGTCTCCGAGCAGGAGGTTCCCAGCCCGGTGAGCGGAAACATCGGGGTGATGATCACCACCACGGGTGAGACCTATGCCGTGGAGTTGACCCCGGGCAACATGATCAGCCTGAACAACGATTTCGGCTTTGCCGAGTTGGCGTTGGTCGAGGGTGAGGTGTTCCACGACGTCAATAGCAACGGCGTCCTGGATGGTGGCGAACCCCCTCTGCAACCGGTCACTGTCTGGATCTACGGACCCGGACAGGACGGGATCCTGGGCAATGGCGATGACGTCCTGGTCAGTACGACGACCACCAACGTGGACGGAGAGTATTCGTTCCTGGTCCCTGCCGGATTGTATCGGGTCTTCTATGACGTGACGGATCCGCAGGCCCAGCCCAGCGTTCTGTCCAAGGTAACGACTCCCCTGGAGTACCAGTTGGTGGTCACGGCGGGGAACGAGTACACGGGATTCAACTTTGGTCGGGACAACCCCGGACGGATTGGTGATACCGTCTTTGCAGATACCAACGGCACACCGGGTCAACAGGCCGGTGAAGCCGGAATCCCCGGAGTCACCGTCGAGTTGTGGGCCGATGCCAACAACAACAACCAGCAGGATGCTGGCGATACCTTCATCCTGGCCCAGGTCACCGATTCAAGCGGGAACTACTTCTTCGAAGGTTTGGCGGATGGGAACTATGTGGTGCGGATCCTCACGGCAACCTTGCCGTCCGGTTACAACACCACCCCGACCACGGTGCCTTCCACGGAATCCACGGTTGGCAGCAGCCAGGCCGGGGCCACCATCAGCGGTGGCAATGCCGAGCTGACCCGTGACTGGGGGTACAATCTCAATGCTCCCACCTTCCCGGTCAGTGGCACGGTCTACCACGACAATGGCTTGGGCGGTGGAACCGCCGGCAACAGCATCCAGGACGGGAGTGAACCGGGGATCCCCAATGTCACCGTACAGATCAGCGTCGATACGGACGGAGCGGGTCCGTTGCCTGCCACGTTGTTTACCGTGTTCACCGATGCCAGCGGCAACTACAGCCTGGCGGGTGTGCCTCAGGACAGCACCGTGGTGATTACCGTGCTCCCAGCAACCCTGCCGAATGCCGCCTATGTGCAGACGCAGGATCCCGACATCACCATTGATCACCAGAACACCTTCACCATGCCGGGCAGTGCGGTCACCGGTAAGAAGTTTGGTTATCTGGAAACCCTGGGCACCATCGCGGGAACGGTCGCAGCCGGCGATGGCAACGGAATCTTTGAGGTGGACCTGGAAGTGCCTTTGGCCGGTGCAACCATCGGGCTGACCTATGCGGGTCCCGACGGTGTTTTCAACACGGGTGACGATGTGACATTCACCCCGGTGGTGACAGGGGTCGATGGGTACTACAGCTTCACCGACCTTCTCCCCGGGAAGTACCAGATCACGGAGACCAATCCTCCCGGCTATGTCAGCCTTGCCGACCGTGACGGTGGGAACCCCGACCTCATCCTTGCCGTCCTCGGCGTCGGTGAGATCAAGACGGGTCAGGACTTTGAAGACATCCTTCCCGACCCGGTTATCGGCGATCGCATCTGGCTGGACGAAAACAGCAACGGCATTCAGGAAGCCGGTGAGGCAGGCATTCCCAGTGTCGTTGTTTACCTGTACGGAAGCGGTCCCGACAGCCTTGCGGGCACCGCCGATGACGTGCTCCTGCAAACGGTGCTGACCGATTCCAACGGCAATTACCTGTTCAAGGGATTGTCGCCGGGGACTCCCTATCAGGTGGTGGTGGACTCGACCACTCTACCAGCCGGGTTGGCGGCCAATCCCACCTATGATCTGGATGGAATCCTGGACAACACCACTTCCATCATCACCCCAATCTCGGATGAGGGTGTGTTCACCCTCGACTTCGGCTACAACTGGTCGAGCACCACCGCGGTGCTGAACAACACCGGCGTGGGAAGCATCGGCGACCGTGTCTGGGTCGATACCAACGGCAATGGCATCCAAGAGTCGTCGGAACCCGGACTGGGCGGTGTTGAAGTCACGCTGCGCAGGGCAGGTGCCGATGGTCTCTTTGACACGGGCGATGACACCACCTGGACCACGACAACCGGGGTCGATGGCTCGTATATATTCGATGATCTCGCTTCCGGTGCTTATCGGGTGAGCATCACGGGTGGCGTGTCCGGATACACCCAGTCCGGTGATCCGGATCAACCGGCGGTTCCGTGCACCACCTGCGACGGATTCACCACCATCCCCATCCTGCTGGGACCGGGCGATGTCTATGTGAACGCTGATTTCGGTTATCTGCCGCCCGCCACGTCCGACAACAGTGTCACTGGAACCATCTTTTTCGATCTGAACGCCGATGGCGATTACGCCAGTCCGGATGTTGCGGCACGGCATGTGTCCGTCGCGTTGATCCGCGATGTCGATGGCAGCGGAACCGTCACTGCCGGTGATCGGGTGGTGGCCAATTCGTTGACCGAGTTCGACGGGGTTTACAGCTTCACCGGCCTGCCGGACGGCCAGTACATCGTCTGGGTCAATGACGTCCTGAGCATCTTCATCGACATGAAGATCACGGCCGACCCCCAGGGTGTTTTCGACGGCTTCGCCGTGGTGGACCTGGATTCGGCAGGGACCAATCCAGCGCCGGTGGATGTGATCGACCAGGACTTCGGCTACACGCCCCTCGCCCAGTTCAACGGTGGTGGGATGATCGGTGACCGGGTCTTCCACGACCAGAATGGCGACGGAGTGCAGGATCTGGATGGTCCGGACGACATCTTTGGCAATGCGGATGATGAGTCCGGATTCGAAGGAGTGAGGGTTCAGTTGTGGAACGCCGACAAGACCGTCCTGCTCCAGACGGTGGTGACCGATGAGAACGGTTACTACTTCTTCGGTGGCCTGGCCGGCACCACCTACAATGTGGTGGTGCTCACTTCCACCCTGCCGGGTGATGTGTCGGATCCGATGACCAACACGGCCGATCCCGATGGTGGATCCGACAGTGAATCCGAGGTGGTTCTGGGGCTCGGTCAGATCCGGCTCGACCAGGATTTCGGTTACCGCGACATCACGACCCCGAACAGCATCGGTGGCACCTTGTGGAATGATCTGAGCGGTGAGGGGACCCTCAACAACTTCGAACCGGGCCGGTACTCCGGTGTCATCGTTGAACTGTTGGGTCCGAACGGGATCATCGCCACGGCGATCACCGATGTGAATGGAGACTATCTGTTCACCGGATTGCCTGACGGGACTTACACGGTGGATGTCACAGACGACACCCATGGCCGGGTGCTGTACGGCCTCTGGCAATCGTTCGGAGACCAGAGTGTTCTGGCGGACAATCAGGGCAAGGCGGAGGCTTATACCCTATCCGTCAGCGGAGGACAGGTCGTCACAACCGTGGACTTCGGCTACTACAATGCGGTGGCCTCCGTCGGCAACTTTGTCTGGAATGATGTCAATGGCAACGGGAGGCAGGATGGAGTTCTGACTCCGGCCGAGGCCGCCGGAATCGCCAATGTGCCGGTCACTTTGCTGATCACATGGCCTGACCTGAGCGAGACCACCATCATCACCTCGACCGATGCCAGCGGGTTGTACCAGTTCGATCGCCTGTTGTTGGACGAGAACTACAGCGGTGCTGGAATCGGACAACCGGACTTCGAGGTCTTCAGCGCGACACCCACGGGATTCAATCCGACCCGGATCAACCATATCGCTGATCCGCTCCTGGACTCCAATGATCCCGCCGGTACGGAAGCAGTCGTCCTCCGGGGTGTTGAGAACACCAGCATCGACTTCGGTTTCCTCACTGAGGCGACTGTCTGGATCCGGGGTTACATCTATGTGGATGTGGACGACGACAAGGACTTCAGCCCCGGGGAACCCAAGCTGGGGCTGGTGGTGGTGCAGTTGTATGACGCCACCGGAACCACCCTGCTGGAAACCCATGTGACGGATCCGTATGACGACAATCATTACGAATTCGCGGTCGAGAGCGGTGTGGACTATGTGATCCGCATGGTGGTGCCGGACGGATTCACGCCGGTGCGGGACATCGACACGGCTCATGATCCGATGACTCCGACAAGCCCGCTGTACAACGAGATCTTTGTCGAGGTGGCAACAGAGGATCTGGACAACCTCGATTTTCTTGTCAGCAACGGTTTGGACACCCTCCAGAAGGTCAGTGGTTATGTGTATGATGACGCGGGGTTCAATGTGGTGGGTGACGGCAATTTTGGTGGAACACCGTCGGACGCCCCGATGCCGGGCATACTGGTCCAGCTCTACATCACGCTTCCCTACCATGAACACGACAATGTTCCGCATGACGAGGAACTGGTCCTGATCACGGCGACGGACCTCAACGGGTTCTATGAGTTCACGGACGTTCCCCAGGGCACCTATCGCATCCGCAAGATTCCCTCCTCGGGTGGTGTGAGCGTGACGGATGTCGATGGTAATGCGAACGGTCCGAACCGGATTGATGTCACGGTGGAGGATGTGGATCTGACGCAGCAGAACTTCCTCGAGGATCTCAGTGACGTGGACAAGATTTCGGGGACGGTCTACCTCGATGCCGATGGGTCCCGCACCTTCACCGGTCTCGACGTTCCGATTCCATTGGTGACCATCGAACTGTGGTCGGATGTCAACCAGGACGGCATCTTCGGCGATTTTGAAGTGTTCATGGGAACCACGGTCACGGATGCCAATGGCTACTACGAATTCCCGAACCTTCCGGTGGGGAGTTATCTGGTGCGGCAGGTGGTGCCTTCGGCATTGACCGCGGTGACGGACATTGAGGAGCCGGATCCCCGCACGGATGATCGCACCATCCATGTCGAGATGCTGTTCCTCGACGTCACCGGCAATGACTTCCTTGATGCTGGGCCGTTGCTCGTGCTGGGCGACCGGGTGTGGCTGGATGAGAACTCGGACGGTGTCCAGGACGCCGGCGAGGCCGGGATCGCGAATGTCCTGGTCCAGTTGTACGACTCCACCGGCAACACGCTCCTGCGGTCGATCCGCACGGACAGCGAAGGTCAATACCTGTTCGGTCAACTGGTCCCGGGAACCTATGTGGTGAAGGTGGATCCGGCATCGCTTCCGGCGCTGCTCGCGGCCAATCCGACCTTTGACCGGGATGGCGTGGGTACCCCCAGCGTGGCGTCGGCCATCACCTTGAGTGACCATGAGGGGGTCTTCGATGCCGACTTCGGCTACAACTGGAATCCGACCTCGGACGTCACCGGGAACACCGGACTCGGGGTCATCGGAGACCGTGTCTGGGTGGATACCAACGGCAATGGGATCCAGGATCCGGGTGAGTCAGGACTGGGCGGGGTGACCGTCGCGCTGCGGAATGCCGGGCTTGATGGGATCTTCGGCACTGGCGATGACACGACGACCAGCACGACCACGGCCGCTGACGGCAGCTACATCTTCACGGGGCTGACCCCGGGTGCCTACCGGGTGAGTGTCACCGGTGGGGTTGGAGCCTATATCCCGACCGGAGATCCGGATCAACCGGGTGTGGCGTGCACGGTGTGCGATGCGATGACCACCACGCCCATCCTGCTTGGACCGGGTGACGTGTATCTCAATGCCGACTTCGGTTATCGCCCTGTTCCCAGCTCGTTCGCGTCGATCAGCGGAACGATCTGGTTCGATGCCAATGCGAATCAGCAGGGACCGGCCGGCACTCCGGGCGGGACTGACAGTGAGTCGGTGATACCGGGTGTGAGTGTGGCCCTGATTCGTGATCTCAATGGCAACGGTCTCTGGGATGCCGGCGAACCGCTCATTGCGACCACGCAGACGGATGGTTCTGGCAACTTCCTCTTCACAGGCCTGGCCCATGCCGATGGGGTGGGCACCAACGATTACCTGGTCTGGGTCAACGACACCGCCTCGGTGGTGGCCATGTATCCTCCCACATATGATCTGGATGGCATCGCGACGCCGAATATCGCGGCGGTGACCAACCTGACCCCGGCGGGGACCAGCGCCCTGGATTTCGGCTATACCGCCATGGGGCAGAACGCCGGCTTCGGTCTGATCGGGGACACCATTTTCCTCGATCTGAACGGAGACGGATCCCAGCAGGCCGGAGAATCCGGGCTGGAAGGCGTCACGATGGAGCTGAGGACAGGAGATGGAACCAGCCTGCTGGCGACCACGGTGACCGATGAGAACGGTCGGTATTATTTCGGTGGTCTGGATGCCGGCACCTACCAGGTGAAGGTGATCACCTCGACGTTGCCGGGGCATCCCTCGGATCCGATGACCAACACCGGCGATCCCGATGGTGGTGGAGACAGTGTGTCGGTGGTGGTGCTGACTGCCGCGGAGATCCGGCTGGATCAGGATTTCGGTTACCAGGATGCCAGCGACCCGAACACCGTCAGCGGCACCCTGTGGAATGATCTCAACGCCGACGGCATTCTTTCGGGTGAATCCGGCAGATATGCCGGGGTGACCGTGGTGCTGAGGAACGTGGCTGGAGATGTGGTTGGAGCCACGGTGACTGATGCCGGTGGCAACTTCAGCTTCACCGGTTTGCCGGATGGTACCTATCAGGTCGATGTGACCGATACCGCCAATCGCCTCAACGGATTGTGGAAGAGCACGGGTCCGGTTCCAGGCACTGACAACAACAGCCAGTTGGATCCGTACACCGTGGCGGTGACGGGTGGAGAGACCAATACGACTGCCGACTTCGGTTACTATGGATTGCCGGCCTCGGTCGGGAATTTTGTGTGGCACGATGTCGATGGCGATGGGATTCAGGAATCCGGCGAGTTGGGGATCCCGGGCGTGACGGTGCAGTTGACCGTCACCTGGCCCAACGCCGCCGGGACAACGATTCTGCAGACCTTGACGGGTCAGGACGGCTTCTACTCCTTCGGCAACCTGTTGTTGGACGAGAACGACGACGGCACCGGCACCGGTGAACCGGTCTATACCATCGGCATCCCGACTTTGCCGGGAACTGCCAGTCCGCAGGATGTGACCAGCGAGGATCTGGACTCCGACGATTCAGGGGGCGAGATCGCATCGGTCACGCAGGGTCTGTTCAACCAGACCTATGACTTCGGGTTCGATGATCTCGGAGTGTTCAACATCAGTGGCACTGTTCTGGATGACCTGATCAATCTGGGCAGCATCGACAACCCGGGTGATGCGGTACTGGGTGGCGTGAAAGTGTTCCTGTATCGCGACCTGAATGAGGACGGGATCGGAACCCCGAATGAACTGGTGGGAACCGATATCACCAATTCGGGCGGAGACTACAGCTTCAATGGCTACCCCAACGGCGCCTATCTGGTGGTGCTCCAAACCCCGAGTGGAGCCACGAATGTCACGGATGCCGATGGCAATGGGAATGGTCCGGACAAGATCGCGGTGGTGTTGAACGACGCGGATGTGACGGGGCGCGACTTCCTGCTGGAGGGAGTACCCCCGCATCTGATCAGCGGCACGGTCCGCGAGGACACAATCGATGACGGCATCCTGAACTACACTGAACCCGGCATCCTGGGCGTGGTGGTGGAGCTGCGTGACGCGGATGGAACCGTCATTCAAACCACGGTCACGGACGTCAGTGGTTATTATGTGTTCCCGAACATGGTCCCTGGAAGCTATCGGGTGACCACCCAGACTCCGCCCAGCGCAACCCATGTGACTGATGCGGATGGCAACGGCAACGGAGCCAACCGGATTGATGTCACGGTCACCGATGACGACGTCAACCTGCGTGACTTCCTTCTGGATGACCTGGAGACCTATGCCATTCGTGGAACTGTCCGTCTGGATACCGCGTTGGATGGTACGTTGGACTACAACGAGCCCGGATTGGGCGGTGTAACGGTTCGGTTGCTGGATTCGGTCGGGAATGAACTGGCAACCATGCTGACTGCAACGGACGGAAGCTATGTCTTCCTGGGAGCGGTTCCGGGCAGCTATCAGGTTGCTACCACCACTCCCACCGGCGCGAATCATGTGACGGATGCGGACGGAGACGGGAATGGGACCAACCTGATCCAGCTGACGTTGGTCAATGCCGATGTGGACACCCGGGACTTCCTGCTCGACGGGGTCACCACCCAGTCGCTGGGGGATTACGTGTGGTTGGATGAGGACGGTGACGGAATCCAGAATGCCGGGGAGTCAGGCATTGGGAATGTCCTTGTGCAATTGTACGACGCCGACGGTCTGGTGTTGCTGGGAACAACGGTCACGGACGCCAACGGCTATTACCATTTCCCTTATCTCAACGAGGGCACCTACACGGTCAGGATCTCGACCACCAGTCTGCCCACGGGCCTGGCGGCCAATCCAACCCATGACCTCGATGGTGTGGTGACTCCGCATCAGACCGAAGTTGTGCTTGTGTTCGGTGTGAACCGCCTTGATGCCGATTTCGGCTACAATTGGAGCCCCACCGGTGACATCACCGGCAACCAGGGCTTGGGTGCCATCGGTGACCGGGTGTGGATTGATGCCGATGGGGATGGTGTCCAGGATCCGGGAGAACCGGGTCTGGGCGGTGTCCAGGTCACCTTGTTGTTTGACGGGTTGGGCGATGGTGTCGCCAACCAGGTTTACGGAACCACCACGACGGCTGCGGATGGCGGTTATATCTTCGATGAACTGCCCTCCGGAATCTACGTGGTGGTGATCAATGGTGGCACTGCCCCCACCGGATACGCCCCCACGGGCGATCCGGACGGCGTGCTCGACAACCGGACAACGTTCCCGATCGTGCTGGCTCCGGGCGATGTCTATGTGAACGCCGACTTCGGGTATCAACCCGACGCGGGCAATGGTGCCAGCATCGGTGATCTGGTGTGGTTCGATGCCGATGCGGACGGGGTGAAGGACGCCGGGGAGGCGGGCATTCCGGGTGTGACGACCGCTTTGATCCGGGATTTGAACGGCAATGGCTTGTGGGATGCGGGTGAACCGATCATTGCCACCACCGTGACGGATGCGACTGGCGCCTACCTGTTCACGGGTGTGCCGGTGACGGATGGCTTGGGCACGGATGATTACCTGGTGTGGCTCAATGACACGGCGGGTGTGTTGACCGGTCTGGTGCAGACGTATGACAGCAACGGGTTGGGCACGGCCAACATCAGCGCGGTTACGGATCTGACTGCGGCGGGCGATCTGTTGCAGGACTTCGGATACACGGCACCGGGCCAGACGACGACCACCGGGTTGATTGGGGATGCGATCTTCCTGGATCGGGATGGCAACAACGCAGTCGACCCGGGCGAAGGATTGGAAGGGGTGACGGTCTGGTTGTACGACAGTCTGGGCACGACGTTGCTGGCGACCACGGTGACCGATGCCAATGGCAATTACTGGTTCGCCGGACTTGCTCCCGAGACCTATGTGGTGCGGGTCGATGCAACGACGCTGCCGAATGGCGGCGTGGGATTGACCAACTCGGTGGATCCGGACCTTGGAGGCGACAGTGAGTCCGCGGTGACGCTGATTGCTGGGGAAATCAACCTGTTGCAGGACTTCGGATACACCGCAGGCACGCCGAACATCATCAGTGGCACGATCTGGAACGATCTGAATGCGGATGGAACCCTGGTGGGTGGCGAGACGGGTCGTTATGCCGGGGTGACGGTGGTGCTGAAGGATGTGGATGGGAATGTGGTGGGCACGACCACCACCGATGTCTCCGGGAACTACAGCTTCACGGGTCTGCCGAACGGCACCTATACGGTGGATGTGACGGATACGGCCAACGTGTTGAACGGGCTGTGGAAGAGCAACGGGACGAATCCGGGTGACGACAACAACAGCCAGCTCGATCCGTACACTGTGACGGTGACGGGTGGTGCAACGGACACCACTGCCGACTTCGGTTACTTCAGCGACAGTGCGTCCCTGGGCAACTTCGTGTGGTCCGACACCGACAAGGACGGCATCCAGGACATTGGAGAGCCGGGACTGAATGGTGTCAGGATCATTCTGGACATCCGATGGCCGGATGGATCTGTGACGGAGTTGGTCACCATCAGTGGGGATGACCCGACGACACCGGGTGTGGAGGTCGGTTGGTACGGCTTCCGCAACCTGTTGTTGGATGAGAACTACAACTCGGGTGGCGGCGGATCCCAGCCCACCTTTGAGGTCAGCATCGCCAAGCTGGATTACCCGGCGGGAACGGTGCCAAGCCTGGCGAATCAGGGTGGGAGCGATTTCCTCGACTCGGATGACGACGACAACCTGGGGATCAATGGGATCCTGGTGGTGGCGAATCCGAGCCGTGGGGTGGTGGATCTGACGCCGCAGAGCCCGGCATCGGATGAAACGACGGCGGCCAACCTGGACTTTGGATTCCGTCCGTTGGATACCCCGACAGCGGTGACCCTGGATTATGTCCGAGGGTTCCTGGTGGGCGACGTGGTGCGGGTTGAATGGCGCACGGTGATGGAAGACGGCACGGCCGGGTTTGATGTTGAACGTCTTGAGCCGGCCACGGGCGGATGGATTCTGGTGAACGAGGCGTTCATCCCGGCGCTGAACCGGCCGGAGGGGGCGGTGTATTCGACGGATGACGAGGGATTCACGGGGTTGGAAGCCACGTACCGATTGATTGAACTGGAGTTGAGTGGCCGACGACTCAGCTACGGACCGTTCAAGGTGCTGGTGGGATCCCTGTTGGAGGTCGCATCGGTGAGCCTGGATGCGGGTGGTTTGGCCATCCAATTCAACGGTGACCCGGGTGGGACCTATGAGATCGAGACGACAACAGATCCGGTGATTGGGCCTTGGGAGGTTCAGGGAATTGTCACCGCGGATGCACAGGGACGCCTGCGATTCAGTGAGCCAGGGCCCACGGAAGGACAACGATTCTTCCGAGCTGTCAAACACTAAGACTGAAACCTGGGTTGTAAGGAATTGATTGGTATGAAAAGCAATATTGGAATCAGGTTCGGTCGGATGGCAGGGGTCGCCGCGGGGGCTGGATTGGCGCTGGGGGTGAGTGCTCAGGTTGAGGAGATCACCTTTCAGAGCATCAGCGACACCGTGTTTGATACCGGGTTCATCTATGCCCCGCCAAACTCGCCTCCGACGATCAATGGGACGTGGAATGTTCCCCAATTGGCGGGGACGTACGGCGTCGTGATGGCTGTCCGGTACGAGATAACGGCACGCCTGGAGTCGGTCCATGCCGTCACCTCATCGACGTTGGCCGACACCGACTTCATCCTGCGGGTGGGATCGACGTTTCAATACACCGTACCTGGTGGGGCTCCGCAGACATTGCTTCCGCAGAACAATCACGAGGGGAGAACCGCAGAGACTTTGAATGCCCTGTTGAATGTTCCGGAGAACGGGGTGTTGTCGGGCGAATTGATGGAATTGAACATTGGTGCGAATGCCCAGCTACATCAGGGAACCGGAACACTTCCCCTGCAGGTGACGGCTGCCTTGAACCCTGACCTCATCGACGGCTTCCACAATGACACGGATGTGCTGAACGTGAATTCGCCCTACACGTTCATCAACAATCCCAAGATCTACTCGGTGGCAGGGTGGTCGGGTTATCGGATGGTGACGATGATGTCGGTGACCTACACCTATTTCGTTCCCGAAGCGGGAACGCTGGCAGGAGGGGCATTGATGCTGATGCTGGCAGGCGGATTGATGTGGCATCGATTCCAGAGGGCGAAGGACTGAATGTCAGAGATTTCGAGCCTGTTTCGATCGCTGTTCCTGTTGTGGTTCTTGCCGGGATTTGTTCTGGCATCGGGACCCCAGGCCGGTTGGCGGAGTGAGCGGCAGGAGGGGGGCGGTGTCGGTTACCATTGGTTTGTGGAGGGCTTCGAGGAAGGTGTCACGATCGAGCTCTTGCGTCTGGAGTCCGAGGGTGGGCCGGTTTTGGTGCGGACATGGCCGACGGGAGTGGTGGAAGGCGAAGGAATGGACATCGGGTATGAGGATGCTTCCCGTGGACATGTGTTGATGGGGAGGAATGAGCGGGGAGATGAGGTGGTTCTGGGTCCATTCCTGACGCCGCTGCCGCAACTGGGGGAAGTCAGGAAACGTTCAGCGGATCTGGCGGGGGGCGGCATGGGCGCCCGGGCTCAGTGGTCGACCCGGGCAGCAGGCGTGCATGCGGTGTCGCTTTCGGCTGTGGCGGGGCATCTGGGGATTCCAGCGGCAGATCTGGTGAGGGAGGTGGAGGCTGGGCAATGGCAGTTGATCAACCGGGGGACATCGCTGCCGATGCAGGTGGGTGGACGTCGGGACCTCTTGCTGTTCCATGTACCGGCGCCAGCGCGTCCCTATTTTGGGGAATGGTGGATGGAATTGGGACGGGGTGTGGGACGGGGGCTGTCAGTCAGGGACGCTTCGGTTGGGTCCGGGGAGGAGTTGGGGGTGGGATGGGAGACGCGGTGGATTGAGCAGGATCAGGTGTTTGTTTCCACGATTCCCGGCGATCTGGAGAGGGATTTCTGGTTGTGGACCCTGATGTCGGCGGGGCATCCGCAGTTTGGCAGTATTACCAACAGCCTGCCGCTGGGGTTGGATTGGGTGCCGGGCTCGGATGCGCGGCTCCGGGTGGAGTTGATGAGCAACAGTGAGCTGGCGCATGGGATGGAGCTTAGGGTGAACGGAGTGCTGGTGGCGGTGGATTCCTGGCAGGGAAAAGCCTGGCGGACCCTGGAGGCGAGGCTTCCGGCGACACTGTTGGCGGCGACCAACCGTGTGGTGCTCACCAGTGTGGGAACGCGGGGCAGCGGTGTGTACCTGAACAATCTTCGGATCGACGTACCGGTTGCCCTGTCGGCACTGAATGGCCCCATCCATTTCGAGCCGATCCAGTCCGGGAATCATCGGATACGGATACCTGCGACAGCGGATGTGGTGGTCTGGGACATTACCCAGCCGTGGGAGCCGGCGCGGTTGACCGGGTATGAGGATTGGGTGGTGGGCGGGATGCGGGAGATCGTGATGATGGCTGAGGCAGGGCGGCGTTATGTGGTAAGCGCGGCGGAACTGGCGTTGCCGGTGGGCGGGGTGCGGGGGGTATCGCCCTCTGGAATTGCGGATCCCGGACAGGAATGGGACAGCATCGTGGTGGCACCACAGCGGTTTCGGGTGGCGGCTGGAGAAGTGGTGCAGACCCAGCTGGACTCCGGACTGCGGAGTCGATTGGTGTTGATGGAAGATTTGAGGGACGACCTCGGCAGCGGGCAATGGGAGGCGTCGCTGATCCGAGACTATCTCAAAATCACCCGGGGATGGGCTGTCAAACCGCGGTATGTGACCCTTGTGGGCGACGGCACGGTGGATTTCAGGGGGCAATCGGGCGGAGTGGATCAGGTGATTCCGCCGATGGTGGTGCAGACGTCGTTTGGGCGGGTCCCCTCGGATGCGGTGCTTGGCGACCTGGACGGGGATGGATTGCCGGAGGTGGTGGTGGGGAGACTGACGGTGCGTTCGGAGACCGAGGTGCTCAACTGGGTGGCCAAGCGTCGACTGCATGAGGCGCAGCCGTCGGGTTCGGGGGTTGTGTTGCTGGCGGATTCGCCGGATGTGGCGGGAAACTTTCCGTTGGACAGCGAACGCTTGGTTCCCGCGTTTGCGGACGGATTCGCGGTCCAGAAGGTGTTCAATGCCGGGAATGACCTGGCGGGGACCCGCTCACGATTGATGGATGCGCTGCGGACCTATCCCGGATTGTTGAACTATCTCGGGCACGGTGCCCGCGATCGTTTGGGATCGTACCTGACGATTTCGGATGTCGCACAGCTTCCGGTGACGGGTGGGCCGCCCTGGGTGGTGGCGATGACGTGCGGTGCAGCCCACTTTGCGATTCCTGGGGCGGATTGCGTGGGTGAATCACTGGTGCGTTCGACCCAGGGGGGTGCCATTGCAGTCTGGTCTTCAACCGGATTCTCGATCAATTCGGAGGTGACCCGGATCAACGAGGCCCTGGGGAGAATGCTGGTAAAGGCCGGGCCCCATGCGCGATTCGGCGATGTGTTGCTCGCCTTGTGGTCTGATTCCAGGGGAACGGCGTTGGGGCAGGATTCGTTCCCCCTGTATAACTTCCTGGGCGACCCGACGGTCCGTTCGGCGATGGTTCCCTCGGTCGCCCCGTTTGAAGTCCGCCTGGTTGGTCTGCCCGGGGGCGATCTGGAATTGCGATGGGATGCGCCGGGAACAATGCGTGTGGAGTGGACGGTGGATCCCGTGACGGGTGTGTGGGACTTGCTGGACCAGAGCGGTACCGGAGCGTTGAGGGTGGTGCCGGATCGGACAGTTCGGTTCTTCAGGTTGGTGCGTTGATTTCCGGGCTTGGCGGGCCATGGGAGGACGCGTCGGACTCCGTTTTCTTGGATTCCCCCCGTGGCCACGGCGTGTTCATGATGCCGGTAGAATCCCATGAAAGAGTTCCAGCCGAGTGCATCCGAGGCGTTGGGGAATCTGTCCCGTCGCCGGTTTCTGTCGCGCAACGCGATGGGAGTTGGGGGAGTGGCGTTGGCGTGGCTGTTGCGGGAGGAACGGTTGCTGGCGACGCCACCGAATGTGCCGCGGAATCCGCAGGCCTTTGACCTGAAGCCGAAGCCGTCCGCCGGACAGCCACAGGCGCGGGCGATGATCTCGCTCTTCATGCACGGTGGGCCGAGCCACATTGACCTGTTCGATCCGAAGCCGGAGCTGACCCGGCGCAGCGGGCAGGATTATCAGGGGGAAATCACGTTCAGTTTCGTGGATCGGGCGAGCAAGAAGCTGTTCGGAAGTCCGTGGGAGTTCCGGCGGCACGGCGAGAGCGGGACACCGGTGTCGGAGTTGCTGCCGCATTTCGCGGAAATCGTGGATGACGTGACGGTGATCCGTTCCATGCACACGGACATCAATGGGCATGAGCCGTCGATCTGGTTCATGAACACGGGTCGTGCGCAGCCGGGGCGTCCGGCACTGGGCTCGTGGCTGACGTATGGGTTGGGATCCGAGAGTCAGAGTCTGCCGGCCTATGTGGTGTTGACGGATCCGGGGGGGCATCCGGTGGACGGGGTGAGGAACTGGTCGAATGGATTCATGCCCCCGTTGTTTCAGGGGACGGTGGTGCGTTCGGCTGAGCCGCGGATATTGAACCTGGATCCCCCGTCGCATCTGAAGGGGTGGTTGCAGGACGAGAACCTGGCGTTCCTGGGCCGGTTGAACCGGGAACACCTGGCGCGACACCCGGGCGAAGCGGATCTGGAGGCGCGGATCGCGAGTTATGAACTGGCGGCGCGAATGCAGACGGCGGCGAAGGAGGCATTGGACATCTCGGGGGAGAGCGAGGCGACGAAGAGGTTGTATGGATTGGACCAGGCGGAGACGCGGGAATACGGGACGCGTTGCCTGATAGCGCGGCGGTTGGTGGAGCGTGGGGTGCGTTTCGTGCAGCTCTTTGTGAACGGCCAGATCTGGGACAATCACGAAGGCATCAAGAGCAACCTCGCGAGCTGTTGTCGGAAGACGGATCAGCCCTCGGCTGCGCTGGTGAAGGATCTCAAGGCGCGGGGCCTGCTCGACACCACGATCGTGCATTGGGGAGGTGAGATCGGGCGGTTGCCGGTGACGGAAAATCATGGGCCGGCGGAGAAGGCGGGGCGCGATCACAATGGCCAGGGATTCACGAGTTGGGTGGCGGGCGGGGGATTCAAGGGTGGGATGACCTATGGCGAGACCGACGAGTTCGGGCACAAGGCGGTGGTGGATCCGGTGAGCCCGAATGATTACCACGCGACGGTGCTGCACCTGTTCGGGATGGATCATGCGAACCTTGCCTATTTCCAGAACGGCCAGAGCCAGCATCTGACGGATGGCAAGCCGTGCCGGGTGGTGAAGGAAATCCTGCGCAACGCATGAAGCCATCGATGAAGAAGAGGCGTGTGGGTTGGGGGAGGGCGGCGTGGATTGGCCTCGCCCTGTGGCTGGTGCCGGCGGGTCGGGCTGCTTCGGATCCGACGTTCGAGAAGGACATACGGCCCATCCTCAAGGCGCATTGTTTCGACTGCCATGGCGAGGGCGAGCAGTTGAAGGGTGGGTTGGATGTCCGGTTGCGGCGGTTGCTGGTGGCGGGAGGTGAAAGTGGGTCGGCGATCGTACCGGGAGAGCCGGAGCAGAGCGGGTTGTTGAGATTGGTGGAGAGCGGCGAGATGCCGAAGCGGGAAAAGAAGCTGACGCCTGCGGAGGTGGCATTGATCCGCAGTTGGATTGCCACCGGGGCGAAGACGGCGCGGCCAGAGCCGACGGAATTGCCGGCGGGCACGGGTGGGATCACGGAGGAGGAGCGGTCATTCTGGGCATTTCAACCGATCACGCAGCCGAAGGTGCCGAAGGCCCGGACCCGCGACCGGGTGCGGACGCCGGTGGATGCCTTCCTGGTGGAGGCGTTGAAGGAGAAGCGGCTGCGGTTCTCAGGGGATGCCGACCGGGTGACCCTGCTGCGTCGGGTGAGCTTCGATCTGACCGGCCTGCCACCGACGCCGGAGGAGACGGAAGCATTCCTGGGGGATGGCGCGCCGGATGCGTACGAGCGGTTGGTGGATCGGTTGTTGGATTCGAAGCATTACGGGGAACGTTGGGGTCGGCATTGGCTGGATGTGGCGGGCTATGCCGATTCGGATGGGTATAGCGATGCGGATCCGCCGCGGCCGTATGCGTATAAGTATCGGGATTACGTCATCCGCTCGTTCAATGCGGACAAGGCATTTGACCGATTCATATTGGAACAGATTGCCGGAGATGAACTGGCGCGGGCGACCCAGGCGACGGCGTCGTCGGTGGCGTTGGCCGGGGAAGAATCCCGGGATCTGTTGGTGGCAACGGGATTCCTGCGGATGGGTGTGGATGGCTCGGCGACGGATGCGTTGAGTGATCGGGATGCGGTGAGGAACCAGGTGGTGGCGGACGCGCTGAAGATTGTGTCGACCTCATTGCTGGGGCTGAGCGTGGGTTGTGCGCAGTGCCATGATCATCGGTATGATCCGATCCTGCACACGGATTACTACCGGCTGCGGGCGGTGTTCGAGCCGGCCTATGATTTCAGGAAGTGGCACACGCCGGCCCAACGCCTGGTGTCGTTGTACACCGAGGAGGATCGGAAGAAGTCAGCGGAGATTGAAGCCGAGGCGCAGAAGATCGCGGTGGAGAAGGAGGCGCGACAGAAGGAGTACCTTGCCGAGGCGTTGTCGAAGCATCTGGAGAAGTTTGACGAGGCATTGCGGGAACCGTTGCGACTCGCCCAGAACACGCCCGCGGCTCAGCGGACCGACGAACAGAAGAAGCTTCTCGCCGATCATCCCAGCGTGAACATCCATCCGGGTGTCCTCTACCAGTACAACCCGAAGGCGGCCGAGGATCTGAAGGCGATGGACGCGAAGATCGGGGAGATCCGGGCGACCAAGCCGGTGGAGGATTTCATCAGTGTGTTGACCGAGCCAGCGGATCATCAACCGGTCACCCAGGTGTTTCATCGGGGCGATCATCGGCAACCGCGTCAGACGGTTCAGCCGGGTGGACTCAGTGTGTTGGGCGCGGATGGCAAGCCGGTTGAATTTCCGTCAGACAACCCGGAGCTGCCTACGAGCGGACGACGGCTGGCGTTTGGGCAATGGCTGACGGGTGGGAAGAATCCGTTGGTGGCCCGGGTATTGGTGAACCGGGTGTGGATGCATCACTTCGGCCGTGGCCTGGTGAACACGCCCGGGGACTTTGGAACCATGGGCGAGAAGCCGTCGCATCCGGAACTGCTCGATTGGTTGGCGGATGACTTCATGCGAGGGGGTTGGAAGTTGAAGCGGTTGCATCGGTTGATCCTGACCTCGACCGCGTATCGGCAGTCCTCGTTGCGGGATGAGAAACAGGAATCGAGCGACCCGGAGAACCGGCTGTACTGGCGCAAACCGGTTCAGCGGTTGGATGCCGAAGTCATCCGGGACGCGATGTTGTGGGTGAGCGGGGCGTTGTATGACCGGATGTATGGACCGCCGGTGCCGGTCCGCCCGGATGTATATGGACAGATCGTGGTGGGTGAGGACAAGACGACCGGCGACAACAAGATGCCGGTGGAGACGTCGCTCAACGGGGCGGAATACAGGCGCTCGATCTATATCCAGGTCCGGCGGAGTCGACCGTTGGCGATGTTGCACGCGTTCGATGCGCCGGTGATGGAAGTGAACTGTGAACGGCGGCAGAACAGCACGGTGGCGACGCAGTCCCTGATGCTGATGAACAGTCCGTTCCTGCTGGATCAGGCGGCGCGCTTTGCCGCGCGGGTGGAGGCGGAGGGGGGAATGGAGCGGACGCAGCGGATCGGACGGGCGTGGCGACTGGCGTTCCAACGTTCACCCAGTGCGGAGGAACTGGCTGAGGCGACGGCGTTTTTGGAACGGCAGGTCAGGCATCTGGTGGCGCTGGAGAAACCGGTGACGGATGAGGCGGCGAAGAAGGAAGGTCCGGCGAAGCCTTCGGCTGAACGTCAGGCGCTGGTGAACCTGTGTCAGGCATTGCTGAGCGCGAACGAGTTTCTCTACGTGGAATAGGGGTCAGGATTCGCCCAGTGTGGCGCGAAGGTCCTTGATCAGGAGCATGAGGTGCAGTGGGTCGGTTGGAGAAGGAGTGAACCCATACCTGGAGTAGAACGCTGCGGCGCTGGAGTCCTTCGCATGGACCAGGACCGCCCGTACCCCGATCCGGTCGGCGACGGCGAGGCATCGGGTCAACGCATCCTGGAGCAGTGATCTTCCCAGTCCGCGGCCTTGATGTTGTTTGTCCACCGCCAGACGGGCCAGGAGAACGACCGGTACTGGATGCTTCGGAAGCCCCTTTGCGACACGGGCCGTGACCTGCCCGATCTCCACCGCGCCGGCGGCGAGGGCGTAGTAGCCCGCGACAGAAAGGGTCCCGGCGAGGCAGGTGACGAAGGTTCGGGCGCTTCCAGACGCGTGGTTCGTCAGGGCGTATCGTTTGAGATACAGGTTGAGGGAATCACTGCCGCTTTCGAAGTGCTCGACCTGATGTTGCGCGGTGATCGCGGCAGGTGCCGAGAAGCTCATGCGGACTTGAACACGGGGGTGCCTGCGAAGAGTTTGCGAAGTCCTTCCAGGCTGCGGGGTGGCGCCTCCAGAGCCTTGTTGAACTCCCGCCAATCCTCTGGCGACAAGACAAACCGGGTTCGATCTCCGAGGGCGACTTCTGCGGCAGCCTTTGAGGAATTGAGCATGAAGTCGGTGAGTTTGACCTGCTGAAGTCGGGCCGCCTGCATGAGGGTCGCCTTTACGGTGGCATCGACCCGCAGATTGATCCGGGAGGATTTGTCCCGGCGAACCTTGATCGGCTTGGGGAGGACTTTTGTACTCACAATGTGCTCACCATGATTCCCGCAGGCCATCCCTGTCAATTCCGAGCCCGGGGCTCACCGGGTCCGGAGCCAGGCGCCGATGTCGGCGATGTCCTGGGGTTGGAGGCCGAGTTGATCGGCGCTCAGCATGAGGGAACGGCCGAGGCCCTTGCGTTCGGCGATGCGGTTCTTGGGCACGGTCTGGGTGAGGCCGCCGGCGGATTGGACGATGACGGGATCGCCTTCGGACAGGACGAGGCCGTGGATTTCGCTGCCGTCCTTGAGCTTGAGCTGGGTGCCGTTGAAGCCCTGGGCGATGTCGGCGCCGGGATTGATGATGGAATTGTAGAGGACTTCGGTGGTCTGGCGTCGGGCCCAGCCGGTGAGGTTGGGGGCGTACTCGGTGCCGAGATCACCGGCGCGATGACAACTGGCGCAGACGGACTGGAACTTCTCGGCGCCGCGTTGGGCATCGCCGGTGAGGGCGAGGACGGTGCTGGTGTTGAACTTCGGTGATTCAGGGGCGGGGACGACAGCTTCGGTGAGTTCGACGGTATCGGGATCGTAGATGCCGCGGGCCTTGAGGGCGGCGTTGATGCCAAAATCCTTCCAGGAAGAATCCTTGCGGTTGAGCAACCACCAGATGGCCTCGGCCTTGACGGTGCCGGTGGCGGTGGCGGCGATTTCGAGGACGGCTTCGGCGGCGGTCTGGGTGGCGTTGTAGCCGATGGCGGTCAACGCGCGTTTGCGGGCGGCGTCATCGAGGGTGGTGGAAAGGGCGCGGGTCCTGAAATCCGAGACGCTCTGGGCGGGGTGCAATCGCCAGGCAAGCCAGGCGAAGCTGTCGGACCAGCGGAGTGGATCGGTGTGGCCGAGGGCGGGTTTGATGAGGTCGTAGAGCTCGGATTCCTTGCCCTTGGCGCCGGTGCCCCAGGCTTCGAGATAGGTACGATCCTGTCCGTCGAAGTGACGGGCGAGGGAGAGGAGGATGGGATTGGCCTTGGCGGCGGGGATGTCGCGGAGGAAGAGGGCGACTTCGCGTCGGATGGCGGGGGAGGGATCCGAGGTGGCGAGTTTGTTGAGCCAACCGAGGACGAAGGCGTCGGTGCCGTCCGGGGAACTCTCAATAAGCGATCTGGCGGCGCGGAAGGCGACGAGGCGGATGTTGGGATCCTTCGATTCGAGGAGGCGATCGATCTCCTTCTTCTTGTTGCCGGTGAGATCGGCGAGCATCCAGACGGCGCGGGCCTGGACGTAGGGATTCTCGTCCTTGAGCAGGCGGTTGACGGCGCTGACGGCTTTCGTGCCGTGTTTGCGGAGGGCTTCCTGGGCGGTGCCGCGGACATTGACGGCCGGGCTCTTCAGACCGGCGATGGCGCCATTGACGCTGGAGAAATCCGCCTTGGCGAGGCGCGGTTTGAAACCCTTGGGAGCGATGCGGTAGATGGTGCCGGAGGTGGTTTCGTCCCAGTCGGCATGGCCCCCGACCCGGGCATCGAACCAATCGGCGACATAGATGGCGCCATCGGCGCCGACGCCGACGTCGCTGGGGCGGAACATGGTTTTCAGGTCGCGGGTTTCGTTGCGGCCACCCTTGAAGTCGGTGCCGGCGAACTCGCCCTCCTTGTTGCTGG
Source organism: Verrucomicrobia bacterium UBA6176 (assembly GCA_002422905.1). Lineage (GTDB taxonomy): Bacteria > Verrucomicrobiota > Verrucomicrobiia > Limisphaerales > UBA9464 > UBA6176. The sequence continues at coordinate 44,496 of DITU01000066.1, forward strand.
TGAGGAAGTCGAAACGTTCGAGTTTGAATCCGGCGCCCTCGGGTTTGGGCAGGTAACCGAACACCGTGTTCCGGCCGGGCTCACAGCTCAGCAACAGGCCGCGGTATTTCTTGGGAAGCGCGCCGTCCTCATAGAAGGCGATCCCGGTGGGTGATCCGCCTCCATAGACATCGCCGGAGGGCATGGTGCCGGGATCTTCCTGACGCCATTGGGAGGTGGGAACGGACTGGCCGGGCCGACGGTCGGCGCCCCAGGAACGTTTGCCGTCGAAGGAACAGAAGCCGGCATTGCCGTACTCGAGGAGGAACGTGGTGCGACACGCGGGGGGATCATCGTTGTCGTTCTGGAAGACGTCGCCGTGGGAGGTGACGGTCTGTTCGTAACTGTTGCGGAAGTTGTGGCCGATGATGCGGACACCGGAGCCGTCGGGATTCATGCGGGCGGCGAAACCCCCGATCCAGACATGGCCGTCGTCGCTGGTCTGGCCGGCGATCTGGGTGGCGTTGAAGAGGGGATCGCGACCGCCATCGCCATAGGCGCTGCCGATCCGGAAGGTCTTGCCGGAGCGATCGGTGAAGAGGGCGCCGCAGTTGCCGGCGTTCCAGTACCATTGGCCATTGGGACCGACGGTGACGGAGTGGATGCTGTGATCGTGCTGACGACCGTTGAACCCGGTGAGGAGCACCTCGCGCTTGTCGACGGCCGGGTCGAACTTCCGGTCCCGATTGACATCGGTGTAGACGATGAGATCGGGCGCGGCGGAGACGACGATGCGGTTGTCGATGACGGCGAGACCGAGCGGGGCCTGGAGACCGGGTTCCTGGACGAAGACGCTCCGGGAGTCAGCGATACCGTCGCCATCGGTGTCTTCGAGGATCACGATGCGGTCGCCTTCGGGTTGGCGTTTGGAATGACCGCGATAATTGACGCCTTCGGCGACCCAGATGCGACCGTCCTGGTCGAAGTCGAAGTTGGTTGGGTTATGAAGCATGGGAGTGGATGCCCAGACGGTGACTTCGAGATCGGGATCGGAGACCGACAGCATCGAGGTGGGGACCAGGGCATCGGCGGCGTGGAGGCTGCCTGCGACGAGCGCGATGGCGGCAAGGTAACGGGGGGACGGCTTCATGGAGTGAGGGTGTAGGGAAATGGTGGGCGACGCCAAGTGCGGGGAAGCGGGAAGGGAGGGCCTGAATCTACCGCGACAGCTCGACCCTCATCCTTTCGAGGATTCCCGGTGTCTTTGCGGTCGTCACCCCGGTCAGCAACAGCATGAAGTTGTCGGCGCAGATCTCCTCGGGGTGGATCACATAGCCGGTGTTGCGTCCGATCTTGTCCTGAAAGCCCTGCGCCTTGTCGGGTGCCACCAACCGGAGTCCGTCCCCGTGAGCTCGATGTCCGCCATTGGGCAGGAGTTCGACGAGCAGAAACTCGAAGGTGAGGTGGTCGAAGAAGGTTTTGCTTCGCGCCGGGTCATAGACGGCGGTGTTGGCGTAGAGGATCGGCACCGCCCAGACCTTGGCGCGGTCCACCGTCACCTCGATGGCGTGGGCGTTGATCGGCGCGTCCGGGTTGGTGAGGCGACGGTCCTGGAGCCGGGTCGGATGTTTCACCTCTCCGCAGGGTTCAAATCCGATGATGTGATACAGTCGATCGCGAAGCGCCGGATTGGCCCTGGAGATCACGTGGAACAGTTCGTGGGCGAGGAGTCCGGGCAGCGCGGCCTCTGCCCCGTGCAACTTCGATGTGGGAAGGATGATTGCGTCCGCCCGGGTGTACGCGGCTTCCCCTTCCTCGCGTCCCGAGGTGCGGATCAAGCGGAGCCGTTCTGGGACAGGGACCTTGAGGCGGATCAGTTCGGGCCGGAGCGAATCGTAGGCGGTGGTGATCCGTTGCCGCTGGGCTTCCGTCCAGTCGAGGGCGGCGGCCGCGGTGAAATCGCGAAATGCCGGGTCATCCACCGGACCGTTGGTCTGCATCCGGGCTGCCCGGTCGAAGGAACTCAGGCGTCGGGTGAAATCGTCGGGTTGACGGAGCAGGGATGCGGAGTCCGAAGCCGGAAGGAAAACGAGTTCCTGCGCTGGGCATGCAAGGAAGAGCAGGGCCGCCGACACGGCTGAAACGATGGCGTGGGAAATCATGGACGGAGCATTGGCGGGCCGCCGGTCGCGTGTGAATGGGAAAGGATCAGAGTCTCGTAACCTAGACTTCTACGGGGGAGAAGGGTGGATGGAGTCTCGTTACCTCGACGGCTACGGGGCGGTGGGGATGGTTTCGCGGCTTGCGTGGCGGGGTCGGGGTCGCGTTACCTCGTTGGCGGCGATCCGAGGTGTCGGCGTGAGGCGTTGGAGCTGGGCTCCGACCGGGTTCATCCGACACTGATCGGGGCCAACTGGCGCTACACACTGTCATGACATCCTTCACTTCCCGTTCGTATCGAATGGCTGCCCTCGTGGCCGCCCTGGTTTTCCCGATGATGGCGCAGGCGCATCCGGGGCATGAAGAGGTCCAGGGTGTGGCGGCGGGGATGCTGCATCCGTTGGCGGGGCTGGATCATCTGGCGGCGATGTTGGCGGTGGGTGTGTGGGGTGCGCAGATGGGGGGACGAGCGCGCTGGATCCTGCCGTTGAGTTTTGTGGTGATGATGGGAGTGGGTGGGGCCTTGGGGGCGGCAGGGGTGAAGGTTCCGCTGGTGGAGTCGACGGTGTTGGCCTCGGTGCTGGTGCTGGGACTGATGCTGGCGTTGGCGGCGCGGATTCCGTTGGTGGTGGGCGGAGTGCTGACGGCGGTTTTCGCACTGGCCCACGGCCATTCGCACGGCGCTGAGGTGGCGTCGCAGGGTTCCGCGCTCGGCTATGGCGTGGGATTCATGGCGATGACCCTGGGGCTGCACCTGACCGGCCTGGGAGCCGGTGAACTGGCGTTGAGGATCCGGCGCGAGGGGGCGTTGCGGATAGTGGGTGGATTGATCGTGGGCGCTGGGGCCTGGATGGCGCTTTCCTGAGGGGGGTGTGGGACCTGTGGGACTTGTGGGAGCCATAGGATCCCAGAGCACGGGGTGGGTTTGGGGTTGGAAGAGGGTGCGCCTGCCTGGTGGCTCAGCGGGTGGCGGGGATCACGTTGAGGGTGAAGTAGGCGGAGGGGTGCAGGAGGGGTTGACCGGCCTTGTTGCGCAGGCCGGGGAACTTGAGTTCGTGGATGTGACCCTCGACGAGATCCATGCGGAGGCGGAGGGATTTGCCGTCGGGAGAGACGGTCAACCCATGGATGGCGGGCTTGCCCTTGTCGACTTCAGGGGAGCCGTAATCGGCGCGGTAAAGGTAGGTATAGTTTTCGGCGGTGACGGCCGAGGGAATGGCGGAAGCGGGATCGAGGGGTTCGGTGAAGGTGAGTTCGAAGCCATCGGAGCGTGAGTGGATCTCGTGGATTTCGAAGGGGGTCTTGCCGGTCCAGACGAGGCGTTGGAGGGCGAAGGGTTTGCCGCCACGGGCGCCCCATCCGCGGTCCGAGCCGCCGACGAACATGGAGCCATCGGGGGCCTGTTCGAGGCTGAGGGAGCCGGAAGCGAGACCTTCGCGGAAGGGAATGCAGGCGCCCTGATAGGTGCCGTCGACCTGTTCCAGGCAGACGCGCATGACGGTGCTCCAGGTCTGGTCGGCGACGAACAGTTGATTGGCGAAGGGACCGAAACGGCCGTTGGAACCGTCGTTGAGGATGCCGCTGGCGCTCTGGCCCATCTTTCCGTAGGGGAAGCCGACGGCTGGGGGGACGAACTCCTTGATTTTGGGCCATTCGGTGGCGACGCGGCTGTTGGAGACGGGTTCGACGGGGCGTGGGCCGAGGTTGGGGGCGAGGTTGTACCATTTGTTGCCGGTGGGATTGCCGACGAAGCCCCCGGGCTTGAGGTGTTTGAGCCAACAGGTGCCGTTCCAGGGACCCTGGTTGTCGGTATAGAACATGTCGCCGAGATGATTGGTGGCGATGCCGCCCGGGGAACGGATGCCGGACACGATGGGAACGGCCTTGCCGTCGGGCCCGACCTTGAGGCCCCAGCCGCGGAACTCGGTTTCGCTGGTGAAGGAACCGGTCAGGCAAAGGACGACCCAGATGTTGCCCTCGCGATCGAACTTCGAGCCGAAGGCGTACTCGTGATAATCGCCGGTGATGCCCCAGCCATCGGAATGGGTCTCGAAGAGATCAGCGCGGTCGTCGCCGTTGGTGTCGCGGAGTCGGGTGATCTCGCCGCGTTGGGTGGCATAGAACCAGCCATCGCCCCGGGTGGTGATGCCGAGGACTTCGTGGAGGCCCTGGGCGAAGGGGGTGAACCGGACGGTGTCCGGCTTGGGATCCGGTGCGAGAGCGCCGTCGATGAACCAGATGTCACCGAGCCGGGTGGAGACGGCGAGACGATCCTTGTCGAAGTACTGGATGGCGCCGGCTTCGAGGACGATGCCATCGGGGATGGGGATGGTGATGAGTTTGTAGAACTCGTTTTCCTGTTCGGCGACGGTGGCGGCCGTGGCGGAGGTGATGAGGAGACCGGCGAAGAGGCAGCCGGCGAGGCGTTGGAGGAGGGGGAGCGTCATGGGAGGTGTTCCTTGGGGAAATGGAGTGGGGATTACCAGGTGATCTCCTGGATGATCTGGCCGGGGGCCTTTATGGGGACGCGGAGTTCATTGCCGACCACGACGGGTTGGCTGCCGGGAAAGCGGAACCGGACCTTGCCATCGAGGATGAAGGTTTCGTCGGGCCCGGCCTGGATGTTGCCCACGGCGACGCGGAACCAGATCTGGTCGGGAGGAGGCGTCCCCTTGAACTGCAGGATGCGGGTGAGGGAGATGTCGACGTCGATGGCCTTGGGCAGGAAGAAGTCTTCGACGGTGAGGGATTTGAAGCGGTACCGGAACGTGGGGCGGCGGATGTCATCGAGGACATAGCCGAGGAACTGGTAGTCGGCGGAGCGACCGGCGGGTTTGGGCCAGGGGGCGGAGGCGGAGGGAAGGGAGGCGAAGGGCGGGCCGTCGGGGAGACGGACGACATTGTCGCCGAGGGGGGGTTCGAATCCGACGCCGCGATCGGTGCTATGGCGGGACATGTCGATGAAGGCGCCCTGCCAGAGCAGGGCGAGACGCATCTGATTGGCGTCGAAGGCGAGGTTGGCGTGTTCGGGATAACCGACGGCGATGGCGCGGGAGCCGGCGCCCTCGATGAAATTGCGGTAGATGACGGCTTCATCGCCGACGGCGATTTCCTGTTTGGAGCGGATGAGTCCGGCGGGGACATCTGCCTTGGGACCGGCGGCCATCCAGGCCCAGATGGACTGGATCTGGGCGTTGGGATCGCCGTCGAGGATCTCGGCGTTGGCGGCGCGACCTTCGGGCCAGAAGCTGGGCATGCGGGTGCCGGGCCGGAGCGCGGCGGGATCGGGGAGATAACGTCGGAACCAGTCCCAACGCAGGCGTTCGTGCATGTGATCGAGGCCGAGGGCGGGAATGCCGAGGGAACCGAACGTGCTGAAGGTGTGACAGGCGACGCAACTGAGGCCATCGCGACCGACGAGTTTGCGTCCGTACTTGGCGTCGCGTTCGGAAAGGGTGGGTTCGGCGAGGGCCTGCGGGGAGACATCGGCGGATTCGAGGGCGGCGGGGAGATGGCCGATGTTGTGGGCGCCGAAGAGGGGCATGCGGGTGGCCATGTAGGGGCGGACGCGGGTGCCTTCGTTGAGGAGTTTCACGAGCCATTCGCGTCGGAGTTTTCCGCCGACCTTTTCGAGATGGGGCGGGATGCGGCCTTCATCGCCGAGATCGGCTTCGCCGAGGATCCTGAACCAGCCGTCGGTGCCGAGTTCACCGGGGCCGCCGACGCCGTCGCGTTGGTGGCAGGCGAGACAGCCGAGTTGGGAGAGGGACAGGGCGACGCGCGAGGCGGGATCGGAGGGGAGGGTATTTCGGGCGATGGAGTTGAGGGTCTTGCGGAGGGCGGCGCGTTGGGCGGGGGCGAGGTGGAACTGGGGAAGGGCTGAAGGAACGCGGTCGGCGAGGCAACCCTGGGTGGGATTGGCGGCGACGGCCTTGAGGGATTTGGCGGTGCGGGGCGAATGGGGGCCGGCCGGATCGGAGACCTGGTGACAGGCGACGCAATTGAGTTCGGCGAAGCGGGTACGGCCGGTGGCGGCGCGTGCGGGATCGACGGTGAACCCGGAGCGCCCGATGGGCAGCATGGGTTGGCCGTAGTGTTTGAGGGCGGAGCCGGGGATGGGTTGGGTGTCGAAGCCTGGGCCGGCCCAGCGGGCCTTGAACTCCCAGCCGCCGCCGTTCTGGAAGAAGCGGAGGTCGATGGAATGGGGACCGCGGGTGAGGCGGAGCTTGCCGCTGCGTTCCTGGGGAGCGTGTTCGCCGTCGTTGTCGACCACGCGCTTGCCGCCGATGTCGAGGGTCGCGCCGTCGTCGCTGGTGATCCAGAAGGTGTATTCGCCGTCGGCAGGGATCTCGATGGCGCCTGTGAACCGCACGGCGAAGTCGCCTTCGCGCCGGGCCATGTTGATGGCGAGTTCATCGGACTCGCCGGTGGCGACGGGTTTGCGGCCGTCATCGAGATCGGCGGTGCGGCCGGTGCGTCCCTCGAAGTATTCCCATTTGAGGCCGGGGACGGTGGCGAGCGGGGCGTTGGGATCGGAGAGGGCGGGAGCCTGGGCGCGGAGGAGGTAGGTGGCGATGGCGCGGGCTTCGGAATCCGAGAGGGCCAGGGAGGGCATGCGACCGCCGGGCCGATGTTTCACGGGATCCTTGAGGAAACGGATGAGTTCGCCCCCGGGATATTTCCGTTCGAGATCGCCGAGGGGGACGGCGCGGGCGACGGCAGAATTGAAGGTATCGACCGGCATGTCGGGTGGGCGGTCGGCGGGGACGTGACAGGCGACGCAACCGACGCTGTGGAAGAGGTCGCGGCCCTGGTCGAGTCGGGCGCGGTCGGCGGTGGCGAAGGTGGGTTCGCCCGGGGGTTGGATGGAGACGAGGTAATGGACGAGGGAATCGACGGTGCCGGCGCGGTCGGCATTGGAGAGCCCATGGAGGAGATGGGGCATGGGATTGCCGGGCTTGGAGAGGACGGGATTCTCCAGCCAGGAAGCGAGCCAGGCGGGTTCGAGGCGGAGACCTTCGGTACCAAGTACAGGGGCGCCGCGCCGGGGCAACATTGCGGAAAGGGAATCGTCGTCGGCGTGACAGGCGGTGCAGTTGAGTTCGGTCAACAGGACGGCACCCGGATCGGCATCGCGCGCGACGCGACCGGCGAGATGGATGCCGGGGGCGGGTTGGGAGAGGGCGATGGGAAGGAACAGGGGAGCGAGGGCGGCGACCAGGGCGAGGGCGCGGATTCGGTGGCCGGTGGCGGGCCTGGAGGGGATGGGATTCACGGTGTGTGGGCCGATGTTATGGGGAATGGGGATTGGTACAATGCCGGGATGGTGTGGGTCACGGTTTGCGGATGCGGATGAAGAGATCGCCGACGGGTGTGGGCAGGCGGAAGGTGTTGGGTTGACCGTCGACGGGGACGAGCGGGTTGGCGGGGCTGGAGAAGGGTTGGGCAAGATCGGCGGTCGTTTCGACGACGTAACCGGCTTCGGATGAGGGCCAGGAAAGGAGGAGATCGGAGCCCGAGCGGACGAGGGACAGGGATGGTGTGGGAGGTAGGGAACTTACTTCGAGACGACCGACGGCCACGCGACCCGTCAGGGTGAAGGGAGGAAGATCGAACGCGGGGGCATCGCCTTCGCCGCTGACGAACACATTGCCGTCCGGGGCCAGTGTGATGTTGCGAAGGATGTCGCCGGATTCGGATCCGGCCTGTTTCACCCAGACGAGATTGCCGAGGGGATCGTGCTGGGTAACGAAGGCGTCCTGTGAACCGCGGTTGACGAGGGACACATCGTTGAAGTTTCCCGAGGTGCCGAGGAAGAAGCCGCAGGTGTAGCTCGTGCCGTCCGGGGCGACGGCGAGGCGATAGGCCCGACCGCCGACCCGACGTGCCCAGACCGGGGAACCCTCGGGGGAATAGCGGGCGAGGAATCCGCGCAGGGCGAAGTTGGGATTGTCGAGGGTGGTGGAGCCGATGGTGATGCCTTCGCCGGAATAGGTGCCGCAGGCATAGACATTGCCCTGGGCATCGGAGCGGATGCCGGTCCCGAGAGACGACGAGTTTCCGTCATGGGTGGCGACCCAGAGGCGTTGACCGTTGGGAGCGTACTTTGCGACGAGGATATGGCGGGTGCCGTTAAGGGTGTCCTGGCCGGTGACGAGGATGTTGTCGTTGGGATCCACGGCGACGCCGCTGCCGGCTCCGACGGATTCGGAGGAGACGTTGGTGGCCCAGACGGGTTGGCCGGCGGAGGTGAAGCGTGCGAGAAAGATCCGGGTTCGGCCGGCAGTGCCGATGGAGTCGGAACCGACGGAAGCGGGGCCGCTGACACGTCCGATGAGCAGGATGTTGCCCTGGGAATCCTCGGCGACCTCGTCGCCTTCATCGTTGCCGGTGCTGCCCACGGCCCGGGCCCAGATCAAGGCACCTGAACTGCTGATCCGGGCGACCACGGCGTCCCTTCCGCCGGGGCCGGTGAGGGTAGTGCCGTGAAACTCGATGGGAGTGAAGAGGCTGGCGGCGATGAGGAGGTCGCCATTGGCGGCGACCTTGACGCTGGTGCCGTAGTCGGAGCCGGAGGTGCCGGCGCCAACGGCCCATCGGGGGGTGCCGATGGAGGTGAAGCTGGCGAGGAAATAGTCCTGGGCACCGCGGGACGGGAGTTCGGTGCCGGCAATGGTGGCGTTGCCCTGATACTGGCCGACGAGATGGATGTTGCCGTTGGAATCGATGGCCACCGAGTTGCCTTCCTGACCTCCGATGCCGGCCGGCACGACCAGTGAGAAGGGAGGAGCGGTTTCGGTGGCCCGGATTGGAAGCAGGGAAAGGGCAGCACCCATCCAAAGCATGAAGCGACCTGTCCGAGGGGGAATCATGTCGGGAAGATGCTGAAGTCGTGGGGGAAGGAAAAGTCCGGGGATTGGGCGGGAGTACAGCGCGGATGCGTGGAGACACGAAGGCGACAGGAATGGGTGTGAGCGACGGAGCTGACGGCAGCCGGTTCCGATCTGCCGTTGCCCCGGGTGTTCCGGGCGTCCTCCTTGGGCTCGATCCCGGGAGGGTTCAGACATTGAAGGGGGCGAGGAACACAAGACAGCGGGGCGGTGGCGAGCTTGTACGGGGTGCGGGTCCGGGTAGGGTGGGCAGAGGGGAAACCGACGATGACAAGACGCTGGAATTTTTCGGGGAGGGCGTTGGGGTGGTGGATGGTGCGGGTGGGGGTATTGCTGGCGTTGGGATCGGTGCTGGCGATCTGGGTGGCGCGACAACGGATCCTGGGGATGGGAGATCGGGTTTACGCGGTGGAGGGGGTTCCGAAGCGTCCGGTGGGGCTGGTGCTGGGTTGTGGGCCGACGCTGAAGGATGGGCGGGAGAACTGGTATTTCAGGAATCGGATGGACTGTGCGGCTGCGGTGTTCCGGGCGGGCCGGGTGGATCACCTGCTGGTGAGCGGGGACAATTCGCGGGTGGACTATGATGAACCGACGGCGATGAGGGCGGCGTTGGTGGCCCGGGGGATTCCGGCGGAGCGGATCGTTCTGGATTACGCGGGTTTCAGCACCCTGGACTCGGTGGTGCGGGCGCGGGAGGTGTTCGGACAGGAATCGATCCTGATCATTTCACAGCGCGATCATGTGCTGCGCGCTGTGTACCTCGCGGAGGCGCATGGGATCGAGGCGGTGGGGGTGGCGGCGTCGGAGGTGGGATTCCGGACGGGCTGGAAGACGGATCTGCGCGAGGGATTGGCGCGGGTGCGGGCGGTGCTGGATGTGAAGGTGTTGAACCGGCGCCCGCATTTCCTGGGGCCACGCATCGAGATTGCGCTGGAGGATCGACCGTAGCGGGGGAGCGGCTCAGGGCAATTCGTCGATGACGGCGCGGAGGACGGTGGCGGCGTGGCGGGAGATGGGGACTTCGGTGAAGTCGGCGGCGTTGAGACCTTCCTGACCGCCGGCGAGATCGCTGAGGCTGCGGATGATGAGGACGGGGATCTGGTTGGCCCAGCAGACCTGGGCGATGGCGGTGGATTCCATGTCGAGACATTCGGCCTGCCAGACACGATGGGCCCATTGGCGGTATTCGCGATTGTCCATGAAGACGGGGCCGGCGATGCCATTGCCACCGACCTTCACACGGGCGGTGTTGGTGGACCATTGGATGGGCGGGAGTTTGGCGAGGGCGCGACGGGCGGCGTCGAGGAGGGCGGGGTCGGCGGGGAAGAACGGTTGATCGACGGGTTTGGGCATGCCTTCGCGGATGGCGGAGACGTTGTCGGGGAAGATGAATCCGAAGTTTTCGTACGGGGGTTTGAAGTAGGAGGGGAGCAGGTAACCGGAGCCATCGGGCTTTGGGTTGGCGTAGACGGCTTCGCTGTGGTGAAACCAACGTTCGGGGATGACGACATCGCCGATGTGGTTGTCGGGATTGATGCCACCTGCGATGCCGGCGAAGAGGACGTGGGAGATGGGGAAGCGGTTGAGGGCGAGCTGGGTGTTCATGGCGGCGTTGACCATGGAAACGCCGGAGGGGAAGAGCAGGAGATCGCGGCCATCGAGTTGGAAGTGGTCGAAGGCGACGCCATTGATGCGATGGGTGGTGACGGGGGAGTTGGTGCCGACGAGGGCGGAGCGATTGGCGACGAGTTCGGGTCCGTAGGCGCCCATGACGGCGATGTAGGAACGGGGTCTGGAATGGGTGGTGGCGCACCCGGCAAAGAGGGTGGCCAGGACGAGTGCCGACAGGGCGCGGAGGAGGAGGGGGAGGTTCATCGGTAGATCAGGTGGGCGAGGCAGAGAAGGGCGAGGGCATAGCCGAAGGGGGAGACCTCGCGGCCGCGTCCGATGCCGAGGAGGAGGGCGGCATGGACGACGAAACCGATGGCCATGCCTTCGGCGATGCTGAAGGCGAGGGGCATGGTGAGCATGATGAGGACGGCGGGGACGGCCTTGGTGAAGTCGGCGAGATCGAGACGGGCGGCGGACTGCATCATGAAGATGCCGACGATGACGAGGGCCGGGGCGGTGGCGACGGCGGGGATGATGGCGATGAGGGGATTGAGGAAGAGGGCGAGGAGGAAGCAGGCGGCGGTGGTGAGTGCGGTGAGGCCGGTGCGCCCCCCGGCTTCGACACCGGCGGCGGATTCGATGTAGGAGGTGACGGTGGAGGTGCCGAGTGTGGAGCCGACCATGGCGGCGGTGGCGTCGGCGGTGAGGGCGCGTTCGATGCGGGGCAGGTTGCCATCGACATCGAGCAGGCCGGCGCGCTGACACACACCGATGAGGGTGCCCATGTTGTCGAAGAGATCGACGAAGAGGAGGGCAAGGACGACGGGGAGACAGACGCGCCAGTTCTGCCAGAAGTAGGCGAGATCGAGTTGGAGGAAGGTGGGTTTGAGGGAAGCGGGCAAGGCGACGAGGGCGTCTGGGGTGGGAGTGATGGGGGTGGATTTGCCATCGGGGCCGGTGGTGTGGAGGAAGAGGCCGAGGAGGGTGATGCCGACGATGCCGATGAGGATGGCGGCGGGGACCTGGCGTTGGACGAGGATGGCGGTGACGGCGATGCCACCGATGACGAGCCAGGGGCCGGGTTGATGGAGATCGCCGAGGGTGACGAAGGTGGCGGGGTTGGCGGCGATGACCCCGCCGCCCTTGAGACCGATGAAGGCGATGAAGAGGCCGATGCCGCAGGTGATGGCGAGTTTGAGTTCGCGTGGGATGGCGGAGAGGAGGCGTTTGCGGACGCCAGAGATGGAGAGGACGAAGAAGATGAGTCCGGAGTAGAAGACGAGGCCGAGTGCGGCCTGCCAGGGGATCTTCATGGCGCCGCAGACGGTGAAGGCGAAGAAGGCGTTGATGCCCATGCCGGGGGCGAGGGCGATGGGGTAGTTGGTGAACAACGCCATCAGGATGGTCATGAGGGCGGAGGCGAGGGCGGTGGCGGTGATGAGGGCGCCCTTGTCCATGCCTGCGGCCGACAGGATGCCGGGATTGACGGCCAGGATATAGGCCATGGCGGCGAAGGTGGTGACACCGGCGACCAGTTCGCGTCGGACGTTGGTGCCGTTGGCTTCGAGTTGGAAGAAACGCATGGGGGAGGGCGGGGCGGGTTTTTGTTTCAGGGCGAAGGGCGACGGTTCAGCAGGAGGGCTTCGAGGGTCCAGTCGGGGCCTGAACCGATGCGGTAGCGTTGGGCGAGATTGTCCTGATTGAGGGCGATGGAGAGTTGAAGGAGGCTGTTGAGGTAGACGAGGGGTTTGCCTTCGGGAACTTCGCCGAAGGTGGTGACGTAGGGGGCGGTGAACCGGGCGACCTGCTTTCCGTGGTGACGGATGGTGATGCGGAACCGGTCGCCGGGCTGGGCGTTGAGTGCGGCGAGTGTCTTGGGATCGATGTTGGACCACACGTTGCCGAACTGGACATCGAGGACGGTGATGACGCCGGTGCAGCGGTTGCCGGAATGGTTCGGGGGCGGGACGGGGATACGAACGGGTTCGTTGGTCAGGCGGGGTCCGACTTCGGTGAGGGTGATCTGACCACTGGCAAGGCGGGCACCGACATGGGCGAAGAGGTCGCGACCGTGGAAGGTGTAGCTGCCTTCGGATCCGGGGAGCCGGTGACGGGAACTGTCGATGAGATGCAGGGCATCGACACCGAGTTGGTCGGCGACGCTGGAGAAGAGACCGTTGTCCGGGCCGACGAAGGCATGACCGGATCTGGTGCGGAGGACGACGGGGAGGCGGTCGGTGCCGACGCCGGGATCGACGACGCAGACGAAGACGCTGTTGGAGGGCCAGAAGGGGGCGGCCTGGCCGAGCCGGAAGGAGCCGTCCCAGATGTTGAACGGGGGGATTTCGTGGGTGAGATCGAACTGGCGAAGACTGGGATCGACGCCGTGGGCCACGCCTTTCATGGCGGAGACGGCACCGTCGCGCAGACTGAAGTCGGTGAGGAAGACGAGGGCGGAATCCGCGGTGCGTCCGGGGAATGGAAGGGCCAGCAGGAGGAGCAGGACCAGGCGTTGAACCATGGGTATGCGAATCGGCGGGTGGATCAGAAGGAAACGTTCCAGCGGCGCCGTGCGAATCCATACGCAACGGGTTGGACGGAATCGAGGAGGGGTTTCCAGTCGTCCCGATCGAAGCGGGAGATGAAGTCGCGGAGGGCGCGGTCGTAGTCGGCGAGGAGCTTTTCCTTGAGGGCGGGTTCGGCGAAGGACCAGACGAGGGAATTGCGACCGCACTGGACGAGTTCATCCCAGGTCAGGTTGAACTCACGGACGGCGGTCATGTATTCGTCGGTCATGTTGGAATCCCACATGCCGGAATCGTCGGTGGACAGGCCGCAGGGAACGCCGGTGCGCAGGAGTTCGGCGAAGTGGTGCTGGGAATAGTCGGAGACGTATTCGAGGAGGAGGTTGCTGACGAGATTGATCTCGACGAAGGCGATCTTCGCGCGGAGTTGGAGGAGGAGATCTTCGTCGGAGAGGATGTTGTTGCCGTGCCCGAGGCGGGTGGCGCCGAGGAGCAGGGTGTCGCGCATGTGGGCGTTGGGTTCGTCGACTTCGCCGGCGTGGATGGCGAGGCCGATGCCGGAGTGGCGGAGTCGCATGCGGCGATAGGTTTCGAGGAAACGCCGGGGATGGCCCTTATCGTTGTCCTCGCGTCCGGCCATGTTGATGCCGACCCAGAGATCGCGATGGCGCGAGACGAAGTCGTGGGCTTCCTCGACATGCCGTTCGGCGACGGGGGTGAAGCGGAGGACGACGACCTGCCAACGGACGGCGACGCCGGTGGCGCGTGCGTCGGGTTGGTCCAAACGCCGGGCGAGAGATGAGTGGAATTCCTCGGGATCGACCATGGAACCGTCGGCGCGGAGGAATCCCATGGGGATGGTCTGGGGTTCGAGATAGCGGACGCCTTCGGCGCCGTAGCGTTTGAGGGTCTCGACCGTCATTTCGAGGAAGACATCGATGCTCCTGCCCATGGCGCCGAGTCGCGGCCAGATCTGTTCGAAGAATTCTTCCCGTCCTTCGCCGGGTCGATCGAGGCGGAGGGAATCGATGAACTCCTGCCTGAGTGAGGGGGAGAGGGATTCGAGGGATTCGTACTCGGATTGCTGGCAGGTGGGCAGGGATTTCCAGGTGAAGTCGGCGATGGTGGCGAAACGTCGCCAGGCGGAGTCGTCGCCGGGACAGGAGCCGGCGCGGACCCGGGTGTAGAAGCGGTTCCCGCCATTGCGCTTCGGATCGCTGGCCACGGCGAAGAGATCTTCCATCCGCCAGGACCCCCCGGCGTGATGATGGAGATCGCCGGCCTTGGGCATGGCGTAGAGGAAACGGTAGAGATCGGCGGGCGAGGCGTTGGTCTTGAAACGTTCGAATCGGACGGCGAGATCGGCGCTGGAAACGGTGGGGGTGAAGAGGGTGAGCAGGGTCAGGAGGAGGAGGGAGGGGAGGGAATGGAGTCTCGTGACCTCGACGTCTACGGGGGTGTTCATGGGGTGGGGATCCGGGTGCGGTATTGGTCCCAGTTGCGGACGAGTTCGTGGACGACCTTGCTGCCAACTCGATGGGCACTTTCAAGGCTGGGGATGAAGGCGGAATAGGATCCGCCATTTTCCTCGGCGAGGCTGGCGGCGGCGTCCATGCCGGGGGGCGGCATGTCGAAGTTGCTGGCGGTGCGGAGGACCAGGACGCGTTGGGGATCCACGCGACCGTCGCGGGCGAGCCAGGTAAGGGCCTGGAGGGTGCCGGATTCCTCCATGGCGGTGGTGACATAGTTGCCGGCGCCACCGGTCCACATCTTCACCCAGCGATTGGCCCAGGCGTTCATGAGTTTGCCATGCCAGAACGTGCTGCCGGCGAGGTTGTCGCCCATCAACACGAACGGCGGACGCTGGGCATTGGGATAACCGGTGTACCGGGCGCGGTTGAATCGCATGGCGTCGTCCTCGGGCAGCGGGGTGTC
The DNA here is from genome assembly GCA_002422905.1 of Verrucomicrobia bacterium UBA6176. Lineage (GTDB taxonomy): Bacteria > Verrucomicrobiota > Verrucomicrobiia > Limisphaerales > UBA9464 > UBA6176. The sequence continues at coordinate 59,596 of DITU01000066.1, forward strand.
CTTGGTGAGATTGAAGGCCCAGCGCGCGAGCGGCCCGTTGAGGGGATAATGGATCTGGTCACCCATGCGGGCGGTGGCGACCGCGTAAGGATCGGCGGTGCCGATCGGGGCATAGCCATCGGGCCAGCCATTGGGAATCTCGCGGGCATCGATCTCGTGGGAGAGATCCCCATCAACGACGTGTTCGGCCCAGGCAGCGCAGGCGAGGGTGCCATCGGCGGGGTCGATGCCGGCGATGCCGGCGACGAGCCAATAGGCCTTGGAGAGGTCGTAGCGGGGATCGAGTCCGAGGGCGGTGATGCTGGCGGCGGAACGGATGTTGCCGACGCCGGTGCAGATGCCGATGACGCCGTTGGAACCTTCGCGGACGGGGCGCCAGGCGCCGATGACGGGATGGGTGCCGGTGAGTTTTTCGCGTTCGACCCAAAGTTGGAATTCGCCCGGTTTGTCGCCGGTGTCGTCGCCGATCTCAAAGAGGGTGACGATGACGACCTTGACGGGGATGGGGGTGGGCTGGTGTCGGGCGGAAGGCGTGGTGGCGCAGGAGGTGAAGAGCAGGAGAAGGGGAAGGATGCAGAGGCGAAGGGGAGTCATGGGGAAAGGGGGATATGGAATGGGGGAGGGATGGAGTCTCGTGACCTCGACTGCGACGGGTGTGATGGCCGCGCTCCCCGGGTTGAAACGGGGAGCGCGGGTTGGGACGGATGGAGTCTCGTGACCTCGACTGTCACGGATTGGGGTCAGAACTTGAAGGTCATCCGGGCCTCGGCGCGGAACGGGAGGTCGGCGACGATGGATTCGTTTCCATAGACGGCATTGGGAGGGCTCCAGTTCTTTTCGTCGGTGACATTGAGGAGCATGAGGCGGGCTTCCCAGCGTTCGCTGGCATAGAAGACGGTGAGGTCGACGGTGTACTGGGGCGGGATGACGAGGGTGCCGGCGACGTTGTTGTTGATGTCGGAGGTGAACACCAGGTTGGCGGACACGCCGAGGCCTTTGTAGATCTTGTAGGTCCCGAGGAAGTTGAGGAGGTGTTCGGGGACGCCCTGACGTCTGAAGCTGTTGCCGGACTGGGCAAAGAACCGGTCACCGGGAGAGGTGAGGGAGGTGTTGCCGACATCGAACTGCGGGGCGTTGACGGTGGAATCGAGGTAGGAATAGCCGAGGGTCAGGTAGAACTGACGGGTGGGCTGGTAATTGACCTCGAACTCGACGCCGCGGGTTTCGAACTCGACGAGGGACCGGTCGAGCTGGGCATCGGCGCGGGTCTGTTGGAACACAGCGGCACCGAGGAACAGGCGGCCGTCGAAGAGGGAGTACTTGGTACCGAACTCGAACAACTCGGCTTCGTTGCGCAGGTTGCGGTTCTGGAAGTTGGCATTGCCGGCGGTGGTGAAGCCGCCGCCATTGCCGGTGGAACCGACCGGATTCTGTGACCAGTTATAGGTGAAGTAGCCGGTGAGGGTGGGGAGGAACTTGTAGAGGGCGGAGGCATTGGCGCTGGGCAGGCCGACCACGGTGGAATCGCCCGGGAGGAACCCGGCTGGATCCTCGTAATCGAGGCTGACCATGTTGACGCGACCGCCGGTGAGGATGGAGAACTTGTCGGTGAGCTGCCAATCCTGCTGGTAGAAGGGGCCGAAGAAGATGGCGGTGGAGACGCCGGAGTCGCCGTTGTCGGGAGTGTAGAATCGGTTGGGATGTCCGGGGACGGGGACCGATGTGAACGGATTGGGGAAATTGACCGAGTTATAGATGTTGATGAACTCGCGGTCGCGGGTGAGGTCCCAGACGTTGGCGGGTTCGGAGAAGAAGTCGTTGAAGGCCCGGACGTATTGGTAGCGGAAATCGGCGCCCAGATTGATGTCGACCTTGTCGAAGTCGAACCGGAACTCGGTGCGGTTCTCGATGCTCCAGCTCGGGTCGATGATCTCCGAGTAGTAGTACGAGGATTCCGTCTGGCGATCGACATAGCGGAACAGGGTATTGTTGGCGACGTCGAGGACGGGGGAGGCGTGGAAGGTCTGGACGGCCTGGGCGTTGTAGCTGAAGCCTTCGGAATCGTCCCTGGGCCTGAGGAGCCGGACGCGACGGTTCAGTTTCTCGACGGGGCCGAGGGCGATGCTGTTGACGGCGGGAAAGCCGGAGACGACCCAGCGACTGTTCTGGGGATCAGAGATGGGTGCCGGGGTACCGGAGACGACATTGATGTTGCCGAAGGAGATGGGCACGCCGTTGGCATCGACGTAGCCGAACGGATAGGCGGCGAAGTCGGGGGCGGGGTTGTTGTTGACGCCGGTCTGGTAGAGGCCGTGGTCGATGAGGTCCTGGGTGGGGCGGTTGACGCCGAAGTTCTCGGTGTAATTGGCCCAGAACCATTCGGTGTTGAAGAACAGTTCATATTGTTCGGTGGGCACCCAGGAGAGGGCGGCATAGGCGGCCTGGGTCTTGCGGAACCCGTCGTAGTAATAGCTTCCCGAGTTCTCACCGGAATAGCTGGCGCGCCAGGCGGCCTTCTTGCCGGGGAGCGGCCCGCCGGCATCGGCGGTCCAACGCCATTGATCGAACATGCCGACCGTGCCGGACACCTCGCCGCGGAAGTCGTCGAAGAAGGGGCGTTTGGTGATCAGATCGACGTAGCCGCCGACGTATTGGGAGGGGCCGTAGACGGAGGAGGCGGGGCCCTTGACGATGTTGACGGATTCGACGGAGTTGAAATTGACGGGGAGACCGTTGCCGTTGGAGGTGAGGCCGAGACGCATCCCGTTGACGAAGGTGTCGGAGATCTGGGTGCGGATGTCGGGGGTGGTGGGTGCGCCGAAGTTCGACCGGGTATAGGAGCTGGAAGTCAGCTTCGAGAAGTCGCGGACGTCATAGATGTTGATGGCATCGAGTTGTTCGCGGGAGATGATGGTGACATTGCGCGGGGTATCGAGGATGGGGCGGTCGTTTCCGTAGACGGAGTTGAAGGGGCGCACGGTGGGGACCACCTGTTCTTCGAGGGGAATGCCTTCGATGGTGATCCGGTCGAGTTTTTCACCGGCGGCGGGGTTGTTGGTGGCTTGGCCGAACGCTGAGTAGGACAGCGCCAGGGAAGCCAGGGAAGCGGGCAGGATCAATTTGGTATTCATCTGAGCAGGCAGGCTAAAAAGCACCACGGTTCCTGTTGCGGGGGATATCTGACTTCCCGAATTGCCGGGAAGCACTCCTCAGGAAAAGACCGGAGCAACCCGTGGGCCAGCGATGGAGGCGGGTGAAGGGTAAGTGGGGATGGGATGGAGTCTCCTGACGTCGGCGGCCACGGATGGAGTTTGGGATGGGGTGGCACGTGATGTGCATGCAGGGTCGGGAGCATGACGTCGCCTTCGGAATCGGTGGAGCGGCCCGGGCCGGTACCGGTGTTGACGGAACAACTGCGGGTGTTGGTGGAGCAGTTGCAACATCCGGCGGGAGCGGTGCTGCGTCCGGCGAGTCATGAAGACCGGCCGTTGCGGGGCACGACGCTGTTCCTGGCGCAATGCACGGTGGAGACGCAGGTGGGCCGGTTCATCGCCTACGTGTTCCAGGACGTGATCCACAAGGGCTACGTCATTGCGTTGGCCCATGGCGACATCGTGACGGCGCCGGTGCTGTACACGCGGATCCATTCCTCGTGCATCACGAGCGAGACCTTGCGGGGTTGCGACTGTGATTGTGTGCAGCAGTTGGAGGGGGCGTTGAAGGTGATCCATGGGAAGGGGAACGGCATCCTCTTCTACCTGATGCAGGAGGGTCGTGGGGTGGGGTATGTGGCGAAGGCACGGGACCGGATGCTGGTGCAGTCGTCGCACGACCAGATCTCGACCTTTGATGCGTATCGGTTGATGGGGTTGAAGAAGGATCACCGGAGCTATGAGGACGTGGCGGATGTCTGTCATCTGCTGGGGATCCGGGCGCCGTTCATCGTGTTGACGAACAACCCGGACAAGACGGCGGCGATGACGGCGCACGGGTTGAAGGTGCAGGGGACGGAGGCGTTGGAGTTCGAGCCTTCGCCCTTCAACGTGGCCTATCTGGCGTCGAAGGCGGACTCGGGACATCTGTTGACCCAGGCGTCGGCGCCGCATGTGAAGCGGGCATTGCCGCCGGAGCCGGTGCTGCCATTCCGGCCGCATGCGTTGGCGGGGGCGCAGCGCTTCATCTATGCGGCCTCGTATTTCCTGCCGGTGAAGCCGGTCGACAACGAGGTGATCCTGAGTGAGGACCAGTTCCATCGCTTGTTCCAGACGCGGTCGATCGAGGAGTTCATGCAGGGGGACGCGCCGTTGGTGGAGGACTATTACGTGATCCGCGGGAACCGGCTGCTGGTGCGGATCAACACGGCGAACATCCTCCGGTTCAAGGCGGAGAATCCGGGGTCACCGGTGGTTGATCTGCTGACCACGCCGTACTGGTTCCGGGTCCATGTGTATTTCGACATCGTGACGGGCCAGGAATCGGTGGTGCTGACGTATGGGCGCCCGTTGCTCTATGACGTGGCGGTGGTGCGGATCCAGAGCGAGTCGTTGTTCAACCGGTTCCCGTTGGTGAACGTGGACAACCGCTTGAAGTTCACGCGGGCGGTCCGGCACATCGTCCATTACGGGGTGGGAGCGATCTTCCTGTTGTACTACGACGGACGCGGGGCGGGATTCGGTGCGCATGCGACCGACCGGATGATGCTGGAGCACGGCATGGTGTTCACGAGCGACGAGGCATATCGGAAGCTGGGTGTGGGTTATGACAGCCGCGACTACGACGCCATCATGCGGCTCATCCGGCATCATTATCCGTCGGGCAAGATCCAGATGGTGATGAACTCGCCGTCGAGCCTGGTGAAGAAGAAGGAGTATGCGACGGCGATGAACGCGCATCAGATCGATGTGCATAAATGGATCTTCCTCGATGACAGCACCCTTTCCGAGTGACGGGGCGGAGGCGGATCCGAAGGGGCACGGACTGTTGCTGCGTCGGGTGGCGATGGCGCGGGAGCTGGCGTTGGGGATGTTGGTGGAACCGTTGGGAGAACCGTGGGAACCGTCGGTGGCAGGGGTGGTGGCGACCGGGGTGGGAAGTTCGGAAGCCCATGCACGTCATCTCGTCGGATTGCTGAACGCGCACACGTCGGTGCCGGCCGAGTTTGTGTCGCTGGGAAGCTTTGCGGATCCGGGCGCGATGACCGAGGCACGGCGGGCGCGGACGTTGGTGGTGTTCAGTCAGGGACTGGCGCCGAATGCGCGGGTGGCGTTGTCGAGGGCGGGTGAATTTGCGGGGTGCGTGGTGGTGACGGCGGCGACCGAAGCGGGACAGTTCCGGGCGGGTCGACCGGAGCGTGCGGAGTTGTTGGGGGAATTGATCCGGGGCGGGGCGCGGGTGGAACGGTTTCCGGTGGAGGACGAGTACACATTGCTGGTGCGGGTGATTGGGCCCGCGTGTGGATTTGTGGCGGCGCTGCGTCTGGCGGGGTCGGTGTCGGGGAGCTGGATTGGAAGGGTGGAGGAGCGGGCGTTGTTGGCGGGGGAGTTGGGGGAGTTGGCGGATGGACCTTGGCCGGGGCGGATCCGGGACCGCCTGGGGAAGGAATTGGAGTCGGGGTGGGAGGGTGGGGTGATGGTGATGCCGGGGGAATTGGTGGGATGCGCACAGAACCTGGCGGCGAAGTTTGTGGAGGGATTGTATGTGGCGCCGCCGCGGATGGTAGAGACGCTGGAGTTGGTGCATGGAACGTTCCAGCAATTGAAGGCGCGTCCGGCGCCGGTGTGGGTTCTGGGTGAGGATCCGCTTTCCATCCGGGCGCGGGATCTACTGGAATCGGCGGGGATGAAGCCGTTTCACGTGCCGGTTCCGGAACTGGCAGGGGCGATGCCGCTGGCGTTGGAGTTGTTGTTCAATCCGGCGTTGGTGGACGGGGTGCAGCGGTTGGGACTCGACCAGGTGAACTGGCCGGGGAAGGGCCTGGACGGTCCGTTGTATGGATTTGAAGGCGGGGTCTGAAATGGAAACGAAAATGAATCGAAGTGTACCTGGGCATTACGACGAGGTGTATCCGGCGGCGACGGTGGCCGCCGGGGTGAAACGGGTGGCGATGGAGATTGCGCCGTGGGCGGCGGAGGGATTGGAACGGGAAGGGCAGCAGATGCTGGCGTTGTGCGTGCTGCGGGGTGCGGTGTTCTTCTTCTCGGACCTGTTGCAGGCGATCCCGGTGTCGGTGGAAGCGGGATTCTGCCGGTGTCACGGGTATGAGAAGGGGGTGAATGGGCAGATGGCGGAGGGGTTGCGGGTGGACGGCTTGGAACTGGACCTGACCGGGCGCCGGGTGCTGGTGGTGGACGACATCTGCGACACCGGGCGGACGTTGGTGGAGTTGTCGGCGTTGTGCCGGGCGCGGGGAGCAAGCGAGGTGCGCACGGCGGTGTTGATCCATCGGTTGATTCCCGAGAGTCGGTTCACGCCGGACCACGTCGCCTTCCGGTATGAGGGACGGGAATGGTTCACCGGTTATGGGATGGATGACCGGTCGTGGCGGACCAATTATCCGTCGGTCTATGTGCTGCGCCCGACGGGGGGGTGAGCGAACTCGTGGGCATCGAGGGAGGGGGCGAGCATCTGGGTGCTGTAGCCGGGGAGAAGCGGGACCTGATAGCGGGCGTTCCGGATGCGGCAGGGTTCGATGAAATGTTCGTGGAGATGATCGACGAATTCGCACACCCGGTTTTCCAGGGAGGCGCTGACGCAGATGTAATCGATCATGGAAAGGTGCTGGACGAATTCGCAGAGACCGACGCCGCCGGCATGGGGACAGACGGGGACATTGAACTTCGCGGCGAGCAACAGGACGGCGAGGTTCTCGTTCACCCCACCGAGACGGCAGGAATCGATCTGACAGAAGGCGATGGCATCGGCCTGGAGCAGTTGCTTGAAGAGGACCCGGTTCATCCCGTGTTCGCCCGTGGCGACGCCGATGCCGAGGGGTTTCAATTCCCGGGCGATGCGGGCATGACCGAGGATGTCATCGGGTGAGGTGGGCTCCTCGATCCACCAGGGTTTGAACGGGGCCAGGGCCTTCATCCAGTCGATGGCCTGGGGGACATCCCACACCTGGTTGGCATCGACCATCAACCGACGGTCCCAACCGATTTCCTCGCGGATGATGGTGAGGCGACGGCGGTCATCGGCGAGGTCGCGTCCGACCTTGATCTTGATGTGGTTCCAGCCTTCGGCGACGGCCTGGCGACAGAGTCGGCGGATCTTGTCATCGGGATAACCGAGCCAACCGGCGCTGGTGGTGTAGGCGGGGTAACCGTCGCGTTCGAGTTCAGCGATGCGCCCGGCGCGGCCATCGAATCGGGCTTGGAGCAGATCGATGGCCTCTTCGCGGGTGAGGGCGTCGGTGAGGTAGCGGAAGTCGATGCAATCGGCGAAGCGTGTGGGGGAAAGGGAAGAGACGAGGCGCCAGACGGGGAGGCCGTCGTGTTTGCCCCAGAGATCCCAGAGGGCGTTGACGATGGCGGCGAGGGCGAGGTGGACGGCGCCCTTGTCGGGGCCGATCCAGCGCAGTTGGGAATCGGCGGTGAGATCGCGCCAGAACCGGCCGGGGGCCTCGATGAACTCCGAGAGGGAACGGCCCACGACGAGATGTTGGTGGGCGCGGATGGCGGCGCAGACGATTTCATTGCCGCGACCGATGGTGAAGGTGGAGCCGTGGCCTTCGAGGCCGGTGTCGGTGTGGAGGACGACGTAGGCGGAGGAATAGTCCGGATCCGGATTCATGGCATCGGATCCGTCGAGCTGGGAAGAGGTGGGGAACCGGATGTCGCGGACGGAGAGGTGGGTGATGCGGGGCATGGTTGGGGGCGGTTTGGGAGGGGTAAGTAAAACGCCCCCGGGGAGGCCGGGGGCGTGGAGGGAGGCGGGATGGAGCCCGGCCGGGGGGAGGAATGGGGATCAGGCTCGTTCCATGTACTTCCCGGTGCGGGTATCGACCTTGATCTTCTCGCCGGTCTTGATGAAGAGGGGAGCGGTGACCTGAACGCCGGTCTCGAGGGTGACGAGTTTCTGGACGTTGTTGGCGGAGTCGCCCTTGATGCCTTCGGGAGCGTTGGCAACGGTGAGGACGACGGAGGCGGGCATTTCGATCTGGACGGCCTTGTCTTCGACGAAGGTCATGGTGACGGAGCCGTTTTCGACGAGGTAATTCTTGGCATCGCCGAGGAGTTCGGGAGTGACGGTGACCTCTTCGAAGGTGTCGGGATTGACGAACACGTAGTCGTCTCCGGACTTGTAGGAGAACTCCATCTTGTAGGAGTTGAGGGGGACGGTTTCGACCTTCTCGGTGGAGGCGAACCGGACGTCCATGGATTTGCCGGTCTTGATGGAGCGGAGGATGCCCTGGACGAAGGCGCGGAGATTTCCGGGGGTACGATGGGTGACCTCGAGGACGACGCAGACGTCGGAATTGTGGAGGATCGCCATGCCCTTGCGGAGATCGTTTGCGTTGACTGCCATAAGCCTGAGTGCGTGAAACGTGCTGAGAATGAAATGAGCGGCGGGATTGCCGGAAATGGAGGGGGGACGCTATCGGAGGAGGCCTTGTTTGCAAGTCCCGGCTTTGGGTGAGTGGGTGGGACTTTATGGGACGTATGGAACCAATGGGACCTATGCCGCCTTCCTTCCGAGGAGGCGTTGGCCGAGGTCATCGAGGAGGGAGTAGGCGACGGGGGTGACGACGAGGGTGAGGAGGAGGCAGAGGGTCTGGCCACCGATGACGACGACGGCGACGGCGCGGCGTTCCTCGGCACCGGGGCCTGAGCCGATGGCGAGGGGGAGCATGCCGGCGACGAGGGCGAGGGTGGTCATGAGGATGGGGCGGAAGCGGTCGCGATTGGCCTGGAGGATGGCTTCGGATCTGGGGAGTCCGCGTTGGCGGAGGGTGTTCATGTAGTCGATCTGGAGGATGGCGTTCTTTTTGACGACACCGAAGAGGACGAGGAGGCCGAGGGCGGAGTAGAGGTTGAGGGTATTGCCGGTGGCCCAGAGGGAGAGGAGGGCGAAGGGGAGGGAGAGCGGGAGGGACAGGAGGATGGTGAACGGATGGATGAGGCTTTCGTACTGGGCGGCGAGGATCATGTACATGAACACGATGGAGAGTGCGAAGGCCCAGAGGAATTCGCGGAAGGTCTTCTCGAGTTCGCGTCCGCGTCCGGCGACGCGGGAGGTGTACCCGGCGGGAAGATTGAGTTCCTCGACGGCGCCGCGGAGGGCATCGAGTCGATCGGCGAGGGCGAATCCGGGGGCGATACCGGCGCGGAGGGAAACAACGCGTTGCCGGTCTAGACGGTCGATGCGGGAGGCGGTGTAGCCGGGGATGATCTCGACGACGTTGTCGAGGCGGATGAGTCCGGCGTCGCGGGAGGGGACGAACAGGCGGCCGAGGTCCTCGCCGCGGCTTCGGTCGGCGGCTTCGAGTCGGAGCTGGACGTCGTAGTCGTCATTGACGTCGGGATCGCGGAAGCGGGAGACGCGGGTATCGCCACCGACGAGGATGCGGAGGGCGGTGGCGATGTCGGAGGTTTCGACGCCGAGAGCGGCGGCGCGGGCACGGTCGATCTCGACGCGGAGCTCGGGTTTGTCGAGGCGGATGGAAGTATCGGCATCGATGAGGCCGAGTTCCGTGGAGCGGTCGCGAAGTTTTTCGGCGTAGCCGACGAGGGTATCGAGGTCGGGGCCGAGGAGGGCGAAGTCGACCTCGACACCGGGGCCGCCGATGGAGATGGAGCCTTGGCCGCCGCGGATGGAGATGCGGACGCCCTTGTCTTCGAGGTGGGAGAGGCGTTTGCGGATGACCTGCATGACCTCGCGCTGGGAGGCGTTGCCTTCAAAGGCGCGGAGGGGATTGCGGCTGAGGAGGCGTGAGAAGGAGAAGACGCGTTCCGAGTGTGGGGCGAGGATGACGTAGAATCGACCGCGGTTGAGGCTGCCGCCCGCGCCGCCACCACCCCCGACGCCCCCGATGACAGTGCGGACCCAGGGGACCTTGCGGATCTCGGCTTCGGCGATCCGGACGACCTCATCCATGGCGGGGAGGCTGGTGCCTTCGGTGGCGGTGAGGGAGACCTCGAACTCGCCTTCGTCGGTGGAGGCGGGGGTGAACTCCTGTTTGACCACGCCGTAGATGGGGACGGAGGAGAGGAGGACGAGGGAGGTGGCGATGGTGATCCAGAGGCGTCGTCGCATGGACCAGGCAAGGAGCCGCACATAGGAGCCTTCGAGCCAGCCGTAGAAGCCATCGCGTGAGCCATGGCCGGGGAGGGTCCGATGATCGCCCGAAGCGAACATGCGGGCGCTCATCATGGGAGTGAGGGTGAAGCTGACGAGGAGGCTGACGAGGACGGCGACAGCGGAGGTGAGGCCGAACTGGAAGAGGAAGCGTCCGGCGATGGACGACATGAAGGAGACGGGGACGAAGATGACGACGAGGCTGAAGGTGGTGGCCATGACGGCGAGGCCGATCTCGGCGGTGGCGCCGCGGGCGGCTTCGGCGGCGGACACCTTCTTCTCCTCGACCCAACGGAAGATGTTTTCGAGCACGACAATGGCGTCGTCGATGACGATGCCGACCATGAGCACGAGGGCGAGCATGGTGACGCTGTTGAGGGTGAAATCGAGGGCCCACATCATGCCGAAGGTGGCGATGACGGAGGCGGGGATGGCGACGGCGGCGATGACGGTGGCGCGCCAACTGCGCATGAAGGCGAGGACGACCAGGCTGGCGAGGATGCTGCCGAGGACGAGATGGAGGCGGATTTCGCCGAGGGCTTCGTGGATGTAGCGGGACTGGTCGCGGATGATCTCGATGCGGATGTCGGGGGGAAGCTGGGCGAGGAGTTCGGGGAGACGGGCCTTGATGGCGTCGATGACGGCGACGGTATTGGCGCCGGATTGGCGTCGGACATCCATCTGGATGCAGGGTTTTCCGTCGAGACGTGCGGTGCTGCGTTCCTCAAGGGTGCCGTCTTCGGCGCGACCGATGTCGCGGATCCGGATGGGACGGCCCTCGCGGGTGGCAATGACGATGTCTTCGAAGTCGCGGGGATCGGCGACGCGGCCGACGGTGCGGAGGGTGCTTTCGACGAGGGGCCCGGTGACGTTGCCGCCGGGGATGCTGGCGTTTTGCCGGGCGATGGCATCGCGGACATCCGTGATGGGAAGGTTGTAGGCGGCGAGGCGGTCGGCATCGATCCAGATGTTGATGGCGCGGGGGAGGCCGCCGAAGATCTCGACCTCACCGACGCCCTCGGCGCGTTCGAGGGCGAGTTTGACGATCCGTTCGCCGAGTTCGGTGAGTTCGCGGACCGGGCGATCGCCGGACATGGCGAGCGACATGATCGGGGCCTGGTCGACATCGAACTTGGCGACCTCGGGCGGGGTGGCGTCGAAGGGGAGTTCGCCGACGGTGGAAGAAACGCGGCTGCGGACGTCCTCGGCGGCGGTATTGGGGTCGCGATCGAGGTTGAAGGTGAGGATGACGAAGGAGCGGCCGAGGGTGGAGATCGACCGGAGTTCGTTGATGCCTTCGAGGGTGTTGAGGTTCTGCTCGAGGGGTTGGGTGACGAGGGATTCGACCTCGACGGGCGAGGCACCGGGGAGGCTGGTGCGGACGTAGATGGTCGGGAGTTCGACGGAGGGGGAGCGGTCGACGTTGAGGCGGGTGTAGCCGGTGGCCCCGACGACCACCAGGGCGAGGATCAGCATGAGGGCCGTGATCGGCCTCCGGATGCAGACTTCGGCGAGACTTTGCATCGCGCTTCAGGGCTGGGAACCGCTGTCGGTCATCCCGGACTCCGGAAGGACAGCACGACCATCAACCAGGCCGCCGGGTGAACGGATGACCCGTTCGCCTTCCTTCACCCCGGTAATCACCTCGACCCAACCGCTTCCACGGTCGCCGGTGGTGACCCGGCGTTCGGAAGCCTTGTTGGAATCCAGCACAAACACCCGTTCCACTCCGGCGAAGGTCACGAGGGCATCCGAAGGAACCGTGAGGACCGGAAGCGCGGATTCCACGACGATCTCGGCGCGGGCGAAGGCTCCGGGACGGAGGGCGCCACTGGCGGGGATGTCGGCCTCGACCACCAGCATGCGGCTGGCTTCGAGGAGGGATGGGCTGAGGCGGCGGACGGTCCCGTGGTACAGGTTGGTGTCGCCGGTGAGGCGGAGTCGGACGGGTTGACCGATGGCGACGCGGGGTGCGTCGCGTTCGGGGATCTCGACGCGGAGCCGGAGGGGATCGGCCTGGACGAGGGTGAGCAGGGGGGTGCCGATCTCGACGTGTTGACCGAGGCTGGCGCGACGTTCGGAGATGATGCCGTCGAAGGGGGCGATGATGCGGGTGTCGGAGAGTTGGCGGAGGGCGAGTTCGTATTCGGCGCGGCGCTGGCGAAGGACGGCGGCGCGGGTCCGGGCCTCTTCGAGGGCATCGGAATAGCGGGTTTCCGCGACGGTGAAGGCGGCGTGGGTGACTTCGAGATCGGATGCGGAGGCGATGCCTTGTTTGGAGAGTTCAGTGATGCGGTCGCGTTCGCGGCGTGCCTGGGAGAGGACGGCTTCGGCCTGTTTCACGAGGCTGGTGGCGTCGAGGTTCACCTGGTCGTCTTCGCCATCGAGGGGGAGCCCGAGCCGGGCGCGGGCCTGGCTGAGCAGGCCGCGGGACTGGAGGACGCGGAGTTCGAAGTCGCGGGGATCGACCTCGGCGAGGAGATCGCCGGCACGGACGGCTGAGCCGAGATCGGCAGGGAGGCGCTGGAGACGGCCTGGGACGCGGGCGCTGACGGGGGATTGTTCCTTGGGAAAGAGGGCGCCGGAGACGGTGATGAAACGTTCGACGGGACGAAGGGAGGCGGGGGTGACCCGGACGGGGAGGGGTTCGACGGGTTTGGGTGCGGCCTGATCGGGAGGCGAACAGGCGCCGAGCAGGGCGGCGAAGAGGGCGACGGCAAAGATACGCATACGTACCATCAGGATGCGGCAGTTTCGCATGGCGGCATTGGGTGGGGGAACCAAAAGTTGTGTCCGGATGCCATATCCGGGGGCGGATCGGAGGGCGTCGGCTCGACACCGGTTTTGAACTCGGGTCTGGTCGGTGGGGAAGCCCGGAAGAAACCCGCCCCGATCACGGACCGGGCGGGCATTCGGATGGGAACAACGTCGCCATGATTGAATTGGGAAACCGGGTGATAATGGTTACCGGCGCCTCGTCGGGGATCGGGAGGGAATGTGCGATCCAGTGCAGTCGAGTGGGGGCATCGGTGGCGTTGGTGGGGCGTGACGTGGGGCGATTGGAGGAAACGCGGAGCCGGATGAGCGGTGCGCGGCATTGCGTGGTGCGACAGGAGTTGACGGCATTTGGGGAGTTGGGAGGGATGGTGGGGCGGGTGGTGGAGGAATTGGGGCCGGTATCGGGTCTGGTGCATTCGGCGGGTTCGCAGATGACGCGGTCGCTGGGGCGGATGGAGGCGGAGGGGTATGCGGAGATGTTTTCGATCCATGCGGTGGCGGGGTTCGAGTTGGCGCGATGGATCTGTCGTGGGGAGAACCGGGCGGCGGGGCGGGTGAGTGTGGTGCTGGTGGCGTCGATGATGGGGTTGGTGGGGCGACCCGGATTGACGGCGTATGCGGCGAGCAAGGGGGCGGTGATTGCAGGGGCGCGGGCGATGGCGGTGGAGATGGCGGGGAAAGGGGTGACGGTGAACAGTGTTTCGCCGGGGATGGTGATGACGCCGCTGATGGAGGGGTACCTGGCGGGGTTGACGGAAGAACAGGCGGCGGAACGCAGGGCGCAGTATCCGTTGGGGCCGGGTCAACCCGAGGATGTGGCTCAGGCCTGTGTGTTCCTGTTGTCGGATGCGGCCCGGTGGATCACGGGAACGAACCTGGTGATGGACGGCGGGTGCAGTGCGGGGTGAGCCCGGGTAGCGGAGGTGGGTTGGCCGTGGAATCGGCGAAGGCGGGGGAGAGCAGGAGAAACGGCGAAAGCAAATCGGCGCTTGTGCGCTTGAGGGGGTGTGGCGCTGATGCCGGCTGAGAGGGGTTGCCGTGGTTCAGCAGGAATGGTCGGGCTCCTTGGTTGAGAGAGCCGCGATGGCAGGCGTGGGGGAGGGAAAAGGGGCAGATGAGAATGCCTGCTGGTCCCTTTCTGAATCCGGCCGGCTTTTTCTAGCCGTACTAGTCTGCCTGGCACTCCATAATCTGCGGTCAGCATAAACTCTATCGCAGGCCACGACTAGATCCTTGATTCGGAGCTCGTGAGGAGCCGTTTTTAGCTGTGTCTTTAGAAAACTGTACTTCATTGACCAGAGGTTGACCGCTTCCTCAAGCTTACACCCAGGCCAGATCTGCATTGCGTGTAGGATTCTCGACATTGTTATTGAGACATAGTAGTTCAAATTGTCGACTAATGCAGAGTCAAATTCATAGTTAGAGCCTTCGTGGACGATCAAATTCCGAGCTCTGTATATTCTCTCCAAGTGCCACTTAATCCTTTCCTCTGATCCTTCAAGGGCCCTCAACAGTTTGGGTGGATGCATTTCTTCCGTGAATTCATCAATTCGGAACTTAGCGAGAAGGTGACGGTCGCAGTCTTTGTAGACTCGACTCCTTCGACTGACGGCGGCGGCGGAAGATCCTGTTGCAAAGCGCAATAATGCCTCCTTTGGGATATGGGTACCTCTAGTGGAAAGGTACTTGGGGGGACGTTTCCCTTCGATCTTGTATGCTTGGGTTAAGACTTTGGCGAGGTAGTTCGCCTTCCTGCCGGTACGTCTAAGCGCCACTAACGGAACAACGATGGATGTTATTTTGTCCATGACGGCGTCTCCGCCGAAGGAGAGGCATTCCAAAGCTGTCCATAGATTCACTAGGCGGGTCTTAACGTCGTGGCTGTCACTTGCAATTGATATGTGCTCCAGTGCGTTGGAAACCCTCTGGTCAACGCCTCGGGTTCCCTTGATTGAAAGAGTCCTTTTTGTCAGATCAATAGGATTTCGATGATGGGTCCTTCGAAGTGCTTGCCTTCCGAGTTCAATAGAACTCCAATCTTTCTCGCCCGCTACAAACGAGCATTTTGACAGCCCCAGTACTCTACCTTCTGAGTAGAAATTGAATATGTTGATCGCGTCTTCAAGTTCTTGGACACCAAGGTAAGCGGCTCGGCTTGGATGTGCGGCGTCTTGTTGGGTGTGAATCAAAACGTTGTACTGCCCCGTTACTTTGGATAGATCAAGTTCTCGGGATAGGTCTGCTCCAGCAATTGTATACCTAGGAAGCTTTCGGAGTATCGAATGAATTGTGCCGGAGTTTCCGCTCGCAAGGTAGACGCATTTCCAACTTTGAGGCTTGGCCACTATCGCTTTGCAAAGAGCTTCAGCTAGCATGCGAGGGGTGTGGTATAATGATGTAGGATCGCCTCCATTGATAAGGCTCATTGCATCAGCGCTCTTCTGAAGAGCAAGCGTGGCCAACTTGCCGCATAGTCTGACGGTGTCCTTTTTGCACTTTGGGAGCCGGTCGCAGGCCTCCAAAAGGCAATTAGTAAGATTCTCGGCGTACCGCTGTTCCATCGCGCCAAGTGCTTCTGAAAGATGCACCTCGGATGGATTTCTTGCCTTTGAGAGTTGATCCAATGCGTGCCAATCGAATGGAGAAAATCTGAACAAATCTCGCTCTTGGCTCAACGCCAGGTTTAGTTCCTCCCTTACTAGGGTGAAGTGCCGCTCCCATCGGTCTGATTCACGACATAACTGGGCAACCACCACCAACTCCCTAGCTAGCGACAATGGGTTTGTTACCCGGGGCTGATAAGAGTCCGGTGTCCCTGCCCCAAACATCTCTTTCCACAGGTCTGAAAGAAACTGAGTCGAAGGAGCTCTATCAGGCGGTGTTTGTGGAGGGGACGAGTTGGGCATAACAAAAATGGGCCAGCCACAAGTGGCTGGCCCGGAAACTACAGGTCTAGGGTTTTTCTCTGCCCAGATTACTCCAGACAAAAAGTCACCGATGACCTTGAGTGGGAAAATCCTAGCCGGTGACGGATCGAGTTCAAGGAGGAATTCCTTTTTTTCTGTCCGTGTGTGCAGCGAGCACAACGAAGGGAGATCAACGATTTCGCAGGTAGAATTGACCGCCAGTTACCCGTCACGCGCACCGGACATTTTTCCGTCGTTGCAGGCAAACCCATTGGGCACAGGTGCCGATCCAATTGGGGCCACATCATGGTCGACCTTTGGTTTCGGTCTCCTCCTTTTCCTCTTTGGGCACGGGCTCCGCCTTTGCGGCGTTCCTCTGGAACGAAACTGGCATTCGTGCCGCGCACCAGGGGTTGCACCCCGGGTTGGTATGCGGGCGCCCCTTTTCAGCAATGGGAGCAACTCGCCGCTCCAGAACCGAGGCCTAGATCAGGTCGGGTTCGGCCTGGATCCGGACGCCATCGGCGGTCTGGATGCCGCCGGCGAGGAGGGCATCGGCGGGGCGGGCGTAGCCGGGGATGATGCGCTGGAGCTGTTCGGGGGTGGAACCGAGGTGATTGCGGAAGATGCGACCGAGGACGGAGCGGTAATCGTAGGTGCGTTTGAGGTACCGGTTTTCGGTCTGGAACATGGAACCGGCGGTACCTGTTTGCCAGGGGAGGGGATCGGAGGGACTGCAACCGAAGACACCGGAGCGGCCACCGGGTTGGTAGCCCTTGATGGAACCGCCGGCGACGAACATCACCGAGGCTTCGGCGTGGTCGGTGCCGTTGTCATCGTTTTCGAAGGTGGTGCGCCCGAACTCGGAGAGGGTGACCACGATGAGGTCATCCCAGCGGCATTGGTCGGGGTTCTGGAGGAAATATTTGCGGAGGCCATAGATGGCCCAGCCGACCCGGCGGAGCAGATCCGGATGACTGCCATTGAGGGTACCCTGGGAGGAATGGGTGTCCCAACCATCGATCTGGGTGCCGGCGACGAGGGCATCGGTCTTGTTGAGGACGAGGGCGGCGGCGCGGAGTTGTCGGAAGAAGTCGTAGGAGTTGGTGGGAACGACGTATTTGGCGGCGTTGTTGCCGCGGGCGGCATAACCGCCGTTGGTGTTGTTGGAGGTGGGAAACAGGTTGTAGGGCAGGTCGCCATCGGTGGCCTCGTTGTCGAGGAACTCCTGGTTGAAGTTGATGGAGGCGAAGGTCTCGAGGGTGCGGGCGACGTTGGCGTACTGGAGGTTGAGGAATTCGCGGGATTTGCGGTCGGGTGCAGCGATGCGATTGGCCTCTGCGAGGAATCGGTCGGCCTTGAGGTTGCCGGCGGCGGTGTTGGGGACGCCGAGGAGGTTGTAGCGGCTGGTGTCGCTGATGTTGGTCATGGCGGCCTTGGAACCGCGGAGGAGGAGGGGCAGGGAGGACTGGAAGGAGACGCCGGTGAGGGCGTTGGAGCCGGTGAGCCCGGACTCGACCATGGCCCGGTAAAAGATCCCGTCCTTGATGAGGTCATCGCGGGGGCTGCCGGTTTCCCAATAGTTCTGGGAATCGAAATGGGAGCGGGATTGGCGTGGATAACCGACGCGGTGAAGGAGGGCGAGATGGCCGGCGTTGTAGACGGGGGCGAGGAACTTCAGCGAGGGATGCAGGGTGGCGAACTGGTTGCCCAGTGCCAGGGCGCCGAGCTGGGTGCCGTCGGGTCGGAGATAGGTGCCGGTATTGGGACCGGCCACGGGGAAATGGGCGGGACCGCGGGTGCGCCAGTCGACGCCGGGATCCGGCGGGACGTGGAGGGTGGGGCGGGTGGTGGTGTTGTAGGCGGAATCGCCGGTGGGGATGACGGCGTTGATGCCGTCATTGGCGCCGCGCAGGAAGAGGAAGAGGACCTTTTTGACGCGGCCATCGGGGCCGGGCTTGCCGATGCCGCCTTCGGCGAGCGCGCGCTGCATGACGAAGGGGATGTCGGTGAGGGTGGCGAGGGCGGTGCCGAGGCCGAGTGCGGCCGAGTGGTGGAGGAAGCCGCGTCGGGTGAGGATCCGGGGGGATGTCATGATCGGGACGGTTGGGTGGCGGCTATTGTTCCTGGAAACGGGCGGTGGTGAGGAGGAAGGCGACGAGACCGCGGAGGCGTTGGTCATGGGCGGTGGATCCGACACCGAGCGAGGCGTAGGGACTGGGGGTGATTCCGTTGTCAGCGGTGTCGAGGAACTGGATGGCCAGTTCGCGATAGGGGGCGAGGTTGGCCGGTCCTTCGGCAGGGAAGAGGAGATCAAGGAGGTAATCGGCGGCATCCCCGGCGTTCGACAGGGCGGAGGGACGTTTGGTGCGGAGGAGATTGACGGGATCGCACGATGTCCGGGCGTCGAGTTCGTTGCCGGGCCGCAGGGTGGGTCGCAAGGCGAACGCCTGGGCGAAGCGCAATCGCTCGACCAGTGTGCCGGCGCTGATCCAGGCAGGGCCGGTCTCGGGATAGCCATCGGGATCGGCGCGGTCGAACAGGCGCATGCGACCGGCGCGATTGAGCATGGTCTGGAGGCCGACACCGTCGGTGACGGCGGTGGGGATGCCCTCGGCGGACTGGGTGCGGAAGGCGCGGACGGCGGCGACGGCGAATTCGAGCGGGGATCGGACCTTGTGTTGGGAGGCGAGGGTGGAGCGGAAGGTGGGGGAATCGAGGATGACGCGGAGGACATGCCGGAGTTGGCCCTTGGGACCGCCACCGGGCGGGTTTTCCCAGGCGAGCATGGCTGCCTTGACCAGTTCCTCCTCGGGGGAGGTGACGTCATCGGTGAAGTCGTAGCCGGTCTGGAAATCATCGTGGACGAAGAGGCGACAGAGCTTCACCACGATGAATTCCTGGGTGAAGGGCTGGTTGGCCATGTGGGAGAGGACGGAGTAACCCTCAGCCAGGGTGTTGGTACCATTGCCCCCGGCGGTGAGGGCGAGGCCATAGGCACGTCCGGCCCAGGGCGGACCGAAGCGCGCGGGGACGCGGCGTGGGCTGGAGGTGATGGGAGAGCCGTTGGGATTGCGGTTGTAGAAGATGTATTTGGAACGGGGATCGTGCCGGGTGTTGCGGTACCAGAGGGACCAGGTGCCGACGAGGTTGGTGAGGGCGTTGCGGTTGGTGACGACGGAGGGGTCCTTGTAGGTGGTGGAGCGCGGGGCGAACGGATTGCCTTCCTGGCCGGGCGCGCGCAGTTCGACGCTCCAACCGGTCCAGACGCGGGACAACTGGACGATGTCCTCCTGGTCATAGCCATTGTCGACGCCGAAGCAGAACAGTTCGCAGAGTTCGCGGGCATAGTTCTCGTTGGCGACGCGATAGGTGCCGTCGGAACGCCGGTCACCCCGGGAACTGACGGTATCGAGATAGACGATCATGGCCGGGCTTTCGGCGCTGATGCGGAGGAGATCGAGGAAGGTGACGCCGGGGTTGAGGAGGGCCTGCTGCCATCGGCGGTTCTCGATGAATTCGGTCTGGGCGGCGGGCAGGCCGGCGACGGCGTTGGGATAGCCGATGCCATCGAGGTAATCGCGGGTCTTGGTGTATTCGGTGACGAAATGGTTTTCGAAGAATTGGCGGAGGACTTCGTTGAGCTGGCGCCGGGATTCGACGGCGCGGAGGAGGTGCCAGGAGCGGAGTTGGGTGACGGAGCCGACCCCGTTGAGGAGGTCACTGGCGTGGGTACCGATGCCGCGGACCCGGCCGTCGAGACGTTCAACGCTGTCGATGCCGCGACCGCTGAGGCGGAGGGTCAGGTTGCGGTCGCTGGCGGTGGTATAATACCAATAGGTGAGGGTATAGGTCTGACTGGATGAAAGAGACGGGGTGATGGTCTGGTAGAGCGAGGAGGCGCGGGTGGTTCCGCCCGTGGTATCGATGAGGTGCAGGGCGACAGCCCCGGATTTCACCGGGTCGGTGGTGCGGGCGGAGGTGCTGACGTTGGGGGAGCGGACCCACTCGGAGCCAAGCGCGGTTTCGAAGTCCCCGTTGCGGAGCAGGTTGGGTCGGGTGCCGTCATCACTGGCTCCCAGCACGAGCCGGAGGCCGTCGAGGTAAACATCTCCCGGACCGTCCAGGTAGATGTAGAGGGTGGAAGCGCTGCCGGTCCCGGTGAAGGTGACCTTGCGCCAGCCTTCGGTGGAGGGTTCGGGGGTATCGAGATCCTCGGCGATGCCTTCGGGGGCGAGCTGTTCCTGGATCCAGGCGTCAGGACCCATCTGGCGGGCGCGTTCGAGTTCGTCCGGGGTGGGTCCATACGCCAGGCGGTTGAGGAGATTGACCACGGCGATGTCATTGGTCGGGATGGATTGGGCCTGGACCTGGAAGAAGCCGGAGTCCGGCCCGATGACATCGGAGCCGGTCCAGAGGAATCCCTGGAGGGTACCGGGCAGGGGTGCGAGGGGTTGGGTCAGGCTGGGACCGCCGAGGATGGAGTAGGAGAGGGCGGAGGGGACGGGTTGGAATTCGAGCAGGGGGCGTCCGGACTGGATGCGGATGCCGGTGGCATCGGGCGAGGCGGTCTCGGCTGCGCGCAGAACCGGGGTGAGGAGCAGCAAAAGGATCGCCGTGGCGGACCACCGCGGGGATCGGGACTGGGAAGGATTCATGCGCGTGAGAACGGGGGCAAAGTGAGCAGGAACCGGACCGGTGGGAAGCCTTGAGGGGGGCGTGATTGCCGGGTGAATGAACAACGAAGGGGCCAAGGGGCGAAGGTCCGGGAGGTGCATCTGCCCTCTTTGCACCCTTGGACCCTTTGTTGTGAATCCTTCTCCCCTTGCATGTGAATTGAACAACGAAGGGGCGAAGGGGCGAAGGTCCGGGAGGTGCATCTGCCCTCTTTGCACCCTTGGTCCCTTTGTTGTGAATCCTCCTCCCGCACGAGGAATAATCCCTGCTCCCCTTTGGAACGGGGTTGGGCAAGGATCCGGCCGACATGCGTCATGCGCCCATTGATCCTGCGCTGTTCATCGAGAATCGCGCCCGACTTCGTCCGCTCCTCCGTCCCGGGAGCCTCGTGGTTGTCAACGCCAACGACATTCCACCGACCAATTCCGACGGGACCACCCGTCTGATCCCGAATTCCGACCTGTTCTATCTGAGCGGGGTGGAGCAGGAGGAATCGGTGCTGATGCTGTTTCCCGATGCCGAAGACGAGCGGATGCGGGAGATCCTTTTCCTGCGGGAGACGAGTGAACTGATCGCCATCTGGGAGGGACACAAGCTCACCCGGGACGAAGCCCGGGCCCGCACCGGGATCCTCAACATCCAGTGGCTGACGGAGATGCCGCGGACCCTGCACCGGCTCATGTGCGAGGCCAGCCATGTGTATCTGAACGCGAATGAACACAAGCGGGCCGAGATCGTGGTGCAATCCCGCGAATCGCGATTCGTCCATGCCCTCATCCAGCAGTATCCGCTGCACAGTTATCATCGGTTGGCCCGACTGATGCATCGGTTGCGCCTGGTGAAGTCACCGACGGAGATTTCGCTGCTCTCCGAGGCATGTGCGATCACGCGGGCCGGCTTCGAACGGGTCGCGCGGTTTGTCCAACCCGGGGTGAACGAGATGGAGATCGAGGCCGAATTCGCCCATGAATTCATCCGGCGCCGCGGCAGCTTTGCGTACAATCCCATCATCGCTTCGGGAGCCAACGCCTGCGTCCTCCACTACATCGACAACGATCAACCGTGCCGGGATGGTGATCTGCTGCTGTTGGATGTCGGTGCGCAGTACGCGAACTACAACGCCGACCTGACCCGCACGATCCCGGTCAACGGCCTGTTCACCCCGCGTCAACGTCAGGTCTATGACGCCGTCCTGCGCGTGCTGCGCGCGTCGGTGGCCGGATTGACCCCGGGCAAGAAATGGCGTCAGTGGCAGGAGGAAGCCGAGGAACACATCGCCCGCGAATGCGTCGATCTCGGACTTCTCACCCAGGCCGAGATTTCCGTCACGGTGGAGGACCCGGCGCGGAAGGCGGTCAAACGGTACTTCATGCATGGCAACGGGCATCCGCTCGGCCTGGACGTGCACGATGTGGGAGACCTGTCCGAACCGTTCGCTCCGGGTTGGGTCATGACGGTGGAACCCGCCATCTATCTGCCCAAGGAAAACATGGCGGTCCGGCTCGAGAACGACGTGCTCATCACCGCCCAGGGCGTGGTCGACCTGATGGCGGACATCCCGATCGAAGCCGACGCGATCGAGGAGTTGATGCGAAGCTGATGACGCAAGTGGAAGGAATGGGCGGCGATCCGACGCGGGTGGTTCCTTGGGGACGATGCGCTCAAGGCGGAATTGTTGATGACGGTTTCAAAGCGGGTGGTCCGGGAGGAACTGGAGAGGTTGGGATGGAGCGAGGGCGAGTTGCGGCGTCGGTCTCAGGGCGATGCCGGCAAGGTGATGATTGCCCGACGAGTCCGCCGGGAGACGACGATGACGTTGGCTAGGATCGCGAACAGGCTGGGGATGGGGACGTGGACCTAGGTCTCAAACCTGCTGAGGACAGATCCAAAACCACCCAACAGAGCACGCCGGCGTTCTCGACAGTGTCAATAGTCAGGGCTGACCGCTTATGTGTTCGGAAAACCAGTCGTTGACGAGGCGGAGTCATCGCGGGTACTGAGCGAAAATCCATGGAATCAGGATCAGCTAAAGTCATCGGTATGCTGGCGGCGCTCGTCGTGCTCGTTGGGTTGGCCTTTCGGCTCCTGAATCGCGAGGCGGCGCCCCGCGCGCCGGGCAACGATGGGGTTTCCAGCGCGTCACAGCCGCCGACGTCGGCAGCAGCGATGGCCCGGACCGAGCCGGCCGCACCGCCGCGTGCAGCCGCGCCGGACCCGGATGGGGAAGCCGGCTCCGCCCCAGGGGTGTCGCGGGAAAAGATCGAGGAATACCTGACCCGCCATCGGCGCAGCGCCGCAAGTCTGCTGGCGGCGTTTCATGCGTCGCGCGACGGGGCACACCAATCCGGCGACGTCCAGTATCTGAGGGAGGCGGCGACGAGTTTTCCCCAGGATCCGCGCGTTCAGTTGGCCGTGCTGGCGTACGATGTGTTTCCCGAGGATCGGCGGAAGTGGATCGACGCCTTCAAGACCTCCTCCCCCGACAACTCCCTGGGCAACTACCTGTCGGCTCGCGAGCATTTCCAGAACCAGCAAGCGGAGGCGGCCATCCAGGAGTTGCGGCAAGCATCCGCCAAAACGGAGTACGCGGACTTCGCGATGGAATCGTATCTGGGCGCGGAGGAGATCTTTCGTGAACTGGGGAAGACGCAGCTTGAGGCCAACACCGCGGCGATGACAGCGATGGCGGCGGACCTCCTGCCGCAACTAACGAACATGAAGGGGATTGCGCAGGCGATCGTGGAAGCGCAAGCGCGGTACGCCGGTTCCGGCGACGCTGCGTCGGTGCAGAGCCTGTCGGAGATGGGGTTGCAATTGGCTGGCCAGTTGACCGGCGGCGAGGGCGGAAGATTCCTGATCAGCCGGCTCACCGGGGAGGCGGCGGAGACCGTGGTCTTGAGGGCGATGGATCCGGACACCAGCTACGACTTCCTGGGTGGGCAGACCGCGGCCCAGCGGCTGGAAGGGCTCAGCCAACAACGGCAGGAATTCCGCGCGCTGATGCGGGACTTCCATGGGGCCTTCCTGAGAATGTCCCCCGACGAACAGGTGAGCTACGTGGAGCGGGTGAAGGTCTACGGCGAAGTCGCGGCGATGAGGTGGTTGCAGGAGCGGGCCGCCGCGACGGGGACTCCAAGGGGCGAGTGAGTTGGATGGACGAATTCGAGCGTCAGACGGAGGCCCGTCGGAACGGGATGGGCGATGGCAACTGATAGGAGTCAGTCCTCACTATTGACACCCACTGCCTGGGTCTCGGGCCGTCGAATCCATGCTGCGCGGTCGTGCTTCCAACGCCAACGGTGTTGAGACCCATAGGAGGGTTGGGCCGAGGAACGAGGACAACCCTGGGCTGAAGGCCATAATCCGGTTGGGATTCGATGCGCGCGGCTGATTTCTTCGCATGAGGGCTTCGGGCTGAAGTGCTGTCGGCGTGCTCCGGCCTGAAAATGGGGATTGCCGCCGATTTCGATGCTGATAGCGTCCCCGTCCCTTTCGCCGGGCAACCGGATTGGAAGGTAACGGCCTGTAAACGTCCGGGGACGAGGGTTTCCGGCGGCCACAACAACATCGGTATGAATCCGGTCCTTCCGCCGGATGTTCCCGCCAGACGGGAAGCGAACCAATGGAAGCAGAGACAGACACATGAGCCAGGTAACGATTCAGGAACTCCTCGACGCAGGCGTGCATTTCGGGCACCAGACCCGTCGATGGAATCCGAAGATGAAGCCGTTCATCTTCGAGGCCCGCAACGGCATCCACATCATCAACCTCGACATCACCGTGCGTCAGTTGGAGACCGCGTGTGAGTTCCTCGCCGGGGTGGCTGCGAAGGGTGGAAACATCCTTTTCTGCGGCACCAAGAAGCAGGCGCAGGAAGCGGTCAAGGAATCCGCCGCCACGTGCGGACAACCCTTCATCACCGGCCGTTGGCTGGGAGGCACCCTGACCAACCTCCGCACCGTCAAGCGCTCCCTCGCCCGCATGAAGGAGATCGAGCGCATGGACGCGGACGGTTCCATCAACGCCTACGTGAAGCAGGAGCAGTCGATGCTCCGTCGCGAACATCAGCGCATCGCCAAGAACCTGGACGGCATGCGCACCGTCGAGGCCCTGCCCGACGCCATGTTCATCATCGATCTCAAGCGCGAGCACAACGCCGTCGCCGAGGCACGCCGCCTCAAGATCCCCATCGTCGCCATCGTCGACACCAATTGTAATCCCGACCTGGCCGACTACCCGATCGCCGGCAATGACGACGCGATCCGTGCGGTGAAACTGATCCTCGGCGCCGTCACCCAGTCCATCACCCAGGCCAAGGCCGAGTTCGAGGCCAAGAAGGCCCGCAAGGTGAACAAGGATGAACCTGCGGCCCCTGCCGCCGCTGCTCCCGCCCCTGCGGTGGAAGCTCCTGCGGCGGCTCCTGCTCCCGAGGCCGCCCCGGCGACGCCTCCTGATTCCACTCCGCCGGCGGCCTGAGTCGACCGTTGGAACGTTCCTTCTTCGTTCCCGTCCGGTCACCGCAAGGTCACCGGACGGGTTTTTCCCTTTATCACCTCATCTCAATCCCATTGTTCCATGCCTGAAATCACTCCCGCCCTCGTGGGCCAACTCCGCGCCATGACCGGTGCCGGACTCATGAACTGCAAGAAGGCCCTCGACCAGACCCAGGGCGATCTCGACGCCGCCGTCGATCTTCTCCGCAAGCAGGGTGCTGCTGCCGCCGTCAAGAAGGCCGACCGCGCCGCCAACGAAGGTCTCATCGGCCAGGCCGTCCTCCAGGGCGGTCGCGTCGGTGTCCTCGTTGAAGTCAATTGCGAGACCGACTTCGTCGCCCGCAACGACTCCTTCAAGGCCTTCGTCTCCGACATCGCCGCCAAGGTTGCCACCGATGGCTCCGTCGATCTCGAACCGGATCGCGTCGCCGCCGTCGCGCGCATCGGCGAGAATATCCTCATCCGGCGTCACCAACGCCTCGAGGTTTCCGGCCAGGGCCTGGTCGCCGCCTACATCCACACCGGCGGTCGCGTTGGCGTGCTGGTCGAGGTCGGGGCCAACCAGCAGGCCACCACCGTGCACGAGGACTTCAAGCAACTCGTTCGCGACATCACCCTCCAGATCGCCGCCGCCAGTCCCGTCGCCATTTCCCGCGACAACGTTGCGGTGGAATTGGTGGAGAAGGAGAAGGAAATCGCCAGCCAGAGCGATGCCGTGAAGGGCAAGCCCGCCCAGGCGGTGGCCAAGATCATCGAGGGCAAGCTGAACAAGTTCTTCGAAGGCACCTGCCTGCTGGAACAGGGCTTCGTCAAGAACCCCGACCTCAAGGTCCTGGCCCATGTCGGTGCCGTCAGCAAGCAGCTCGGTGACGAGATCACCGTCCGCCGCTTCGTCCGGTTCCAGGTCGGCGAACCGATCTGATCCCACCGATCGGATCGCCTGGTCGCGATCCCCTGCCACTTCCACCCCGGCCCGCTTCATGGCGGCCGGGTTTTTTGTTTTTTCAACCGCCCAGTCCCCGACGTCTCACCAACTCCAGCAACACCCCGTACACCTCTTCTGCGGTCAGGTGCGTGGTATCGATCCGTATCGCGTCGTCTGCCGGCAACATCGGGGCCGTGCCGCGCATCCGGTCGGACCGGTTACGTTCCAGCACATCGACATAAGCCGCCTCGAACGGCTGGCCCAGGCCCCGGCACAGGCGTCGTGCGGCCTCCACGGCGTCCACTTCCAGCCAGACTTTCAGGGTCGCTTCCGGATAGACCACCGTGCCGCAATCCCGTCCGTCTGCCACCAGACCCGGGTCCCGGTAAAGCCCCCGCTGGAACTCGAGCAACGCCGCACGCACTTCAGGAATCCGGCTGTAAGCGGGCGTCGCGGCGGATACCGGTGGACCCGACAATTCCGCCAGCGACAACTCGCGCGGATCACCCTCCGGGGTCATCACCGAGTACCGGTGCCGGGCCGGGTTGTAGGTCAGGGCGCCGGCCCGCAACCGTTCGGCCAGTTCAATGGATGCGGTGTCGGGGCTGATCCTCTCCGACAACGCCAGCACCGTGGCGGCCCGATAGACATGGCCGGTCGAGACCCCGTGCCAACCGAGTGCGGTGCTGAGGCGGACCATGGCGGTCGATTTCCCGGTGGCTGCGCCTCCGTCCAGGGTGATGATTTTCTTTGTCGACTGCATGGGGTCGGAGGGTGACGGCAATGGTGTTTCAAGGCCAGCCTGCCTTGGGAAAGGGGTTGCTGCATCCGGTCGACGGGCACGTCTGCATGAAGACGATCCGGCCATCCCAGGGCATCGGTCGACGATGCTCCCTCAGCCCTGGGCTGGATTCNNGGATTCCCGGTCCCCGTTGGGGACGAGGCGAAGTTCGATCTTGAATCGAAAGCGGTCCAGCACGCCTCCTATCGCATGCTTTCCACGTCGCCGCGGTTGATCCGCGCTTTCCAGCCCCTCCTGTTCACCGGTTTTCTGGCTTCCAGCGCCCTGTTGGCGGAGGTCCGGCTGCATCCGTTGTTTTCGGATCACACCGTGCTGCAGCGTGGCAAACCGGTGCCGGTCTGGGGTTGGGCGGATCCGGGGGAATCGGTCCAGGTCGAGTTTGGAGGCCAGAAGGTGGCGACCCGGACGGACAACCAGGGTCGTTGGAAGGTCCAGTTGAAGCCGCTCAAGGCGAGTGCCGAGGGGCGTACCCTGCGGGTGACCGGGGACAACACGCTGGAGATCCAGGATGTGGTGGTGGGTGAGGTCTGGCTGTGTTCCGGCCAGTCCAACATGGAATGGCCCCTCGCGAGCAGTTTCGATCCCGAGCCCGATATCCAGGCCAGCGCCAATCCGCATCTCCGGCTGTTCACCGTCCGCAAGGCGACATCCAGGATCGCCCTCGGGAACTTTGTGGATCCGACTGGACATGCCTGGTCCACGGCCAGTCCCGAAACCGTCCGACGTTTTTCCGCGGTGGCGTATTACTTCGGACGGGACCTGCAACCGGTTCTCGGTGTGCCGGTGGGTTTGATCCACACGTCGTGGGGTGGAAGTCCGGCCGAAGCGTGGACGAGTCCGGCGACGTTGGCCGGTGATCCGGTGTATGCGCGGGACATCCTGGAGGCGGTTCCCAACCAGTTGCGCAACCGCAAGAACGCCCTGGCCAAGTGGGAGACCGATGCCGAAGCCGCCCGCGCGGCGGGGAAGCCGGTTCCGGGCAAGCCTTTCACCGGCTGGATTCCCGGGGATCTCTACAACGCCATGATCGCCCCGCTACTGCCCTACAGCGTCGCGGGTGCGATCTGGTATCAGGGTGAGTCCAACGCATCCCGCGCCTGGCAATACCGCGATCTTTTCGCGGACATGATCCTGGATTGGCGCAAGGCCTTTGGTCAGGACTTCACCTTCCTTGCCGTGCAGTTGGCTCCCTGGGATCGCAACAAGAAGCGGTCGATCGAAGAGATCACCAAGACCCCTGGTGAAAGCGACTGGGCGGAATTGCGCGAGGCGCAGAACCATGTGGCCACCCGGTTGCCGAAGGTGGGCGTGGCAGTGATCACGGATGTGGGTGACAAGGACGACATCCATCCCACGAAGAAGCAGCCGGTGGGCGCGCGTCTCGCGTTGCTGGCCCAGAAGATCGGGTACGGACGCCAGGTTCCGGCGCAGGGCCCGGTGCTGAATTCAAGGATCGTTGGCAAGGACCGGATCACGCTCATCTTCAGCGAGACCCATGGTGGGCTCAAGACTTCGGATGGCGCCGCCCCGACCGGCTTCGCAATCGCGGGTGCGGATCGGAAGTGGCATTGGGCCGACGCCGTCATCCGGGGTGGAAACCAGGTGGTGTTGACGTCGGCTTCGGTGCCGAAGCCGGTGGCGGTCCGATACGGCTGGGCGGATTACCCGGTGTTGAACCTGTCGAATGACGCAGGTCTGCCGGCCTCTCCGTTCCGTACCGATGACTGGCCGGTGACGACGCAACGGCGGTGAAGGAGTGTCGGAGGAGCTGGTTCCTGGCGGCTCCGTCCACCGTTGGAGGGAAGGTTGAATCCGCTCTCCAACGAGCCGGTTGGGGTCATCCGAGCACGCGAACTCCGTATGCGGCGAAGTGTTCGTCTGCCGTCACCACGGTCAGATCCTCCAATTTTGCGGTGGCGATGATGAAGCGGTCACACGGGTCGTTGTGAATGGGCGGAAGCTGGGCGGCGGCGATGCACACGTTGAGTTTCAGCGGAAGGATTGCCAGGCCGTGATGATGGACCACCTGTTCAAACCATTCTTGAGGCGGAAGCGGCAGTTCCAGCTTTCGTTTGGCCACCTTGATGGCGATTTCGAAGCCGCTGATGGCGGAAACATGGACTACTGCCGACTCATTGATTTTCCTGAGCACAGGTCGGCTCAGCCGCTTGCTGCCGCTGGCCAGCCAGAGCAGGGCACAGGTATCCAGAATCATCGCGCATCCTCCGGCCAGTCTTCGGCTGCCAACGGCTCGACCGGGTCGTATCCGAGCTTGATCCTGCCCAGTGTGGAATGCGGTTTGGTTCGGTTGACGCATTGGTGGGGCACCAGGTCGGCGACGGGTTCGCCGTTGCGACAGATGACAATCCTCTCACTGTCCGCCTCCAATTGGGCCAGGAGGCTGGAAAAATTGGTTTTGGCATCGTGAACGTTCACCCGTTTCATGCGGACGAGATTAGTCCGGTTAGTCCATGTAGCAATTGGAAAGGTCGCACGCATGGGTTTGGGAATGCCGGGATGGCAGGCGAAATCCACCCCGTCGCAATCGCGGTTGGAGCGTCGGGTTGAACCCCCAGTCTGGTGATGGGGAGTGGAGCGGCAGATGGTCTCCGCCGTCACTCCGCAGAATCCGATGGGCCGCGGCGCGGCCCAGGACTATAACGCATCCATGTCTGTGGTGGCGCTGCTGGCGGAAGTAACCAATTCGGTGAGCCCGGGAACGTTGATCCCTCGGACACCGGGTTTCCTGGGCCGGTTCGGGATCATGCTCCTGCCGCTGTTGGCGGTGAGTGCGACGATGCTGATCGTGATCCTGGACCGGTATCTCCTGTATCATCGGGAACGGATCAACCTGGCGGAGTTCCTGGCCGGAGTCCGCAATGTGCTTCGGCGTGACAACGTGGTGGAGGCGCTTTCGATCTGTGACGCCACGCCGGGACCGGTGGCGCGGTTGGTGAAGGCGGCGGTGCTGGCCCGGGATGGCGGAAGGGAAAGGGTGATCGAAGCCATGGAAGAAGTGGGGATGTCCGAGGTGCCCCGGCTTGAAGCCCGGCTGAATGTCCTGGCCACCATCGGACAGATTGCCCCGATGATCGGTCTGCTGGGGACGTTGTTCGGGTTCATCGGGGTGTTCGAGGACCTCCAGCAAAGCGGCGGGTTTGCGGCGTCAGCCAGCCTGTTCCATCACCTCTGGCAGGCCCTCTACTCCGCGGCCGGCGGCCTGGCCATCGCCATCGTCAGCCAGACCGCCTACAACTTCCTCGTCGGCCAGGTGAACACCATCGCCCTCGACATGGAGAAGGCCAGCGCCGAGGCCACCCGCCTGGTCACCGACAACGCTTCCTCCCGCAAGTCATGAAGTTTCCCCGGACCGCCCGGATCCTGAAGGGGCAGTGGGACGCCGTACCCTTCCTGTGCGTCCTGTTCCCGCTGTGCTTCTTCATGCTGTTCGGATCCTACCTCGTGCTGCCGCCCGGGGTTGCCGTCGAGTTGCCGACCGTGACCGACGGCATGCGACTCGACACCGCCCAACCCCGGGTGTTGCTCGCCCTGGACCGACAGGGCCGCTTCTACCTGGACAACCAGTACGTCCCCGAGGCGGAGATCGTCCGCCGTCTGGAAGAACGCCGGGCGCGCCTGGTGGAATCTCCGGTGGTGCTGGTCCATGCCGATGCCTCGGTCTCCCACGCCCAGGTGATCCGGGTGGGAGATCTCGCGCGCCAGGCTGGGCTGGAGCGGATCTTTTTTGTCGCCCGAACCCAACCGTGAACGTCTCAGAGCCAGCCCAGGGATGGACCACATCGCGCCTCGTGCTGGGGGCGCTGGTGTTGACCCTTGCCCAGGCTGCGGTGGTCAGTCGGGTGGGTCGGGTCCCGACACCCATCACACGCCCGCCCGCCGCCGCGTTGGAAGCCTGGCTGGTCTGGGACCCGGTCCTGGTCGACGAAGCCTTCGCCGGGGTTCCCCAGTCGCGGCTCGACATCTTCGGACGCGACCCGCTCGACGCCTTCCAGAAGGTGGCGGTCAGCGCCCTTCCCCCTCCGCGCTATCGTTCGACCGAATGGCGTGAACCGACCCTGTGGCTCACCAATCCCGTTTCCTGGTCGGGGATCCGTCCCGTGCCGCCCGTGGTCGGGACGGTGTTGTCGGATTCCACCCGGCCGGCCTTTCCTCAATCGGGAGTGAGGAATCTCGCCCCGACGAATACGTTCGTGGAGGTGACAGGCGATCTGGTGTCTCGGGCGTGGAAGACCGCTCCGTTGACGCGGCCCTGGCCGGGGACGGAACAGTTGGGGAGCACGCGATTGAACCTGGCGGTGAATCCGCAGGGCTGGGTGATCCTGGTCAAGGTGGCGGAATCGAGTGGATCGCGTGAGGCCGATGAACTGGCCCGGGGCATGGTATCGAAGGCATTGTTCAAACCGGATTCCAGCGCTGCAACCCAACCGGAGTTTGGCGCGGAACAGTTGTCATGGGGAACGGTGCTGGTTCATTGGAGCACCCAACCGACGGTCCGTTGAACCCATCCCATGCCCGCCGAAAACCTCATCTTCGCCTACATGATCGTCGGTCTGGGTGTGATCGGTGCCCTCGCCCTGTTCGAGGAACATCGGCGCCGCACCTTTGAACCCCCGCGGGATCCCGACCAAGTCTTCCGGTGTCGCGACTGTGGACTGGTCTACACCGACGACCCGGGTGTGGAACGCAGCCGGTGCCCCGGTTGCGGCAAGACCAATCACCCGTTCGGATTCCGTTGAGGGTGCAGGGCCTGCGTGAGGGTTTTTGCAGAGGGCGCAGAGGGAGTGATGACGGTGAGATTGGGGGCGGTGGCCAATCGCGCTCGTCTGAACAGGAGCATTTTTCGAGTGCGAGTACGGGTACGAGTACGAACGGCGTGTTCGTGTCGGCGATGGGGGCCTGTCCCCGGGAGGCAGGGATTGGGCACGGATGGGTCTTTGTATCACCACAGAGGGCACAGAGGACACAGAGGGTTGAGGGTTGGACGTCGGTGAATGGCTCAGTCCTTGGGTTCGGGCTCTGTGGACTCAGTGAACTCCGTCGTGTTCTTCGGGTTTGGGAGTTCCTGGAGCCTGTCCCTGGGGAGGTTTCGAGTACGAGTACGAGCACGAGTCGGCGGAAGGGAGCCTGTCCCTGGAGCTTTCAACGGCGACCGAACGTCGCCGCTCCGGTTCTTTTCAACCGTGCTCCCGACCTCCTCGGCTTTCGTGTGGTTCGTGAGTTTCGTGGTTCGAAATCTTCCGCGGTCCGTGGGCATCCGGGAGCCTGTCCCCAAGAACGCTCGTCCTACCGGGAGCGATTCGAGTGCGAGTACGTGTACGAGTACGAACGGCGGTTCGTGTCGGTGGCGGGAGCCGCTCCCCCCGGGAAGGCAGGGGATGGGTACGGATGGATATTGTTTCACCACAGAGGGCACAGAGAACACAGAGGGTTGAGGGTTGGACGTCGGTGAATGGCTCAGTCCTTGGGTTCGGGCTCTGTGGACTCAGTGAACTCTGTCGTGTTCTTCGGGTTTGGGAGTTCCTGGAGCCTGTCCCTGGGGAGGTTCCGATCTGTTCGGGTTTCAGGAGCCTGTCCCTGGAGCTTTCAACGGCGACCGAACGTCGCCGCTCCGGTTCTTTTCAACCGTGCTCCCGACCTCCTCGGCTTTCGTGTGGTTCGTGAGTTTCGTGGTTCGAAATCTTCCGCGGTCCGTGGGCATCCGGGAGCCTGTCCCCAAGAACGCTCGTCCTACCGGGAGCGATTCGAGTGCGAGTACGGGTACGAGTACGAACGGCGTGTTCGTGTCGGCGATGGGGGCCTGTCCCCGGGAGGCAGGGATTGGGCACGGATGGGTCTTTGTATCACCACAGAGGGCACAGAGAACACCTAGGGTTGAGGGGCGGACGTGGGGTGAACGGCTCGGTGCCGGGTTCGGGCTCTGTGAACTCTGTGTCCTCTGTGGTGATTTGCGGGTACTGGAGTTCCAAGAGCCTGTCCCCGGAAGGTTTCGTCCCCAGGAGTTTTCGACACCGCCCAGCGGTTCAGCGCGGGCTGCGGTCCTGGGCTTCGGGAGAGGGAGCGCTTTCGGGGCTTTCCGCGAGTCGTTTCAATCCATCCCAGCCGTATTGAAGTCCCGAGATGAGGGTGAGCACCGCTGCCACACCGGCGAACCAGGTCTGACCGGTCACCGGCAGGTGCAGCAACGTCCAGATCACGGTGGCCATCTGCAACACGGTCGCTGTCTTCCCCGTCCAGCGGGGACGCAACCGCACCCGGCCCACCGTAAAATGCACGACCGCCAATCCGATCACCGCGAGGACATCGCGCGACAGGATCGCGAGGGCGAACCAGCGGGGCAGGGTATGGAGATGGGCGTTGGTCAGGGAGAGGACAATGACGGCGGAGACCAGAAGGAGTTTGTCCGCCAGGGGATCGAGGATGGCCCCGAGTTCACTGCGTTGGTTGAACCGGCGTGCGATGAATCCATCGACGCCATCGAGGAGGGCCGCGGTACCGAACACGACCATGCCGGTGATCCGGGCCCAGGCTTCGCCGGTGTCCCGGTATTCGAGCATGAAATAGATGAAGGGTGGGATCAGCAGGATCCGCAGCGCCGTCACCTTGTTGGCCGTGGTCATCACGATCGACCTTCAGCCTGAACCGTCCCGCTGATCTTGGCGAGACGGAGCAGGAGGGCCATGGCCTGTTGGGCGGTCACATACTTGAAGGTCTGGCGGTCGAACACGTTCTGGTGACGTACCACCTCGGTTCCCCCTGGACCCGCCACCGCCATGAAGACGGTCCCCACCGGTTTGCCGGGCACTTCCCCGTCGGGTCCGGCGATGCCGGTGATCGACAGCCCGTAATCCGCTCCGGTCACCCGTCGCACGCCCTCGGCCATGGCCCGGGCCACCGGTTCACTGACTGCTCCGTGCACTGCCAGCAGTTGTTCATCGACCCCGAGGATGGATGCCTTCGAGGCGTTGGAGTAGCTGACCACTCCGGCTTTCAACACTGCCGACGCGCCCGGGATGTCGGTGACGCGATTGGCGATGTGTCCGCCGGTGCAGGATTCGGCGAGGCCAAGGGTCAGGCCGCGGAGGGTGAATTCACGGACCAACACCTGTTCCAGGGTGTCGTCTTCGACGCCGAAGATGTGTTCCCCAACCGTCGCGCGGGTTCGTCGTTCCGCTTCCGTAACCACTTCCACGGCTGTATCGCCGCGGGCCACGAACCGGACATCGACCTCGCCGGTCCTTGCGCAGAAGCCGAGGTCCATTCCGCCTTCGACCAGGTCCCGCAGCGGAGCTTCGAGACGCTCTTCCATGTAGGATTCGCCGAGGCCCGTGGTCTTGAGGGTGCGACAGGCAAAGCCGTCGCGGATCGGGAACCGGGCTGACATCCGGGGCAACACTTCTTCGAGGAACATGGGACGAAGTTCCCGCGGCGGTCCGGGCAGCATCACCAGCCAGGAGGCGGTTCCCCCGGGCCGAAACGGATTGGGGTCCAGCCAGATCGCCAGGCCGGGGGCGGTTCCATGCCGGTTGGTCAGGACTTCGGCGCCCTCCGGCACGAGGGATTCCACCCGGGTGCGTTGGGGAACCGGGCGGTGTCGCGACTCGAACCAGGCCCGGATGGCCGCCTCGACTTCGGGGTGATGGACGAGGGTTCGTCCGAGGAGACCTGCCACCAATTCCCGGGTCCGGTCATCACAGGTGGGTCCCAGACCGCCCGTGGTGATGACCCAGTCCGACCGGCCGAGGGCGTCCCTCACCGCGCCCACCAGGATTTCCGGGGCATCCGAAATGGCCACCTGCCGATCCACCACGCGCCCGCGATC
The DNA here is from genome assembly GCA_002422905.1 of Verrucomicrobia bacterium UBA6176. Lineage (GTDB taxonomy): Bacteria > Verrucomicrobiota > Verrucomicrobiia > Limisphaerales > UBA9464 > UBA6176. The sequence goes on from DITU01000066.1 coordinate 94,310, forward strand.
GGCGAGGGTGCGGCATATCCACTGCTGATGGGTGTTGAGCACCCGGCCCAGCATGAGTTCGGAACCCGTATTGATCAGCTCGATCGTCACAGGCGTTGAGGCTGCGATGATTCGGCCCGGGAGCAAAGCCTGCGGCTGGAGTCTGGAGACGGGCGCGTCATCCCAGAACCGGCAGTTCACTTGACCGCAGATCTCGCCGATCCCGCAGATGGAGGGGCTGAACCACCCAGTCCCGTTCGGATCTGGGCCTCACCTGCCAGGTGCGCAGGCATTTCACTTCAAGTCCCTGTCCATCCGTGTCATCGGCGACATCGGTGGTTTCAACAGCCTGTTGTTCTCCAGTGCCGACCGCATTGTGACTTCTGCAACCGGTTCTTCCCCCGACGTCATCAAGTTGGCAACGTCGCGCTCCACCTGTGCGCGAACGCTGGCAGAAATTTCTGGAAGACGCCGAGACCTACCTGCTGGACGTCATCTTCCAGAAACGTCCCGGCAAGAAGGCGGCGGCTGTCCGCACCACGCTCTTCCTTCTGTCCAATGTGTTTGCCGGGGCGGTCAAACTCCGGCGTGTCCTGTACAACGCGCGCATCCTCCGCGACGCCACCCTGGGAGTGCAGGTCATTGCCGTCGGCAACCTGACCGTGGGTGGGACCGGCAAGACGCCGGTGGTGGAGAAGTTCGCCCGAACCCTCCAGGATGCCGGCCGGAAGGTCGCCATCCTGTCACGTGGATATCGGTCCAAGCCCAAGCCCCTGCATCTCCGGTTGCGGGACCGGCTGCTGTTGAAGGCGGACACGACGCCGCCGCGCATTGTCAGCGACGGACAATCCCTGCTGCTGGATTCGCTGACCGCCGGGGATGAGCCGTACATGCTGGCTTCGAACCTGCGCGATGTCGTGGTGTTGGTGGACAAGGATCGGGTGAAGGCTGGCCGTTATGCGGTGGAGAAGTTCGGTTGCGACACCCTGCTTCTGGACGATGGCTTCCAGTACTGGCGTTTGCGGGGGCGTCGTACGGATGTGGTGCTGGTGGATTCCCAGCAGCCCTTCGGCAACAGCTTCATGTTGCCCCGGGGAACCCTCCGCGAACCGCCCTCCCACCTGCGGCGCGCCCATGTGATCTTCCTGACCAAGGTCGATCGTTCCACTCCGGAACGTTCGCGCGTCATCGATGACCTGCGCGTGCGGGTCAGCCGGTTGAACCCGGCTGCGGACATCATCGAGTGCGTCCATCACCCGCTCTACTTCGAGAATGTTTTCGGAGAGGACCGGCATGGGCTGGACCTGTTGAAGGGACGGAAGATCGCGTCGTTCAGCGGGATCGCCCAACCGGAGAGCTTCGAATCCAAGCTGGTCGAGCTCGGTGCCGAGATCGTCCTCGCCCGCCGCTTCGCCGATCATCATCGGTTCAACCAGCAGGAGGTGCTGGATGCCATCAATCGCGCCAAGAAAAGGGGAGCGACCCTGTTGGTCACCACCCAGAAGGACGCGGTGCGCTTTCCCAAGATCGATCGACGGGATCTGCCCATCTATTTCATGCGGGTGGAGATCCAGATCGTCGCCGGAGCCGAGGGGTTCGAGGAGTGCGTCGGACGGATCTGTTTCCGTTGAACCGGGAAAAGAAAAAGGCGGTGACGCCGGTAGGGTCGTCACCGCCGCTTGGAGCCTTGGGAGGCTGTTATCTTGGGGTCCGGACGCTGATCGTCGGACTCCAGGCCGAGTTGCCAGAGCCGTTGTAGGCCAGGACCCGGTAGTAATAGAGGGTGTTGCGCTTCAACCCGGTGCTGGAGAAGGACGTCGCGTCCTCGCCCGGGGTCCCGATCTGGGTCCAGCTGCTGCCATTGGTCGAGCGTTGGACCACGAAGCCGGTCTCGGTGGTGGCGTTGTCCGTCCAGGACAGGTTGATCTCGGTCCGGGAGACCGCCACGCCGCTGAGGTCGGAAGGTGCAGCTGGCGCAGGCGGCGGGCCCGAGGGAACCGTCGCGCTGGCCTCATTGCTCGCGGCGGAATCACCGGCGGTATTCACCGCGACCACCACGTAGCTGTAGGTCGAACCCGTGGTCACTGCCGTGTCGACCAGGCTGGTGGAGTTCGCACCCACGGAGGTCAACACCGAATAGCTGCCACCATCGACCGAACGTTCGATGCGGAAGCCGGTCTCGTTCGAGGACTGGTCCACCCAACCGAGGGAAATCTGGGTCGTAGTCGCCGTCGCCGTCAGTCCCGTCGGAGCCGCGGGCGGCGGCACCGGAGCGGTCGCCCGGAAGGCTGCCACGATCGCCGCGGTCTGGCTGATGGCCCGGGCATTGTGGGCGCCATTGGCCGGATCCACGTCGGGATCCACACCCATCGGGATGCCGCCATAGGAGAGGTCGGGATTGGAGAAGTAGTTCACCCGGGGGGCGGTTCCGCACGAATAGGACATGATGGTCCGGAACAGGGGTAAGCCGGCGGTGCATTGACGCCACCCGTAGCCGTAAGGATAGGCGGGGCTGCTGGTGGCATCCTCCCGGTTGTGATGCACCCCGAAGATGTGCCCCAATTCATGCGTCAGGCTGAGGCCGGCCAGGGCGCCGGAGTAGACCACTGCGAACGCGTTCGAGGCAAATGTCGGTGAGGGGTAGGACATGAGGTAGGAGATTCCCGCAGCCGAAGTGTCCTCGTTGATCATCACCACCACGTCCGCCCCGTACAGATCCCGCAAGGCGTGGACTTCATCCACAATACCATCCGAAGTCCGCTGCAACGCCATCAAGGCGGCGGACATGGATCCGGTTTCCGCATAATCAACCTCTGCCGTATGAACCAGGGTGAAATCGACCGGCACCAGGCTGTTGATCATCCCGGAATTGGCATCCGCGACCGCTTGCAGGATCTTGGCCTCGATTCCCGCCTGTCCGTATCGCACCCGCGATGCCGTGGAGTACACGACCAACAGGTCGACCGTGGAATTGTCTTCGGCAGGAAGGGTCGTGGACGTAGGGGCAGGCGCCGGTACCGTGGAATCAGGAGTCAGGACGTCCAGGTTCTGCCCTTCAAGGTTCACGTCGTTCCGGTGTTGGAACAGCCGGTATCTACCGACCGAATCGTACTGGATCTCATAGAGCTCGTTCCCGGTTTCCATCACGCGATCCACCACGCCCGACATCACCCCCTTGCGAAGGGCAAAGGTCGCGCGGCTGAGCGGTTCACCCTCGATGCGCCCGACCCAGACCTTGTCGCCATTGGGAGACTTGATGAAGCGATCCCGGACCAAGCGGAACGTCTCACCATCGAAAAGTTGGAGATCGAAGGTCTCCAGGTCCATGACCTCGGTATCGACGGCGGTGACGCGGATCCGCGTGGACATCGCTTCATGGGGTTTGAAGGAAACGATCCGGTCGGAGGAGCCCCGGGCCTTTTCGGGCAAGGTGGAGGGCTTGGAGGATCCGGCGAGCGCGAGACCCAGGAAGAGGTGGGTGAGGCCAAGCGTGATACCGTGGCGAATGGTTTTATGGGGTTTCATAGTTTGAATCGGTTAGATTTTTGAAGTTACTGCGCTCTGACTTGACTGACGCTCTGGTGTCTTCCCACCACCGCTTACTGATTGTGATCAACCATCTACCTCAAAATTCACCCTGACAACCAGTGGTAGTTGCCGGCAACGCACCTTCTTTTGGTGTAGGTGAAAACATTTCACAATCAACGGGAGGTTGGTTCGCTGGATTTGATCGAACGGGCAGGCAGGTGGCAAAAACAGGGAATTGTCCCAATGAATAACGATTTTTGTCAGATCGGGACCAATCCTCTGAGCACTGGAGATACGGTGCGTCACTCGTGCCGAACGTCGACAGGGGTCTTCTACGGTAAACCCGGGTCGGGAGGCTCCAGGGAGATTGTTCGCCCCTGGTGCTTCCGGCGTGTAGTGAGCACGCCTACAGAAGCATTCCCGTTCAGATCACCTCGACATCCGTCGCCAACAGGCGCACCGCCGCCGCCTGTCCGATGAAATCGAGGCGCAACACCACTTCCATGGATTCATCCCGGCGTTCGACCACCCCTTCGAGTCCTCGCAGCGGTCCGTTGATGATGTTCACCCGGACTCCGGCCACGACGTCGGGGACGGGTCGGATCTCGAGTCCGGCGCGGACCGCGACAAGGATGTCTCCCAATTGACGGTCGAATTCTTCGGCGTCGGGAGGGATGAGCACGCGGGCCACATGACGGTTCTGCTGGATCTTTCCGTGGCCGGCCTGGGCCTGACGCAGGAACACGTAACCGGGGAAGAGTGGCTTCTCGAAGCGGACGGTTTTCCCACGGTACCGGTGCACGGTCTGGTAGAGGGGAAGTTCGGCGGGAATACCCTCGCGGGAAGCCCAGACAATCACCTGCTTCTCGCATCGGGCCAGCGTGTGGATCACGCACCAGGGTTCCTCGGTCGGGGTGCTCAATGGGGAATCACTCATGCCAGTGGCCGTCCGGGTAATGGGAGACCCGGTGGAAGGCAAGGAGCTTCCCCGATCCGGTCCTGGAATGGGTGTATTCTGACACGGCCCCGCCTGGAGCGGCGACAGCCTGTCGCCGGTGGCGCGTGCACGGGAAAAGGGGGCCATGGAGGGTAATGAACTGTCGTCGTCACATGAATTCGCGGTCTGCCGGGGCAATGTCCCAAACCGCACGTCCGGCGACAGGCTGTCGCCGCTCCAGGTCGCCGCTCCGGTTCGGGGGCAGTGGTCGGGTATGCCCAATTGCGGACTTCCGGTTTTCAAATCGGGCGATTCACCCTCAATCTTCCCCCCATGCCTGTTTCCGCAGAGAGCATTCCACTCGCCACATCGGATCCCATCAACGCCCGCATCCTGGCGGTGTCCGAGGATCGCATCCAGGGCTACCACCGGGATCCGCTGGTGGAGATCGCGCGTCAGGCTGACCTGCCGTTGGAAACGGTGATCGAACGACTCGCCGCCCTGTTGGAAGCCGGGGTCATCCGACGCATCCGCCAGACGCTGCTCGCCACCAGTCTCGCCGAGGGAGCGCTTTGTGCATGGCAGGTGCCGGCTGAACGTCTGGATGCGGCCTTCGACTTCCTCTTCCAACAGGATCCGTTCAGTGGACACGTCGTGATCCGCTCCACGGATGCCGCCACGCCGGGCTCGAACTACCGGCTCTGGACCACGCTCAAGGTGCCCCAGGGATTTTCCCTCGCCCGACATGCCGCGTGGCTGGCGCAGAGGATTGGCGCCGAACATCACCGCCTGATGCCGGCACGGAAGCTCTTTGCGCTGGGAGTGGGGCATGTCCGACGTCGCGGGATGGAGCCGGGAAGCCGGGCTGAGGTCCCCGCGGAGGCCGTGGACGTGCAGGTCGTACAGCTTTCCGATCTGGAGTGGCGTGTGCTGACGGCCTTGAAGCGGGAGTTCACACCGGCCGAACTCGTTCGTGATCCGTGGAATGCCCGCGCATCCGGGGCCGGAATTCCCATCGCGGAGTTTCATCGGGTGGCGGAGTGCCTGGTCGAGCGCCAGGTCATTGGCCGGTTCAGCACCTTTCTGGAGCATGTGAAGCCCCTGGCTTCAGGGGAACGGGTGACGCGATTCAACGCCCTGTTCCACTGGGCGGTGCCGCCGGGACGCGAACTCGAAGCCGGACGCGAGGTGGGGCGGCATCACATCATGACCCACGCCTACTGGCGTGAAGGCGGGGCTGAATTCCGCAATGTGAACGTCATGGGAGTGGCGCACGGCACCGACAAGGATTCCGTACTGGCCCACAAGGCGGCCATCGACCAGCACCTGGCCGAGCTGGGCATCCCGGTTTCCTACACCAACGTCTTCTGGGGCGGCCGCAGTGAGATCAAGCCGAGTGAAATCTCACCGTTCGCCTATGCCGACTGGTGCCGGTCGGTGGGAGTGGATCCCGAATCGATGCGATAGGCCGGGGTATCTCTGATGGCGGGGTGGGCCAGGGGGCGGCGAGTGAATCTCGCCGCACCGGAATGGAGTGGCCTGGGGCCGTTTACCAGGCCCGCTCGATGCTCCGGCGCTTCCAGAGGAACTCGAACATGTTGCCCTCGTGCGGTTGGTCCCAGGAGATCTTCATGGTCGATACGGGACCGATGTTGAGCCGTTCGATTTCCGGGTAGGCCTCCAGTTCACGGATGAAGGCCGGGTCCTGGGTGATGGCACTGCAAGCGAGGGTGTAGCCGATCCGATGCAGCATCTCGGATTGCGGACAGGTGACCACGCTGGCGTAAGGACACAGGAATTCCCGGTTCGCCAGGGGATGATCAAAGCTGTCGCAGCGAACGACCGTGGGCCGCAGGTAGGTGCCGCCTTCGAACACCACCTTGCGCGGGCCGTTCCGGTAACGCGCCGTCACATCCTCCGCGCCCGCCGTCTTCAATCCCTCCTCCAGTTGGCCCTCGATGAAGTCCGCCATCTTGGGATTGGCGAACCCGGACAATCTCGCCGCCTCGTCCTCGGGTCGCGTGGGTTGGATCGGGCCGAGCAACCGGGCCAGGGCATCGGCAATCTCCGCCCCGTGTCGTGGCACCACCACGGCCGAGGCATTGATGCAGGAACGACCGCCGTTGTCGGAGATCGCGGCCGCAATCACCTCGATGAAATCCGGCCACTGATCGACGACATCCTCTCCGATGAGGAACTTGGACCAACCGGGGCCGTGAACCTGGATGGCGGAGTTGCTGGCGTATTGTTGGGTGGTGGATTTGTCGCCGAAGATCAGGGCGCGACCGCAGGTGTTGAGGATGGTGGCGGCACCGTCGTGGTCGGTGGCGTAAAAGCCAAAGGCCTCGGCAGGCACGCCGGCCGCGATGAAGCATTGGATCAGGCGATAAGGCGTCCAGGGCTCTTCCTTGCCGGGCTTGATCACCACCGGCGTCTTGAGGGCCACGGCGGGAAGCCAGAGGGAATTCACCGCCGGAGAATTGCTGGGCATCACCAGGCCGAGGGCCACCGAGGTCGGACAGAACGCCAGCTTGGTCCCGAACTGTTCACCATAACCGCGGTCGATGATGCTGAAGTCGAGTCCGCGGGAGAGGCCGTTGAGGATCTCGTCCAGATGGGTCAGCGCATAGTGCAGCTTGGCCATGTTGCGCCGGACCATGACATGGGGCAGGCCGCTGGTGAGGCTCAACGTCTCGATGTACTGCTGGGGCGACTGCAGGTGGCCGCGGTCGCCCAGGGGTACGGAGCCGTTCAGGAAGAATTCACCGGCCTTCGCCGACAACGCCATCAACTCGGCGACGGTGAACCGGTTCAATGCCTCGCGCGACGGCCCGATCCTGGCGAGGTCCCGTTTGACGATCCCGCCATTGACGGTGGAGACGACGGCGAGCACCTGGCCGGATCGATGGTCCTTCACCTCCAGTTTTTCGAGGGATTCGTAGGAGCGACCGAGACGAAGGACGGGGATGTGGGGGATGGAGTCGGACATGATGACAAGCGCTTCCGCGAAAAGTGGTACGCCTGCGTATGAATGCCAACCCAAACTTCCATCGGCTCCCACCCGGCCGCATCCTGTCGCTGCCTCCTGATGGGAGCAGCGGCGGGATGTCGTCACCCCTCATCGGGTTCCCGGTCGGGGCAGTCTCAGGAAGTGCATCCTTCATTCCATCCTCCATCGCCTGTCATGAAACCGTCCCCCGCCGTTCCCGTGCAGGATCGTCAGACCCTCCTTGCTGCCGCCCGGGCGGCAGCCGGGAACGCGCATGCGCCGTATTCCCGGTTCCGGGTGGGAGCGGTGGTGTTGTCCGGGGATGGGCGACTGTTCCCGGGATGCAACGTGGAGAATGCGAGTTATGGACTCGCCTTGTGTGCTGAACGGGGTGCGTTGGCGGCGGCGGTGGTGGCCGGGGTGCGGGAATTCACCGCGGTGGCCGTGGCCTGTGTGGATGCCGATGCCGGTTTGGGTGTGGCGGGTCGGACGCCTTGTGGAGCCTGTCGGCAGTGGCTGTTCGAACTGGCGCCGGATGCGGTGATCCATCTCGACGGGGTGGACCGGACCTTCACGGCGCGGGAGTTGTTGCCGGAGGGTTTCCGGCTGTGACGGAAGAAGGGGTGGTCAGGGATTGGACAGGAACCGGGCGGGATCGAACAGGGGAAGGAAGACGCGGAAGGTGGTTCCCTGGCCTTCGATGGAGCTGAACTCGAGGCGGCCGTGGTGGAGTTCGACCGAACGTTTGACGATCAGGAGTCCGAGGCCGGTGCCGGGGGTCTGGCCGACATTGGTGCCGCGGTGAAACGCTTCGAACAGACGGACCTGATCCTCGGCCGGGATCCCGATACCCGGGTCGCGCACTTCGAATCGGGCGAACTTGTCTTCGCGGGTCACGGTGAGGTGGACCACGGAATCGGGTGGGGAGTACTTGATGGCGTTGGAGAGGAGGTTGGCGAAGATGTGGCGGAGGAGGGATTCGTCGCCTTGTGCGGTGCGCAGTTCGCCGACGGTGCGGAACTCGACATTGCAGCGTTGATGGGAGGCGGAGCGGGTCTCGTCGATGAGGCGTTCGAGGAGGCTGGCGATGTCGACCGGGGCGTTGTGGCAGGTGAGCCGGCCGGCCTCGACCCGGCCGAGGACGAGGACCTGTTCCATGAGACCGGACATGCGGAGGGTGGAGCGGTAGATGTCTTCGAGGAGTTCGACGCGTTTTCCCGGGGACAGGCGGTCGAGATAGTTCCGGAGCAGTTCGACGGCGCTCATGGTGATGCCGAGCGGCGTGCGGAACTCGTGGGAAACCATGGAAACGAACCGGCTCTTGAGTTCGCCCAGGTGTCTTTCGTTGGCGAGGGCGCGTTGCAATTCCTCTTCGGTGTGGAGGAGTTGGGTATTGGCGGCGCTGAGTTCGGCGTTGGCCTGCTTGAGCTCCGCGGTGCGTTGATGGACGCGGGATTCCAATTCGGTGTTGCCCGCCCGCAACCGGTCCCGGATCTCTGAAAGTTCGCGGGCCGCGATGCGTTGGCGTGAGACCTGGCCGCGCAGCCACAATCCCCAACCGACCAGCAATGTCCCGAGCGGCAGGGTGACCATCAAAACGTTCCTCACCGTGAACCGGGATGGTTTCGACAATACCCGGATGTCCGACGGTTCGGCCACGAGGAGGCGGAACGTGCTGGGTTGAAGTCGGGCATCCACTTCGACATTCAACACCCCGGTCAGTTCCAGTTCGCTGCCCACTTCCAGGGGCATCGGCACGGACGTCTCCATCAACACCGTGTAGCCCACGCCCTCTTCCACCATCGTCATCCGCTGCTCAGACCCCGTCCGCAATTGAAGACTCTCCTCGGCCACCAGCAACCCGCGCATCCGCACCCGTCGTGCATCCGGCGGATCCACCAGCACGTTGGTGGCCGACAGGGGAATGACGGGAATCGATCCCCGGTTTCCTGTTCCCCGGATCCGTGCATCCGCCATTCCCGCCGCGGAATCCCCGCGCACCGGATATCCCAGCACCTCGACCTCATCCCCCGGCAACAACGAGGCGGAGCGCGGTTCCTCCAGGTACTTGCCGTGGGCATCGATCCGATCCTGGCTGGGAGGGAGGCGCACCACGACACCGCCGGTTTCATCCTGCACATAGATGCGTCCGGACGGTGTGCTCAGGGTGACGAGGCCCACGACCCGGGTCCGTTGTCCGAAGGAGATCTCGGGATGATATCGGAGGAGGCTGCTGATCTCCTGCGCGGGCCGTTTCCAGGGATCCGGCGGTGAAAGTTCCAACACCCGGATCTCGTCCAGGGAGAGCAGGGCCATGCGGATGCCGATCAGGTGACCACGTGCATTGACCCGGACCCCGGTGACCCCGGTCAATTCCACCCGGGCATCCAGCAGATGTTCCGGCAATGGCCTGTCCTGTTCGGCGATGTGGAGTTCGAATCGACCGCTGGAATCGCCGAAGTGCAGCACCAGCCTTCGATAGACCTGCGCCATCCACCGCACCGTGGTCGTCACTGTCACCCGCTCGCAATCGAACCGGCCTGTGGCCAATTCCTCCAGTGTCGTCGGAATCGGAGATGGCAATGGCGCGGTTCCCACCACGGTGAGCCGGCTCGCCCGGAGTGCCGTGCTGAATCCCGCTTCGGTCCACCCTTCCATCTCCACCTCGTCCCCGATCCGTACCGCCGGGGCATTGGTGGGTGGATAGACATAACAGGCACCGGTGCCGTCGTGGACGAACAACGACGGCCACTGCTTTTCGGTATAAGTCACTACTGCCCGGACCCGAACCGGATGCCGCCGATTCGCCCCATGCCAGTCGAGGCGTTTCAGCTCGGATAATTGGGTCAGGGTCCCCAGCGGCGGCGCCTCACCGGCTTCAGCTTCCGGGCGGAACGCCGCCTGACCCCACGCGGACAGGACCGCCGGACCCAGACACAGCACCGCCAGGATCAGCCATCGCCAGGAATGTCCGCGTCGCATTGGCACCGTCCTAACCCGTGTGCGGGTTGGAAACACCGCAAATGAGACGGATTTCCTCCGACTTTGGTCGGAGCGGGTGGGAGGAGATGGAGCCTCGTGACCTCGACTTCCACGGTGGCAGCCGACGTGAGGAGGCTTTGACTGGAGCCTCGTGACCTCGGCTTCCACTGCCCGGGCTACAGATCCAGGAGATCGATTTCGACTGCACCCTCTTCGAGGCGGATGACGGCGACGGAGCGGCGTTCCTCGCCCTTGGGGCGGCCTGCGTAGCCGGGATTCAGATACAGCCGGTTCCCGATCAATTCGTGGAAGGGTTTGTGGCTGTGACCAAACACCACCACATCCGGTGAGTGATGCAGGAACGCCTGTTGCAGACGTTCGGACGGCGATGTGGGATCGACGATGTGATGCAGCAGGAACTTGAGGCCGCCCAGTTCCACCACCTCCAACTCCTTGAACTCCGTCCGGGCATCGTCCGTGTTCCCCAGCACCGCCGTCACCGGCGCCAGTTCTTCCAGTTCCATCACGATGGAGGGGAACCCCATGTCACCGGCATGAAAGATGTGATCCACACCCGCGAACAGGTCGCGGACCTTGGGATCCAGATGGCCGTGGGTGTCACTGATCACTCCGATACGCATGGTCTAGCCCCGGGAACAGGCATGGGACTGCAACCGTCCATTGGTTGCGGATCCATCCCGAAAGGGGTCCCCAACTCCGCCCGATCCAGCAGGATGAAACAAGCTGGAATGTTCTCACCGGGCTGATCCCCGACTGGAGCGGCGACCGCCTTTCGCCGGTGGCGCACGGAAATGGGAAAGGGCGGTGGAGCGCACCTCCGGCTTCACGCCAGGACTTCGTGGATCACGTGCCCGTGGACATCGGTCAGGCGCCGGTCCGCGCCCTGGTGACGGAAGGTCAACGCCTCATGGTCCAACCCGAGCAGGTGCAGCACCGTGGCATGGAAATCGTGCGGGGTGACTGCATCCCGCGCCGTCTTCCAGGACCATTCATCGGATTCCCCATGGGCCACCCCGGGCCTGACCCCGGCACCCGCCATCCAACCGACGAACGTTCCGCCATTGTGATCCCGGCCTTCGCTTCCCTGGGAAAAGGGCATGCGCCCGAACTCGGTGTTCCACAGCACCAAGGTGTCCTCCATCAGGCCGCGGGCCTTCAGATCGCGCAGCAACGCCGCCACCGGCCGATCGGTGGCCGCGCACATCGGCGGCAATTCCTTGGCGATGTTCGCGTGGTTGTCCCAGTTGCCGGTCGGTCCACCCGCCCCGCTCCACACCTGGACAAAGCGCACGCCCCGTTCCACCAACCGCCGCGCCAACAGGCAACGCCGCCCGAAATCCGCCGTCACCGGATCTCCCAATCCGTACAGCTGCCGGGTCGGCTCCGATTCACCCTCCAACGCCAGGGCTTCAGGCGCACTCAACTGCATGCGCGCCGCCAGTTCATACGCCCGGATCCGCGCATCCAGACGCGTGTCGCCATCGGATTCCTCCAGGTGCCGGCGGTTGATCCGGCCCAGGAGATCGAGCCCGGCCCGATCCGATTCCGGAGTGATGAACCGGGCTGAAGCGGGCGCCCGGAGATCGGCGATGGGAGTCGCGGCGCCGGCGTTGAGAAGGGTTCCCTGATGGCTGACCGGGAGGAATCCGGCGGTGAAATTGCCGCGTTGATTGTAAGGCAGACCCCGGGCATCGGGCAGCACCACGAAGGCCGGCAGATTGTCGCATTCGCTTCCCAACGCGTATCCGACCCACGCGCCCAGGCTGGGAAATCCAGGCAGCAGGAACCCGGTGTTCATCAGGTAACTTCCCGGCCCATGCACATGGGTGCGGGATTCCATCGCCATCAGGAATGCGAGGTCATCCACGCAACCGGCCAGGTGCGGCATCACGCTGCTGACCCAGCGCCCCGATTGTCCGTGTTGCCGGAACTCGAAGGGCGGACGCAGGATGCGCCCCGGTTCACTGGTCGGTGCCTCCACCCTCTTACCGCCACCCGGGTTGAACGGCTCGCCCGCGTTCTTGAACAGGCCGGGTTTGTGGTCGAACAGATCCATCTGGCTCGCCCCGCCGTTCATGAACAACTGGATGATCCGGCGCACCCGGGGCCGATGCAGCGGCAGTTGTCCCCCGGGTGAATTGCCGGCCGCCGCACGTGCCGGATTCCCACCCATCAATCCGGCCAGGGCCGCCGCGCCCAGTCCCACACCGCCGCCCAGTTGCTGGAGGAACCCGCGTCGGGACAGGGCGGAAGTGGATGGATGGAAGCGGTTCATGGCGCGGGGTCAGTTGACGAAGACGAACTCGTTGCTGTTGAGGAGCAGACGGCAAAGGTTGGCCAGGCCATGGGCGCGGGCGTACGCCACCAATTCCAGTCGTTCACCGGCACCCGGCACCCGGCCCCAGACCATTTCACACGCCTGTTCCACCCGGCCTTCCAGCGTCGCGCATTCCCGTTCCAACCGGTGCGCGATCCGCTCCGACTGCACCGTCATCAACGGGTTGTTCCACATCGCCAAAGCCTGCTGGACCGTCACCGTGTTGTTCCGGACCGGCGTCAGTTGATCGCCCGCCGGACAATCCAACGCCTCGAAGAACGGGTCCGGCAGGGTGCGGAACAGGAACCGGTGGATGCTCCGGCGATGGCCCGCGGCGGATGCCGGATCGAACACGGTGTAGTCGACGCGCGGCGTGACATGGATGCCGGGCTGGAGATCGAACTGGCGGTCACCCGGACCACCCATGCGCAGATCGAGATGCCCGGCCCATTGCAACAGCGCGTCCCGCACACACTCGGCATCGAGCCGGGTCCGGTTCATCCGGCTCAACAACCGGTTCTCGGGATCGACCTCATCCTGACCGGGTGCGACCGGTGCACGCCGGGTTGATTGCCGATAGGTCGCGCTCGTGACCAGCAACCGATGGAGCTGTTTCATCGATCCGCCCGCGTCGTCGCGGAACCAGATCGCCAGCCAATCCAGCAGTTCAGGATGCGAAGGCCGGCTGCCCATGCGTCCGAAGTCGTTGGGGGTGTCCACCAGGCCGCGGCCGAAGTGCTGTTGCCAGACCCGGTTCACGATCGAGCGCCAGGTCAACGGATTGCCCCGGTCCGTCAGCCACTGCGCCAGGGCCGCGCGCCGGGCTCCTTCCCCGGCCCCTTCCTCCACTTCAAACCGGGCTGGCAGTTTGCCCACGCCACTCAACGTCCCCGGGGTGGCCGGTTCGAGCGGACGGGTGATTTCGCCCCGGCGCAACACCCGGACCTCCCTGGGTGCCGCCAACGGTTTCAAGCTGCCGTCGGGTTCGAAATCATGGGCCACCGCATACACCCACGAAGGCGGACCCAGGGCTTCCAATTCCTTGCGAATCGTCTCCCCCAACGCATGGGCGACGATTTCCTGAACCTGTTCCGGGGTGCGTTCAGAAGCGGGAATGGCCAGCAGGTCATGGATCGCCACCGGCAGCAGTTCTTTCGAAAGGGACGTTCCACTGGCCGACAATCTAGCCCGCCCGATCAGGTGACCTCCGCCATGCACCTGACCCAGTGTCACCACCAGTCGGGATCCCGGTCCCACCGTCAGCGGTTCCTTCAATCCATACACCGCCTGATGCGCCTTCCCGACCTGTGGATGGATTCCCCACGCCGTCTTGTCATTGCCATCCACACTGTGGGTCACGGTCCAATCCGCCTGGTTGAAGTCTGCCCGCGGATCCACCAGGACCACGTCCTTTCCCTGAGCTGTTCCCGGCTCGAACACCTGAACCTGGATCTCGCTCAGGTGCAGGTTCCCGTTGTCCGCCCGGCCCGGGCCGTTCTGCGGGAGGGATTCGTGCGGCAACACTTCCAGCCTCAACGCCCGCAGCTCCGGCAAGGGTCCTTCAACCGTGAACACATAACTGTCGCGCTCCGGCCGATCTCCTCCCGCCAGCACCGATCCATCTTCCAACAGGGTCAAGGTCGCGCCGCCCGTCGACACATGGACCTGCGGACGCAGTGTCGTCCACGACACCACCCTCGGACCCGTCGCCGCTTCCCACCGTGCAGCTGCCTTCAGGGATTCTTCCGAACCCAGATACTTCGCATCCCGGCGTTCCACCCGGAGCTGGCGTCGCCGCAGTTCCTGGCGGCGCACATGGATGTCCGGATCGAAGTCGACCATCCGGCTGGCCCGTTCCACCCCGGCGAACACCGCCTGCAAGGCGTAGTAATCGCGCTGCGGGATGGGATCGAACTTGTGGTCGTGACACCGCGCACAATGAACAGTCGTGCTCGTCACCACGCTCATCACCGTCGTCAACAGGTCGTCCCGATCCAGGTACCGCCCGATCTGCCGATCCAACGTGTCTTCCCGGATGTCTCGCAGTGAACTTTCATCCCAGGGTCCACCCGCCGCGAATCCCAGCGCCACCGTGGCCCACGGATCCGACGGATACAGCACGTCACCCGCCACCTGCTCTTCGATGAACCGCGCATAGGGCGTATCCCGGTTGAAGGAACGGATCAGGTAATCCCGATAACGCCAGGCATGGGTCCGGATCCGATCCTGGTCATGTCCATGGGTCTCGGCGAAGTGGGCGATGTCCATCCAATGCCGTGCCCAGCGTTCCCCGTAATGCGGCGACGCCAGCAACCGGTCGACCACCCGCTCGTAGGCATCCGGAGCGGCGTCTCCGACGAAGGCCCGAAGCTCGTCCAGGGTCGGGGGCAGTCCCGTCAGATCGAAGGTGACCCGGCGCAACAGCGTTGCCCGGTCCGCTTCCGCTGCCGGTTCCAATCCCGCCTTGGCCAACCCCGCCCGGATGAAGGCATCCACCGGGTTCCTCACCGCCCCCGTTCCGCGCGGCACGGGTCCCGGCGTCAATTCCTGATAGGCCCAGGGCCGGTTCTCCTCCGGTTCATCCCCGATATCCGCATGCACCGTCAGGCCCGTCAGAAGGCACAGCAGTCGGATCGATGGAATCAGGCGCAGCATGGGGAATCGCGCAGACGCTACCGCGTCCAACCAACCCCGCCAATCCACCATTCAACCCTGGAGCGGCGAAAGGCGCCTGCCGACACGGCCCCCGACTGGAGCGGCGACGTTCGGTCGCCGGAAGCGCGTGATTGGAATTGGGGGCGTTGAACGACAACAGACTTTGCCGCCCCTTGCCCAGGTGCCCGGGACGTTCACGCCCCCGCTGGAACCGCGAAGAGTCCGGTAAACCAGGACCACGCCGCCCGCAGACCGATGTCGCGGACTTCCCCCACCCGATGGACCGCGGCGAGGCCATCCTCATGGGTGTTGTAGCGCGGCGGAAAATCCAGGATGTCGTCCGCTACATCCCCCTGGACTTCCAGCAGTTCCGGATGCAGGAAACCGCGTCCGATCGCATGACGGGCATCGGGCAGGGGAAGGGTCCGGGCGGGGAACACGAGGAAGGGTCGATACCTGAAGACCAGGTTGCCGGAGGCATCGCGGAACACGGTGCCGAGGGTGCGACGCGGCACATTGGATACCTTGCGGGCGAGGAAGGCGCGGGTGCCGTCGGCGGAGACCTGGGCGCGGGTACGGGCGAAGGTAAGGAGATCCCAGGCGAGCACATGGCCATAGACGGCGAGCCGGAAAGCCCAGCCGAAGAAGGGCACGCAGCAGAGGATGATCACCACGGCCCAGATGGCACCGACGGTGGGGCTGAGGAACGAGGTTCCGGCGATGCTGGTGAGGAGGAACAGTCGGAAGGATTTCAACGCGGCATCCACCGTGGCGAACGGGCTGATGAGGATCAGGATGTTGATGGCGTGGGAGACGATGAAGACGATGCCATAGGCGAGGAGGGCGAACGGGACCATCAACACTCCCCAGAACTGGTTGAGGTCGATGGCGGCAAACCCGGCACCGGCGAGGCTGGCCTCGGTTTCGGGGGCGATGGTTCGGAACATGTCCAGGGCCATGGGAATGATGGCGCCGGTGGCGATCAGCCCGGAAAGCTTGTTCTCGAATACTTCCACCACATCGAAGGGTTTCTTCAGGGCGGTGGGAATGGCGGGGCCGAGGGCATCCTTGAGGAAGCAGAGGCAGACAATGAACAGGGCCGGACCCCAGAACCACGGTTGGGCATACCATGAAAGCCGGGCACGCTGGATCTCGGGCGTCTTGAAGTATTTGACCGCCCCCACGGCTCCCACTCCCAGCAGGGGCGAGATGGCGATGCCCGTGACCTGGGAAATGGTTTCGGCGGCGGCGACCCCCGGTGGCTTGATGTCGGCAGCCGAAGCAGTCGGTGCCTGGAAAAGCCCGATGACCAACAGGAACGACAACAGGGAAGCGCTGAAAACCCGTTTCATGGCGGGTGCAGACTGGTGAGACCGGCCAACCCTGGGAAGCGGGAATTGGGGAGGGGATTTCCAATCCGTCGCCCACCCATTCCCCCGGTGCCTGTCTCTCTCGACCCGCTCGTTCAACGTGGTTCTTCAAAGCCGATAGTTTTCACCACAGAGGGCACAGAGCACACAGAGGGGGCAGGACGGCAGATGAACGGACCTGCTTACCTCACGTGGAAGCCGAGGTCACGAGGCTCGATTCACTCCCTTCCGCCCCCGTCCCCGAACAAATCACCGATCAGAGCCTCCTCACGTCGTCTGCCACTGGCCCCGCCCGCTTCGCCCGTGGAAGCCGAGGTCACGAGGCTCCATTCACTTCCCTCCTCCAGTCTCGTCACCGGCGTCGGCACGGCGGTATTCTCCCCCCATGTTGCGCAAATTGCTCCCCGCGACGCTCCTTGTCGGTTTCCTGCTGGGCATGGCTTCGGCAATGGCCGAAGAAGCCCGCCTGCTCCGGTTTCCCACCCTCCAGGGCGGTCGCATCACCTTCGGATACGCCGGCGACCTCTACACCGTGCCGGCCGCCGGCGGTGTTGCCCGACGCCTCACCAGCCATGTGGGCTACGAGATGTTCCCGCGGTATTCGCCCGACGGCAAATGGCTCGCCTTCACCGCCCAGTACGACGGCAATACCGAGGTCTATGTGATGCCGAGCGAAGGGGGTGAACCCCGCCGGCTCACCTGGACCGCCACCCTGGATCGCGATGAGGTGTCGGATCGGATGGGCCCGAACAACATCGTGATGGGTTGGCGGGATGCGCAGACGGTGGTGTTCCGGACCCGGGCACGGCAATGGAACCCGTTCAAGGGCGAGCTCTGGCAGGTGAAGGTGGACGGGGGTTCGCCCGAAGTCCTGCCCGTCTCACGCGGAGCCTGGTGCAGCTTTTCCCCCGATGGCCGGCAGATGATCTACAACCGGGTGTTCCGGGAATTCCGCACCTGGAAACGTTATCGGGGAGGTCAGGCCGATGACCTCTGGTTCCACGACTTCACCACCGGCCTGAGCCGGCCCCTCACCTGGGATCCCGCCCAGGACATCTTCCCGATGTGGCGCGGGGCCCAGGTCTATTTCGTTTCCGAACGGGAAGAGTCGCATCAGGCCAATCTCTGGGTGCAGGACGTGGCCGGGGGTGAAGCACGCCAGCTCACCCGGTTCACTGACTTCGCCGTCAAGTTTCCTTCGCTCGGCGACACTGGAATCGTCTTTGAAAACGGTGGCTGGATCCATCGCTTCGACTTCGCCTCCGGTGAAGTGTCCCGTGTCCCCATTGAAATCCTCGAAGATGCCGCCATCGGTCGGGGTTCACTCCGCGATGTCTCCAGGGAAACCGCCGGATACGACGTGTCGCCCGAGGGCAACCGGATGGTGATCGCCGCCCGGGGCGACCTCTTCACCCTGCCGGCCAGGAACGGTCCGACCCGGCCGCTGACCCGCACCCCGGGAATTCATGAACGCGATCCGGCCTGGTCCCCGGACGGACGTTGGATCGCCTATATCAGCGATGCTTCGGGCGAGGACGAAGTCTGGATCCGACCCCAGGACGGTTCGGGCGAGGCCCGTCAACTGACCCGCGATGCCGACACTTATAAGTATGGCGTCGCGTGGTCACCGGACTCCTCGAAGTTGGCTTGGTCGGACAAGAAGAACCGGTTGCAATATGTCGGGTTGACCAATGCCGCCGTGACCCTGGTCGCGCAGTCGGATGCGTGGGAGATCCGCCAGTTCACCTGGTCGCCCGACAGTCGTTGGATTGCCCTGGTGCTTCCCGAGCCGCGTCGGTTCGCCCGGATCCAGCTCTACTCCCTGGAATCAGCAGAACTCATCCCGGCGACCGATGGTTGGTTCGATGTCGGCTCGCCCGAGTTCAGCAGCGATGGCAAATACCTCTTTTTTACTTCCGAACGCAGCTTCAATCCCACCTATGGCGGCACCGAGTGGAACCATGTCTACAATGACATGGCCCGGATCTACCTGCTCACCCTCGCACGCGATACCAAGTCGCCGCTGGCACCGAAATCGGATGAAACGAAGCCGGTTGAACCCAAGGTTGAGACTCCGCCTGATGTGAAGGCCGGGGACACGGCGGCAGCACCGGCTGACGCTTCCAAGGCCGATGAAGCCAAGCCCGCCGTCAAGCCAGCCGAGGGCAAGGATGCCAGGAAGGTGGTGGTGAAGGTGGATCGTGAAGGTCTGGTGGGACGGGTGGCCGTGCTGCCGCCGGGCCCGTCCGGTTATGGTGGATTGGCCTCGGCCGGTGACCGGCTTTATTATCGCAAGAAGGGCAAGCTCCATGTCTATGAGCTGGACAAGGACAAGGACACCGAGGTGGGCGATGTCGAAGGCTATGTGCTGTCGGCGGACCGCAAGAAGATGCTGGTGAAGTCCGGTGGCGGCTTCGCCATTGTCGATGCCCCGACCGGCAAGCTCGATGTCGGCGACAAACGGATCAGCCTTGCCGATCTGAAGGTCGCCCTCGACCGCACCGCCGAGTGGACCCAGATGTTCAACGAATCCTGGCGCCAGATGCGCGACTTCTTCTGGGATCCCAAACTGCATCAGGTCGATTGGGCGGCCATGCGGCAACGCTATGAATCCTTGATCCCCCATGTCCGGCATCGGGCCGACCTCAGCTATGTCATCGGGGAAATGATCGGGGAACTGAATGCCGGCCATGCCTATGTGGGGGGTGGCGACATGCCCAAGGCCGAGCGCATTCCCATGGGATTGCTGGGTGCCCAGTTCGAGCGGCAGAGCAACGGTGCCTATCGGGTCACCCGGATCCTTCCCGGTCACAATTGGGAACCGCGCTATCGTTCGCCCCTCACCGAGATCGGGGTGGATGTCAAAGTGGGCGACTATATCCTGGCCATCAACGGGCTTCCCCTTGGCGAGTTTCCGGACATCCAGGCCGCCCTGATTGGTCAGGCAGGAAAACAGGTCCGGCTGCGGGTCAACGGTGAACCGACTGACACCGGCGCCCGAGATGAAACCGTGATTCCCACGGCGGATGAACAGCCGCTCTATTATCTGGATTGGGTGTTGGGAAACATCGCCACGGTGGAGAAGGCGACCGATGGACGTGTGGGTTATGTCCACGTGCCGGACATGGGCGTTCCCGGCCTCAACGAGTTCGCCAAATTCTATTACGCCCAACTGCACAAGGAGGCGTTGATCGTCGATTGCCGCGGCAACGGCGGTGGCAATGTCTCGCCCATGATCATCGAACGGCTCCGTCGCGAGCCCGCCATGTGGACCGTGGCCCGCAATGGATCGGTGAATGTCGATCCCTCCGGTCAGGTGCTCGGTCCCAAGGTCCTGTTGCTCGACCAGTTCAGCGCCAGTGATGGCGATATCGTCGCCTACCGATTCCGGAAGCACGGACTCGGCCCCATCATCGGCCAGCGTTCCTGGGGTGGCGTTGTTGGCATCCGCGGTTCGCTCCCCTTCCTCGACGGCGGGATCCTCAATCGTCCCGAGTTCAGCCGGTTCGATCTCGAGGCCAACGACTGGATCATGGAAGGCACGGGGGTCGAACCCGACGTCACCGTGATCAATGATCCCGGCCGTGAATTCGCCGGGATCGATGATCAGTTGCAGCGCGCCATCGGTGACATCCGGCAGAAGTTGGACGCCCAACCGGTGCGCATCCCGGCGCCCCCCGCGGCTCCGGACAAGCGTCGATGATTGCCAGCGAAACACCGGGCCCGATTGATCGGTTGGGTGAATTGGCCGGCCGGATCCGCGAAGAGATCCGGTTGGCTGGCGGTGCGGTGCCGTTCAGCCGGTTCATGGAGCGGGCGCTCTATGAACCCGGCCTGGGCTATTATGAGCAGGCGGTGATCGGTCGCGCCGGCGACTTCCATACCAGCGTGTCCGCCGGACCCTTGTTCGGTGAATTGCTCGCCTTTCAGGCCCTGCGTTGGCTGGAGACGCTGGATCCTCCTGATCGGACCCTCACCTGGGTCGAGGCGGGTGCCCACGACGGAACTTTCGCCGCCGATTTCCTCGGCGCACTGACCGCACGCAGGGAGTCGGTCGAGGTCCGTTACGTGATCGTTGAGCCATCGCCGATCCGGCGCGGTTGGCAGCAACGACGACTGGCCGGTTTTGGTGGCATGGTGGAATGGCGGGACGAGATCCCTGAAGTGGTTGGGGTCATCTTCGCGAATGAGCTGCTCGATGCCTTCCCGGTGGAACGGTTGGGTTGGGATCCGCTGGTGGCCGATTGGTTCCGATGGGGTGTGATGGATCGGGACGGGCGGTTTGACTGGTGTCGATTGCCGGTGGATGGCGGGTTGCGGGAATGGATCCCGGCCTTGCCCGCCGAGTTGCTGGGAATGTTGCCGGCCGGCTACACGGTGGAGTTCTCACCCGGGGCGGAAGCCTGGTGGCGTCGCGCCGCGCATCAGCTTCGAACCGGGTACCTGTTGACCTTCGACTACGGGTTCGGTGCGGAAGAATGGATGCGACCGGAACGCATCAATGGAACCCTGCGCGGTTATCGTGGACATCGGTTTGTCGACGATGTCCTTGCGGATCCCGGTGGTGCGGATCTGACGGCGCACGTGGATTTCGGACGGATCCAGGCCATTGGCGAGGAAGTGGGCTTTCGCACGGATCAGTTCACCGGACAGGATCGGTTTCTGTCGCGGCTCATGACCGAGACCCTGTCGGCGGAGGCCGGTTTCGGCGAGTGGACCGAGGAGCGGGTGCGCCAGTTCCAGACGTTGACCCATCCCCAGCACCTGGGTCGCTCGTTCCGGGTGCTGGTCCAGAGCCGTGGATGAGCGGATCAAGCCCGGCGACCGAACGTCGCCGCTCCAGGCATTGAGGTAGGGAGTCGCGGACAGGGGTGAGGGTCAGCGGATGATACCCATCACGCAGGCTTCATTCCGGTTCGCGCACAATCGGGACAGGCGGAATTCACGGCACAGCGGCGCGAGCTCGCGCTTCAATCCATCCAGCTTCTCATACTCCGCACTGCCCTTGAACTTGATCGTCACCACGAATTGCCGCGCCCAACCGCGCCGGACCCAGTCCAGCACCAGCCCAATGCTCCGGTCCGGCGCCGCGATGACGTCGCAGATCAACCAGTCGACCGGTGCAGCCGGTGCGAACTGGAAGGCGTCACCCTGATGAAAGGTGACGCGTGGATGTCCCATGAGATCGTCGCGCAGGGGTGAACGGTCGACGGACATCACCCGGGCACCGCGGTTGACGGCGACATAGGTCCAACTGCCGGGACTCGCCCCGAGATCGATCACCGTTTGTTCGGGACCGATCCGGCGTCCGAGTCGGATCTCGGCTTCCACCAGCTTGGAAAAGGCGCGGGACGGCGCTGACTTGTCCGACGCAACCGGGATGTCTCCGGCCGGACAGGGCACCAGGGAGGAACGCCAGGCATCGACGGTGTCCGGCGGAAGCACGGAGAGGAAACCGGCATCGGGCGCACTGAGCAGCGCCTGGACCAGACCGGCCCCGGGTTGAAGGGAATCGGTTGAGGGATGCAACGAACGCAGACGATGGCGTCGACGCCGCTTCAATCCGTCGAGCAGGCTTTCCCGGATGAATCCGCAGCGGTTGAGACCTGCGGAACCCTGGCCGTAACACGGGGCCAGATGAAGATGCCACGGGGCATCCTCCGGCAGGTCGGCGACGATGGCGTCGGTCAATTGATCGGCCCAGGCGCGGATGGAAGGGGCGGCGATGATCCGTGCGCCGGGCAGGGTCTGGGCGGCGAAGGCCATGGGCCCGGAGTCGGATGGAATGGAATCGAGCCCGATGAAGCCGGGTGCGGGACGAAGGATATCGCGGGTGGGAAAGGCGCGATGGATTTCCTGGAGGAGGAAGGGTTCTGAGTCCGCGGTGCTCCACCAGAGATGCATGTCAGGCGTGGGTGAAGGGCGGTGCGTAAGGGCGGGGGTGAATTGCGCGGGAAGGTCTCGATGAACCACCGGCGGAAATCCTGCCGAAAGGAATTGGGTGAGGTGGGGTGGCCGACGGGACTCGAACCCGCAACAACCAGAACCACAATCTGGGGCTCTACCATTGAACTACGGCCACCACCACGGGACGGGGACGCTAGAAATGTGCCCGGAACACGTCAAGCACCGGTTCAGGGCGGTTGAACCCGAAAAGTGGATTCATCCGCAGAGGTCGCAGAGGACGCAGGGGACGCAAGACAGGCTGAATCGCGAACCGGGGTTGCGATCACCTTTGGCGCGGGATCCCAATCCGACGGTGCAGAGCGGCCCGGTTGCGCCTCCATCTGCGTAATCTGCGCCATCTGTGGATAAACCGGCTTCGGCTTTCCGGTGGCAGGGATGCTCCCCCGGCCGGGTTCAGCCCTTGTAGCCGAGCAGATGACGTTCCTTGATGAGTTGGGCGACCTGGGGCGGGACCTTTTCCTCCCAACCGGCTTCACCGGCCTGCAGCATCTTCAGGACGTCGCGGCTGTAGATTCCCATGCCGCCTTCGTTCACATCGCGCATGCCCTGGATGAAATGGTTTTCGACCAGGTACATGTAGAGATGCCGGAGATGGGGGGCGACGCGGAGGTTGCCGGCGGTGATGACCGAGCCGGTGGCGGGATCCTTGAACGGATAGACGTAGAGCTTGAGATCGCTTTTGAACATGCGCCCGAAGCTTTCCAGGATGCCGCCTGAGAGATCCGCGTAGTATTTCTCCTCGAAAAGTTCCCTCAACGTCGGCAGGCCCATGACCAGTCCGATGGGGCATTTGGTGAAGCGGAACAGGTAGGAGGCGAGCCGATGGAACTCGCCATAGTTGGTGATGAGGACGGGATGTCCGAGGGTGCGCAGGAGATCGACGCGGTCGAGGAAGTCCTGGTGATCGATGCGCCCTTCGGAGCTGAGATTCTTGAGGGCCATCTCCATGAGCACGACGAGGTCGGCTCCGTTCACGTTGGGTTCCTGGATGAACTGGGCCTTGGCGCAGTCGAGCATGTCGACGGTCAGCCGGGTGACGGGTCGGAACGAGCCGCGTTCCACCAGGACGCACTTCTTGTAGAGCATGTCTCCGGGCTGAACGAGCTTGCCGTCCGGAAGGAACAGGGCGGCGTTGGTCAGTCCCTTTTCCACGAGTTGCAGCGCGAGCAACCGATTGTCCACCCCCTGGAATGCCGGGCCGTGGAACTCGATCATGTCGACTTCGATCCGTTCGATCGAAAGGTTGTCCAGCAAGTCGTTCACCACCGCTTCCGGCCGTTCAAAATGGTGAAGCGCGCCGTACACCAGGTTGACCCCCAACACTCCCAACGCCTCCTGCTGCTGCAACGGATCCCGATCCCACATGATCACATGCAGCAGGATGTCGCTGGGCTCCGCCCCGGCATGGGTCTGGAAACGCATCCCCATCCAGCCATGGGTCTCTTCGCGTCGGCTATAACTCCGGGCCGCGACGGTGTCGGCAAAGGCGAAGAACCGGGTGCTGGCACCGCGCTTCTCGGACAACCGTTCCACCAACAGGCTGTATTCGTGATCCAGCATCGCCCTCAACCGCGTGCGGCTCACATAACGGTCCGTCGGCCCGTAAATGGCATCACTCACCGTCATGTCGTACGCCGACATCGATTTCGCGATGGTCCCGCTCGCGCCTCCCGCCCGGAAAAACCATCGGGCCACTTCCTGCCCCGCTCCGATCTCGGCAAACACCCCGTATTTGTTGGGATCCAGATTGATCTGGATCGCCTTCTGATGCGTGTCCGTCGGCTCGTTCATGCGCGGCAATCAGAGCATAGGTCCCCCGACAGGGAAAGGGTCTGGGGATTGGATTGGAGCGGCATGAAGGACGGCGAGGGAATGGGGCGGCGACGTTCGGTCGCCGGAGGGAACGAGCACGGCGAGTGAATCTCGCCGCTCCGGACTGGTGCCAATTTGCCATGAAGATCGTCCCCGCGATGGGGATCGGCTTATCCTGCGGCCATGGGCCTGTTGTCCGAGACCGATGCCGAACCGTATGTCGCCGTCACCCGCGCCTGGCTGGAGAAGGCCGTGATCGGCCTCAATCTATGTCCCTTTGCACGGGCGGTGCATGTGCGGGGCTTGATCCACTGGGCGGTGAGCGATGCCGTCGATGAAGCTGGATTGCTGGTGGATCTGACAGGGGAACTGGAGCGGTTGAAGTCGACGGATCCGGCGCGGATCGACACGACGTTGTTGATCCATCCGTTCGTCCTCCATGATTACGATGATTACAATTCATTCCTGGATCCGGCCGAGGCGCGGTTGGTGGAGCTGGAACTGGAGGGGGTGATCCAGTTGGCTGGGTTTCATCCGGATTACCGGTTCGCCGGGGAGGATCCCGATGACATGAGTCACTATACCAACCGTTCGCCGCATCCGACGCTGCACCTGTTGCGGGAGGAGAGTGTGGGTCGTGCGCTGGAGGGATATCCGGAACCGGAACGGATCTATGAGGAGAACATCGAGACGTTGAGGAAACTGGGTAAGGACGGGTGGAAACGGCTGGGGATCGGTGGGGAGAAGGATTGAGGACGGCGAGGGGCCCTCGCCGCTCCGTGGATTGCCTCTGCATCCTTGCCAAGGAGGGCGGGGTGCCGCCACGGTGCCCACAGGTTGGAACGACACGACCCATATCCTGCGGGCATCGGGAATGCCTATTGGTTTTCCGTCTTCAACGCCCTGTCGTTCCAGATGGTGTTGGCAGCCCCGATGGTGCTGTACACCAAATCGCTGGGGGCATCGGCGACGGTTCTGGGGTTGGTGGCGGGGATGATGCCGTTGATGACGATCGCGCAGATCCCGGCGGCACAGTTCATCCCGCGGGTTGGGTACAAGCGGTTCGTGCTGGGCGGGTGGTCGACGCGGGTGGTGTTCATCTTCGGGATGGCGTTGGTGCCGTTGACTGGGGGATTCCTGAACGCGGGCTCGCGACTGGCGCTGATGATCGCCCTGTTGTTTGCGTTCAACCTGTCGCGCGGCCTGTCGAGTTGCGCGTGGTTGCCCTGGATCACCCAGTTGGTGCCGGCGGAACATCGGGGGCGTTATCTCACCGTGGATCAACTCTGCGTGAACGGTGCGAGTGTCGGGGCGTTTGTGTTTGCCGGACTGGTGCTCGGGGCGGATTCCCAATCGTGGCAGTTCAGCGCGGTGTTCCTGTTCTCAGGCCTCGCCGGATTCGTCAGCCTCCTCTTCCTGCGTCGCATGCCGGATGCCCCCGTGCCGGTCGATGGCGATACCGGCCGCGGCCCCGTGCCGTGGGGAGCGATTGCATCGCATCCGCCCTTCCGTCGGCTGCTGGAGGTGAACGTGGTGTGGTCGATTGCGTATGGGGGGTTGAACACCTTCATCGTGGCCTACCTGAAATCGTCGGCGGGATTCAGCGAAGGCCAGGCGATCCTGGTGATGTCGTTGGCCTTTCTGGGTGGGCTGGCATCGTACTGGGTGGCGGGGTCGCGGATTGATCGGCTTGGATCCAAGCCCATCTTGGGATTCACGATGGTGGCGGGTGCGCTGGCTGCGATGGGATGGAGTGCGGTGGCGGGCGGATGGATTCCGGCGGCACCGGTGGCAGCGGTGTTGTTGGCGTTCGTGGTGGGGTTGTGCAACGCGTTGTTCAGCGTGGCGAACAACCGCCTGGCCATGGGCCTCGTGCCGGCGATGGGCCGCAACCATTTCTTCGCCCTGTTCGCCGTGGTGTGGCAACTCACCCTCGGGTTGTCGCCCATCGTCTGGGGAATGCTGCTCGATGCGATCGGCGGGTGGCGGACGGTGGCGCTGGGTTTCGACTGGAATCGCTACAGCCTCTACTTCGGTCTCGCGGCGGTGGGGTTCATCATCACGTTTTACCTGACGCGACGTTTGGATGAACCGAAGGCGGGCAAGGCGGACGCCCTGTTGCGCGAACTGCTGCTGCATCATCCGCAGAAGATCCTGGTCCGTCTCTTCGGACGTTGACCCCCACGCCATGACCTTCCTGCCGGTGGCACAACGAGAGCTGATGGCGGCGGCCCGGCGGAAATCCACGTTCCGGGTCCGCCTGGGGGCGGCCACCCTCGCGGCCCTGGTCACCTTCTTCATGCTCCTTTTTGTGTCGGCCACCGGCGCCGGACAACAGGCGGGGCGTTTCGTCTTCGATGTGTTGCTGGGCGGTTGCCATGTGTTTGCCGTCCTCGCCGGGGTGTTGTTGACCGCGGATTGCATCAGCGAGGAACGACGTGACGGAACGCTCGGTCTGTTGTTCCTGACCGACCTGGGTGGGGTGGATGTCGTGGCCGGCAAATTTGCCGGGCTGGCGTTGAACGCCTTTTACGCCCTGAGTGCGGTATTCCCGGTGATGGCCATCGCGTGGTTCATGGGCGGTGTGTCGGGTTGGGAATTCGCGCGGCACGCCCTCGCCGTGCTGAACTCGATGTTCGTCTGCACTGCGGCGGGCCTGATGGTGTCGGCCGGATCCACGCGCCAGAGCCGGGCCGTGACCTATACGCTGTCGATGCTGATCCTCCTGTACGGGGTGTTTCCCGGTGTCGGTGCCGCACTTTCAAAGATGAGCGGATCCGGAATGGTCAATGGACTGCGCCATCTTTCCCCGCTGAGTGCCGCCTTTCTGGCAGGGCAGCTCCCGCTGGCGAACCGAATGGATCCGTTCTGGATCGGATTGGCGACGAGCCATGCGGTGGGCTGGATGCTTTTGGCGACGGCGGCCGGGGTGTTGGGCTGGCGATGGCGTGCGGAGGAGAATCGGTCGGCCGACAGACAACGGCGGCGTCCGATGAATCGGGCTTTGCTGGAGGTGAACCCGGTCCGGGCGTTGATCGCTGGAGAATCGCTGGGGTGGGCTGCGCCGTGGTGGGTGGTGGGGATCGGACTACTGGTGGCGGGGGCGATGGCGGTTGCGCTTTACGTGGGAGGCCGCGGCGAGCCCATGATCGCCGGTTTTGTAGCCTTCGCGTTGTTGGCCATGGTTCTCAAAGGGATGATCGCGTGGGACGCCACGATGTTCCTGTCGGAATCGCGTCGGACCGGAGCCCTGGACCTCCTGTTGACCACGCCGTTGCGGGACCAGGACATCCTGGACTCGCAGAACGCCCACCTGATGAGACGGTACGGACCGCCGCGGGCGATGCTGTTTGCTATGGAGGCGACGACGGCCTTTATGGGGGATGGCATCGTGATCCTTTCGGTAATGTTTGTGGTGTTTTCGATTTTGCAGGCCATGGCGGTGGTCCGATTGGCGTCGTGGTATGCGTTGACGGAGCGACATCCCCTGGTGGCGTTCGGCAAGGCGTTCAGTTTTGCGGTGTTGATTCCGACGCTGTTGATCGTTGTGTGTTGCCCGACCGTGATCATGCCGCCGCTGTTGTGGGCTTGGGCGGGCGCGAAGTTGCGGTTGCCGTTCCGCGAGGTGTTGGTGGGCGTGAGATCCCCATGGCAGCGACGCGATGGCTGGATGCATGCCACCAGCCCGTTGATCGTTCCGCCGCCGCTGCCTTTCCGCCGGGAACCGCCGCGGGAATGAACAACAAAGGGGCGAAGGGACAAAGGCCCGGAACGGCATCTGCCCTCTTTGCCCCTTTGGCGAGCCGCATCCACCGGCCGCACCTTCCCGCACTCTGTGAACTCTGTGCTCTCTGTGGTTAAGACTCGGACCGAGCCATTCCAAACCGCAATTTTCACCACAGAGGACACAGAGAGCACAGAGGCACCAATACCACCGTGCAGTTCCTCCATATCGCCGCGGGAATGAACAACGAAGGGGCACAGGGACGAAGGTCTGGAACGGCATCTGCCTTCTTTGCACCCTTGGCCCCTTTGTTGTGAATGCGTCCCTTGCCCGACAAAGGCTGGAATGAACAACAAGGGACGAAGGGACGAAGGTTGGAACGGCCTCTTCCTTCTTTGCCCCTTGGTCCCTTTGTTGTTCATCCTTCCTTCCCTCGAACAACTGCGCGGGGAAGGACCGGATTCCGGGGTTTTCATCCGGTTGGAATCAGCGCATCAAAGGGGGAGCCATGGCCCAATCTGTTGTCATCAAGTCCCGCATCCGGCTCCGCGATTTCAATCCCGCGGAAGACTTCGGCATGAACAAGGAAAAGACCCGGATCGAAACGCTCCAGTTGACTGAACGGATCGGGGGATTGCAGGCCAAGCTCTACGCAAACACGGGTCGGGCCTTGATCGTGGTGTTCCAGGGCATGGACGCCAGCGGCAAGGACGGCGCCACGCGCGGGTTGTTGGAATTCGTGAATCCGGGCGGGGTCGAGGTGGCGAACTTCAAGGCGCCGTCCGAAGAGGAACGCGCCCATGATTTCCTGTGGCGGGTGCATCACGCGATCCCGCGTTACGGTCGGATCGGGGTGTTCAACCGGTCGCATTACGAAGATGTCCTGGTGGCGCGGGTGATGAAGATCGTGGACAAGACGGTGTGGGAACCGCGCTTCAAACAGATCAACCGGTTCGAACTGAACCTGCATGAGTCGGGTTATATCTGGCTGAAATTCTTCCTCCACGTGTCCCATGCCGAACAGGCCATCCGACTCCAGGCGCGGCTCAGTGATCCGACGAAGAACTGGAAGTTCGAGGGTGCGGACCTGGAGATGCGGGATCGGTGGGATGATTTCGTGAAGGCCTATGAAGACGCCATCAGCCGGTGTTCACCGCGTCACGCGCGATGGCATGTGGTGCCTGCGGACAAGAAATGGGTGCGGGATTACGTCATTGCGAAGCAGGTCTGCGAGACGCTGGAATCGATGCAGCTGACGTGGCCTAAACCGCGCGAGGACCTGTCGAAGTATACCGTGAAGTAGGCGGTGAATGGTGCGCGCGGATTGGGAACGGAGGTATTTCGCGCAGAGCCGCCGGGAACGCCGAGGACGGGCAGTTCTTTGTTTCGCGGCTTCGCTTGAGACGTCTCAGTCCCCTGCACCAAAGAGCTCCAAGTGAAGATTCGAATCATGTTGATGGCCCTGATAATTGCAGGGTTCGTGGGATGCGGGCCTCCTGAAGCTGAGAAGGCGGGGTCTGATCACCTGAAGCGGGTGTGGCGTGCATCGACCGACAATGGAGACAAGCCGGGTAATGGAATTGAAATTACAAAGTCCGGAAGCGGGCTCTTGGGGAAGTTCTTCCTGCTGGATCCGGACAAGCCTCACGATTTCACGGCTGGCACAGCATTGGAGCTGAGAATGGTCCCAAGGAATGATCGTGTTTTTGAATGCAGTGTAATCTTGGATAATGCTTTCACGGATCGCTTCCTTCTCAAACTGCCTCGCTCATTTCCTGCGAAGGAGTTCGTCGGGGTGGTGGATTCGGCTGAGTTTGACGGTGGCAGCATCGTTCAGTTCACATTCCGGCAAGTGGAGTAGCCGAGAACGCCCAGAACGGGCAGTTCGTTGTTTCGCGGCGTCGCGTGAGGCATTTCTGTCCACATCACGGCAGGCCCGGTGGCAGCAGGCTTTCCCGCCGTTCCGGGCGGCTCCGCGGGAGAGCCGCTTTTCCGTTACGGTGTTTGACCGGGGACCGGTGTTTGAGAGGGTCAAGGGCATCGGTCCCGTTCGAGTCGTTCCGCTCATGAACCGAAGTTTGAAATCCCTGCGCCCTGCGCTCCTGGCTCTGGTCGGCGTCCTGATCGTGGGACCGGCCCGCGGGCAATCGGCGCTCGATGGATCCCGGATTCTTGGCGAACGGAATTGTGTCGCCTGCCACATCGCATCCCCGGGGGCCGGCGCATGGATCCAGCCGAAGACGGCGCCCCGGCTCGCCGAGCTTCCACGTCGTGCCGATCCCGCGTGGGTGCAGGCTTTTCTCGCGGATCCGCACCAGTCGCATCCGGGGACGTCCATGCCCGATGTCCTCGCGACGCTTCCGCCGGGTGAACGGGCGGCCGTCGCCGAGGCGTTCACCCATCATCTGTTTGCTTCGGGCAACCCTGGGTTCCAACGCGTGCTTCCCGACCGCGCCGCCGTTGCCCGTGGCGACTCCCTTTTTCACCAGGTCGGATGTGTCGTCTGCCATGCGCCCCAGACCGGAATCCGCACCGTCCAGGAATCCGTGCCGTTCCCGGATCTCCCGGCCAAATGGTCCCATGACGGACTGCGCCGTTTTCTCCGCGACCCGCTCTCGGTCCGGCCCTCGGGCCGCATGCCGTCGCTGAACCTCACCGAAGGCGAGGCTTCCGACATCGCCCACTTTCTCCTGCGTGAAACGCGCGTGCCGGCTCCGCTCGAGTTCATCCAGTTCCGCGGACGCATCGAGGCGCTGGAAGATCTCGACTCGGCGGAATGGGCGCGAACCGGTTCTGCCACGAACTTCGGCCTGGGCGAATTTGGACGCGATCGACGCCAGGCGATCCGCTACAGCGGTTGGATTGAGATCCGGACCAACGGTCTCCACACGTTCCATCTGGACGCCGACGGTGCGTCGCGTATCGCGGTGGACGAACGGTGGTTGCTCGGCGCGGACAGTTGGCAGACCGAGAAGGTCTCCGGGAAATCCAGTCTCCGTCTCGATCCCGGATGGCATCCGATCATCGTCGATTATGTGCATCGGGGGCCGAAGGAGCCCCGGCTCCAGGTGGAATGGGAGGAACCGGGCGGTATCCGCGAGGCCATCCCGGTAGCCCGTCTCAGCCGCGAAGCGGGTCGTATGGCGCCGGCTCCGTTGTTCAAATCCGATCCCGACCTCGTCGCCAAGGGTCGTGAGTTTTACGGGCAGCTTCAGTGCGGCGCCTGTCATGATCCGAATCCGTCGGCTCCCCACGCGCCTCCGTTCGCCTCGCTGAATCCCGCTCGCGGTTGCCTGGCTGAAGTTCCCCCCGCCAACGTCCCGCGCCACTCGCTCTCCACAGCCGAGCGCATCGCCCTGCGGGAGGCTTTGGCCAAGCTTTCCATCCCGAACCTTCCGCCACCCACCGCCGCCGAACGGGTCGCCTCGACACTGGCTACCTTCCGTTGCGTGGCCTGTCATCAACGCGAAGGCGTGGGCGGTCCGTCCGCGGATCGCGATCCGTTCTTCACCTCGGCTGGTGAAGATCTCGGGGAGGAAGGCCGCATTCCTCCCGATCTCACCGGTGTCGGGGACCGGCTTCAACCCGACTGGCTCAGCCGGGTCCTCGGCGAGGGTGCACCGATCCGTCCGTATCTCCACACGCGCATGCCGCGGTTCGGACCGGCCAATGTCGGGCACCTCGCAGCACTGCTGGTGGAACTGGATCGCCGGGCTGAACCCATCCCCAATCCGCCCGACACCGCCGATGCCCTGCGCGAGGCCGGGCGTCAACTGGTGGGGACCGACGGACTTTCGTGCATTGCCTGCCACCGATTCAACCGGCAGCCGGCGCATCAGATGCAGGTCGTCGATCTGGGCACGGTCTCACAACGGTTGAACCCGGATTGGTTCCGGCGCTTCCTTCGGGATCCCAACCGGTACCACCCCGGGACGCGGATGCCGGCGTTCTGGCCCGAGGGGATCAGCGCATTGCCCGGTGTTCTCGACGGCGACATGAGCCGTCAGCATGGCGCGCTGTGGACTTACCTGGCTGATGGTCCGAATGCGAAGTTTCCGGAAGGGCTCAGCCGCCAGAACGTGGAACTCATCGTGGGCGGCGAAGCCGTTGTTTATCGCGGCAAGCTATGGGAGGCGGGCTTCCGGGCCGTGGCCACCGGTTATCCCGGCCAGCTCAACGCCGCCTTCGATGCGGAAGAGATCCGTCTGTCCCTGCTCTGGCGGGGGCGCTTCCTCAATGCCGGTGCGCATTGGGGTGTCCAGGGCATGGGCAGGATCCGTCCCCTCGGCACGGATGTCGTGGTGCTGCCCCACGGTCCGGAGCTGGCCGTCCTCACTTCACCGGACGACGCCTGGCCCACCAACACCGTGCCTGGAACCGGACCCCGGTTCCGGGGTTATCAACTCGATGCCCATCGTCAGCCCATCCTCCTCCATGGACTCGGGGCCCTCACCGTGGAAGACCTCCTGGAACCGCTTCCGGCGGGTGGCCCGGTGGGCTTTCGTCGCACGCTGAAGTTCACGGGGACGCTGCCCGAAGGGCTTCATTTCCGGATGGGCATGGGACCTATGAGTCCCATAGGTCCTATAGACCGCAGCTGGTCCCTCTCTGAGACCATGGAAGTCCGCCTGCCCAACCCGCCCACCACGCCCCCCCTCCTTCGCGGCGAAGGTTCGCGTCGCGAACTCCTGCTTCCCGTCCGCACCCACACCCTTGAGGTCGACTATGTCTGGACCGCACGTTGAGTTCCCCCGGATGAAGCCGCTCCTATTATTCGCCCTCGTCTTCGTCTTCGGCGTCCGACTTCAGGCCGACGATCCCTGGCTCACCTACAAGGGCGCCGACGGTCCCGGGAAGGGCAAGCGCATCGTCTTCATCACGGGCGACGAGGAATATCGTTCCGAGGAATCGATGCCCGCCATGGCGCGCATTCTGGCCGAGCACCACGGCTTTCATTGCACCGTCCTGTTTTCCATCAACCCGGCCACGGGCGAGATCGATCCCGCGATCGACAACAACATCCCCGGACTTGAAGCCCTGGAGAAGGCCGACCTCATGGTGGCCTTCATCCGGTTCCGTCATCTGCCGGAGGAACAGATGGCGAAGATCGTTGATTACGTGAACTCCGGCCGGCCTGTCATCGGCGTGCGCACTGCGACGCACGCCTTCGACTATGACCGTTTCCAGAAGGAACGTTTTGCCGAGTGGGCGTGGCGCGGACCCCGGCGCGAATTCCAGGGCGGGTTCGGTCGGCAGGTGCTGGGCGAAACCTGGATCGATCACTACGGCGGTTACCGCAGTCAGGGCACGCTGGGCATTCCGGTGGCTGAACAGCGTGATCACCCGATCCTCCGCGGCGTCGACCGGATCTGGGGTCTGTCCCATGCCTATGCGGTGACCACACTGCACGGCGACAGCCAACCGCTGGTCCTGGGTCAACCGCTCCGCGGATTGAAGCCCGATGACGTGCCCGACACCACCAAACCGCCGGTGCCGGTTGCCTGGACCAAGACGTTTACTGGAACCTCCGGCAAGGCCGCGCGCGTGTTCACCACCACCTATGGTTATGGCGACGATTTCCGCGAGGAAGGCATCCGTCGTCTCTTCGTCAACGCCTGTTACTGGTGCGTGGGATTGGAGGAACGGATCCCGGCGAAGTCCGAGGTTGCCCAGGTGGGAACCTATACGCCGCGAAAGAGCGACTTCGGCGGTTGGCGCCGTGGTGTCACGCCCTCCGATCTCCAGCAGAACCTCTCCACCGACAACCTTGCCGAGGTTCCCATCAACGAACGCGAACCGCGGTTCTATACCATCACCGATATTCCCATGCCCCCCGGTGCGGTGCTGGAGGCTGGCAGCATCCTGGCGTTGCCCGATGGCCGTCTCGCTGTCGGCACCCGTCGCGGTGAGATCCATTTCGCCACTGGAGCGCACGAGACGCCTCCGGCACCACGCTGGGAGCTGTTCGCCACCGGCCTGACGGAGGTGCTCGGACTCGCCTGGCGCGATGGCATCCTCTACGCCACCCAGCAGGGCGAACTCACCCGGGTCCTCGACACCGACGCCGATGGTCGGGCTGACCGTTTCGAAACGGTCAGCGATGCGTGGTCGTGGGGTGGTGAACACGAGTATTCGTTTGGTTCGGACTTCGGTCCCGACGGTGCGGTGTGGACCGTGCATGGCCTGACTGACAGTTATACTTCCGAGCGACCCTTTCGCGGTTGGGCGATGCGGCACTTCCCGGATGGCCGATCCGAGGCGGTGTGCAGCGGGTTGCGCAGTCCGGGCGGCATTGCGTTCAACGCCGCCGGCGATGCCTTCTATGCGGAGAGCCAGGGACCGTGGAACGGTTCCTGTTCGATCAAGCATCTCAAGCCCGGGGGATTCATGGGACACCCGGCCGGCAACCGGTGGTATCCGCTCGCCCCGAACATGGGCCCACGCCCCGAAGACCCGGCCAGCAATGACGCCAATCGACGGCACCTGGCCGCGGCGCGCATCCCGCAGTACGTGCCACCGGCCGTGATCCTTCCCTACAAGAAGATGGGCCAGAGTGCGTCCGCCATCATGCCCGACATCTCCGGCGGAAACTTTGGTCCGTTCGCCGGGCAATTCTTTGTCGCCGACTACACGCTCAGCCTGGTGATGCGCGTCGACATGGAGTTGGTGGACGGCGTTTACCAAGGGTCGTGCCATCCGTTCCGTCAGGGCTTTGCCACTGGGCTCATCGGCGGTGCGCTCACGCCCCTCGGCCAGATCTTCGTCGGGGGCAGCAAGCGCGGATGGCCCGTTCGCGGCACGGCCAACAACGCGCTTCAACGTCTCGACTGGACGGGTGAAATCCCCTTCGAAGTCCATTCGATGCGCGTGAAGCCGGATGGTTTTGAACTGCACCTCACCGCCCCGGTGGATCCCGCGACCGCCATCGACCCCTCGAACTACCTCCTCGAAACCTTCACCCACCATTTCTACGGCGCCTATGGCAGTCCCGAGATCGAACTCGCCGAGCAACGCATCGTCTCCGCCACGCCCAGTCCCGATGGCCAGCGCATCCGCCTGGTCGTCGATCAACTTGTCCCCGGCCATATCCATCAACTCCGCATGGCCGGCCTCCGCGACCGTACCGGCCAACGCCTATTGCACGACATGGCCTGGTACACGTTGAACCAGATGCCGAGGCCGTGAAGCCGGAGTGCAAATGGGAGTTATCCGCAGATGGCGCCGAGTACTCTTGATTGCAGATCTCCAGGTTCACCTCCGCATCCACTTCACACCTTCCGCAGCCAGGGCCAGGGGCAAGCCGGTCAAGGCGCGGTTGCCCAGGCCCATCCAGCGCAAGGCGGTCCCCAATCCGGTCCGATGATCCATCCAGCGACAGGGATCATCGAGTTGGTCGCGGTAGCGTCGGCACGCCATCAGGTAGGGGGAGATTTCCTGCATCAGTTCCCGATACCGGCGATTGGTGCCACCGAAGGTCCAGTTGGGATCGAGCAGTTGCCACGGTTTCGAACTCAGGGAATGGAGGAAGACCGGTTTCGCTCCGAACAGATGTCCGAGGCGTTCCTGCACGCTGTAGGTCATCGCCCCGCCGCAATGGGTCACGGCGTCGCCCAGGCGAAGGACCCGCAGCGGAAACCCGGCCCATTCCCGCGCCCCCAACAGCGCATTCAACACGTCCTGATCGCCCATCGCATGGATGGGCCGCACCGGCATCGGCACTTCCAGGTGACAGGTGAAGTCGTCCGATTCCATGAGGCGACGCCATTCCTGGATCAGGTCCAGGTGCCGCGAGGTCACGCGCAGGATGCAGGAACTGAGGGTGAAGGGCAGGGTGCGTCCAACCTCCAGATTCCAGCCGCGGGTGCGGCATTCCGTTCCCTGCTGGGGTGCGCTTCGGATCTCCTGGGCCATCGCCACGGTGTCGGGATCCATTCCGGCGAACAGCGGCAAGGGATCCCGCAGGGCAAGGAGATCAGTGTCGAGCCAGACGACTTTCCGATGTCCCTGTTCCAGCAACTGGAGCAGTGCGGAGGGTTTCACCACGCAGGAACCCGCGCCGCGCAGGCGTTCGATCCGGAGTTCCACCCACGGGAACGACTGCAACCAGCGACGGAATCCGGCGGTGGGTTCGGGAAGGAAGAGCACGGCCCGCGGTTGGGGACACCATTCGGCGAGGCTGAGGATCAACAGCTTCACGCCGATCTCTGCTCCGGGTCGATCCTCGACCAGGCAGAAGGTCGGGGCGCTGTCGGATGGGGAAACCGGGGACATGAATCAGGGTGGGGAGACGTTGGTGAGCCGGGGGCCGGGTCGGAACATCGGCCGGAGTGAAGCCCGTGCGCCCGTCCGGGGAAATGGGAAAGCGTCGAGGGGGGGCTTTGGTCGAAACCTCGTGACCTCGCCTTCTCCCGTCGACGTGGTTCCGGCGATCAAACCTCGCCGCTCCATCCGAACGGGATGGATGGCCGGGCGAATCCATCCAGGCCGGCGGGATCCATTCCAACCCCGGAGGGGTTGAACAAGGGTAGCCCGGGGTGCGAAGCGACCCCGGGCTAAAGTTGTGTAAC
The DNA here is from genome assembly GCA_002422905.1 of Verrucomicrobia bacterium UBA6176. GTDB lineage: Bacteria > Verrucomicrobiota > Verrucomicrobiia > Limisphaerales > UBA9464 > UBA6176. Next base: position 131,158 of record DITU01000066.1, read on the forward strand.
CCCTCCGGGGTGGGGGGCAGTGTCAGGATGCGCCTCGACGGATGCTTTCAAATCGCCGATTGACCATGTTTGGCGTGGGTCGGTAGCGTCCCCGACTCACGTAGACACTATGATCGGAACGATTCGTAAGCATTCGAAGGCACTCTGGTGGATCATTGTCATCGCAGTGATCATCAGTTTTGTGGCTTGGATCGGTCCTGGCCAGGACTCCATCGGGGGCATCCTCACCGGGAGTGGGAACACCGGGTTTGGAGAGGTGGACGGGCGTGAGGTGACCCGGGACCAGATCCAGATGGCCTATCAACAGGTGGCATTGCGGGAGCGGTTGACGGAGCGGGGCCAGTATCCCACCGACGAAGCCCGGGAGATGGCCGCGAGCCAGTTGGTGTTCACGGACCGGAAGTTGGCGGCGATGGGGATCCTTCCGACGGCAGAGGTGCAGGCGGCGGCGATCCGTGAAGCCTACAAGGATCCGCAGACGGGTCAGTCGGGTTATGCGGCGTTCCTGGAGCGCTTGCGGGAGATGGGAGTCCGGGAAGAAGTGCATCTCGACATGGTGCGCCGGGACATCGGCCGCCAGTTCCTGGCCGAGTTGCTCGCCATTCCGTCATCCCTGGTACCTCCCCGGGAAGTCGAGACCGAGTATCGTCGGGAGAACGAGGAAGCGGTGACGAGCGCGGTTTTCTTCATCAGCACCAACTATATGGCCAGCGTGGTGGAGACCCCGGAAGCGCTGGGACAGTTTTTCACGAACCGGATGGCGACGTATCGGATACCGGAGAAGTACGTGTTGTCGTACGTGCATTTTCCCGGGGCGCAATACATCGCGGCAGGCGAGACCGAATTGGCAAAGCTCCCTGACCTCGCGGCGCGATTGGAGGCGGTTTATGTGAGTCGCGGGACGAATTCGTTCCTGGATGCGCAGGGCAACCCGATGGCGAAAGAGGCGGCCATCGCGCGGTTGCGCGAGGAGCAGGTCCAGGGTTATGCGGCGTCGCGGGCGACGGAGGAAGCGGCTGGATTTTACAATGAGCTGTCGGAGTTGACGCCGGCCAGGGTCGAGAACCTGGAGATCGTGGCGGCGAAGCGGGGATTGAAGGTCGAGATGACCCAACCGTTTTCGAAGACCGAACGTCCGCTGGGATTGGAAGGTGTGCCGACCCTCGCCCGTGAACTCGACACCTTGAGCGCCGAGATCCCGTATTCAGAACCGCTGACCAGTCTGGACGGCGCGTACATCGTGGCGATCCGGTCGCGGATTCCTTCCATGATCCCGCCAATGGAAAGCGTGCGGGTCCGGGTGAGCGAAGATTTCAAGCGGGCGCGGTCCCGTGAGGCGGCGATCAGCGCGGGCCAGACCTTCCGCATGGTGCTGACGAACGCGATGGCCGGGGGCAAATCCTTCCAGGAAGTGACGGCGGAACAGAATCTGCCGGTGACGGATCTGCCGCCGTTCAGCCTGGCGATGGACATGGTTCCGGGCCTGCCGCCCTATGCGGACCTGAACTCGCTGAAGGACACGGCCTTCAACCTGCAACCGGGTCAGGCCAGTACCTTCAACCTGGGGCGGGACGGCGGTTACGTGCTGTTCCTCAAGGAACGCAAGCCGGTGTCGGATGAGGCGCTGAAGGCCGGGACAACCACCTACGCGGCCGAATTGCGAAGCCGCAAGTTTGCCGAGGCTTTCTATCGCTGGTTCGAGTCGGAGTGGGAACGCAGCAGTGTCAGTGCCCGGTACCGTCCGGCTGCGGGGACCAATGGTCCGGCCGGCCAGTAATCGGCAGGGGCGGCAGGCTCGCGTCGGTGCCGTCGAGAATGGCCCGGATGAACTCCGGAAATGCGCAACCGGAGCACAGTGAATCGGTGGTGGCACAGAAGTCGGCGGAGATCTGGAGCAATCCCTGTTGGAGGGATGCATTGCGCGGAATCGGCCATCGGGTGACTCCCAACAGACGTTCCCGGGCCCCGCGCAACGGGGCGTTGTCCTCGCCAGCCGGCCATTGGAAGTAGGCTTGTTCCACCCGCGCAATGACCCGCTCATCCGATCCCATCCGGGCGCGTGCCCAGAGCCACGGCAACAGGACATTCATGGCGAGATCGGTGATGCGCGGCAGGCCGAGGAGGGGACCCGTGGCGGCGTGATCGGGGGAGACCAGATTCCAGTGATGATCCCAGAAGGGATCCGGGCCGGGTTGAAGGATGGCGGCGGTCTGGAGGAGGAGATCGTGACCGAGGGCAGAACCGAGGAGGACTTCGATCAACCGGGGTGAGAGGGGCAGGCGCGAATGCCAATGGGCGGCGAGGGCGAGCCGGCGCTGGGGATGATTGGCGGGTCGCAATCCGCCCAGACGCCAGACCTCGGCGGGAAGGATCCGGCCGGCGAAGGAACCCCGATCCCGCCACCAATGATCCCACAGACCCCGGATATAGGTGGCATTGGCGCCGTGCAGGGCGTCGGGGAGGAATCCGCCTAGCCCCAGGAGACGTGCCTGGGCGGCATCGGGATCGATGGCGACCGGGTTTTCGGAGATGGGGATCAGTTCAGCGATGCGGCGAAGGGGCCAGGTGTTGTGGCGGTAACCGAGGCCGGCCAGCAATCCTTCCCACAGGGCTTGTTCCCATCCGGCATGGCGGGCGCGGATGGCGAACTCACCGGCCTTGCGGGCGAGTCGATGTCGGGCGGCCTGGCGGAGGATGGATTCGAGCCGGCCCGGGTGGAGTTGACGGAGCGGGGCGCAGCAGCGTCCGAGGAAGGCGGGTGGGATGACGCGGGGCGCTTCACCCAGGAGCCAGGGAATGAGATCGGGCAGGGGCGCGTCGAGGACCGGTTTGAGGGAGAGGACGGGACGGCCGGAGATGGATCCGATCCGATCCCAGACGACGTGGAGGATGACGTTGCGATAGGCGGGATTGGCGTGGTGACGATGTCCGGTCCAGCCGAGGGGTTCGACATCGACTTCGATGTCGCCGGAGACGGGGGGGTGATCGTGGAACTGGAGGACGGCCTGTTTGAAATCGGGACCGGCGGAGCGGTTGAGGAATCCGGGATGGAGGACGACGAAGGGGGTGCCGTCCTGGGTGGAGAGGGAGTCGCGTTGGATCCGTTGATGACGCCAGAGATGCTGGAGCCAGCGTTCGGGAGGTGGGGCGTCTTCGGAGAAGTGTGAGGAGGGTTGACGGTGACGTTCGAGCCAGTGGGAATAGAAGTCGGGTGCGGCCTGGGTCATGGCGGGGGACCATCGATTTCGGGCGGAGCGCCTGTCAAATTGGACACCATGAACGGGATGCAACAGGTCATGAGATTCGGGTTGGCAGGGTTGGGATGCTGGATGATGGCGACCGTGCTGGGGCAGGGAACGGTGGAGGAAACGGCGGTGCCGGGGTTGGCCGAGGCGTCGGAGGTGCGTCGGGATGCGACGGTGTTGGCGGTGGAAAAGGTGATGCCGGCGGTGGTGAACATCGCGACGCGGACACGGGTGCGACGGGGTGGGGACGCGATGCAGGAATGGATCCAGGAATATTACGGGTACGGACGGCGACGGGCGAAGGAGGAGTACAGCCGGGGATCGGGTGTGGTGGTGGACGAAGAGGGATATGTGCTGACCAACGTGCATGTGGTGTCGGATGTGGACGACATCTTCGTCCAGTTCGCGGACACGCAGGAGTCGTTGCCGGCGGAGCGGGTGGCGTTGTCGGAAGGCCGGGACATCGCCTTGTTGAAGATCCGGGGACCGGCGGGGCGACGGTTCCGTTCGGTGCGATTCGCGCGGGAGGATGACCTGTTGCTGGGCGAGACAGTGATCGCCTTGGGGAATCCGTTTGGGCTGGGGGGATCCGTGAGCCGGGGAATCCTGAGTTCGAAGTCGAGGCGTGCGGCGGAATCGGTGCCGGAAGGGGCTTCATTGCAGATTGCGGACTGGTTGCAGACGGATGCGGCGATCAACCCGGGGAACTCGGGCGGCCCCTTGGTGAATCTGCGTGGGGAATTGATCGGATTGAACGTGGCGATCCTGCCACCGCGGACGGGAGCGCAGGGGATTGGTTTTGCGGTGCCCATCCGCCAGATCAATGAGGCGCTGGCGGAGACGTTGTCCGGCGACAGCATTGAGGGGTTGTGGTTTGGAGCCCGCCTGCAACCGGGCCAGAGACCGTTGACGGTGAGGTCGGTGCAGGTGGGGAGTCCGGCAGAGAAGGCGGGATTGCAGGCGGGCGACGTGTTGATGGAGGTGGATGGGCGGCCGGCGGGAAACCTGATCGAGTTCAATCGTTCGCTGGTGACGGCGGGGAGTCGGAAGGACGTAAGGATGTTGGTCCGGCGAAAGGGGGAATCGAAATCGTTGAACCTGCGTCTGGTGGACGAGCGGAGGTTTTTCGATGCGGGCTGGGTGCGTCGACGGTTGGGGGTGCTGGTGGAATTGGGGGAGCCGGGATTGGTGGTGACGGCGGTGGATGCCGACGGGCCCGCCGCTGGACGACTGGGGCCGGGCATGGTGATCCAGGTGGTGGAGGGTCAACCGGTGGGCGATGTGGTGGGCCTGGCCAAGGTTTTGAATGGGCGTCCCGCCGGGGAACGGGTGGAGTTGGCCGTGAGTGTGTACCGGCGGATGGGCCCATTCCTGAGACGCGAGGAAGGGGTGGTCCGGGTGGAATTGCGGTGACCGGTCTCAAGAAGCTGGAAAAACGGTCTTGCCAACGGGGGCATCGGACCGGTTCCATCTGCCTCCTTCTTCGGCTGGGTAGCTCAGTTGGTAGAGCATGCNNGAAAATCGCAGTGTCGGCGGTTCAAGCCCGCCCCCAGCCACCACTTTCCTCTTCAAACGACTGCGGTCGCGCCTTGGCCGACCCACAACCGGTTGCCATCCGGATCGCACATCCGGAACTCCAGATGGCCGTAAAAGGTGTGGGTCAGTTCCGGCACGGGCACCCCTTTCGCACGGATCCGCCGATGATACTCCGCGACATCATCCGGATAGAGATAAAGGACCGGATCACGGGGCGCGGTCGGGTTGGTCAGGATCGACTGGTCCAGCATCAGCCGACAGTCATCGAAACGCAGCATGGCCCAGCCCCAATCGTCCTGGCGCCGCTCGACTTCGAAGCCCAGCACCCCGCAGTAAAAATCCACGCTGGCCGGCATGTTGCGGACCGGGAGCATCGGGATCAGACGGGTCATCCTCATGCGATGGAGTCGGGGTCCGGGCGGGGCTTTTGTGGTGCAGGGTTCGAACTGAGGGAAAACCGTCCGATCACTTGACGGGCTTGAGGGCAGCCACAGCGGTCTTGAGTTCGTCGAGGTGCACCTGGGCATCCCGGTTGTCGGTCACATGGGTGATCTTGCCATCCTTGCCGATGAGGAAGCTGACGCGACGGGACATGGGGCGCTCGGGCATGGCGGCACCGAAGGCCTCGGTGATCCTGCCGTCGACATCGACGAGCAGCGGGAAGTTGAGCTGATGCTTCTCGCGGAACTTGCGATGGCTCGCGGCGTCATCGCGGCTGACGCCGACCACGGTGACCCCGAGATCACGAAGGGCGGCGGAGCGGTCGCGGAACCCGCAGGCTTCCTTGGTGCAACCCGGGGTGTCGTCGCGGGGATAGAAATAGAGGATGACGGCTGATTTCCCGATCTGATCGGAGAGCTTCCACGGTTTGCCATCGTGATCGGTCGCTTCGAACAACGGCGCGGCATCGCCGGGCTTGGGAAGGTCGGCGGCGAGACCGGTCGCGCACAGGCCGCACAGGAGGAACCAACGGAGAAGATGCTTCATGCCATGAGGGAACCAGTCGGGCGGGTTGGGGTCAATGGGGGCGGGGAGCGGGGGCGTTCCTGTCCGCAAGACGGTTGAAGGCGTTGAGGTGCGGAATGAATTCCGCGCTCCGGAGGGAAGGGCGACGTTGGGTCGCTTTCCAATGCTCGAATCCCTGATCGTACTCGTACTCGAAAGTGGTGAGGTGGGTTCCGGCATGGGGAGCCCAGACCGAGTACGAGTACGATGACGAGGCCCCCCACCCACCCGGCTCAACTCCGCACGAAACCCTTGGGAAAGACTCTCGAAGGTCCCGGAGCGACGATGTTGGGTCGCCGTCCAATGCCCGAATCCCTGATCGTACTCGTACTCGTACTCGAAACTGGTGAGCCGGGTTCCGGCATGGGACCCCAGGCCGAGTACGAGTACGATGACGAGTACGAGGCCGCTCACCCACCCGACTCATCTCCGCACGAAACCCATGGGAGAGGCTTTCGAAGGTCTCGGAGCGGCGACGTTGGGTCGCCGCCCAATGCCCGAATCCCTGATCGTACTCGTACTCGAAACTGGTGAGCCGGGTTTCGGCATGGGGATCCCAGACCGAGTACGAGTACGATGACGAGTACGAGGCCGCTCACCCACCCGACTCATCTCCGCACGAAACCCTTGGGAAAGACTCTCGAAGGTCCCGGAGCGACGACGTTGGGTCGCCGTCCAAGGCTCGAATCCCTGATCGTACTCGTACTCGTACTCGAAACTGGTGAGCCGGGTTTCGGCATGGGACCCCAGACCGAGTACGAGTACGATGACGAGTACGAGGCCCCTCACCCGACTCTCGAAGGTCCCGGAGCGGCGACGTTGGGGCGCTGAAAAATGGGGGCGGCGAATGGAACTCGCCGCTCCATGAAAGAAGACGGCGAGGGGCCCTCGCCGCTCCGGGGAATGGCGCGCCTCAGCGGGCGGCGGCGTACAGGGCTGCGACCTTGTCCCAGTTGATGAGGTTCCAGACGGCCTTGAGATAGTCGGCGCGCTTGTTCTGGTACTTCAGGTAGTAGGCATGTTCCCAGACATCGA
>DITU01000066.1:138005-161410 GCA_002422905.1 Verrucomicrobia bacterium UBA6176
CGAGCCAGGCCCAACCGGAGCCGAATCGGCCGAGACCGGCGGCTTCGAACTTCTCCTTGAAGGTATCGAAGGAACCGAAGGTGCTGGCGATGGCGGTGGCGAGTTCGCCGGTGGGAGAGCCGCCCTTGCCGGCGGCGAGGAGGTTCCAGAAGAAGGTGTGGTTCCAGNNCAGTGACCGCCGCCGTTGTTGCGGACGGGACCGCGGATGTTTTCGGGGACGGAAGCGAGATCGGCGATGAGGGCCTCGATGGACTTGGATTCGAGGGCGGCCTGGCCGGTGATGGCCTTGTTGAGGTTGTCCACGTAGGCCTTGTGATGGCGTCCGTGGTGGATCTCCATGGTGGTGGCGTCGATGTGGGGTTCCAGGGCTTCCTTGGCATAGGGAAGCGGGGCGAGTTCGTGAGGCATACGTTCGTGGGACAGAGTTCTTGGAAAAGGCCGGTTGCCCTGGCGGACCGGGGCGATGACGGCGTGGTCAGCTTACCAGTGACCGGGGGGACTGCAATCCGCCACTGGCCTTCGGACAAGTCGGCAACAATGGATGGCAAGCACCCGACAACCGGCTGGCTTGCTGGGGTGGGGGAGGGTGCATAGCGTGCCCAACGTGAGCGACGCGTGTCCCGTACCGAATTGCCAGCCGGAGTCCTGTCGGACCCCGGCATGGTGCCCGTTGAACCGGGTGCAGGCCGGGGACACGGTGGTGGTGAAGCAGTTGAACGGGTCGCCTGAGATGAATCAGCGGCTGCGTGAGATGGGTTTTGGCGAGGAGCAACGGGTCCGGGTGATCACCCTCCAGACCAATCTCCTGTGTCAGGTGTGCAACTCCCGCCTGGGCCTCAGTGAACGACTCGCCGAACTGATCCTGGTCGCACCAGCAGGTCCGGGACGCCTCGGACGCCGCCTCGGTCTGGCCGCCTGATCCGGATCGGATCCCTCCGTCCTGCACCAGCCTCCGTCGTCATGGACCCGCGCCCCCTCAGTTCCCTTACCCCCGGATCAAAGGGTGTGGTCGCGTCGATCCAGGTTCCCCCGGCGCACCGGGCGCGCATGCTGGAAATGGGATTGCTGGTGGGGACGCCGTTGGAAGTGATCCGTTTTGCGCCCTTGGGAGATCCGGTGGAGATCCGGATCCGGGGCTACAACCTGTCCTTGCGACGCCATGAGGCGGATCTGGTGTTGGTGCGGGAGGCATGAGCACCGCGACTTCCCAACGTTCCTTCCTGGCGGTTCTCACGGGCAATCCGAACTGTGGCAAGACGACCCTGTTCAACGCGTTGACCGGATTGCGGGCGCGGGTGGGCAATTACGCCGGGGTGACGGTGGAACGGAAGGAAGGGGCACTGCTGGTATCCTCCCGGGATCAACCGGTGACGATCCTCGACCTGCCCGGGACCTATTCGTTGAGCCCGCAATCGCTGGATGAACAGATCGCGCGCGACATCCTGTTCCAGCGCCTGCCCGAGGTGGCTGCACCGGACCTGGTGCTGGTGGTGATCGATGGATCCAATCTCCAACGGAACCTCTACTACGCCACCCAGGTCATCGAGCTGGGTTATCCCACGTTCGTCGCCCTCAACATGGTCGATGTGGCGCGGGCGAACGGCCATGAGATCGATGATCGTTCGTTGTCGGCGGCATTGGGTGTGCCGGTGTTCCCGATGTCGGCCAGCACGGGCGAGGGGGTGAAGGCGTTTGCCGATGCGGTGAAGGCCCACGCCGCCCGCGGAACGCAACGGGTGATCCCCCGCGAGTTCAGTGAACTGCCCGAGGATTTCGGCCGGGAAGCGCGGGAGATCCAGGGTGAGTTGTCCAAGCTGTTCCCGCATCGCGAACGCCTGGCGGCAGCGGAGGCCCTGTTGCTGTTGTCGGACGACCAGGCGCTCCAGGCGCATCCGGACCATTACCCGGCGGCCTTGCAGGAAAAGGTGCGGAATGCCCGGACGCGCCTGGAGAAATCCGGTACGGACTGGCGGAGTGCCTCGATCGAGGGACGCTATGCGCGGGCGGCGGCGATCGAGATGGCGGTGATCACCGAGACGGGAGGGCCGGAGGAGACGGTGTCGGACCGGATCGATCGGGTGGTGACGCATCAGGTGTGGGGACCGCTGATCTTCGTGGGGATCCTGCTGGCCCTGTTCGTGAGCATCTTCTGGGTGGCCGAGATTCCGAAGGGTTGGATCGAGTGGTTGGTGGGGGCATTGGCAGGATGGGTATCGGGAGCGATGCCGCCGGGGGATCTGAACGATCTTTTGACGAACGGGGTGGTGGCCGGGGTGGGATCGGTGGTGGTGTTCCTGCCGCAGATCTGCCTGTTGTTCCTGTTCATCAGTGCGCTGGAGGATTCCGGATACATGGCGCGGGCGGCGTTCCTGATGGATCGGGTGATGAGCCGGGTGGGGCTCCATGGGAAGAGTTTCATCCCGATGCTCTCGTCGTTTGCGTGTGCCATCCCGGGCATCATGGCGACGCGGACGATCGAGACGGTGCAGGACCGGTTGGTGACGATCCTGGTGGCGCCGCTGATGAGTTGTTCGGCGCGGTTGCCGGTGTACACGGTGTTGATCGCGGCGTGCATCGGGGGCGGGGCTTTTGTGAAGGGCCTGACCCTGACGGGGATGTACCTGTTGGGGATCGTGGGGGCGCTGGGGATGGCGTGGTTGTTCAAGAAGACGTTGTTGAAGGGGGAACCGCCGCCGTTGCTGCTGGAGTTGCCGCCGTACAAACGGCCGTTGCCATCGGTCATCCTCCGGCACATGTGGGATCGTTCGAGCCTGTTCCTGCGTCGGGCGGGCACGGTGATCCTGGGGATCAACATCCTGCTCTGGTTCCTGGCCACGTTCCCGCGGGATGAAGGGATCGGGAACCGGTTCGAGGTGGAGCGGAACCAACGGATCCAGGCGGAGCATCCGGGCGACACGACACCGGAGGCATGGGCGGCCCGCCGGGCCGCGTTGGAAGGGGCGGAGGGTGAGCCGGGGGTTTTGCTGGAGGCGTTGCGGCAATTGGACCGGGAACAGGCCGGGGAAGAGTTGCGGAACAGTTATGCGGGACGGCTGGGGCGCCTGGTGGAGCCGGTGTTCCGACCCCTGGGATTTGATTGGAAGATGGGGATCGGAATCGTGGCGTCGTTTGCGGCCCGCGAGGTTTTCGTGAGCACGATGTCAGTGGTGTACAACGTGGGGGCGGGGGATGCGGGGGACGAGGAGGGAACGTCCGGGTTGGCGGAGCGGATGAAGACCGAGCGGCGTGCGGACGGCACGGCGGTGTACACGCCGGTGACGGGGTTGACGTTGATGGTGTTTTACGTGTTTGCGATGCAGTGCGTGAGCACGGTGGCGGTGGTGCGGCGGGAGACGAACAGTTGGCGTTGGCCGCTGTTCCAGTTTGCCTACATGACGGCGTTGGCGTGGGTGCTGGCGTTCGCCACGCGCTGGATCGGGATCGCGCTGGGGGGCGGGTAAGGGATGGGAATGGAGCGGCGAGTGGTACTCGCCGTTTGGAAGGGGATGGGACGGCGAACAGAGCTCGCCGCTCCGGGGTCAGCCGATGAGTTCGGGGATGATGCGGCATTCCTCGACACCGGTGAGTCGGGCGTCGAGGCCCTGGACACGGACGGTGAAGCGGTCGTGTTGGATGCCGAGCAGGTGCAGGATGGTGGCGTGGAAGTCGCGGATGTGGACCGGGTTCTCGACGATGTTGTACGAGAATTCATCGGTCTGGCCGTAGATCATGCCGCCGCGTGAACCGCCTCCGGCCATCCACATGGTGAAGCAGCGGGGATGATGATCGCGCCCGTAGTTGTCGCGGGTAAGACCGCCCTGGGAGTAGATGGTGCGACCGAATTCACCGCCCCAGATGATGAGGGTGTCTTCGAACAGACCGTGGCGCTTCAAATCCTGGATGAGGCCGTAGGTGGGTTGATCGACATCGCGACATTGGGAAGGCATGCGACCGCCGACATTGGCGTGGTGATCCCAGTTGTTGTGGTAGATCTGGACGAAGCGGACGCCGCGTTGGACGAGGCGGCGGGCGAGCAGGGCGGAATGGGCGAAGGTGCCGGGTTTGCGGGCTTCATCCCCGTAGAGTTGATAGGTGGAATCGGGCTCGTTCTGGACCTCGGTGAGTTCAGGAACCGATGCCTGCATGCGGAAGGCCATTTCGAACTGCTGGATCCGGGTGTGGGTTTCGGGATCCCCGATCTCGGCATGGGCCAGCTCATTGAGTTCACGGAGTCCGTCGAGTTGGCGGCGCCGGATGTGGGTTGGCACACCGGCGGGATTGTTGATGAAGAGGATGGGATCTCCGGCGGAGCGGAAGGAGACGCCGGCGTGTTCACCGGAGAGATAGCCGCTGGACCAGAGACGACCGGAGATGGCCTGGAGCTGCTCCTTGTTGGAGGGTTGGGCGACGAGGACGACGAAGGTGGGGAGGTTGGAGTTGAGGGAGCCGAGTCCGTAGGAGACCCAGGACCCGAGGCAGGGCCGGCCTCCGACCATGTTGCCGGTCTGCATCGCGGTGATGGCCGGTTCATGGTTGATGGCCTCGGTGTGCATGGACCGGATGAAGGCCATGTCATCGACGCAACGCGCGGTCCAGGGAAGTAGTTCGGAGATCCACATCCCGTTCCGGCCATGCTGGGCGAAACGGTATTTCGACGGAGCGATGGGGAACCGCGCCTGGCCGGAAGTCATGGTGGTCAACCGCTGGCCCTGGCGGATCGAGTCGGGAAGATCCTTGTCGTACCAATCCTGCATCCCGGGTTTGTAATCGAAGAGATCCATCTGGGACGGACCGCCGACCATGTGGAGGTAGATGATGTGTTTGGCCTTGGCGGCGAAGTGGGGCAGGGAAGGGCGTTCAGATGAATTCGCGAGGAGACGGCCGGTGCCGCCGAGGAGGGAGGCGAGGGCGGCGGTGCCAAGGACATTGCGACCGCGACCGAGGAACTGGCGACGGGTCTGGAGCTGGGCGAAGGAGTCGAAAGGATTCATGGGAGGGACGCTCACTTGTTGAGGGCTTCGTCGAGATTGAGGAGTTGGTTGGCCACGAGGGTGAAGGCGGCCACACGCGGGGCGGCGAGTTCGGGATCCGGCTTGGCTTCACCGTGCTTCAGGACTTCCGCGGCATCGGCCGGATGCCCGGTGTAGTGCGCCAGAAGATCACGCAACGTGCCCGAAACGACCTCGACCTCGGCGGTCTTCAAGGGACGGGCGAGGATGCGTCGGGCCATGAGATCGATGACCTGACGGTCGTCGTCGGGGTGTTGGCGGAGGAGATCCTGGGCGAGGACGCGGGCGACCTCGATGAAAGAGATGTCGTTGAGGGTGGCGAGGGCCTGGAGAGGGGTGTTGGTGCGTTCGCGCAGGACGGCGCAGGTCTCGCGGCTGGGGGCGTTGAAGACGTCCATGAGCGCGGGTGGTGCCGAACGTTTCCAGAAGGTGTACAGGCTGCGGCGATAAAGGGCCTCGCCGGAATCGCGCTGATACCGGCGCGTGTTGCTCTCGGGCATGGCTACGGCTTCCCAGACGCCTTCGGGTTGGTAGGGCTTTACGCTGGGACCGCCGACGGTGGGATTGAGGAGGTGTGAAACGGCGAGGGCATAATCGCGGACCATTTCGGCATCCATGCGGAAGCGCGGGCCGCGGGAGAGCAGCCGGTTGGCGGGATCGCGGGCGAGTTTCTCCGGGGTGACGGTGGTGGCCTGGCGATAGGCGGCGGAGGACACCATGAGGCGGAACAGGTGCTGGACATTCCACCCACTGGATTGGAATTCGACGGCGAGCCAGTCGAGCAATTCCTGGTTGATCGGGTTTTCGCCGACCACCCCGAAGTCATCGACGGTCCGGACCAGGCCGGTGCCGAAGATTTCCTGCCAGAAACGGTTCACGGTGACGCGGGCGGTGAGCGGGTTTTCCGGGGAGACAATCCATTGGGCGAGACCCAGGCGGTTGGTGGGGGAACCTTCGGGCAAGGGATGCAGGACCGAGAAGGGACCGGCGGTGACGGTGTCGCGGGGTTTGTCGTAGAGGCCGCGGAACAGGACGCGGGCGACGGGCATGGAATCCATCCGCTCGCGTTGCACATGGGTCACCGGGCTGCGGGCCTTGATGGCGTTGCGTTCGGCTTCGAGCCGGGCGAGTTCAGCGCGGGCCTGGGTGAAGCCGGGGTCCCGGTTGAGCAGGTAGAATTCGAAGAGGGCATTGGTGTGGGACGCGGTACGGCGTTCGGCGGGCAGGGCGAGGAGGAGTTGCGCCGGGGAATCTTCAGCCAGGGAACGGACTTCATCCGGGGCCAGGGTTCGGGAATAGACCCGGACATCCTGCACCTGGCCGTTGGAGAGGAATTGATCCTTGCTGCGTTGACCGACGCGCAGGGGGACGGTGGTCCGGATGGAGTCGGTGAGGGTGTCGGTTTCGCCGCGGGTGCGTGCGGGGCGCCCATTGATGAAGATCCGGAGGCCGGCGGGTTTGGAGGAGCCGTCGTAGGTGACAAAGACGTGCTGCCATTCGCCGGGTTGAAGGGGGTTGTCGGTGGTGACGACCTTGAGGGCGTTGGCGGGCCAGCGGTTGACGATGTGGACGGCGTAATTGCGGTCGTGGGTGAAGAGATCCCAGCCGCGGAAATCGCTGCCCTGATCCATGCGGGCGAGAACGGACTGGAAGGTGCCCGCGCCGGGAACCCGCACCCAGGCGCCGTAGCTGAAGGGTTGATCCCGTTCGAAATCACCGATGTCACCGAGGTTCGGGGTGGTGTCGGTGGTGAGGACCGCCGCGGGACCGAGTCGGCCATCCGGCTTCCACTCGGGTGGCTTGACGGAAGTGGCCTCGGCCGTGGGACCGACTTCGAGCCGGAACCGGTTGCCTTCGCCCTCGTTCAGCAGGGCATGGACAACGAGGTTGGAAGTGGATGCGGCAGCGCCGAGGGAATCGGGTCGGACCTCGGCCAGCCAGGATCCGAAGTCGGGCCGGGCATCGCGTCGACGGTTGGCGATGCGTTGTTGCTCCGTGGCGATCTGGTCGGGCAAGGCCTGCCAACGGACGCGGTCGGTCTCCGTGCTGGGGACCACGACGCTGGGGTTGGAATCCTTCACATTGCCGTCGAAACCGCCCTGGGTCGTGTTCCGGAAATAGGCGGCCATGGAATAGAAATCGCGGGTCGGGATGGGATCGAACTTGTGATCGTGGCAGACGGCGCAATTGGCGGTGAGACCGAGCCAGACCCAGGAGGTGGTCTCCACACGGTCACGGGCGTAATTGGAGAGATTCTCTTCCTCGATCGTCCCGCCCTCGTTGGTGGTGGGGTTGCAACGATGGAACCCGGTGGCGACGAGTTGGTCGTCGGTGGGGTTCGGCAGGAGATCGCCGGCGAGCTGTTCAACCGTGAATTGGTTGAAGGGTTGGTTGGCGTTGAACGCCTGGATCACCCAGTCGCGGTACGGCCACATTTCACGGTAGTTGTCGAAGTGCAGACCGTGGGTGTCGGCGTACCGGGCGGCATCCAGCCAGTATCGGCCGCGATGCTCGCCCCAGGCGGGCGATGCCATCAGCCGGCCGATGTAGGCGTCCCAGGCCTTGTCCGAGCCATCCCGGACCAGGGCTTCCACGGCTTCGGTGGAGGGAGGCAGACCGGTGAGGTCGAGGGCCAGACGACGGGCCAGGGTGCGGGGATCGGCTTCGGGAGCGGGTGCGAGCCCGATGGATTCGAGGCGGGCGAGGATGAAGCTGTCGATGGGGTTGCGGGCCCAGCCGGGGGTCTTGACGGCGGGCAGGGGCGGGCGTTCGGGCTTGAGGAAGGCCCAATGGGGCTGCCAGGGAGCGCCCTGCTCGATCCATTGCTTCAAGGTCTGGCGTTGGGCGGGGGAGAGTTCCCGATGCGACTCGGCCGGGGGCATCAGGTCGTCGGGATCGGTGGTGGTGATGCGTTTCCAGAGGGCGGAGCGGGCGGGATCGCCGGCGGTGAGGACGGGGCCTTCGTCCTTGGTGGCGCCGTACAGGCCTTCGCGGGTGTCGAGCCGCAGCCCGGCCTTGCGGGTGCCGGAATCGGGACCGTGACAATGGAAGCAGTTGTCGGAAAGCAGCGGGCGGATGTCGCGATTGAACTGGAGCGCGACCTCTGCGCCGGTGGCGGCGGGAACGAGGGCGCCGACGACGGCAAGGTGCAGGACGGCGACGGCGAGCGGACGGGACAGGCGTTTCATCGGATCGAAGCGGTGCACTGGACGGAAATGAAGGGGGTGCGCTTGGGGTAAGGATGGCCCGGGATTGGATGGGACGCCATGCCGGACCTGCACACGGATGTTGGCGAAGATGCACACGCAGGGGGCGGGGTTCGCACGGTGCCGCGGGGCGGTGTCGCCGGATGTTCGCTTTACTTGGCGGACACGCCGGTCGTCACTCCGTGCCGGCCAAAGGGCCGGGTTTCGTCCATGACCTCCGCCATTGCGCTCATCCCTGCCGTCCTTGCCATGGGACTGTTCGCCACCTCATCGGTGGCGGCGCGGCGTTCGATCCAGTGCATCGGGCCCAATAACGCCAGCTTCATCCGGATCCTGCTCGCGACCGCCTTCCTCGGTGTTTACGCCCACACCTTGGGAGCGGGATTCAGCGGGCCGGCGCTCGGCTGGTTCCTGGTCAGTGGATTCATTGGATTTGGCATCTGCGATACCGCGCTGTTCCTGGCGTTGCCCCGCCTGGGCGCCCAACTCACCAGTCTGATCGTCCAGTGTGTGTCGGTACCCATCGGATTGCTGACCGAATGGCTTTGGCTCGGCACAACGCTCCGTCCGTTCCAACTCGCGGCCATCGGCGTGATCCTGGTCGGGGTGGTCATTGCCCTCAAACCCCCTCCGATGACGGGAACCGCGGGGACGACAGGGACGCGATCCCGGGATGGCCATGGAGTGGCGCTGATGTTGGCGGTGGTGGCGGCGGCGGGTCAGGCATGGGGTGCGGTGCTGAGCCGTCATGGGACGCAGTTGAGCGCGGCGGCGGGTCACCCGGTGGACGGGTTGAGCGTCGCGTATCAACGGATCTGGGCCGGGGTGTTGTTCACCGCCTTGTGGTGGTTCTGGCAACGGCGTTTCCGGGGCGCTGGAACCCACGACGCTCCACTCCAATGGCGCCCGGCGACCCCCTGGATCCTTCTCAACGCGTTGTCGGGACCCACTCTGGGTGTCGCCTGTTATCAATGGGCACTGGCGCGCCAACCCACCGGCATTGTCATGGCGGTCACGGCGTTGACACCCCTGGCGGTGATCCCGCTTTCACGCTGGATCACCGGCGAACATCCCACCCGGGCGTCGTTGGTCGGCGGGGTGATTGGCATCGGCGGAGTCGTATGGCTGGCGTTGGCGGGGTAAACGATTTCGGTCCGGATTGCCCCCGGGCGCCCGGAAATGATCTCGATCCGGAGCAGAACGCCCCGCAAAATGAGTCGGTGATTATCCGACCCAAGACGCGCGGGTTCATCTGCATCACCGCACATCCGGAGGGCTGCGCCGCGCATGTGGAACAATGGGCCGATTACATTCGGAAACAGGGACCGGTCGCCAACGCCCCGAAGCGGGTGTTGGTGGTGGGAAGTTCGACCGGTTACGGCCTGGCTTCCCGGGTGACGGCGGCGTTTGGCGGCGGGGCGGCGACGCTCGGGGTCTATTTTGAAAAGCCCAGTGAACCGGACCGGCTCGGTACGGCGGGCTGGTACAATACCATCGCGTTCGAACGTTCCGCCCGGGCGGCCGGCCTCTATGCCCGCAGCATCAACGGCGACGCCTTCTCGGATGCGGTGAAACAGCAGACGGTGGACATGATCCAGGCGGATCTCGGCCAGATCGATCTCCTGATCTACAGCCTCGCCTCCCCCCGGCGGACGCATCCGAAGACCGGGGTGGTGTCGAAGTCCGTGCTGAAGCCGCTGGGTGAAGCCTATCAGTCCAAGACCGTGGACACCGACAAGTGGCTGGTGAACCCGGTGACGATCGAGCCCGCCAATGAACAGGAAGTGATCGACACGATCTCGGTGATGGGGGGCGAGGATTGGAAGTTGTGGGTGGATGCGTTGGAAGCGGCAGGGGTCATGGCGCCGGGATTTTCCACGGTGGCCTACTCGTACATCGGGCCGGATCTCACCTGGGCGATCTACCGGAACGGGACCATCGGCAAGGCCAAGGAAGACCTGGAGAAGACGGCCCATGAACTTCATTCGCGCCTGACGCCGCGCGGCGGACGGGCGTTTGTGTCGGTGAACAAGGCGCTGGTGACCCAGGCCAGTTCGGCCATTCCCGTGGTGCCGCTTTACATTTCACTGCTGTATCGAGTGATGAAGGAGAAGGGGTTGCACGAGGGATGCATCGAACAGATGCGCCGATTGTTCGCGCGGCTGTATGAGGAGGGTCCGACCCCGGTGGATTCCGGGGGGCGCATCCGGATTGATGACTGGGAGATGCGCGAGGATGTGCAGAAGGCGGTGGAGGAGTTGTGGCCGCAGGTGAACACCGAAAGCCTCCAGCAACTGGCGGATACCGCGGGGTACCGGGAAGATTTCCTCAGGTTGTTCGGGTTCGGCCTGCCGGGAATTGACTATGAAAAGGAGACGGAACCGCACGTGGTTGCGTAGGGCTCTGGAGGCGGCTCTGCCGGGCGGCAGGGATTTCGCCCTTGGTTCTGGGGTGGGGCTTGGGTTCCCTGGTCGGGTGGGGTAGCATGCCATCATGCCGTTCAAGGTGAACATCCGCCTGTTGAAGGAGGAGACGAAGTTGTACGAGGGCGAGTTGGCCCCGGAGGAGGTGGTGGGAGATGTGAAGGATGAATTGGTGCGTCCGGTGGGGCCGTTGCGTTACTCGATGGAAGTGGGGGAGCAGGAGGGATCGTTGACGGTGATCGGGCGGATCGAAATGCCGTTTGAATGTGACTGTGGTCGGTGCCTGAAAACGTTTCCGTTGGAGGTGGAGATCCCGGATTTTGCGGCACTGGTGCCGTTGAGTGGCGAGGATGCAGCGGTCGTCGATGGTGATTTTGCCGACTTGACGTCATTTTTGAGGGAAGACACTGTCCTCGCCCTGCCGACGAATCCGTTGTGTGATCCGGACTGTCGCGGGCTTGTGGAGGTGACTCCGGCCCGCGATTTGCGTCTGGGGATGGGATCGGCACCGGGCGATGAGCCCGCCAAGAGGTCTGCGGGCACGAAGTCATCGGCAGCAACGCCAAAAGATGATGGAGCGCCTGGTGGTGGATCGCCTTGGGGGGAACTGGACCGGTTGAAACTGTAAACCAAGAAATTTATGGGCGTTCCAAAACGCAAACCTTCGCGCAGCCGTCAACGTTCGCGGCGCGCTAATAATTCCGTCCTGAAGCTCCCGCAGCTCAGCACCTGCCCGCAATGCGCGGCACCCGCCCTCACCCACCGCGCCTGCCCGTCCTGCGGGTATTACAAAGGCCGCCAGGTGATCCGCGTCAAAGCCGCCGCCTGATCCCTTTTACAGCGCGCCGTCTTCCCTGTTCGGGGACGGCGCGCTTTTCATTATGCGCCTGGCAGTGGACGTCATGGGCGGCGACCACGGTCCGGAGGAGCTGCTCCAGGGCGTGAAGCTCGGTCTCGAAGCCGAGACGGGCATCACCAAGGTCCATGTTGTTGGCCCTGCCGACCTCCTCGGGCCGCTGCTCGACCGCTTGCATTTGCGGAAGGATCCGCGGGTGGAACTGCGCCCGGCCTCGGAGGTGGTCACCATGGATGATGACCCGGCTCTGGCGTTGCGGCGGAAGAAGGATTCGTCAGTCCTCCGCACCTTGGAATTGGTGCGCGATGGCCATGCCGACGCGGCAATTTCATCGGGCAATACCGGCGCACTCTATGCCGGGGCCTGCATCCGATTGGGTCGTCTGGAAGGCGTGTTGCGCCCGACCATTGCCTGCATCCTGCCGTCGTTTCACGGTGCCTGGGTGCTGGTGGATGGCGGAGCCAATCCGGAATGCGAACCCGAACACCTGGTCCAGTTCGGGGTCATGGGCTCCGCCTATGCCCGGGCAGTGTTGGGCATTGAAAATCCACGCGTGGGAGTCCTGAGCAACGGATCCGAGGATGCCAAGGGGACCGAGTTGACCCGGGCAGCCCTGGATCAGATGCGACGCGCCCCGGTCAATGCCATCGGGTACTGCGAGGGTTATGACCTTTTCATGGATGGTGTGGATGTCTGTGTCTGCGATGGGTTTGTGGGAAACATCGTTCTGAAATCTGCCGAAAGCCTCGGCAAGGCGGTTCGCGGGATGCTGAAGGAGGAGCTGACCGCGAGTCCGGTGCGGAAGGCGGGCGCGCTTCTCGCCCGGGGCGGGCTTCGGCGGATTGCTGAACGCATGAATCCGGATACCTACGGCGGAGCGCCGTTGCTGGGTTTGCGTGGCTGGGTGTTCAAGGTCCATGGCAGCGCCCGGCGCATTCCCCTCCTGCACACCGTTCACCAGGCCCGGCGCTGCGTTGAACTGGGCCTTGCCGATACCCTCATCTCCGAGATCGCCCGCACTTCGGCCGCACTCAAGACTCCTGCACCGCCGGCGTCGTCATCGCCGGATCCTCTATGATCTTCCACCCACCTTCCTGATGGCTTCCTTCACGCATCCCCGCACTGCCCGTCCCCATCTGCGCACCGTCTCCATCACGGGTGTGGGCTCCTATGTGCCGGAACGCGTCCTGACCAATGCCGATCTCACCCGGATGGTCGAGACCACGGATGAATGGATCACTTCCCGGACGGGCATTCGGGAACGGCGTATAGCGGCTGATGGAGAGACAACGGCGGATCTGGCTACAGCGGCGGCATGCCGGGCCCTGGAGAATGCCGGGCTGACGGCGATGGATCTCGACCTGATCATCGTCGCCACGATCACGCCGGACATGCTTTTCCCCAGTACCGCCTGCCTGGTGCAGAACCGGCTTGGCGCCACCCGGGCGGCGGCATTCGACATCGAGGCCGCCTGCAGCGGATTCGTCTACGCCCTCGACATCGCCGCCCACTTCGTCGCTTCCCATACCTACGACACCATCCTGGTCATCGGGGCGGAGAAGATGTCTTCGGTGATCGACTGGACGGACCGCAATACCTGCGTGCTGTTCGGGGACGGCGCGGGCGCAGCCGTCCTGCAAAACCGTCCCAGTGCCCACGGATTGCTCACCACCTGCCTGGGATCGGATGGCGCCAAGGCGGGTCTGTTGGAGCAACCGGCTGGAGGAAGCGCCTGTCCGGCGACCGCGGAAAGCGTGGCTGCCCGCCTCCATTACCTTCGGATGGACGGCAAGGAGACCTTCAAGAACGCGGTCAATGCCATGGTCACCGCCGCGACCGAGGCACTGGCCCGATGCCAACTGGGGATCGAACGCATCCGCTGCATCATTCCCCACCAGGCCAACCAACGGATCATGGCCGCCGTCGCAGAACGACTCGGCGCCACACCAGAACAGGTTTTTTCAAACGTCGACCGCTACGGCAACACCAGCGCTGCCAGCGTGGCCATCGCCCTGGATGAAGCCGTGCGCGGCGGTCGCATCGGGCGCGGCGACCTTGTCCTCCTCGTGGTCTTTGGCGCCGGCCTCACCTGGGGTGCCGCCATCATCGAGTGGTGATGCCATGTCCGAGCCCAGTCACCTCGATTCCATCCGTGACGATGTCGCCTACGCCGAACTGCTGGCCGGATGGGATTCAGCCTTCTACGCACGGTTCACCCGAAGTCTGAGGCCGGATCGTTCCGGTGGGCGCGTTCTGGATATTGGATGCGGGGTTGGACAGGTGGTGGCGACGTTGTCGCGCGAGGGTTTCGAGGCGCATGGGGTCGATGTCGCCGAACCGAACATCCGCAAGGCCCGGACCCATAGCGACCGTTGCGTGTTGTATGACGGCGGACGTCTGCCCTATCCGGATGGGCATTTTGATGTCGTGGGCGCCCTCAACGTGCTGGAACACGTGCAGGATCCGGAGGATTTCATCGGCGAAGCCGTACGGGTATGCGCGCCGGGGGGGCGGATCGTTTTGAGCAGCCCGAATTTCCTGCGCTTCCTCGGATACCGGGATTACCACCCGCGGATGCGTGGGATCGGGAACAAGTGGCGCAACTTCTGGGCGTTGCTCGAACGACGAAGCCGGATGCGTTCCTGTCCCGGGTCAGTCCGTTTCGAGCGGATGACCCCGATCCACAGGGAACAGTTCATGCCCGACGACGATGCCATCGTGTGCACCAACGCCCTCGACATGGCGTTCTTCCTGGGACGCGCCGGTTGCCGGATTGATCAGGTGCGTTGCACTGACCGGGATGTGCCGGGGTGGGTGGATTTCCTGCTGAACGTCACCCCGTTGAAGTACGGGTTGTTCAACGCGTTTGTGACGGCCACCCGCCTCCCTCGATAGCCGCGTCCTCCCTCCTCGGTGGGAGTGTCCAATCGCCGGCGCAACCGATCACGTTCCCTGCCCTCGTGGGCCATCCAGGTGGGCGGACTCTGACCCGTTGGACTTTCGCTACTGGGCACGCTGAAATCTGAAAACCCCAGCAAAGGCGGTGTTTGTGGGTCGAAGGTCTGCACTACATCGATCACCGGGGACAGAATCACCGGGGACGGAATCACCGGGGACAGGCTCCCCTTGGGATTGAGGAGGGACGGATCAGGAAGGGACGGATCAGGAAGGGACAGGCTCGGGGAAAGATGATGGGCACGGAGCCTGTCCCCAAAAAATCGGGACAGGGGGTCTGGGGACAGGCTCCAGCGCGTCATTGGGGACAGGCTCCCGGGAGCGGCGGGNNCTGTCCCCGGGAGCCTGTCCCCGGGGGACGGAACCTGGGGACAGGCTCCTGGAAGGGGAGCAATCCAGGGAGGCTGTCCCCGGGGAAGTGGGTGTAGTGTGGTGATAATTGATCAGAGTGGGCGCGGAGCCTGGCCCCCCAAAGATCGGGTTTGGGGATTTGGAAGGGGCCTGTCCCCGAGTGGGAACGCCGATTCGGGCGTCATGGGGGACGGCGTCATGGGGGACAGGCTCCATGGGAGGGTCGGTTCCGGTGGGCCAGACCCAGGGTAAGCCGGACCATGGGGATTCGGCGTCCGGGGTCGGGGGACAGGCTCCCGGGGATAGGTAGGCGGGGAATCTGACCTGAATGGGGGACGGAACTTGGGGACAGGCTCCCGGGAGCGGGCGGGTCTCGGTGAGCCTGTCCCTTGGGGGAAGGTCCGGTGAGCCTGTCCCTTGGGGGACGATGCAGGGAGGGACAGGCTCGAGGGGAGGCGTTCGTCAGGGAGGCTGTCCCCGGATTCGAAGGAGCCTGTCCCTGGATTCGGAAGGGGAATCCGGGGGTTACCCGGGCGTCAGCGATTGGGACGGGGAAGTGGGGACAGGCTCCAGTGAGCGGCGGGTCTCGGTGAGCCTGTCCCTTGGGGGAAGGTCTCGGTGAGCCTGTCCCTTGGGGGACGATGCAGGGAGGGACAGGCTCGAGGGGAGGCGTTCGTCAGGGAGGCTGTCCCCGGATTCGAAGGAGCCTGTCCCTGGATTCGGAAGGGGAATCCGGGGGTTACCCGGGCGTCAGCGATTGGTGGGGAAGTGGAGGCGGGCGATCTCGAGGAGGAGGGTTTCGAGTTCGAGATAGTAGGCGTCGGTGGGGGTAGGGGGGCGATCTTCGCGGAGGCGGGCGATGGCTTGTTCGAGTTGGTCGCGACGGGCGCGGAGTTCGGGGGGGAGTCTGAACTCTTCTGGGGCTGGGATGACGGCGATCTGATGGGCGCGGAAGCCGTCGGGGCGGGCGCCGCCGGTGGGTTTGCGGGTGGCGCGGGTTCCCTGGAACCATTCGGCGGGTGTGCCGCGGGCGTCGCCGTTGTCGTCGATGAGCGGATGCTCGGTGGCGAGGCGGCCTTCGGACTTGTAGAACTCGGCGGTGCGGGTGGCGGCGGCGAGGAAGAGTTCGAGGAGGGAGGTTTCGCCATCCTGATCGAGGTCGGTGGCGGGATCGGAGATGGCGCTGGCGAAGGATTCGCCGAGATGGGTGGCATTGACCTCGTTGCCGGATCGGGTGGCGGTGATGACGATGCGGTTGGATCGGGAAAGTTTGTTGAGGAAGGGGGCGGAGGCAGACGTGGTGTTGAGGAGGGCGACGGTCCGTTGGAAGGGATCGAGGAGGGATTGGAGCTCGGAAGCGGAGAGGTCGGGTCCGCGGAGGTTGAATCGGGCTTCGCGTCCGTCGTAGGTGCCGTGGCCGAGGAAGATGAGGAAGAGGGGTTCGGAGGCGGCGACGGGGATGGACTGGAGGGAGGTGCGGAATTGATCGAGGTCGTTGGTCTGGGCGGGATCGAGGCCGATGACGGATGAAGTGGCGGCGGCGCGGGTGGCGAGCTGGGACCAGGCCTGGGCCTGCTGGGTGAAGTTGGTGAGGTAGAGGGGTTCGCCGGGGGCGCCTACGACGATGAGGAAATGAGGGGGTGAATTGGTGGATGAATCCCGGGCCTGGGCGAGGGGGAGGAGGGACAGCAGGAGAAGTATCGAGGCGAGGAAGGAGATGGAGCCTCGTGACCTCGGCTGCNNGGGGTGGGGTTGGGGGGGTGGGAAGTCATGGCAATCCTTTCCAGCGGCGGAGGCCCCATTCGGCGAGGAGACAGGCGAGGGCGAGGGCGAAGAGGGCGGGTGTGTGCCAGAAGGGTTGGGTGAACGATTCCATGACCGGGGCGCGGGTCGAGGGAAGGTCGCTGACGAATGCAGAAAGGGCGGAAGCACTGATGACCTTTCCGCCGGTGCGCCGGGCGATTTCGTCGAGGAGGGCGGTGTTGGGGTTGAGGGAGCGGAATTCCTCGGCGGCGAGATCGGAGGCCCAACCGGCTTCGGCGAGACCGGCGGGTGCGCCGGAGGAATTGGTGACGGAAGCGACGGCCTTGAATCCGGCGGTCAGGCGCGGGACGAAGGTGGCTTCGTAGAGGCCGGGTTCCTCGGAGGAAGCGGAGGCATCGATGCGGACCGGGGGCGGGTTGGAGGAGCCGGCGGGGAGATCGAAGACGATGGGTTCGACCTGGATGGTGACGGCGGCGTTGTCGAGGGGTTGGAAGGTGGCATCGCGGGCGCGGACCTGAAGTCGGACGGCGCCGTTGGGATCGGTGGGAACGGGTTCGACGGACAGATCGACCCGATTGGGGACATCGGTGACGAGCCAGCGGAGGAGTTGGCGCCAGGCCTTGTCCATATCGGAGCGGCCATCGGCATCCTTCATGCCCCAGCGCCAGAGATCGCCGACGAGGAGGGCGCCGGTGCGGCCGCGTCCGAAGCGTTGGATGACCAGGGCGGGATGGAGGTTGCCGGAGGCGTCGGTGACGGTGGCGATGAGGGAGGCGGCGGGTTTGAGGTCGCGGACGGGATTGTAGACATCGAAACGGGGCATGGCGGCCAAGCGGGAACGTTCATCGGGTTCGTTATCACGGAGCCGGGCCCAGGGTTGGAGCCAGCCTTCGCGTGCGAGGTCGAGTTGGAACGGGCCGGGAGGCTGGACTCCTGGGGAGGGGTCGAGTCGGACGGGCAACATGTCGCCGATGGGGGTGCGGTGGTAGGAGCCTTCCTGGAAGGATTCCATGCCCCCGAGCATGAGGAGACCGCCGCCGCGTTCGGAGACGAAGCGTTGGAGGAGGGTGGCCTGGGCTGGGGAGAAGAATTCGGCTTCGAGATCGTCGAGGATGACGGCGTGATAGGCGTAGAGTTCTTCGGCGGTGCGGGGGAAACCGCCGGCGAGTTCGGAGGCGTCCCGGGCATTGAGGACACGGACGACGGCCTGGTCATACCGTTCGGTGGTCTCGCGGGTCTGGTCGCCGAAGCCGCGGAACAGCGGATTGCCGGATTCGCCGGCGCGACCGCGGAAATCGAATTTGGGTTCGCGACGGGCGATGCGGACGAGGGCGACGAGGTCGAGTTGGTCATCCTCCTGGGCGGCGCGGTTGAGGAATTTGTATTCCCAATTGGGACGACCGCCGACGTAGAGGATGCGGAAGGGGCCGCGGCCGCGGTCGACGGCGACGATGCGGTTGTTGTTGGCGAGGGTGGCTTCGGTGGAATTGGTGGAGCCGGGGTCCGAGTCGGGGCCGGAGCGGATCTGGAAGAAGGAGACGCCGGGTTGATCGGGGCGCCATTGGAGCCGGGCGGTGGCGGGGTTGGTTCCGGAACGGGCGGGGAAATTGGTGATGGCGACGACGGAACCGGAGCGGTCGACGACCCGGGCCTGGATCGGGGAGGAATCGAAACCTTCGGCGAGGACATCGGCCTGGGCGGAAACGGGAGCGTCCTCGAAGGCGGTCTGGGAGACGGCGACGCGTTGGAGGGCGATGTCTCGGATGTTGCCGGGTTGACCGATGACGACGGGGTAGACGGGTGGGAGGCCGTCGAGATCCGGGAAGGAACCGGCGAAGTCGGTGGCATTGCCATCGGTGAAGAGGAGGACCCCGGCGAGGGGACGGTCCCGGAACCGTTCGCGCATGTTCTGCAGGGCGGAGAAGATGCCGGAGGCGCGGCCGGCGAAGTCGAGGGAGGTGAAGTCGCGGACGTTCTGGACGCGGGAATCGAAGGTGAACCGGCGGGTCTGGAAATCTTGATCGAGGGATTCCTGCCAGGAGCCGGGCAAGGGTTCGAGGAGGGTCCGCAAATCTTCACCGCGGGAACGGTCGGCGCCGGCGTCGCGGATGGTGAGGCCCTGACTGTTGTCGGCGACGAGGGCGAACAGGTTGGCGCCGGGTTTGGGGCGTTCGCCGGTCTGGAGGGGTTCGAGGAGGCAGAAGGCGAGGGCGGCGACGGCGACGATCTTGAGCAGGAGACAGGCGTAGCGGATGCGCGGGGGGGCGGATCGGGCGTTATAGCTCCAGGCCAGGACAAGGACGGTGACGGCCAGAAGGCCGGCAGCGGCGGGCAGCCAGGAAGTGCCGGGGAAGATGAGGGAAGCGACCATCATGAGATCATTGGTCGCGTCCGAGCTGTTCGTAATAGCGGCGCACCATTTCCGAATAGCGACCCGGAACGGGATCGCGATCGAGAGGGACGAGGGGATTGTCGCTGGCGCGACGGGCGAGTTCCTCGCGGATCAGGTCGCGGGTTTCGACGAGAGGCTTGAGGATTTCGAGTTCGATGGTGGCCCAGTCGGGTTTCTTCTGGGCGTTGCGATAATCGATGCGAAGACGCCGGGCCTGATCGCGGGCATTGGAGACCCCGGCGCGGAGCGTTGGGGAATCGATGAGGGTTTCTGCATCGCGCAGGCGGTCGGACCATTCGGCAAAACCGGAGCCGGTGATGGGGGAGCCCGGGGAGCCGGGGGAGCCTGGGGAGGGCTGGGACCTTTGGGACCTCTGGGACTCTTGGGACTCTTGGGACCCGGAAGAGCCGGGTTGGCCGGGCTGACCAGGTTGGCTGGCACTGCTGGCCATCTCATTGGTCCCACCGGTCCCACCGGTCCCACTGGTCCCACTTTCCTGACCCTGCCCCTGACCCTGCCCCTCCTCCTGCCCCTCCTCCTGCCCTGGCCTCTCGCTCTCCAGTGCGCGTGCCGCATTTTCGAGTTCCTGTTGGGCGAGGCGGAGGGCTTCGGTGTCATCGCCGAGGACGGAGTTGGCGGCTTTGTCGATGCCCTGGCGGAGGGAATCGATGGAAGCGCGTGCGCGTTGTTCGGCCTGGCGGGCGGGGTTCTGGAGACCCTGTTGAAGGAGTTGGCGGGTGGCTTCGAGGGTTTTGGCGCCGGACTCATTGGCCTCGGTGAGGGTCTGGAGGAGGGCGCGGCTCATCTGACCTTCCTCGAGGAGTTCCTCGCGGGTCTTCTTGAGGTTGCCGAGGTCTTCCTGACTGAACTGACGTAGGGAATCGTAGAGCTGCCGGGAGAGGAGGGGTTCGGAGTCCTCGGCCTGTTCGGAGAGTTGGGTGGCGCGTTGGACGATGTTGGTGAGGGCGGATTGCTGATCGGCGAGTTTCTGGAAGAGGGCTTCGCGGGAACCGTCGTCGGTGAGGGATCTGAGGGCCTTGGGATCGGGGCGGGCATCCAGCTGACGACGGATCTCCTCCTGATTGCGGGCGAGTTCGCGGGCATCCTCGCGGAGTTCGCGGGCGGAGTCCTTGAGTTGGTCGGCGGACTGGCGTCGGAGATCCTCGCGGAGTTCGTTGAGCTGGGTTTGGGCACGGGTCCCGGCGGCGAGAGCCTGGGAGACCTGACCCTGTTGGGTGGCTTCGGCGGCGCGTTCCATCTGTTGCCGGGCTTCCTCGAGGCGTTCGCGTTCCTCGGACATGCGGGACTGGTTCTCGCCGCGTTCCATGCGTTGCTGGAGTTCATCGGCATCGGCGAGGTTCTGGCGTTGTTCCTCCTGGAGTTTCTGGAGTTGGCGTTGGATCTCTTCGCGTTGTTTTTCGTCGGCGGCCTGGAGGGCGGTCTGGAGTTCCTTGAGTTGCTGGTTCACCTCCTCCTGGCGCTGGGCGAGTTCCTGGAGGCGATTGACGGCCTGGAGTTGTTCGCGGCGTTCGTCATCGACGGGAGCGCGAGCCTGGGACTGGGTTTCGTAACGGTTCTCGGTCTGGGCGAGATCGAGTTCGTCCATCTGGCGTTGGTTGCGCTGGTTCTGGGATTGGGATTGCGACTGGGATTGTGAGCGGGAGCGGGAGACCTCGGTTTCGCGGGACTGGAGTTTGAGGATGGCCTGGTAGGCGGCCTGTTGGGCGGCGATGGCTTCCTTGAGGACGGCTGGGGAGGAGGAGGCTTTGGCGAGGAGTTCGATGGAACGTTCCATCTGGGCGATGGCGGTGGACCAGAGGGCTTGTTGGGCGGGGTTGGATTGTTCCTCCATGGATTCGCGGGCCTGTTCGAGGGCTTGCTGGGCGGCGTCGCGGATGACCTGGAGATCCTGTTCGTAGGAACCGGAGGAGCGGGTGGGGATGGCGCCGGGGCTGTTGGCGGGGCGCTCGGACTGGAGACGGCGTGGGGGAGCGGGCTGGGCGAAGAACGGAGAGAAGGTGAGGGGAGCCGGGCGGAGGCGTTGGGGGGAGGTGACGCGGGTGTTGCGGGGGGCATTGGTGCCGGAAGGGCGACGGCTCTGGAGTTTCCAGGTGGCGGTGATGATCTGTTTCTGGAGTTGGGCGAGTTTGGAGGCGGCATTGCCCTGTTGCTGGCCGGACTGGGATTCGCCGCTTTCCTGACCGGAGGAACCTTCGCCTTCGCGGAAGATCTCTTCGAAGCGCCGGACCTCAGCGAAGAAGATGTCACTGGTGGTGCGGCGCGAGGTGCCATCGGGACCGGTGTCATCGGCCCAGACGAACCAGCCGAAGACCTCGTCGGGTTGGGCGGCGAGGGCTTCGAGGTGGAGTTGGTGTTCGAAGGGGAGTCGTTTGTTGCCGGGGACTTCGCGGCCGAGCTCGACGATATCGGGTTCGGCGCCGACGCGGATGATTCCGATGCCGAAGGCGGACATGCCGAAGTCGTCCCAGACGGTGCCTTCGAATCGGATTTCTTCGAGAGGGGAGGGTTGGATGTCGCCGCGTGGGAGGGCGAGTTTGAGTTCGGGGACGCGGTTGGGTGGAACTTCAAAGACGAACTGGGGCCGCGTCTGGTTGGAGCGACCGTCGGCGTCGATGAGGACGAGGTCGTAGGTGGCGTTGGTGAGGAGCGGATGGGCGGAGAGGGTGGCGACGGGCAGGTTGGAAGCGGTGACGAGGGAGAGCGGGGTCAGGGCTTTGGAACGCGGGACGAGGGTGGCTTGGGTGACGGGTTTGTTGAGCTGGAGGGCGAGGTTGAGGGAAGAACCTTCCACGGCGGTGACGCGGCGGGTGTCGTCGATGTGTTTGGGTTCGCGCCCGGTGTAGGCGGGGTAGGTGATGTCGACGATGGAACGTTCGAGTCGGGGAAATTCGAACACCTCGACCTTGAACTCGCGGGAGCTGCCGGCATCGGACTCGACCCGGTAGGTGAACGAGCCGGCGACATCG
This sequence comes from Verrucomicrobia bacterium UBA6176, assembly GCA_002422905.1. Taxonomy (GTDB): domain Bacteria; phylum Verrucomicrobiota; class Verrucomicrobiia; order Limisphaerales; family UBA9464; genus UBA6176. The sequence goes on from DITU01000066.1 coordinate 159,949, forward strand.
GGGAAGGCGCCGCCGAAGATGGGATCGGCGAGATTGCGGACGAGGGGGATGCGTTGGGGCGGTTGGTTCGAAGAAGTGATGACGAGTTCGGCGGCGCGCGGGGCTGTGGGGAAGCGGGCGAGGACGACGAGGGAAGAACCGCGTTCGAGGGAAGTGTCGCCGGGTTCGACCTCGATGCCGGTGATGACGCGGGCGGCCATGGGTGAGGAAGCGGAGTCGGGGCGGGTGGATGCGGGGAGTCTGGCGATGAGCGAGAGGATGAAGACGAGGGCGACGAAGGCGGGCAATGCGAGGAGGAGAGAGGCGAAGCAGCGGGAGAGCGGTTGGGCCTGGAGCCAGTCATGGCGTCGGCCGTGTTCGAGGGCCTGGTCGAGGAGACGGCACTGGAGGAAGTTGAACGAGCCGTCAGGACCGGGTTGCTGTTCGGCGGCGGTGATGAGGAGTCCGTTGAGGTCGGTATGACGGGCTTCGATGCGCCGGGCGGCTTCGCGGGGGTCCGAAGGTTTGAGGAAGGTGCGGAGGGCTAGGATGAAGCCGGTGAGGACGACGAGGAACCCGAGGACGACGGCGGTGAGGGTGCCGTTGAGATGGAGTGCGCGGGCGGCGTAGAGAAGGACAGCGGCGGCGAGCGCGCCGACAGCCCAGGTGGCGGCGAGGGTGAGGGCGGCCTTTTGGAACCGGTGACGGCGGGATACAGGGCGGAGGAGCCGCAGGACGGGATGATCATTCATGGTAAGGCCTCCTGAGGAACGGATTGCTGGCGGGTGGCGCGACCGGCGATAAGAGATTCGATGACGAGGACGGCGAGGGCGGCGGCGATGAGCCAGCGCCAGAGTTTTTGTCGGCTCTCGGCCTCGACAGCGGGAGGGACGGCTGGGGGAACGAGGGAAGGATTGGCGGCGGAGGAGAGGGCGGCGTCGAGTCGGACACCGAGGTTCTCCAACTGTTCGGGCGAGAGGGGAGCGGTGCGGCCTTCGGCGGGGTCGAGATTGACGGCGACGTTGAAGGCATTGGAACCGGAACCGAAGCGGTAGATGCCGGGCAGATCGGTCCCGGAAAACGTGGCGGTGCCGGGCTCGACCTCGATGGAGGTGCCATCGGGCAAGCGCACGGGAAACGCCGAGGTGCGTCCGGAGGGAAGCGCGACGGGATCGCCGACGAGGGGATGAAGGGGTGGAGCGGTGGAAGTGCCCGCGAGATCCAGGACGGCGTAGAGCCAGGGGATGAACTTGGAGGAAAGGGCGAATTGACTGTCGTCCGTCGACCAGCCCGAAGCGGCAAAGAGCAGGCGACCGGAGCCGACGGGGAACTCGACCCAGGCAGGGTCCTGGGAATCGAAACGGGCAAGGACGCGGGCGGAGTCGGGCAGCGGGGCGACGATCTTGCGATAGCGCCAGAAATGGATGCGGGTGAAGTCGCTGAAGCGGGGGTCGGCGAAGGCGGCGAGGATGGGATGTTGGAA
>DITU01000047.1 GCA_002422905.1 Verrucomicrobia bacterium UBA6176
TCCCTTCCAGGGCTATCTCCCCGCTGTCTACGAGGACCCGGCCCTCGCTGACCTCGTCGCCCCGGGCCGCCCGTTCCGCCCGCCGTGCCGACGTCACCCCGGCAAGCCTCCCGGTTCGTCCTCCCTCACGCCGCCGCCCACCCCACCCACCCCGACGACTCCCACCGGCATCTCGGAACACACCCAGTTCTGGTCGACGCTCAGGCTTCAGGCCCGACTGAAAGAGATCCTGAAAACCATCGACTGTCCCAAAACCACCGGGTCGGCCCGCAAGTGGTGGGACTCGTTCGTCGCCGACAACTCGACCCGGGGCCCCCTCGTCCTGCGCCTCGCCGAGGAACTGGCCATCCGCAAGGCCACCATCACGGAGTTCTTCGTCGCGTACACCCATTCCAATACCGACAACGTCCAGGCCAACCTCCACTTCCTCGACTATACCCGCCTCAAGAAGGAGGAGGACGACCGCCGCGCCGAGGCAGCCTCCAACGATGCCCTGGGCTTCAAAATTTTCTAACCCCCGGATGGTCCAGCGCCTCCGTTCCTCCATGGAAGGTTTTTGGTGGCGGCGGCGGCGGGGTTCGGTCTGGTGTTTGTCCTGGATCAGGGCAAATGCCCGGAAATCCTGCACCCGCGTCTCCCGAACCCCGACGAGGACATTGGACACCCGCACGTAGGTCTGGCCCAGCGAGTTCGTGAACGGGCGTTCCTTCGTATAGTCGGCCAGGACCAAGCCGGGAATGACCTTCCCAGTCGTGCCCCCATTCGTCGAGGACCCTCCATTCGTGGACGAGGCCTGACCGTTCCACCCGACACCCCTCGCAGGTTCCTTGAATCCCCGAACCCCAAGCCCCGCCAACCCCATCCCCAGGAAGAATACCCATGCAGGGCTCCATCGCAGACGCCCTCCCTCACGGGACTCCATCGGGAGCATCACGCTCAGACAGGCAACGGGCCGACACCACGATCCGTTCCCAATCCGACATCGCCACCGGTACGAGGACCGGCCGATTCGTCTCCGGGTACCATCGGTCGAGGAGTTCTGCGACAGTCAGCCTTACTGCCGTCGGTGTCGTGACTTTTGGATCGTACGGCACGTTGAACATCCTGCCCCCGTCCGACCACCGCGCTCCGGGAAAGTGCAGCTGCAGGGTTGGCTCGTGCCGGGCAAATTCCAGAGGCACCCAGTAGCGCTGGGGAAGGGGCACGAACCCGTGCAGAACGGCGAAGCAACCACAAACCCGACCTCAAACTTGAATCTCAAATCTTCACACTCCGCGCCCTAGTCTCTCACTCGCTTTGCTCCGCCTTTAGGAACCCGACCTGGGGGCGAGAACCAGACGGAAGCCAATGCGGAACCGGGGGTCGCCGGGGCTGTTGCGGCCGCGGTACGCCGAACGACATTCTCCCGCGGAAGAGTTCCAAGACCCACCTCGGACGACGAAGCCCGAGATGCGTGTTGCAGCCCCCCCCGGATACGACCTATGCCGATCCAGACACCATTCCCACACCCCTCCATGCATGTCGTGCAATCCCCAAGGATTAGACTGTTTCTGCCCCACGCGATGCGTTTGGCGGCGGGAGTTCTTGTCGTACCACCCGTACCACTTCAACTCCGACTCCTCATCCCCGAAGCTCCACTGCGTCGTCGTACCCGCCCGGCAAGCATACTCCCACTCCGCTTCCGCTGGCAGCCGGTACTCATACCCCGCCGGCAACTTCCCCTTCATCCCCTCCGTCAGCCTCTTCCCGAATTCCACGCACTCATCCCAGCTCACTCGCTCCACCGGTCGATCCTTCCCTTTGAAATGCGACGGATTGCTCCCCATCACCGCCTCCCAATCCCGTTGGCGCACCGGGAACTTCCCCATCCAGAACGGACGGGAGATCGTCACCTCGGTCTGCGGACATTCATCCCCATCGCCCACACCCTCCGAATTCCCCATCAAGAACTTCCCTGGCGGAATCCATAGCAACTCCATCCCGATGTTCGTCCGAAAGACCGATACGGTCTCAATCTGAAGATTGGTCGGAATGAATCGGATTCCTCCACGGCCCTCGCCTTTTGGCGCGACAAAGGCCTGATGTCTCAGCAGGGCGAGTATTTGGAGATGAGCTACCTCAACCTTAACTACCTGCACCACCCCCTCCCCATTCCACCGCAGCTTCCCGGGCGTCATGGACTTCGGCCTCACACCAAACTCCGCACAAATCGTCATCCACATATCCGGATGATGCTCCGCGGGAATGTCCGGATCCTGTAGGTAGCCCTCATACGCGGCCCACTCCGACTCGAAGTACTTCCGGCAGCGCTCGCGTTCCTCCCGTTCCAACCGCTCCAGTTCCTCGGCTCGACGTCGTGCCGCCTCCGCCTGCTCTTGCTGAAGTTTCCGCAGTTCCTCCGCCTGCCGCTTCTTCGCCTCCAGCAGCGCCTTCATCTGCTGCCAGTTCCCGCCCACGCCCACGCCACCGCCCTGCGACGCCTTCAACGCCTCGATCCGCTCCTGCAAGGCCGCCAGCGCCGCCTCCTTTTTCTCCCGTTCCCGCGTTGCCGCCTCCCGGGCGACCCGATCCCGCTCCAGCGCCTCTTCCAACGCTTTCAACTCCGCGCTGCGTTCCTCCAACCGCTGTTCCAGATCCACCGCTTCCGGTCGCACCAGCACAAATTCCCCGCTCAACTCACCTCCGGTGTCCCTCACCACGCCCACAGCCGGCATCTGCCTTGCATTCGCCAACACCCCGTCCACCACCCGCTCATGCAACCGGTTGGCCGTGAACCATCGCATTGTCCGATCCTTCAACGCCTTCAGGAAAAAGTGCGTGAACACGCTCTGCCCATTGAACCCATCGTCCTGCACCGGGTGCAGCCCTCCCGAGGTCAACGCATGCCGGCTCGTGCGCAACAGTGCCGTCTTCACGTACTCATCCGTCACCGGCCTCGCCTCCGTCATCGCCCGCACGAAATCCCCCGAATAACACGAATCGCTCACCAGCAGCACATGCCGGGCCTTCATCCGCGCCAACACCGTCTTGATCTCATGGTTCGAGATCCACGTCCGGGTGTGGTCCCTGCCCGCCTCGATCTCCGACTCCGTCGCAGGGCGTTGTCCATCCACCGGAATCCACCATCCCAACTGGGTCAGATCGTCAATGTGCCCGTGCCCGGCGAAGTAGATCAGCAACGACGCCTCCTCCGACAACGTCCGTGCCAGGGAACGCAGCGCCGCGATGATGGCCTCTCCGGTGGCCTCGTGGTTGCGCAGCACGATGCAGCGATCCGGCTCGAACCCGAACTCATTCGTCAGCGTTTCCCGCACCGCCTCGGCACCCGCTCTCGCGGTCATGAGCCTCCCCCAGTGCGCGTACTCATCGATCCCGATCGCCAGCAGATGATACGGGCCCAACAGCCAATCCTGCGGAACCAGCGATCCTCCGGAGAAACCCTGGCCCACATGATCACGGGGCCGGTCCATGGAATCGTCGTTCGGTGGCATCGCGTTGAAATTCTTATGAGATCGCCCAGCAGGCCGACAAGGCCCGAAACCGTTCCGGGTTCGGGCAGAACCCTCGAAAGTGAAAGGGGCATCACTCCTCAGCCGTATCCATGCAGTAGGGAGGGAAGTGGCGGCGCAGCAGATTCTTTCGCAGGCCGAGGAGTGAGCGAGGCGCGTATCAATAGCTCGATCCGTAACGAGCGAACGACGAAGGCATTGCGGAAGAAGATCCAGCCGAAACGACCGATCCTACTGCATGGATACGGCTCAGTGGCATACCCATCAAAGAGATCCTCCAACGGGACATCCACCTTCCCTACGGCCGAAGGCGAACGTTCAATGCACACGATTCCGGAAACCCGGGGAGCGGCACACCGGGAAGGCTGCCGGGATCGGACGGCGGACAGAGTCCTGAAGGATCTTCCGCATGAATCTCCGATGTTCGGCCGTAGGACGGTTGGTATGACCACAGGATCCTCTCGTCCGGCCGGGCGCACAGCACCGGCACTCACCTCGCTGCTCCTCACCCTTCTCGTCTGGCTGCTGCCCGCCACCGGCTCTGCCCGGGCCGACGATGACACCACGCCAACCAGCGTCACACGCAGCATCGATTGCATGCGTGCCCGCGGATGGAAGGTCACGACTTCGTCGGAACAAGATGGTACGGTCGTCGTGGTGAGTCTGCTGAAGGACAGTCTCGTCGGCATCGGCGATATCTATGTCCTCATCGAAACCGAGGCCCGGGTCATCGCCAAGGCTGTCACGAAGTTCCGGGAACGCGTCGAGGCGCTCGGGGAGTGAACCATAATCCGACGGGCAGTCACTCCCGGAAAACCGACCTTGGGGCAAGGACGAGCCGAAAACCGAGGTTGTACCTGCGGCCGCCCTGCCGGTTGCTGCCGCGGCACGCCGAGCGGCAGTTGCCGGCGGAGCCGTACCAGGAGCCGCCGCGGATGACGCGCAGCGAGCCTGATTCCGGACCCGCCGGATCCGTCACTCGACCGCCCGGGTAGGCTTCCTTCCAGTCGTACACCCACTCCCACACCCCTCCATGCAGGTCGTGCAACCCCCACGGATTCGCCGGCTTCTCCCCCACCGCATGCGTGTTCCCTGCGGAGTTCCTTTGGTACCAACCGTACCGCTCAAGAGCTCCCTCGGCGTCCCCAAAACTCCATGGAGTTGTCGTTCCCGCACGGCACGCATATTCCCACTCCGCCTCCGTCGGCAGACGAAACTCATACCCCTGCGGGATCCTGCCCTGCATCCGCTCCGTCAGCTTCCTCCCGAACTCCACGCACTGGTTCCAATCCACCGACTCCACCGGGAGATCCTCCCCCACGTGATGCGACGGATCGTCCCCCATCACCGCAAGCCACTCCCGCTGACGCACCGGATGCTTCCCCATCCAGAACGGTCGCGAAATCGTCACTTCCGTCTGCGGACGTTCATCGCCGTGACCCACTCCCGCCGGACTCCCCATCACAAACGTCCCCCCCGGGATCCACAACAGCTCCATCTCAAAGTCCGCACGGAACACGTCGCCCAATTTGCCAGGGGCGCCCACAGCGACGACCAGCTTCGTCCCGACAGGTTCCGGTGCCTCCCTTGACATCTCGATCTCTCCCGCCCTTCACCAATCCATGGCCGCCCTCTCGCCGCTCACCACCACCGACATCGCCTGTTCCCTCCATTCGCCGGAACCATCCAGCGAACGGAGGACCAGATGGTATCGGACCGGCTCCGCGAAAGGACCGACACCGACCGTCGGATCAATCGCCCCGGGGATGGGATGCTCCGCGCCATCCAGGGTCCGCACCCACCACTGATGACTCGTCGTCTCCTCCGCAACCGCAGCCCGGATCCAGCGGGTCTCGCCGCGAACCAACTCGACCTCTGCCCCGGTGGTCTCCGCAAGATGTTCCCGCAGCCAGCGCCCGGCCTCCGCACCCGTGACCATCCGGTCCGGCTCGGAAGGATCCAAGCCGGACCCCGGCTTGCCGAACGGCTTCGGCATGAACCCGGGTCGTGGAAGGACCGAGGCGACAACCAGACCAGCCGTGCCGACCATGGCAGCGATGGAAACGGCGATCTGGCGCGGAGTGAAGTGGAGGAGATTTCTCATTTTGGATCCGAGGTTCCTGTTCAAACCCGGATACGAGGGAATCTCCCGATCCCATGCACCACGCGACGGATGTTTCGGCACACCTGGGCCGTGAATCACCAGACTTCCGCCGTGACCGCGAACGGCAGAGCCGACCGGTCACCGCGCGAGATGTGGCTCCATCGATACAGATCCACGCTCACCGGGACTTCGCGCCCCTCCCGTCGGGCTTCCTTGGCAGTCTGCTCCGCCGCGGCATAGCGTCGCTCATAGCGGGCGGAGGCGCTGATCTGGTTGAAAGGCGGCGCCTTGCCGGTGACGGCATCGGAAACCAGTTCGGCCAGGGAGACGAACCATGCGGGATGCCTGGATCTGTTCGAGCCCAACACCTCGACGAGGGCCCGGCCATTTCCCGGGGGACGATCCACTCCCGACCGGGCGAGGATCACCAGTCCCACATGGCCGTCATGCCAGCGGACCAGACGCTCCGCCAGGGCCCGTGGCATTCCGCAAAACCCCGGCAACTTCCGTTGAACCGCCTCAGCGGCCGTCATCCACTGGGCCGAACTGGTCGGATCCACCCCGTTGGTCAGGATCAGGACTCGAACGCGGGACAGGACAGCCGGACCGCATTCCGGCAGGTCGAAGGAATCCCGTTCGGGATCCACATGGACGGCGAACAAGGGTCCGAGGCACAGGTTGGTGAGGGTCAACCCGGATGCACCGCTCTTGGGGGCACGCCGATGCTTCACCGTCACATCGAACGAGGGATGCTCATCGAGGAAGGCATTCTCGGCCCGGGTGAACCGGTTCATCCGGACCATCCATGTCTTCCAATTCCCCTTCTCATACCGGCCGTTGTCCACATGCAAACCGCCGCCCGGCGCCCCTTCCAGCTGGGCTTTGAGTTTATGGGACATGTACACCTGTCCCCCGATCAACAGGCGCTTGGAATCCAGCGGTTTGGAAGGTTGGGCCAGGACGGCATTGGACCGGTACCAGGGCGGTACCCGCAACTCCCCCGGCTCAGCGGCCTTCGCCATGGGCAGAAGCATCCAGGTCATCCACAGCAGGCGGACGAATCTCGTTCGGAATGTTGTACTCTTCATCGGTTTGGAATCCTGATTGAACTGGGTTGGGACGATTGGATTGAAAATGATTCTAAGGTTCCTCCACCACCACCAGGCGGAACCCGATCCGATCACTCAGCAATTCGCCGGACTCGGGCCAATGGGTGGAGGTCCGCAAGAACTCCCGGTCGTTGCCATCGAACCAGGAGCCGCCCCGTGTCACCTTGCGCACGGGATTACCGGGTTGCGGTCGGAATCGGGACGGATAAACACCCCAGACCACACCGGCATTCATGGATTCCTCGTATTCATCCAAACACCATTCCGCGGCATTGCCCGCCAATGCGACAAAACCACCGTCCACCGCGCCGATGCCATCCACGCTCGCGGTCAGCACCGCGCCATATGCCGTCGGCATGAGGCTGTCGGGCGAAAACGAATTGGTCAGCATTTCCTTGCCGGCAATGTTCACCTTTCCGCTCGGCGGCGGCCAGTTGGGTCCCCAGGGATATGGATCCGGACCGGCGATCCGGGTCCATTCATCGCACGTGGGCAGACGGAAGTATTGACGGTCCGTCAGAAGCCGTTGCTGCCGGAACTGACGCGTCAACCACCCGGCATAGTTCGTCGCATCGAACCACGAAACGCCCACCACGGGATGCAAATCGGTGGAATCGGGGAACGCGGTGCGCCAGGACACCAGGATCTTGGTATCCAACGTGGAGGGAAACGGAACCGGTTCCAGACCCACATCCCGGGCGAAAGCCTCGAATTGACGTCGAGTGGTCTCCGTGGCGCAGGCCAACACGTTCGTCCGGCCGGGAACCGGCAGGAATCGGAGTGTCCCGGTCAGCAGGTGGTTCACGGTCCAGGAGACCGGCATCCGCGGATGGAGCCGACGCCGCGGCGTCACCCGATGGGTCTGTGAATCCGTCACGGTCAGCGCGGTCTCGTCCAGTATCCAGTCCAGCTCCATCTCGGGAACCAGCTCCAACGAGTAGGATCCACGCACCAGCTTCAAATCCGCGGATTCCCGATTGCCGAAGTATCCGGTCACCATCTTGTATCGACCCTCGGTAATCACCCGGTCACCGGCCCGAAGCCGGGTGCGATTGGTCCATGCATCCACCAGGATCACTCCGTTGGACTGCGGCATCAGCAACTGGACCGGCACCCGTTCCAGCGAGATCTCCAATTTCACCGTCGAATCACCCAGCTCCAGCTCCCGGCGAACCCATCCGCCATTCTCGGGACGCCGGGTCTGGCCCACCTCGATCCAATATCGGCCCGGCTGCGCCTCCCCACTGATCGCGTGCTGATACGCGTTGGATGCCACGATCTCCGGCCCGATTCGGATCGGTGGGCCGCCCCCGTCTGGAATCAATACCGCCGTCACCTGCCGCGAGGGTTCCGGATGCAGTCGGATGTCGAGCTTGAATTGGGTGGGCGGGATGGGGGTACCTGCGCTCGGACCATTGGTGGGCGGCGGCTGAGGGGGCAGGGGTTTCTCGTCCGGCTTCTGCACCTCTCCAGTTCCGAATCTCCAAACCAAACCCACCACCACCGACGCCATCAACAGCCAGCCCACCATGACCGCAATCCCCCCGCCGCCCCGCGCGTCATCACCCCCCGAATCCACAATCTCCGCCACCCTATCGACCGGCCCGCTGTGCGAAAACCATTGCCAGAACTCCTCCACATTCCGCGGGCGCCGATCAGGATTCGGATCCAGACAACGCATCACCGTATCCGAAGCCTCCGGGGTGACATCCCGGTAGGATCCGCCGGCCGCGAGCACCAACGACCGCGGGTTTTCCGTCTCCTCACCCGCAGGAGCCGGCGGTCGTCCCGTGAGCAGATGATACACCACTGCCCCCAGCGAATAGATGTCATCCGTGGCACCGGAGAACTCGCCGGCCGCCTGTTGGGGTGAGGCATAAGCCCGCGTCATTCCACGCGTGGCTCCGCCCATCCCATCCAGCACCTCCCCTTGGGCCAGTCCGAAATCCACCAGCCGGATCCGTCCATCCTCGGTCAGGATCACATTCCCCGGTTTCAGATCCCGATGGAACACCTGCATCACCCCGTGGCAGTAGGACAGGCCGGCCACCAACTGCTGGATCCACGGCATGATCTGGGAAACCGTGAACCGGCCGGTGGAACTGGTCTGGAGATGCTTTCCCAGGTCTTCACCCCGCACGTACTCCATCGAGTAGAACAGTCTTTCGCCCGGGCAATCATGCCAGTCATACACCTTCACCAGGCAGGGATGACTGAGCTTTCGCACCACCATCACCTCCTTGCGCAACCGATCCACCGCACGCGGATCCGCCGCCGCACGGCCCCCGATGAACTTCAACGCCACCCGTTCCTCCGCCCCCTCACTGGACTGGTGGTCGTCCCGCGCCAGCCAGACCGATCCCTGCCCGCCCTCGCCCAGTTGCCCAATCAGCTGGAATCGACCGTTCCCCACCCAATCCGGCATGGAACCGGTATCCGGTCGGGCCACCGGGCGGGAAACGGCGGGACGCCTCCGGGCATGACAATCCGGACACAGACCGGTGACCTCGGCGGGACGCCCGCACTGAATGCAGTTGGAGCTCATTCGGAGGGATCAAGGACAGGTTTGGATTCAGAGGTGTGGATCACGGTCATCAGGGTGGACCCATAGCCGCCGGGAGCATCTTCAACCCCCGCCCGCACCTCGCAGCGCCGCTGGCCGGAACGATCCGCAAACAGGAGATCCCAATGCCGGGCACACTCCCCCCAATCGTCAGAATTTCTTGCCCGACGTTCCGCAACCTCAAGGGCGCGACGCGCCCGCTCCAGATTCCTGCCCTGCCTCAACCACCCCTCCGCGCAACGACACCACATCAGGCTGCCCTCCGCCATCGCCTCCGCCCGCTCCATCGTCATCTCCACCATCGACGGCCCCCCGGCAATCCGCGCACAGCGCAATGCATCGTCCACCGTCACCGCGTGCCGCAACGCCTCCCCCGCCCATTCCAACGCCGTCACCTCGTCGCCCAGCAGGGTGCGGCAGCCCTCCGCTGCCCCGCACCAGTCCGCCGTGCCCGTCGCCAGTTGGGCCGCCCTCTCCAGACAGTCGCGCACCTGATCCAGATCCACCCCAACCCCGGACGCCGCCCGCGCACCGGCCTGCCAGTCGAAGGACGAAGTCGCCATCGACAAACCCATCTCCAGACACCGCATCGCATCCTCCCGCGAACCCAGCACCGAATCCCACGTCGCCCCGGCCAGGAACCAGTCCGCCGCCTCGGAGGCCGCCCTTTCCGCCATATCCATCGCTCGCTCCGACTCCTTCCGGTCCCCGACCCAACCCAACCACGCGGCCGCAACCGTCTTCCAATCCAGAGTTGTTCGCGAAGCCTCCCTTGCCCGCATCAACGCCTCCCGGACCGGCTCGCTCCCGGATTGGGTTGCCATCCGGGCACGGGCCACCTCCACCCAGTCCCGCGCCGACCGTCCGCTTGCCTCCGCCCTCGTCGCACATCGAACTGCCGGGATCACCTCTCCAAACAATTCCTGCCACGCCACCGCACAATCCGCCCAGTCGGCACTGGATCGGGTCCGGACTTCCGCCTCCTGCATGCTCACCCGCGCCAATCCCACCGCTCCCAGATGCCGGGCCAGAATCTCCGCCGCTCCCAGATGTTCCCGGGTCGTCCGCGCCAGCCACCGAACCTCATTCCCGAAACGTTCCACCACCGGATTCATCCCCAGACTGTCTCCCGCCTCCTGAGCCCGGCGGAGCCAGTCGCCGGCCAACAGGGCGCTCCGCGGCGTCCGCATCATCCAGGACCGAAACCAATCCTCCACCCGATGCCCCTTGCCGTACGCACGGCTCACCAGACGGCAAACCCCTCCCCGATACCCACCCTCACTCCATGCCCGCCGGATGGCCGGCGCAGTCCGCCCCACCTCTTCCAATCCGGATTCACGACGGAGCAACGTGCCAAGGACCAGGCGCCGGACCGGATCCCGAACCCGCTCCACCTGGCGATCCATCTCGTCCATATCGCCCACCAGAAAGGCCTGCACCGCCTGCGCGTCCGCATCCAGCAATGGCAATCGGGCCAGCCATCGCCGCAGCAACTCCGTCTGTCGTCCGGCCAACAGGGATTCCAGACTCGCCTTCGCCACCAGGCATCCCCGGAAAACCCTCGCCTCCGCCACCCCATTCCGAATCAGACCCGCCGCACCCGGCCATTCGATCCGCACCTCCCCCACCTGAACCGTGGCTGAACATCGACGGGAAAGGTGCGACAAATGCGAAGGCACTCCGTGGAACCAGGCGAAGGCTCCCTCGGGCAATGGCTCGACCGATTCCGCCTTGTCCGGCATGGCCTCGATGACATCGGCTTTTGCCAGCACCACTTCCTCGCCGGTGCCCCATTGCTCAAACAGCGGCTCCTGGGATTCATGAACCCCAGGCTCGGTGGCTGCCCACTGGACCACACGGTCATGCGCGTACCGCGCCAACTCCCGCAGGGTCAGCCGGCCTCCAGCCCAAGCCCCGCCCCGGATGCCTTCATGCAGGAAATGCGAACAGACACCCCGACCAAACCGCGCGGATCCATGCGCACGCTGCCCCGGTTGACACGCCGACAACACCGAGGTCGTCCGCCCATCCCGACGTCGATGCACTCCCAACCCTCCAAGGTCCCGATAGAAATTCGGACCCGGTGCCTGCCCGTTCGCCCCGCCTCCACGGGCGGCGTCCGGATCGTCCCGGCATGAATCCAGAATCATCGTGCACCAACGCGCCGGCATCTTCTCCAGAAAATCCCGGCGCAACGCCTGAAGCGTGAGGCTGCCGAGCGACTTGGAATAGCTCCGGCAATCCGACAGCAACAGGTATCCCTCCCCGTTCACCTCCAGGCCGTGCCCACCAAAGATCAGCACAAAATGATCCCCCTCCCTCACCGACCCGCTGAACTCATACAGGGCGTCAAACACACGCGCCTGGGTCGGCTCATCCTCGGATCCAGGCAACCCCGCCAACACCCGCACATGCTCAAACCCACAGTGTTTCCTCAACAGATCTCCCCAGTCCCGTGCATCCGCCTGCGCAAAGGCCACCGGCGAAATCATCGGATCCCGATACTTCTCAACACCAACGATGAGGGCGTGCAGATCCATGATTGGGTTGTGGCTCACCGCGCGGTCCGCGCCCGGGGACCTGTCCCCGTGGATTGTCCCCGGCCACCGGCCGCGCGCCGCGATTTCATATAAGCCCATGCTCCCGACGACAAGACGTCATTGGTTTCCAGGATCCGATGGCACCACCGCCGCCCGCCGCTCCTCACGGAACCTCCAATTCCAGCTTTCGATACTCCGATTGCTCCAATCGGATCCGATCACCCGACGCAAAGCTCCAGCCCTCCTGCCATCCGAACGTCAATTCCCGGCGGCCCGGTGCATCCACCGCAAAGGTCTGGTTGCTGCCAAACGTTGGATTCTGCACCGACAACTTCAGCCGCAGATAACGGGGGGTCTCATTCGACATCACCAGCACCCGCCCCAATCCAACCCGTGACTCGCGGAAATCCACCCGCACCGGCAGCGGAGGAAGTTCCTGCCCGCCGCGCCACCCTCCCCGGCCCCAGCCTCCCAGAAAAACCGCCACCAGGATCACCGTGACCAACCCGCCTCCTGCAACCCATCGCTTCATGTTCATGATTGTGTCTCCAGTCGGGCTCGCACGCCGTCCACCACCCGGTGGACCCAACGTTCGAAAACTACCGACACCCCCCGATACGCCCGAATCCGTGCATTCCATGCACCCGATTCCCGGGCGACCCTGTCCCAACCCACCTTCCTTCCGATGCCGGGCAACGCATGGATTCCGGATTCCTCCCCGTATCACCGGTGCAGGCCCGCCTGACCCGACCACCGATGAAAACCATCCCCGGCACCCGACGTTTCCCGCTTCGGAATCATCCCACCGAGACCGGTCCACTTCGGATCATCCGCCCGCGGCTCGGACGTCCCCTTTCCAATCCGACCCGTCCCCAGAGTGACAACCCCGGATGGAAACGTCGGATCCCCCGTGTCACCGTCCCGCCGGATCACTCCAGTCTGATCGATCATCTGCTTCAGGCGATGAGTCAGGCGCTCCGCTGCATTCGACGATTCCTGATCGAATGGGTCCAACTCCGGCATCGCCGCGACTCACGGGATCGCCGCGCGGCATCCTCGGCGAGATCCAACGCATCATTGAAGGCGGCGCTTTCCGCATCCGAAAAGTCGGTGCAACGCTCCCGCCCCATGCCGACCGATGTACGGGTCTGCCACGTTGCCCACCGAATCTGATCCGCCCCTTCGTTCCTGCCGCTTCCCGGAACGGTGTCCCGGGCCGTCTACACAAACCCCGTTAAGGCTGAGAGCCCGTCTCCGCGCATCCGGCGGCGCTGCGGGCCCCGTCGTCGCTCCGCTTCCTCCTCCGGCCCTCCGCTCCGCCTCCTGCGCTCCGACTCGCTTCGCTCCGCTTCTAGTGAACCGACCTGGGGGCGAGAACCAGACGGAAACCCAGGTGGAACCAGCGGAGGCCGGGCCCGAAGCTGATGCGGGACGCCGAGCGGCAGTAGTCCGCGGAGTCGTTGAACGATCCGCCGCGAATGACGCGGTCCGAGCCGGTGGCAGGCCCAGTCGGATCCGTCACTTGACCTCCCGAATACCCACCGCCCCTATAATCCGAACACCACTGCCAGACATTTCCATGCATATCATGCAGGCCCCACGGATTCGGCAACTTGATCCCGACCGGGTGGGTCGTGGATCCGGAGTTGCCCTCAAACCATGCATACTCTCCCAACCGCGACTCCTCCTCCCCGAAGCTCCACTTCGTGGTCGTCCCCGCCCGGGCGGCATACTCCCACTCCGCCTCGGTGGGCAGTCGGAAGACCATTCCCTCCGGGAGTCGCCCAGCCCGATGCTCCGTCCGCTTCTGGCCAAATGCGACGGCTTGATTCCAATCGACCGATTCCACCGGCAACTCCGCGCCCTTGAAGTAGCTGCCATTGGTTCCCATGACGCGCTCCCAATCCTTCTGCCGCACCGGCGTCTTCCCCATCCAGAAGCCCCGCGAAATCGTCACTTCGGTCTCGGGACGCTCATCCGGACGTCCCACGCCATCCGGGCTGCCCATCCGGAAACTCCCCGCCGGGATCCAGACGTACTCCATGCCCAATTCATCCCGGAAGGGTTGGCCAAGCCGGGGAGAGGTCAGCTCCAGGACCCTCTCAGTCAGCTCCCGAAGCTCCGAAGCGAGCTGTTGCCCCTCGCGCGTGCTTTTCCCGGAGGCTTGGAGCAACACCGCGATCCAGACCGAGAGCCCAAGGGCGACTCCGGCGAACGACCAGGTCCAACCGCTCGTCCGGCGCTGGGGTGTCGCGGGTACCGGGGTCGCCAGTGGAGGCGGGACGACAGGCGACGCCGCGCTGGGCCAGGGAGGCGGGGTGGCCGGGGACGGCCGCGGCCCCGGGGAGGGTACCGGTGGGGTCTCAACCGCCAGGGCCGCCCACGCGATCGCGGCTTCGCGAACATGCTCCCCCTCGGGCCATTGCTGGAGATAGAGACGGAACTCCGCCGCCGACCCGACCTTCCTGGCTTTTTCCCAGGCGGCCGCCTCGGCGCGCTGACGTTCCCGCACCGACTGAGCGGCCAGCCACTCCTCTGCCTCCGCCCGATGATCGAGCCATTGCTTGGGCCCGGTCAGGTAAGCCTCGTAAGCCGCCCGCGAGTCCGTCGCGACCACCCGACGCCACACCGCGGCCGCCACCGCCTCCCAGGCTTCCTTCGTCCACGAGTCCGGTAGATCGGACGTCGGCAGCCCCTGATCGGCCAACCACGATTGCCACCAGGCGCTCAACGCGGCGTCGGTCGGCCATGCCGCACCAGATAACCAGGTCTCCACCGCCGCCACCAAACCCAGACGCGCCGACTGCCATCGTGCCTCCGACATCACCGCGATCGCCTCGCTTCGCGCGCGGCCTTCGGGAAACTCGGCGAGATAGGCCGTCCATGCCTCCACTGTCCCCATCGCCCGCGCCCGGGCCGCCGCCGCCTCGTCCAGGCCGGCGAGTGCGGCCCGGGCCTCATCCGCATGATGCAGCACGAACCCCGGAACCGCCCCGGGCGGCCCCGACAGATATCCCTGCAACCCGATCACGCCCGGAGCCCCGCTGACGACGGCCCACACCCGATCCTCGACAAAGGCCGGCGACCGCACCTCCAACACCTCCAGCAACTGCGCGTCGTCACCGGGCAGTGCCGATTCGCAACGACTCAACCAATGACTCCGGGCCTCGGCGGACGGCCAACGTCCGTCCGCACACAGGGATTCCGCCGCCGCCGCTTCGCCCATCACCGCCTCGACCAGGGCTTCGCGTGCCGCGTTCAACCGTTGCCGGGCCTCCCCGAGTTCCACCTCCAGACGGGTGACCAACTCACCTGTCACCTGCGCGAGCCGATCCTGCGCTTCGGTGCAGCGCGCCTGAAGCGGGAGCTCTTCCCTCAACAGCTTCCACCAGGTGCCCAGCTCGGCAGGCACGGCCACTCCCAGGGCCCGCACCCGATCCTTGGCATCGACCAGGCTCGCGTGCGGTTCCCGGGCACAGGCCATGACCGCCGTCTCCACCGGTTGTCCTGCCCAACCGGCCGGCGTCCGCGACGTCCGCAGGGAAACCAGATCGTCCAGATCGGACTGCAAGCGTGCCATCGCATGAGCTGCGTCCGACTGGTCGCGGTGTCGGCCCAGCCGGGTGGCCTGCAACCGGTCGGCGACATCGCGTTCCCGCATCAGGCAGTGAGCCCACTCCGCCCGCTGGGGAGAAGTCGTCCCCGGTTCAACCTCCTCCGGCAGCGCCTGCGCGTCCGACCGCATCAGCACGAAGCGGCCCCCGGGATCATCCCCCGTCTCCGGCAACGGGCCCTCCCACGGACGCTGCGGACTGCCGGTGAGGATCATCTCGCCATCGACCCGGTCGCACAGTCGGCCGGAGTGGATGGCCGCATCGGCGAGGCCCTTCAACGCGTCCAGCAAAGGTCCCATGAACACGCTGTGTCCATCGGGACGCCCATCGTACACCGGCTCGATTCCCCCCGAGGTGAACGCGCGGCGCGAGCGGACCGAAGCCCATCGTTCGAGCTGTTCGGGCGTCACCGTTTCCGCACTCCGCCGCGCCTCGCCCAACAGGTCCCCGGCGAAACACGAATCGGCAAGGATCAGCACCTGACGGGCCTTGGTCGCCCGCACCCACTCCTTCACCTCCGAGTGCTTCACCCAGACGGCGGCCGCGCCCGATTCGGGTGCGGGACAGTCGAAGGGAATCCAGGCACCCGAGTTCAACAGCTCATCCCGGTGGCCGTGACCGGCGAAGAAGAGGATCCAATGATCATCGGGTCCCAGTCTCCGGGCCATCCGCTCCAGTGCGTCAATGATCCCCTTCCGGCTTGCCTGCGTGTTGAACACCTCGATCACGTCTTCCGCGCGGACTCCAAACCGACTTCGCAAAACCCGGACAAACGCCTTCGCCCCGCGCACCGCCGTCTTCAATGGCTTCCAGTGGAGGTATTCGTCGATGGCAATGACCAGCAGATGATACCGCGGATGCGGCCCCGACTGCCACCCCGACTGCCGCATGGGATCCTGCGGGGGGCGCAGCCCGGTGAAGTTCCGCGAGGTACGGGTGGGGTGGGTTTCCATGGCGTCGAGTGAGTGTGAATCCAAGGCTGCATTGACCCGATGTTCCCGGCAATCCCCGGGCGAGGGGGAGAAGCCGGCGAACCGGTCGGACCGCAGCTTCGGACGATCCCGCCCGGGGTACGCCCGGATTCCCGGATTTCATGCGACCCCAACGGACGGGCCGTGGAAAACGAGCTGCCCACGACGAAGGACGATTCGGATCGCCCCTCGCTCCGAACTCAGCCTCAACGGGGCAATTCATGATGGGCCGCCGCATCGCCCCTTCAGGGCTGGGTTTTGGTTCCTGGGGGCGACCGGACCGCAGGGCGCTGCCCTGGACTACCGTGGTCCGCCTCGTTCGGGCAAAGGGCACGGACCTCCTTGGGACGCGTCCAGAACTTCGTCTCGCGACTCACCACGGAGCCACTTCAACCTTGGATCTCAAAACTTGAAGCTCTCCCCCGTCTCCGCGCACTCGGCGCCGCTGCGGGCCCCGTCGTCGCTCCGCTTCCTCCTCTGCCCTCCGCTCCGCCTCCTGCGCTCCGACTCGCTTCGCTCCGCTTCTAGTGAACCGACCTGGGGGCAAGAACCAGACGGAAGCCGAGGTTGTCCCCGCGACGGCCCGGGCCGTGGCCGTCGCGGAACGCCGAGCGGCAGCCGCCCACGGAGTCGTTCCAGGAGCCGCCGCGATTCACGCGGTACGAGCCGTTCGCAGCTCCTTTCGAATCCGTCACCCGTCCTCCCGGGTAAGAGCCACTCCAATCATGCACCCATTCCCGTACCCCTCCATGCATGTCGTAGAGGCCCCAGGGATTCGGCAGCTTTTCCCCCACCGGATGGGTCTTCCCTCCCGAATTCCCTGAGAACCATCCGTATTTCTCCATCTCCGATTCCACATCCCCAAAGCTCCACTGCGTCGTTGTGCCCGCCCGACATGCATACTCCCACTCCGCCTCTGTCGGCAGTCGAAACTCATACCCCTCCGGAATCTTCCCCTTCATCCGCTCCGTCAGCTTCCTTCCGAACTCCACACCCTGGTTCCAATCCACCGATTCCACCGGCAGATCCTCGCCCTTGAAGTGCGACGGATTGCTCCCCATCACCGCCGTCCAATCCCGTTGGCGCACCGGATACTTCCCCATCCAGAACGGTCGCGAGATTGTCACCTCCGTCTGCGGGCGTTCATCGCCATGACCCACGCCCGCCGGACTCCCCATCTGGAACGTCCCCGCCGGGATCCACAGCAGGTCCATCCCGATCTCCGTCTGGAACACATCGCCGATCCTGCCATTCGTGGACGGGCCCGGTGGCGGCGTGGGCGCCGGTTTTGGCATGACCACCACTTCCTCCACCCCAACCCCATTCCAGCGCAGCTTCCCGGGTGCGGTGGACTTCGGGTGCACGCCGAACTCGCCACAGATCGCAATCCACATCTCCCCATGATGCTCCTTCGGAATGTCCGGGTCTTGAAGGTAGTCCTCGTACTGCGCCCACTCCGACTCAAACCGTTTTCGCCGGCCCTCGCGTTCCTCCTGTTCCAGCCGTTCCAACTCCTCGGCCCGCCGCCGCTGCTCCTCCTCCTGCTGTTGCTGCAACCGGCGCAACTCCTCCGCCTGCCGTTTCTTCGAATCCAGCAACGCCTTCATCCGCTCCCAGTTCCCCGCGCCGCCCACGCCCGCCCCCTGCGCTGCCCGCAGCGCGTCGATCCGTTCCTGCAACGCCGCCAGTTCCGCCTCTTTCGCCTCCCGCCGACGCGCTGCCTCTTCCCGCGCGACCCGATCCCGTTCCAGCGCCTCTTCCAGCGCCTTCAGTTCCGCGCTCCCCTCCTCCAGACGCCGCTCCACGTCCACCGCTGCCGGCCGCACCAGCACGAACTCCCCGCTCAACTCACCTCCGGCTTCCCGCACCACCCCCACCGCCGGCATCTGCCGCGCATTCGCCAGCACGCCATCCGCCACTCGACCATGCAAAAGGTGCGCCGTGTACCACGGCACCGTCCGGTCCTGCAGCGCCTTCAGGAAGAAATGGGTGAACACACTCTGCCCGTGAAAGCCGTCGTCCTGCACCGGATGCAGCCCACCCGACGTCAACGCATGCCGACTCGTCCGCAGCAAGGCCGCCTTCACGTACTCATCCGTGGCCGGTGTCACCTCGGTCATGGCCCGAACGAAATCCCCCGAGTAACAGGAATCGCTCACCAGCAAAACGTGCTTCGCCTTCATCGCGCCCAGCACCGCCTTGATCTGCGCGTTCGAGATCCACGTCTTGGTCCCCACCCGCCCCTTCCTCAGTTCCTCTTCCGTGGACGGACGCGCCCCATCCACCGGGATCCACCAGCCCAGCTTGGTCAGGTCCTCGATGTGCCCGTGCCCGGCGAAGTAAATCAGCAACGAGGCCTCCTCGGGCAGGGTCATCGCCATCAAGGTCAGCACCGCCAGGATGGCTTCGCCCGTGGCCTCCTCGTTCAGCAGGAGCCGGCAATGCTCCGGCAGGAATCCGAACTCCGCCTGCAGGACCGCACACACCGCCTCGGCCCCGGCCTTGGCCGTGCCCAACCGGTTCCAGTGCGCGTACGCATCAATCCCGATCCCCAGCAGGTGATACGACCCCAGCGGCCAATCCCTGGGAACCCCCGGCCCGCGCGGCCGCGACTGTCCCGTGTGGTCCCGATCCCTGTCGTCATGGTTTCCGTCCGGCGTCATGGCTTGGCCAATCCTGCGGGATCCCCCTCCAACCCGGCAAGGATCGGGGCACCCACACCCGACCCTACGCCCGAATCCACCCTTTCCATGCGTCCAGCCCAAGGCCTGGGGGTGATTGGCCGAAACGAACGAAAGAGGACGAAATGAGGCACCGCCAACTCGCCGCAAGGCAGCCCACGACGTTGGCCCAGCGTGAAGCAAAGCGGAAAACCCAGGGAACACCTTCAAACCGGACTCTGAAAACTTGAAGCTCTCCACCGTCTCCGCGCATCCGGCGGCGCTGCGGGCCTCGTCGTCGCTCCGCTTCCTCCTCCGGCCCTCCGCTCCGCCTCCTGCGCTCCGACTCGCTTCGCTCCGCTTCTAGAAAACCGACCTGGGGGCCAGGACGAGCCGGAAACCGAGGTTGATCCTGCGGCGGCCAGGCACGAGGCAGTAGCGGTACGCCGAGCGGCAGCGGCCGGCGGAGACGGAGAACGAGCCGCCGCGAAAGACGCGGCGCGAGCCACTCGCAAACAGCCTGCCGAACCAACCGGCTCGTTCGGGAACTACGGCAGGATCCCGGACACACCCTCCCGGATAGGCCTTCATCCAATCCCCACACCACTCCCAGACATTGCCATAGACATCGTGCAAGCCCCATGGATTGGGCCGTTTCAAACCCACGGGATGCGTCTCACACTCGCCGTTCTTGTCAAACCACGCATACGCCTCCAGCCCGTCTTCGTGATCACCAAAGAACCACGCCGTACGGGTGCCCGCACGCGCCGCGTACTCCCACTCGGCCTCCGTCGGGAGTCGGAACCCGTAGTCCGCAGGCAACTGCGCCTTCAAACGCCCCGTCAAGTTGTCCCCAAGCGCCACACACTCGTCCCAGGATACATTTTCAACCGGCAGATCTTCGCCCTTGAAGTGGCTCGGTTTGTCCCCCGTCAACGCCTTCCAATCCCGTTGCCGCACCGGCACCCGCCCCATCCAGAACGGTCGGGTGAGGGTCACTTCCGTCTGGGGATGCTCATCGTCTGACCCGTATCCCGGCGGACTGCCCATGACGAACTTCCCCGCCGGAATCCAACAGAACTCCATTCCGGGATCCACCGTCAGGATGTCCCCAATGCGTCCCTCGAACCCATTCTGGATGTCCGCCAAGGTCACCCGGCGCGAACCTGGCGGCTTGGGCGGAGGCGCGTCTGAAACCTTCGCAAACACCGGACGCTCCACCTTCTCGCGCGGGGCCTCCTCCCCCCACTCCAACCTCCCCGGGTTCTCCGGATCCCTCACCGTCACGCCCTGGGACTGACAGAACAACTGCCAGGCCGTGCGCTTCATCCCCTCATCGGCAAACGGGCTCGCCAGCACCTTCTCATACTTTCCCTTCTCCGCCTCGAATTGCTTCCGGGCCTCCGCCAGCCGTTGTTTCCGTTCCGCCGCCAACCGTGCCTCCTCCACCCGACGCGCCTCGGCCAGTTCCGCCTCGCGTCGCTTCAGTTCCTCATGGCGTTCCTCGATCTCCGACAGCAACAACAGGATCTGGTCCAATCCGCTCGCCCGTTCCGCCGGGCTCTTCAACGCCTCGCTCTGTTTCCGCAGTTCGGCCAACTGCCGTTCCTTCTCCGCCAGTTCCGCCTTCTTCGCCCCCACCTCGTCCAGTTGCTTCCGGCGCGACGCCTCCTGCGACTCCCGCAACCGCACGGCCTCGTCCAGACGCCGCCGGTTCTCCTCCAGCGCCATTTCAAGCGACGCATACCCCCGACGGAAGAACACGAACTCCCCGTCCACCTCGCCGCCGGTGTCCTGCAACCGACCGAGCAAGGGCTGTTGCGGCGCGTTGGCGGCCACGCCACTGCGGATGCGCACATGCAACTCGCTGGGCAGGTACCACGGCCGGTCATTGTCGCTCAATGCATGCAGCAGGAAGCCGGTGAACACGCTTTGCCCCGGCAACCCCGAATCCACCACCGGCTGCACCCCGCCCGCCGTCAACGCCAGCCGGCTCCGATGCTGGAAGCTGCGCCGGACATAGGCGTCGTCGATCATCGGCGGCGCCTCCCGATGGCTCCGCAGGAAATCCCCCGCGAAACACGAGTCGCTGATCAAGAGCACATGCCGCGCCTTGCAGGCCTTGAGATGGTCCTTCACCACCGAGTTCGACAACCACGTCGCCGACGCCTCATACCGTTGTCCGGTCCGGTCCGCCACGGCATCGACCGGAATCCAGGAACCCGTCTGCGTGCGCGGATCGATGTGCCCGTGGCCGGCGAAGTAGATCACCACCGAATCCTCCGGCTCTGCCTCATCGACCAGGCGCGCCAGCTCCCCGGTGATCGCCGCCCGGGTGGCCGCGCCATCGGTCAGCGTGCGGGCTTCCTCGAAGCCATAATCCCGGCCCAGCAGGTCAGCCAACCCGACCGCGCCGGCCACCGCCGTCTCCAGCCGCGGCCACTCCACGTAGCGGTTGATCCCGATGCTCAACAGCCGGAACCGCCCGAGGCGTGCCAGGGGCACCTCCGCGGACGACTGGCCGATCAGATCTCGTGTGGTCTCATTCATGGTGCAGGGTGGCAAACGTCGGACAATCACCGAAAGCCTTGTCCGCCTGTCGCCGCGCCTCAAGTCCCGACACATCCCCCTACGCCGGGAACCCGCCAATCCATGCAGCCCGGGTCCGGCACCGACCGAAGGGAACGCCGGAAGCGGGAAAATGGGGGCGGTGGAGGCGGACCTGTCCCGAGGGTTTCACCTTGGGCTCCGTTGGGGCAATGGGCGAACCCACCCCTGGATCGCGTGCCGGGCTTCGTCTCCCGTGTCACTTCAAACCGGACTCTGAAAACTTGAAACTGTCCCCCGTCTCCGCGCGGCCGGCGTCTCGGGGGGCTACGTCGTCGCTCCGCTTCCTCCTCGGCCCCCCTCTCCGCCGTCCCCGCTCCGACTCGCTTCGCTCCGCTTCTAGGAACCCGACCTGGGGGCCAGGACGAGCCGGAAACCGAGGAGGCTCCAGCGGAAGCCAGGCTCGTCGCCGTTGCGGCACGCCGAGCGGCAGCCGCCGGCGGAGTCGGAGAACGAGCCGCCGCGAATGACGCGGAACGAGCCATTCGCAGCTCCTTTCGGATCCGTCACCCGTCCTCCTGGGTAAGCGCCAGACCAATCCAGACACCATTCCAATACCCCGCCATGCATCTCATAAAGACCCCACGGATTCGGCAACTTCTCCCCCACTGGATGGGTCTTCCTTTCTGAATTCCCTGAGAACCATCCGTACTTCTCCAACTCCGATTCCGCATCCCCGAAACTCCACAACGTCGTAGTCCCCGCACGACACGCATACTCCCACTCCGCCTCCGTCGGCAGTCGAAACTCATACCCCTCCGGAATTCTCCCCTTCATCCGCTCCGTCAGCTTCCTCCCGAACTCCACGCTCTGGTTCCAGTCCACCGACTCCACTGGCAGATCCTCGCCCTTGAAGTGCGACGGATCGTCCCCCATCACGGCCTTCCAATCCCGCTGGCGGACCTCAAACCGCCCCATCCAGAACGGGCGCGAGATCGTCACTTCCGTCTGCGGGCGTTCATCGCCATGACCCACTCCATCCGAACTCCCCATCCGGAACGTCCCGGCGGGGATCCACAGCAGCTCCATCCCGATGTCCGTCCGGAACACATCGCCGATCTTTCCCGAAACCTGTCGGGTGCCCACGCCGGGATCGGTCCCCAACTCACCACTCAACCGCTCCCGGGTCCTCCTTTCCGACCAGACCTCCGTCGAGACCACCGCCGCCCAGACCGCACAGCCCACCGCGGCCAGGCCCCACACCCAGGTCCATCCGCTGCCCCGTGGCTTCGCGGTCGGTGCTGTCGGGCGAACCGTCGCGGGAGGAGTCGGGGTCGGAGGCTGGACCGGCGAAGAAGGAGCGGCCACCGGGGGCAATGGCAAGGCCGCCCATGCCACCGCACACGCCGCCAGATGCCGGCCCCCGGGCCACTTCGTAACGTACTGTCGGAAGGCCTCAGCCGTGTTGGCCCCCCGGGCTGCGTCCCAAGCCGCATCATCGGCAGCAACGCGCTCCCTTTCCGTCGCGTTCGCCAGCCACGCCCTGGCCTCATCCCCATGGAAACAGCGGTCGGGCCGGCCCTGAAGATAGGCCTCATGAGCCTTCCCGGTGCCCGCCTCGGTGACCCGACTCCAGGCCACGGCATCCACCGCCTTCCACGCCGCCTCGGCCCATCCCTCCGGAACATCCGCCACCTCCAGACCGTTCGCCGTCAACCAGGCGGTCCAACCCGTCTCAAACAATTCCTCCGTCGGCCACCACGTTCCCTGCCACCAATCTCCCACCACCAAACCCAGATCCGGTTGCGCCCGGGTCCATCGATACTGCCGGATCCAGGCACGGGCCTCATCGAGGGCCTCGCCGGCAAAGAGGAGCGGTTGCACCACCTGACCGGAGACCAACGATACCATCCCGGGCCCGGCAACTTCCCGAAATTCCGACAGGTAGGCGTCCCAAGCCTCGGGAGTTCCTGTCGCCCGTGCACTCGCCGCCGCGTCGCGATCCAACGCGTGAAGGCGGGCCAATGCCTGCGCTGAAATCGCTTCAGGCAAGTCTGCCGTCAGGTTCTCCAACAGGCTCCTCAATGCGGCCGGCGTCCCGACAGCAGACGCCCCCGCCCACACCAGTTCAGCCAGGACGGCATCCGCACGGTCAACGAGCGTATCCGCCAACTCCGGATCCGAGTCGGGCAAGGATTCTTCACCAGCCTTCAGCCAGCCCCGCCGCGCCTCGCCGGAAGGCCAGGACCCGTCAGCCCCCAGCCCCCGGGCTCGCGCCTCGGCGCCCAGGATGTCCTCGGCCAATCCGATCCTCGCCTCGGCAAGTTCCTTCTCCGCCTCGCCCCGGCGAGCCTCCGTCTCCGCACAGCGGGATTCGGTCACCTGCCGAAGCTTTTGTTCGCAGGCTTCGACGGCGAGCCGGGCCGCCCGTTCCTTCTTCAACGCCGCCCACCACTCCGGGAGGCCCGTCGGCAACATCGAACCCTTCTTCCGGGCATGTTCCCGGACGTCGGCAAAGCTCACGTTCGGAACCGCCACCAAGGCCTCCAGTTCCTGCTTGAGCGCCGCGTCCTGCCATTCCGCGGGCCGGGTCCGATCCCGCTGTCGCTCCGCCTCCTCCCATTCCCTCTTCGCCATCAGCAGCTCGCGCGAGGGCTCGGATTGGACAAAGTGGGTTCCCGCCTGAAGCCGCTCTTCCTCGCCCCGAATCGCCCGGAGCTGGTTCCACGCACCCGCCCAGCGCCGTCGCGAAGGTGAGGCATCCTCGACTTCCCGGACATCGAACGCGGCATCTTCAGCCGACCGTCGCAGAAGGAAACGTCCGCCACTGTCGTCCCCAGCTTCCGGGAGCGGCCCTTCGCATGGACGTTGAGGAACCGGTAATCCCGACATCGACCGATCGACCCAGTCGCAGAGCTGCCCGGAGTGAAAGACGGGGAGTTCGGCAGACTCCAGACGTTCCAGCAGGGGACCCATGAAGACGCTGTGTCCATCCGGCCGACCATCATACACCGGCTCGTTGCCGCCGGAGGTCAACGCCCGACGTGACCGCGCCTCGCCCCATCGGGCGATCTGTTCGGGGGTGGGTTCTTCCGACATCGCCCGCGTCCCGCCGAGCAGTTCCCCGGCGAAGCAGGAATCCGCGATCAGGAGAACCTGACGGGCCTTCGAGACCCGCAACCACGCGACCACCTCCGCATGGCTTACCCATTCCGCGCTCGCCCCGTGGTCCGGCGGAGGGCAGTCCACGGGAATCCAGGCACCCGTGCGCAGCGTATCGTCCAGGTGCCCATGCCCGGCGAACACCACGATCCATACGTCGTCGTCCCCCAGCGCCTTCGAAGTCCGCTCCAACGCCGCAATGATGCGTCGCCGTGTCGCCTGCTCGTCCAACAACTCGACGACATCCTCGGCCCGGACCCCGTAGCGTCGGCGGAGAACCTGAACCAACGCCTTCGCACCCCGCACCGCCGTCCGCAGCTTGCTCCAATGGGTGTACTCATCAATGGCGATGACCAACAGGTGATACCGCCGATGGCGCGCCGTAGGCACCGGCACAGCCTCCGCCGGGGCTCGCAGCCCCACCGCATCCCGCACCGCGTGAACTGGGGAATTCTCCATGGTCATTCGAGGTTGGATCCGACGCACGACCCTGAGCGAACCGGTCCGGACAATCAACGCCCCGGGCACGACCGCCGACACCGTCCCGGGCACAGTCTTCGCCTTGACCCTTCCGAGGGTGTTCGCGGGCCGTCGGGGACATCACCGCCCCATCCCGAACGATGCACAGCCCAACGTTGTCCGGCGACCGACGGCATTCGATGGCTCACACCATCCCATACGCCGCAAATCTCCGGATCCATGCCGCGCCGAACCAACGAATCCTCCCGGGCTCTCACGACGAGGCCCCGGGTCGATGGGCAGCCGGATCCATCATTGGAAGGCTCAACCCACACGGCGGCTTGCAAAGTGTGAGGGCAAGCGCCGAGCCCTCCTCTGTGGACGGATCAGCAGACTGGACCCGAACTCGCTAGCCGGCCTTGATCTGCCGATTGGTCCAACTCCGGAACTCCTGTACCAACCTGCCGAAGGACTCGTCCCCATCCGCAGCTCGCTGGATATGGTAGGCCGCCACGATGTCCTCGGCGTACTCCACACCGCCGAAGGAGGGCTGCACTCCGGCGGCGCAGACGGCGTCATTCAGAAGCTGCTTGTATCGTTCCTTCTCGCACTTGGCATCTGGCGCCTTGCACCCCTTCCCCAGGACTTCCTTGAACGCCTCGGCATCGAGCAGGAACCACCGTTCCACATGCGGATCGGGAATCGCATGGATGACCAGATCGAGGAGATCGCCCGCCCTCGCCTCGATCGCCTTTCGCCGGTCAAGAAACCCACGGCAATTCGCGTCGATGCAAACCACCATTCCATCGGGCCGTACAGCCACCCCCCGCCGGACCTCCCGGACGAAGCCTTCCAGTTGCGACAGGACCTTCGCCATCCCCCCGCGCGCGGACCGCACCCGGATCTTCAGGCGGATCTGCCGTTCGACGGCCATTCGCTCCAGCAACGCCGTCAGGAATTTCTCCTGCGCGATGTCCTCAACAAACAGCATCAAGTCAGGCATCGAAGTCCCCCCGGAGGATCTGCTCCGAAACGGGCACCTTCCCCTCGCCCGAATCACTCAGGCCATCCCGGATCCGACCCCGCTTGAACAGGTCCCCCTCCTCATTCACGAACGGATCAATCCGGGTCCGCAAGCCCTCGCGGCGACAGACGAACAGCGCCTGCTCCGGAAGCAGATCCGGCAGGATGGAGGAGTGCGTCGTCACGATGAACTGCGTGTAACCCACGCTCGTCCGGGTCTCCAGAAAACGCGCGATCAACTCGATGCGCCGCGGGTGGATCCCATTCTCGGGTTCTTCGAACGCCACCATCGTCGGTGGCTCCTTCGCCCCGCCCACAGCAAGCAATCCCAGCATGCGGAGGGTCCCCTCCGACACCAACCGGGCGGGCACCAACACTCCGTCCTCCTTCAACCGGAGCTCCACTTCCCCCAGCGCATTGGGCATCACTTCGATCCCCTGGATGCGCGGGATCAGCGTGTGCAATGCCTTCTCGACCCCACGAAACTGCGCTGGCTCCAGTGTCCGCAGGGTGTTCAGGAAGGCTCCCAGTTCCTCCCCCATCAATCCGATGTGCCGGACCTCCTTGACCGGGTTGGCGGTCCGCATCCGTTCCCGCGGCTCGAAATAATAGGAGAACCACCCCGCCAACTCATGCCGGAAGGCCGTGATGTGGGGATAATGCGGGGGATACAGCGGCCGCGAGATGATCGTGTGATCCAGTCCGAGTTCGTGATAGGTCGGGTGGGCCTGTCCTTCGAGACGGAGCGACAGCCGGTCGTCCTTGCGCTCCAGAAAGGGATTCCGGGAGGTCTTCAGTTCCCCCTTCCCCTTCAGGGCCGCAAGGGACTCATCCTGGATCCGCAGTATCCCGCTCTTCGGCAGGATCTCCAGTTCCAGCCGGTATCGCAACGCACGCTCCTTGATGTACCGACCCGACTCGACGGCCACACCCCCATTGCCCTTCCGCATGTCGGCGATCTGCCGTTCAACGGCCAGCACCGTCCCCTCGGACAATTCCACGTCCACCTCCATGCTCAGGCGGATGGAATCGCGTTTCATGTGACCGGCCATGGCTTCCGGGCCAAAGGTGAACGACTCCAGCGGCGTCCCGCGATAGGACCCTTCGAAGGCCTCCTTCAAGGTGCGGGAGGTGACCAGTCGGGAAAGCAACTGGAGTGCATCCAGAAAGTTGCTTTTTCCAACCGCGTTCGGCCCGAAAAGGACCGTCAAGGGCCGCGGCCGCACCTCCAGATCGGAGAGCGACTTGTATCCGACAATCCTGACGCGAGTGATCATAACGACGGCTGCTGAAAAGCCTGCGGCACACGGTCCACCCCGGCGAGCTTCTTCAACCCAGAACCGGCAGTTCACCCAATGCCCACCTGACCTGCATCAAACCCCCGTTTCTCCCCGTATCACCGGATGCAGCGATCGCCCAACAGGCGATTGCCACCACCCGATCATGAGTTCCATCAGAACCTTCCTCGTCCTGTTGGCTGCGACCACCGCCGCCTACCTCCTCGGTGCCGCCAGTGCCGCCTGGTACCTCTACAAACTCTGCGGCTAGGTCACGAGACTCTCTTTCATCGGTGACTTGAATCCTGAAACTGCAATCCCCCCACTCGCCCTCTGGCATCCGGCCACGGGCCAATGGTAGCTTCCCCCCCGCAATGCCTCCCTGGACCCACAAGCTCTCGGCCGGCCTCTCGCTCGCGCTCCAGACTCCGCCCGTTCCCGCGATCCCTTCCCTGTTCCTCAGCCGCGGCATCGTTCCCACCGGACTCCAGCCGTCATCCCCCAACCCCGACTCACTGGAGGTCTTCCTTCGATGCGATCCAGAGGCGGACATCGAGGTCCCCGACGTCCACATCTGCCAGCTCCGCGGATCCGTCCGCACCGCCGTGGTTCCTTCCCACCGGATCGCCGAACTCGCCTCCCACCCCCGCGTCCGGCACCTCACCGAGTCGGTCCAGCTCAAGCCCAGCCTGGATGTGGCCCTTCCCTTGATCCGGGTTCCCGGATTCCGTCATCGCACCGGATTCAGTGGTCAGGGTGTCATCCTGGGAATCGTGGACTCCGGGATCGACACCTCGCATCCCGCCTTCGCCGGACGCGTGCTGATGGTCTGGGACCAGACCCGGCCGGGCACCGGGCGCGGGCGATTCCGCAAGGGCCGCGTGCTGACGGGGGCGGAGTTGGGGAGATCCACCGATGAAAGCGGGCACGGCACCCACGTGGCGGGGATTGCCGCCGGGAACGATCCCACCTACGCCGGGGTGGCTCCGGGAGCGCAACTGATCGTGGCGAAGACCACCTTCGCCAACAGTGACATCGGTGACGCCATCCACTTCATCTTCGAAGAGGCTGCGCGCCTGGGTCGCCCCGCCGTGGTCAACCTGAGTCTCGGGGGCCACCACGATGCACACGACGGCACCGACGATCTCAGCGCATTGATCGACGACGTCTCCGGGCCGGGCCGGATCGTGGTCGCCGCGGCCGGCAACGAAGGAGAGGATCCCATCCATGCGCGCGTCACCGTGCCACCCGGCGGGCAAGCCACGCTTCCGATGGTCGTCCTGGCGGAACCCTCGTTGCCACCGGCCAGCCAGCTGGTCCTGAACGGTTGGTACACCGGTCGCACCCGTTGCTCGGTGCAACTCGTCGATCCCGCCGGCAACACCACCTCCGCCCAACTCCCCTCCAACTCCGATGCCTCCGGCCAGGCCGTCTCCACCACCCGGCTCGGCTCGGCCTGGGCGCGCATCGTTTCGCCCCCGGCCGAGGCCGCGATCAACGGCGACCACCAGTTCATCGTC
Organism: Verrucomicrobia bacterium UBA6176; assembly: GCA_002422905.1. Lineage (GTDB taxonomy): Bacteria > Verrucomicrobiota > Verrucomicrobiia > Limisphaerales > UBA9464 > UBA6176. The sequence goes on from DITU01000047.1 coordinate 29,059, forward strand.
GAACTCGTCGCCCCGCGCGGGAGCGCACTCCGACCCGGCACCTGGAACCTTCAGCTTCACAACGCCGGCTCCGAAACCGCCGTGATCGATGTCTGGCTGCCGAACGCCCACCTGGTTGGATTTCCCGCGTCCGTCGCCACAAGGAACTGCCTGGTGGGCTCGCCGGCCTGCGCCACCCAGGCCATCGCCGTCGGAGCCTTCGTCTCCCGCAACCACTGGATCGACCAGGCCGGACAACTCCGCCAGTTCCAGCACATGCCCGCCGGTTCGATGGCGGGCTTCAGCAGCCCGGGACCCCGGCGCGACGGCCATCCCAAACCGGACATCTGCGCCCCCGGCGCCTTCCTGGTCTCCTGCCGATCCTCCGATGCCGAGCCCCATCCCGACCGCCAGGTCCATCCCCAGTGGATCGCCATGCCCGGCACCAGCATGGCGTCGCCGGTGGTGGCGGGGTTGGTCGCGCTGCTGCTGGAATCCAACCCCGATCTCACCCCCGAACAGGTCCGGGCCCGGTTGATCGCCGCCTCGGCCATCCCCGGTCGTCCTCCGGCCGGCGGCCATGACCCGCACTGGGGCTGGGGACTCATCGACACTTCACGACTCATCCCATGAACCTGCAACGCCTCGATCCCTTCCTCGCCCTCCGTCTCTCCGAATCACGCGCCCAAACACCGGACGGGCCGGAACCCGCGGTCCGATCCCCGTCGGTCCCCGCCACGCCCGCAGGTTCCGAAACAGGCGCGTCGTCCTACGACGTCTTCATCCGCACCCGACGTCCCCTGAACTCGGAGGAATTGACCGAGCTCCAGTCCTATCTCGGTCCGGACCTTCCCGGGGGCCGCACCACCTATCCCGCCACCCTCAGTCGCGCGGCCATTGAGACGCTCTCCGACCGCGACTGGGTGTTCCGCATCTCCGCGAGCCAGAACCTGACGCCGCTCGACGTTCCCCCTGCATGAATTCCTGATTCCTCCCCGTAGCTTCCGGTGCAGGCCCGCCTCACCCACGCCCACCGACAATTGATCCCGCAGTCCTGGATGGATTCGCCCGGCCATCCATCCCTTTCGGGAGCGATGTCGGGATGCGGTCACCCAGAACGGGCATCAATGGACCGCGGATTTCGCTGATTCCGCCGATGGCGGGGCTGAACCGAAGGGTTCCATTCGGGACTGGGCCTCACCTCGCAAATGCACGGACATTCCACCTCAAGCCCATGTCCATCTGCGTCATTTGCGACGAGGGAATGACGAGGGAATTGGGGAAGAGAATCCAGGAAGCCCAACCGATCAGACTGAATCGTTCCGGATGAGCCACCGGGTCCGTTGAACAAGAGAGGCGCACGCGCGCGAAGACGCAGCCAGCCATCCGCAGCACCCGGGAGGCAAATCAATCCGCATCCGGATGTCGCCGCCCAATTCTCGATTGCATCGATTGGATGGCATGACCCAGCAGATCCGAGAGAGTCGGATCCGACACCAGCCGGGACACCTGCCTGACCAGGTCGGGATTCGACTTCAATCGGTGGAGCAATGAATCGACTTCCCGCGATGCGACACGCATGGCTTGGGCATCAATCAGCGCTGTGACATAGGGAAGGAATGTGGGAAGACGCAGGCTTGCCATCTGACGGTCCTCCAGCGGGCAACCATCCGGAAGACCTCTTTCCACCATGCGAACCAGAAAGACCAGTGCAGCCTGAAGGCTTCGGCCTCTCAACCATTCAGCGGCGGATTCCGGTGGACCGCCAAAACTCCAGTCAAAGAGCACCCACCGCCTTCCCGGCACGGCTTCCTGACTGCAGGCCTCTTCGATGACATCTCCCGAGGGCAATGTGGAAGCTCTGGGGGATTTTATGACGGACGCCTGCAATGCGAGAATCAGTTCGATGAACCCATTGGATTCTTGAGCACCACCTGCCACCAACTGCTTGAGCCCCTCATCCAGACGTTTATGCTCGTCGCCCGCTGCCACACGAGCGTTTTCGACATCCAGCGACGTCATCTCGTCCTTTGACCGTTTCCATCGGAACACCAAGGCGTTCAGGGCAAAAAGGGCGACGAATCTCCATGCCGGGCGGGGCAGACTGGACCTCACCACATCAAACCAGTGGCTGATGGCATCAACCTCGGAGCGTGGCTGCCGGCTCCAGCCGTAAAGGGCGATCATGTTGAGCAGATAGAGCGGGTTTGCCTCCTCCTCGGCGCGAGCCCAAGCAGCACGGACCAACTGGCCCCGCTGGTGCCAATCGTCCAGGAGGTCCCCAGCCAACCCGGTGATGACCGGCGAAAATGCAACCTGTCCGATGAACTCCAGGTTCTCCAACCGGATGGTCAGGGAATAGAACTGCGCCGTCAGCAGGTCCATCCAGACGCTGTGCGTGCAAATCAGGTCGGAGGGTCCCAACTCGGTGAAGGCATCCCGGTACACCCTTGCAATGCCGCACTCAGGGGGAAGTTGGGCTTCATTCGGCAGGGGCAGCAGCCGACGAAGAAGCCCGGCCGCCGCCGCCAATCGGGGAGTCGTTGCGAGGGCCGCATCATGCCTCTCCAATGTCCCGCGAATATCCAGCTTCAGAAAATACCGGTTGCCCTCGGATTCCATGAACCCAAGGAACCCCAGCAATGCCAGAGCATCATCCACGACATCGGTGTCCAAGCCCAGACGCCGTGAGAGATCCGCCTGAAAAGCCGCTGCGCTTTTCGTCGTCCCGTCCAGCGGCGTCGCCGCGAACGCCTGCCGCAACACCAGCAGCAGAAATCCCCCCAACCCGTTTCGCTTCACGAGCGGATCCTTGATCCATGAAACCCCCTTGAGCCGCTCGGCTGCAAAGGGTGTCCGGATCACCTCGAGGAAGTCTTCAATCCGCGCGCCGTGAACCGAAACCTGCCGCAGTGCACCGATCACATCGCGGATCCGCTCGTCGCTTTCGGGAAGCAGATCAAGGGCGACCGTCTCCGCCCCGGCTTCGCGGAAGCGCGAGAACAGCGTCCTCACACCGACCGACTCCGGTTCCGACCGGAAGGCCACGATGATCCGTGCCTTGGGAAAGAACTGCTCCTTCAAAGCCACCACCACCTGCACGGCGAAACCTCGGCCCAACCCAGGCATGTTCAGCAGGAACTCATCCAGCGAATCCAGGAACAGGACCGTTGGATGGGTCTTCATGAAGGCCAGCATGGTGTCCAACCGCACGGAACCGTTGCCCCCACACATCGAATCCGCCCAGCGGATCCATTCCTTCAGAATCAGATTTCCAAACTCTGCGGCTGATAGGTCTTTCGGCACGGTCTCCGGACCAAACCGAATGAAGGAGAGCGGGACAAAGAGTCCGGCGGGCTTCGATTCCACCGCTGCCATCGCCTCGTGCAAGGTCGCATGGTTCAGATACTCGACTGCCCGTCGCCGCGCCGCCCACGCCATCAAACGGGACTTGCCTGCCTGAGCCGGACCCGACAGCACGAGAATGTGCCCGTCCGGCTTCTTCAGGAACGCTTCAATCCTGTCCAATGCCTGCTTCTGGAGGGTTACTCCCGATGCGGCCGAATCCGTCAACTCACGAAAACCCAGAGCCTTGTTCAATACCGAGTTCTGCCGCACCAACAGATACTGCGATGTCGGAACCGTGGAATCGATGAAGCGATCCCTCATCGCCCAGACACTCTGGCAATGAACCGGCACGGAATCCTTCGTGAGGAAATGATGCGTGGAGGTTGCGCGGGTTCCGTCCTTTCGACTGGACTCCTTGACCTTCGCGATGTTGTCCCGCGGAGCGATCATCCGGATCCCAACCGACGGGAACGGGATCATGGATTTTTCCGCCTGCGGAAGGAAGGACTCCAATTCGGCCAACATGGCAGCCGCCTGATTCGAGGTCCGAAGATCTTCCGTGATCGCATTCACCCCGAGCTTCGAAACCAGTGTTGACGGCACCAGGAGCCTCGTGAGCACCTGCATCGTCTTGCCCAAAGGTCGGATCGCATAGGCAACCCTTTGGAACTGGTGGAGCAGGGTCGCCAACTCTCCGAACATCCCCTGTCCCCCACGCTCGGGCACACAGACAAACGTGATCAGCCGGGTCAACGGCAGCACACTCCGCAATTCGCCCAGGGATTTCCCCTCGGCAACCTCCCTGAAATACTCCCTGCCGTATTTTTGGAGGAAGCGGTTCAACACCAACCCACCGTTCGAGTGGCAAATGAAATAGAACTGCAAGACCCGGTCGGGCGACTCCGTCCGCAGCTTGTCGGCCAGTCCCGACAGCACCTTCGCCAAGGAGTCCGCAGCCTGCACGTTTCCTCCCTGATTGAAGGGCCGCGATTCATACTGGAGGAACACCGAATGTGGCAGCAACTGCAACTCCCTCACCAGGGCGGGAGCATGTTCCCTCCGCCAGCAGTCGCTGTTCGAAAGTATCCCGTGCAGGAAGACAAACACGCAGGCGGGTGCGGCGTGCCTGCAACCCTTCGGAGATTGGTACCAGACAAAGTCCGGGTCCTTCTCCGTCGGCTTCTCCCAGTAAACCTGCTCCGCGCGTTCCCACGAATCTTCAGTGTCCGGCGGCAGGTTGCTTGATGCGGAGGTCATCGGTTTCGGGGTTGCGAACGGTGTCGGATCCAGCCCGGAAATGATTCAGGAATCGGTCCATGGTTGAAAAGCACGTTTCTGCCTTGTCACCTCGGGATTCCCCGGCGTCCACGTCGTCCATGCCGCACCTGCCCCTCCAGAGATCGAATGCGTCAGATCCCCTCCACCACCACTCGAAAACCGCAGGTGAGAAACCTTTCGTGCGGGAGGGCCGACCCACGCCGGGAGGTGAGAAGATCCGCCGGTGAACTCAGGTCCCAGGATGCCCCGCGTTGCACCCGTTGCGCCGATCCACCCTCAAGGAGGTCCAAACACCATTCCCGCACATTCGAACCGAGATCGAAAAGCCCGACCGCGTTGGGAGGAAAGTGGCCGACGGGTGAGGTCGTCGGGAATCCATCGGTGTAGCCCTCGATCACGCCATAAGTCACCAACCCGGCCTGCTCCGCCGTTGCGTCCGCGTAGTTGCCGGCACCCCTGCCCGGAGGCCAGGTGCCTCCCCAGGGAAATGCATTCGGATGGCTGCCAGCGCAGATGCAACCATGGCGCAATGCGGGTGCGCTCAAGGCCGACAACTCCTCCGTCTCCCCGATCCCGGCAGCCCATGACCACTCGGCATCACTCGGCAGGCGGTATCGGGCCTCCGATGGCAGAAGGCCCAATGCCCGTTCACGCTCGGTCAACCAGTCGCAGAAACCGTTGGCATCCGTCCAACTGACGTTCACCACGGGACATTCACCCGACGGTGTCACCGCCACTCCATCATACGTCGGGTTCCGCCATGAGTTCTCCGTGCCGCTCCGTTCCCGGGCATAGATCTCATAGTCCTGAACCCGAGTGGCCCAGACGCTGAACAGGCGACGGGAGCTCCCGGCAGTGTCCACCGCAACCCGAACAAACCGCATCCCGAGGGAATTCAACCAAGGCCCCGGGGAGGGCTTGGACTCCTGTGTCGGCACCTGGGCTGAGGTCCCGGCCGAGGCGACACGCCCCGGGATCAACACCACCGGATCGGAGTTCCCGTGCCGCCAAGGCCGCTGGATCCTGTCCAACCCGTTTTCCCTCGCCAGCATTGCCACGCGCTCCCGCAAGCGTGCAACCAGGGCATCGTCCACCCGAAGCTCGAATCCCTCCCGATGTGCGCACCGGAGCTCATCCAGCCAGGCCACGGCGAAAACCCCCTGCTTCAGCGACTCCAGTTCCGTCGCCTGCTCGCCCTCGTCGCACGAGGCCAGCACCGAAAAGCCGCCGACCGCCGCCGCCGACCGCGGCAGCCCGGCGAGGTCCCGCAATCCCTCCGCCCGATACCCGCCCACACCGTCCCGATCACCGCCCCTCAGAACAGTCCGGCAGGCATCCATTACGAACTGACGTTCCACCCCGGGTGCATCCGTGACCCGCCGGAGACGGTCCACGGTCAATGCGTGATCGTACTCGTCCAGATCCCTCAGTCGCGCCTTCGGACACAGGAGGCAGTGCTTGCCCAGGTGGGTGAACCCATGTCCGGCATAGAACAACAGGAGGACGCCGCCACCCTTTGCCGACAGTTCCCCGGCCAACTCCTCCGCCAGGTCGACCGCCGCCGACCGCTCCAAACGGTCCCCGAAGAGCTCCTCGACCCGATCAAACCGGGCGCTTTCCCGCAGGAATCCATCCAGAAGCCGGGCATCGCGCTCGGCAAACTTCAACGGCTGGATCGAGCGGTCCTGATAGCGATCAGCCGCCAACAGCAGTGCGTAACGCAGCATCGTGGAGGGAATCCCGGGATTGCAGGTTCCTCACGCCTTGCGTCGTCCGAAGAGGAGCCACCCAATGGCCAATCCGCCAAACAGGGTGGCTGGCAAACCCAGCTTCACGAGGAGGCCGTCCCCGAGAAATCCATTGTCCAACCGCCAACGTTCCAGTGCCTGGTCGGCTTTGTCGGCATCCTCGGCAAACTGCTCGAACCGGGCCTTCGCAATCCCATCAAGCGGATTCTCAAGCCACGCCTTCGCCTCCAGGCGGATGGCCGAGATCTCGCGTTTGCACTCCGTAATGATCAGATCCTTTTGAGCGACGTCCTCGGAGCGCTTCGTGCGGGCCGCACTCAACCCCTTCTGCAGGTTGCCATCCCAGCGCTGCTGCAATGCCGAAAACCCGGTTTCAGCGCATTGATCCAGAATCGCCAACAAACGTGTCTCAAAGATGGCCCTTGTCCGCGAATCCATCCGATCCAGCAATTCCCTGCAGCGCTTATAGGCTTCGATCGGCCGTGCCTTGACGATGGCTTCCAACGCTTCCAAGTCCCTTTTCAGGCTCAGCCTGATTAATTCCGTGCGGTCGTTTTCTGAGTTCGTCCCCGGATAGTCCGGATGTTCCTGCAACCAGCGCTCAAACTCTTCAACGACCCGCGGGGTCACATCGGCCCGGGTGAAAAAGCCGTCCCTCACGGCCTTGAAATCCGCCAGCATCCGCTGGACCGACCGTAGCTTGTCCCCAAGTTGCCGCGCCACCAAGGCCGCCAGTTCCGAATCCTCCCCGAGTGCTTCCTCAAGCTTCAGCTTCGCATCCTCAAATTCCATCAGAGCCTGCCACGGTCGCCGGCCGTTGATACGTTCAATCAGCATTTCACGGATCGGATCCGCCAGCCTGCGGGCCACCTGAAGCTTCTTGATCAACTGCAACGCCCTCTCATGGGCTTCGTTGACACCGGCATCGCTGCCCCGGACCCAGGTGAAGAAACTCGCCGCTGCCTGGGAAATCTGGGGATACCCATCGCGGTTCATGCTCGCGACCGTCATGATGACCTCATCGCGCAACGCCGTCGCGGCTTTCGCAGAAGCATCTCCGGCCCGTTTGGCCAGTCCCTCAAGCTCCTCGACGATCTTCTGGATGCGCCCGTCAATGACGCTGATGTCGTTCTCAACCTTCGTGCGACTGATTCTCAGTTCATCCAGCCTCTTCGCATCGTCCGGTAGGAGATCCTCGATGGGCCTCCCGTTGACCTTGGTCCCGCCAGTGATGATTCTCTGGACGACGTTCCCCACCTTCCTTCCAGGAGTCTCGGGGGCCGTTGTCTTCTTCATCAACTGATCAATCTGAGCATCGAGGGTGGCCCGAGTGGATTGCACGGAGGCCAACGTCGCCTCGGCCGTCGCCTTGTCCCGGGCAAGCTGGGCTCGCTGCTGGTCTGCCGCCGCCAGATTTCCTGTGCCCACCGCTCCGGTGTGATCGCCCATGATCTTCAACAACAGCTCCGCAAACATCCGCTGCCGCGGCTCGGCATAAGACACGTCTTCGAGGAATCCCTTCGCCAGCGTCGCGGTCTCGTTGGTTCTTCCAGTACTGGCGGACGCCACAAGTTCCTCGAACAACCTCATCTTCTCGGGAGCCACCTCGAGGGTCGAGGTCCGCTCCGATTGCATCTTCGCCAGGATCTCATCAAAGGATTCCTTCCCCGCCTGAGCGAAACCGGTCAACGGGGCGAACCCGATCAGGAATGCGGACGCGAGGGCAGCGGCGCGGATCCAGCTCTGGCCAATCGATGCCGGAACACGTTGAAAAGCTCGGGCAGTCTTCATGATGGGCTCCGTGACGCGATTGAGTAAGGTCGGTATCATGGGTTGCTTGGCTCGGCTGCAAAAGGTCTCGCCTCCCGCAGCGCATCTCCAGATGCTCCAGCCATTGAAGGCGGACCGTCCCATACCGTCAATCGCCAAGGTCTGTTGCGTGCAAATCCTGATGCGTCTGCCGCCTTCGTTGGCGCAGCGATCTGTCCATTCCACCATGGAAGACCCTGTCACACCAACGCGAACCCCGACACCCATCAATCATTGTTTCCTCATCCGGTGTCCTGAAACCATCCCGCCCAAACCACAGCGTACCTACCCGTCCGGGTATAAGTCCCGGTAGGATATTTCCCGATGCCGACCAAAGAACATCTCCCAGTCCCAGATCCAGTGGTGTCACCAACGAACCCAGCCACCGCCAACCTCGTCGGGGACTATGAGCTCCTCAGCGAATCGAGACGGACCCCACACGGGGTCGTCCATATGGCCCGTCATGTGCGTCTGAACCGACGGGTTGCAGTCCTTGTATTGGATCGACCCACAATCAGCACCAGCGAACAGGACGCTCTGCGCCAACTCTCCACCGCGGTCCGGCGCCTGCGACACCCCCACATCGTCCGCATCCAGCAAATCAGCGAACAGGACGGGCGCATGCTCCTCTCGATGGATGCTGTCAACGGCCGCCCCCTTGCGGAGAAACTGGCCAGGGACGGCGTCTGGAACCCCACGCAGGCGGCTGACCTCGTCCTCCAGATCATCCGCATCCTGCAAGCCGCGCATCAGGCCGGCCTAACCCACGGCGACCTCCGGCCGGAGTACATCCTCCTCGACACCCAGGGCACCCCTCACCTCGCCGAGATCGGCGTCACCGCAGCACTCGGAAGGCCCCACCCCGGCTCCTCCCAAGGATCCCCATCCGGAATCGCCGCCGACATCCAGGGCCTCGGAAACCTGCTGCTTTGCCTGCTGACCGGAACCACCGACCTGACACCGGGCAACCCAAGTCTGTCGGGCTCGACAGCGACTCATCCCCATCTGGCATCCATTGTGGAACGTTGCCTCCATCCCGTTTCGTCCAGTGCCTATAAGTCCTTGGAACAACTGGCTGCGGACCTCGCCAACTGGAACCGTGTCATCGCGCATCCGACCGCTCCCCCACCTTTCCCGAACCCGGTCATCCCCCCTCTACGGCCTCCGCCACGACCTTCGCCACCACCTTCGCCCTTCGTGCTGGCGACAGGCGTCGCCGCCCTCCTCCTTTTGTCCGTCGGGCTTCTCTTCAAGAAGGCACCGCCAATCAACAACAACGCAGGGTCCCTCGCCGAGTTCGATCCGAAGCGCGTGCATCAGGACGACCGTTTCGACCCATCATTGCGGACACTTCAACAGCGGATTCGATCGCAGACGAATGACACCCGCGTCGCCAAGGCACTTGTCCAACTGATCGGAACCGCTGCGCGGATCGAACCCGACGGCACGGCTGAAACGCTGGGCGGGCCGCTGATCGCCTGGGGAGTGGATCCGCACGGTCGATGGCTGGCCCTCGGGACGGCTACCAACGATCTCCAGGTCTGGGATCTTTCGCGGCAAACCCTTCACCACCATCTGCCGGGTGCCCTTTCCAGCGTTCCCAACTTCACCTTCGCACCCGATGGATCCCGTCTCGGTTGGCTGGACGAACAGGGAATCCACCTTCTCGACCTCGCTTCCGGCCGTGTCCAGAACATGGCACCGGATCCAGCCATGCCCCTTCGGCAGCTGGTGCTCACCTCGGACCCGGAACGGATCCTCGCCCTCACGGAGAATGGACAGATTCGCATCGTCCCGTTGGAGGGCATCCCAACCCCGCTTCGGACGCCCAGCCCAAACCATGCCGTCGAAATCCAGGTCAACTCCTCTGCTCGATGGTTGCTGTCGCGCGGGCCGGATGGAAGCGTCGGGTTGTGGGACGCCCAGCGGGGGGAGTCCTCTGCCATTGGTCCGTCCTCAGCGACCATCGTGGCAATGGGATTCTGGGAGTCCGCCAGGATGGCCATCCTTCAGGATTCGTCGGGCGGAATCACGCTCTGGGACCCCGGGACCGCCCGCGAGATGGGTCGCGTGCCTGCCCAAGCCTCGGCCATCGGGCGCTGGACAGGTGCCGCCAACGGCGAACACCTCGTCTCGTGGAACGAAGCAGGACGGGTCCGGGTAACCTCGTCGGCAGGCACCTTCGAGGATTTTCCCCAAGCGCCCGCCGAAGCCAGGCTGAAGGCCTTCGCCGTTTCTCCGGACTCGCAGTTCCACCTCTCCGCGCTGAGCACAGACAGCGGTTCCGAGCTCCGGGTGCGACCCCTCCGGGATCCTGCCGTCCGGACCGCACCACTCCTCCTCGACACGCGGATCGAGGTGGCGGCCTTCACCGCCATCGGCGGGATCGTGACCGTGGATTCCCGTGGCGTCCTGCAATGGTGGCGTCTCGGTCTCCACGAAGCCGCCATGCTTCCCGATGACGAATGCATTCCGGAACTCCCGGTCGTCACGGAGCCTTTGCCCGCCTGGTTTCACAACTGGGTACAACGGGTGGATGCGCGCCTCCCCGTGGGGAGCGGTCCCACCTCGATGCCCAACCAGCCGCCGGTAGGAGATCCCACCGAACTGGCACGTTGGGCCCGCTGGGTGGATGCCGCCCCCTCCGCCCGCCCGCCGCGTTGGAAGGAGTCCGCAAATCGCGGGAAGGAAACCGCGTCACCCGTGAAGGTGGCAACCCAGGCTTGGCGCAACGCCCGGCTGAAGCCGCGCGACGCACAAGCCTGGCTGGACCTCGCCAGCGCATTGCAGGTCATCCCTCCCCATCAGCGCATCGCCTCCTCCCGCGAAATCCGTCACTGCGCCGCCCGCAGTGTGGAACTGGCCCCCGACGACCCTGCCGTCCAAAGAGGGGCCACGGCCATCCGCCTGCGCCTGGATCGAAATTGAACGTCGCTTTCCCGAACGTCCGCTGGCATCCGGCAGCGGTTGACCCTGGTCGTCCCTCATGGCCCCGCCTCCGCCGCAATGCGGCGCACGCGCACAGATCCCCGGACGCCCCTTCAGGGCGCGATGCGATGATGAGGCCGTGTCCCCAAGGGTTTCACCCTGGGCTTTCACCGTGTGCCCCGTTGGGGCGAGGGCGGCCACATCCAAACGCCTGACTGCGTCCCCGTCTCCGCTTCTAGGAACCCGACCTGGGGGCAAGCACCAGACGGAAGCCGAGGCTGAACCATCGATAGCCCGGGCCAAGGCCGCTGCGGAACGCCGAGCGGCAGTCGCCCGCGGAGCCGTCCCAGGATCCGCCGCGGCACACGCGGAGCGAGCCGTTCGCAGCTCCTTTCGGATCCGTCACCCGTCCTCCCGGATAAGCGCCAAACCAATCCAGACACCATTCCCATACCCCGCCATGCATCTCATAAAGACCCCACGGATTCGGCAGCTTCTCCCCCACCGGATGGGTCTTCCCTCCCGCATTCCCATCGAACCATCCGTACTTCCCCAACTCCGATTCCGCATCCCCAAAGCTCCACTGCGTTGTCGTCCCCGCCCGGCACGCATACTCCCACTCCGCCTCCGTCGGCAGCCGAAACTCATACCCCTCCGGAATCTTTTCCGTCATCCGCTCCGTCAGCTTCCTCCCGAACTCCATACACTCCTCCCAACTCACCTGCTCCACCGGAAGATCCTCCCCTTTGAAATGCGACGGACTGCTCCCCATCACCGCCTTCCAGTCCCGTTGCCGCACCGGGTACTTCCCCATCCAGAACGGTCGCGAGATCGTTACCTCCGTCTGCGGTCGCTCATCGTCAGAGCCCACTCCCGCCGGACTCCCCATCCCGAACTTCCCCGCTGGGATCCACAGCAGCTCCTTCCCGATGTCCGTCCGGAACACATCGCCGATCTTGGGTTCGGAGGGAGGTGCGGCCTGGACGGTGTCGAATGAATAGAAGGCAGTACCGCCGAAGGCGCCTCCCGTCGCCCGCGACGGCGTCGCCGGCACCACCCGCCGCACCCCCTCGGCACTCCATTCCAACTCTCCGGGGCCAGACCCCGGCTCCACCCCGTGCGATCGACAAAGCTCGTTCCAGAGGCCGCGCAACTCCGAACTGCCGGCCCGGGAACGCTCGATGAGGTACTCGTTCCAGTCCAGCTCGAAGGCCCTTCTCTGAGCCTCCAGACGGGCCGCCACCCGATCCGCCAAGCTCTGTCGCGGGGCCATCTCGATCACCCCGGGCTCCCCCACATCGCGGGCCTCCACCTGCCCGACCCGCAACACCGGTGCCGGAAAATTCAGTTGCAGCCAGGCATGCTGCCGGCGCGACAGCTTCTCCGCCTCGGCGACCCGGGCCATCGCGACGTTGATCCGGTCCACAAACCCATGGGTCAGCCGCACCTCCCGACCCGCCCGCAGATCCTCCTCCCACAACTGCATCGCCGTGTGGCTGAACAGGCCCCGGCGCAGTGCCTTCAACTCCTGCGCCTTTTCGCGGTCACTGCACGCGCACAGTACCCCCCATCCGCCTTCGACCACTTCGCCCTTCAACGCCACCATGTCCCGCAACCCGCGCATGCCCGTCTCCAGCTCCACCGCATCCCGCGTCCCCGACTCCAACGGCGACCGACAAGCATCGGGTACGATCACGCGGTCCACCCCGGGAAACGCCGTCTGCAACCGGATCTGTTCCACCGGAATCGTGTGGTCCTCGATCCCCCGCGACAGAAGGCCCCGTCGCACCCGCGGACACAGCAGCAATTGCCGGCCTTCGTCCCGCAACACGGCGTGACCCGCGTACACCACCCAGAAGTGGCCGCCCCCGGCACGTGACAACGCCCTTGCCCGATCCTCGATCAGGTCCATGGCATCGTCCTTCTTCAGCCCCTTGCCGAACAGCCCGTGGACCTCATCGAACAGCAGGCGGTGCTTCAGGAATCCCATCCATTCCCGGCCATCTTCCTCGGCGAATTCGAGGGTCGGGATGTCCTCATCATCGAAGTGATTCACTGCCAGCACCACGGCTGCACGCCTTGAATGGATCATGGGTTGCCCTCTGGATTCCTGCCCCGCCTGTTTTCGTCCGGAAGATAGGCCGGGTCGCCCGCCGATGGGAATCCCTGCTTGCCCAACCAACCCAATGCACCCTCCAGGTCCTCAAACTGTCCCTCCAACTGCGCCTCAAAGGCCGCCGACAGGATCCCGCTGAACGCCGGCCCCGGTCGCAGCCCGGCAGCAATCAGATGCCGCCCCAACAGGATCGGGCGCGGCGCCCGGGATTGAACCTTCAACACCTCCGCCAGCCGCAGCAGTTCCAGAACGGTGGGCGGCGTCACCGCCGGTTTAGGCGGACGCCCCATGTGGTCCGCCGTCATCACCAGCACCAAGCCTTCGATGTTGTCGGGTTCCAGGCGCTTCGCGAGACGCCGCACGCCGCGCTCCGTGAGCGTCTGCAAATGCGCCAGGTGGTGAACAACCAACGGGACCACCCGGGCAATGATCGCGGCCGACACCCCGATCCGCTGGAGGAACGCTTCCGCCAACGGGCCACCCTGCTCTTCGTGCCCGGGGGACACAATCCGCAGCACCCCATTCCGCTCGGCCACTTGCGTCGTCTGGGGTTTGGCAAAGTCATGGGACAGCATCGCCAGCATATAGGTCGCCCGAGACTCCGCATCCGCCGCCCTCCACCCGGGCAACCGGGCCATCGCGTCGCAGCAATGGCCGGTATGCACGAAGACATCGCCCTCGGGATGCCACTCCGGATCCTGCGGCACACCCCGCAACGCGTTGACCTCGGGGAACACGTCGATCCATCCCACCGCCTCCAGGAAACGCAATCCGGCAGAAGGCACCGTGCTCTTCTGGGCCCACTTCATCCACTCATCCCGCACCCGCTCGACGGCGAGCTCCGCGAACGATTCCCGCATCCCGCGGCAGAACTCGGCGGTTTCTGGTGCCACCACGAGATTGAAGCGTCCGGCAAACTGCATCCCGCGAAGCACCCGCAGGGGATCCTCGACGAACGCTCCGCTCACGTGCCGAAGCCGGCGCTGGCGCAAGTCCTCCAATCCACCGAAGGGATCCAGGATCACCCGTCGACGCGGGTCATACGCGAGGGCGTTGATCGTGAAGTCACGCCGGCTGGCCGCCTCCCGGAAGGGCAGGTTCGGATCGACGATCACGTCGAAGCCCTTGTGCCCCTTGGCCACCTTGAGTTCCCGCCGCGGCAGCGAGAAGTCATAGATCGCACCCGAGGCGAGCGTCACCTTCACCACCCCAAACGGCTGCCCCACCCGATCGACCTGTCCGCAGCGGGAAAGGGCTGCTGCAAGCGCATCATATCCGACGCCATAAACCTCAACATCATGATCCTTGTTGGGAAGACCGAGCAGGAAATCGCGGATGCAGCCACCCACCACGAGCGCACCAGCCAGCTCGGGCACGGCGGCAAGGATCTGCTGAAGTTCGTCCGGCAGGCTGGTGCCGAAGTCGGACGGATTCTGAATGGCTGACATGGCGCACGGGATTTTCCACCGATTCATCCACACTTGCAAAGGTCAGCGGGCGCTGAACCCGCTGACCCCGTTACCGGACAGGTCATGGCGAATCCTGCCAACTGTCTGGGACGCTGCCGAAACTTCCGCAGCCTCACTGCGGCCGGACTCTCCACACTGCCTCCTACGACGGCATCCGTCTTTTCCAAGCGGACCGTCCCGCCCTGGACGAAGCCGCCACGATCTTCCTCCGCAGCCATTGCGGATTCATTCCTGGGAAATAGGGATGAGCTTTCCGTCCTTCGAAGGATCAACCCGGACACCCGGGTCGTGGGCGCCTTTTCCGGATCCTTCCATGCCGACCAGCCCAACCATGATCTCCGCAGTCGGGCGGCGAACCTGAACACCTTGCTCATCACCCGACGAAGTGAACTGGGGAACCGGTCCCCCACCCAGATATTCGCCCGTTTTGGCCCTCACTCCCACGCATGAATCCCCCGATTCCCACCGTATCCGGGTTGTCGAAAACATCCGGTTCGCCCTCGGGCAACCCGGAACAAATTACAAAAAATCATCTGCAAATCCCATGAACTGCCTCACCAAATCCAACTGGACCACCACGCTGCGCCGGATCGCCTGCACCACGTTGTTGGCCGCCACCACCCTCGTGCCAGCCTTCGCCGATGGCTGGGGACCCGGCGTCCGCATGACCGAGTCCGTCGCCCGCCTGATGGACTCAGCCCGTCTCCTCGGGGACAGGACCTCCTTCGGCTACGACGGCAACATCTCCATCCTGTCGGCCTTCCTGCGGACCGATGCCGAGGTGAAGCTGACCCGCCACTTCAATGCCGGCACCCGCTACCTCGTCCTCGGCGGTGGCGACAACCAGGCCGGCGACCTCGACATCCAGGTCCTCGATTCCGACGGGCGCATGGTCGCCGAAGATCGCCTGACCGATGCGGCGCCGGTCGTCGATTTCACTCCGACCCGCAGCGGGACCTATACCCTTCGCGTCCATCTTTACAGCGGGAAGCCTTCCTTCTGCACGGTCGCCATCCTGCGGGACGGCGGTTTCACCGTCCCCGTCAACAACGTGGTGACGGCCCTGCATGGACTCATCCTCCGATGCAACGCGGTGGACCGCATGACGCCCACCGACGTGACTTTCCATGATGCCCCCAACAGCTGGGCCATGGTGGGTGGGGCCTTTGCCCCGGGTGAGGCCCAGTCGATCACCCATATGAACCTCGGCACCGGAAAACGCGTCATGCTCAGCTCCGCTGATTCCAATGCCATCGACATCGACCTCCATGTCCTCAATGAAAAGGGCGAAGTCCGGGCCAAGGACGAAGACGCGGATCCCAACCCGATTGTGAGCGTCACCGTCAACAACGCCACCGATGCCGGCCTCAAGATCAGCAACGTCCGATCCAATGGACGATCACTGGTCCTGACCGCATTCCTCGACGTTGCCACCGCCCGCCTCGACTAACCGGGCCATCGCCCTCCCATTGACGCGCCGACCCTCTTTCAAAGAGGGTCGGCCTGCTGTCAGGCACCACGCTCCAGTCCGCGCCCCGATCCCTTTCCGTCATCCATTCACTGCCATGGATCCCCGCTCCAAAGCCGCACTCCTGGTCGCCATCCCCTATGAGCAAAGTCCCTACCCCACCCTCCGCTGGGCAACCGCCGATGCCCTGGCCGCTGCCCGGCACCTGGAAAGTTTCTGCGGGTTCAAGCGCATCCTCCTCCTGCATCGGCGCCCCGGCCATCTCTTCACCCATCCTCGATATACGGTACGTAAACCGCCCGGTCGGCGGCACCGTCCGATAAATGATCCGGGATTCCGACGGGACCAACCCCGGGACACGGGCCGGATCCAGATCGCCATCCACCGCCGTGGCCGTCGTGCTGCCGGGGCGCGCGGACACTTCCACCACGATCACCGGATGATGCAGGCCAAAGGTGACCGCGAGCAAAAAACCGACGGCTGCCCCCGGCAGAAAGCCAATGACCCACCTCAGACTGCATCGTCTCGCATTCGGGTGTCGCATAAGGATGTCCTGGGAAAACCGTGTCCCTCCTCACCTCGATACCAACATTCCCCCAGCCATGTCGAATCGGGGATCCACCAACCCGGCATAATCACGGGTCGCCGATGTCCACGCCGCCAGCGCATACGCCGTCCGCACCCGAGCCATGAAGCCGGCAACCTGCGGCCGATGATGGATGGCATACGGCTCCAGAAGCGCATCGTGCGGGCGATCCAACCGATCGCGGGTCCCGAAGATCAGGGTCTCATCCAGGTCCAGGATGAGGAGCGGACGGTCAGCCTGTGGATCGATTCTCATGGGGAGCAGCACCGGTACTTCATCTTCCGCCGCCAAACCGGTTGCCACGCTGTGGGGCGGTCCATGCCGATCATGCCACCCGACAAGCCCGGTCAAAGCGGGTTCGGAGCGCATCCTGACACCGCCCCCGAACTGAATTGAGGACCGGGCGAATCCATCCAGGACGACGGGATCCATTCCAACCCCGGAGGGGTTGAACAAACATAGCCCGGGGTGCGAAGCGACCCCGGGATGGGTGCCGGAAGAATGCCCGCCAACCCTGAAGGGGTTGCACAGGCTGTGCTGCGTGGATCGACCATGAACATCAGCCAGCAGTGTTCGGATTGTTCAACCCCTCCGGGGTTGACGGTGCGTGTGGGGAATCGCTGACCCGGGGTGCGCTTCGCGACCCCGGGCTATAATTGCGTAACCCCTCCGGGGGAATGGCACTCA
>DITU01000142.1 GCA_002422905.1 Verrucomicrobia bacterium UBA6176
GGACGCATGGGGCTCCGACCGTCGATGGCCACAACCGCGTTGCGGTTGGAATCGCCTTCGGGCGCTTCACCCAGGGTAGCCTCGCGAGCTCGGCGACCCTGGGCCATGGCCGGAATCCCGTTGGGATTCGCGCACAGAGGAGGCAATGGGGTCGCCTCTAAATATTCGACATTAAAGTCGATCTGCATGCCCCGGCCAGTCGCTTTGAACCCTCCGGGTTCGTGCGGATCATGTTGCGACGAACGGGATCCCGAAGGCACGTCCGGGCACTTCATGCCGACGCGCTGCGACTGATCCTCACCGCCCCAAACCTCATCGACGCAAAACACTTCCGGACACCCCGATTTCGTGTCCGTTCGTGTCTTTCGTGGTCCATCCCTCCCCGTTTCCCGGACCAGGACCGGGACCCAAGCCTGAGTCTCCTGACGTCGCCAGCCACGACATCGCCCGTGGCAGGCAACGGTCGGAATCTATCTCGCCGGCGCGAGGTTCGTGCGACCCGGTCGGGGCAAGTAGCCCAACCCGATGACCACCAGGTTGAACACCACGAACGCCATGAGCGCCTTGAACGCCGCATCCATGAATCCGTAGGCGTGCAATCCCACGCCCAGCATGTTCGTCCCGAACCAGGACCAACTCGTCACGATGTTGCCCGCGATCGACAGCAGGTGGATTCCGCGTTCCTTCACCAGGCCGCCCCATCGGGCATGCAGGATCAGTGCGTTCCACAAGACGATGATCAATGCCCCGTTCTCCTTCGGATCCCATCCCCAGAATCGGCCCCAGGACTGGTCCGCCCAGATCCCTCCCAACACCGTCCCGGTGAAGCTGAACAAGGTGGCGAAACAGATGATCCCATAGACCGCCCGGGTCAGCGACCGACCAAACTCCGGGGTCATGGTCCGTCGACTGAACCCAACCAGCACGTACAGGATCGACAGGAACCCGGCCACATAAGTCGCCGCATATCCCAACGTCACGATTACCACATGGGTCGCCAGCCAGAAGTTGGTGTCCAACACCGCACGCATCATTTCCATGGTGTCACCGCTCTGGGCCAGGTGATGCGCAACAATGAGGGAAGCAAACGAGAGGATCCCAGCGACGGCGAGCCCGATGGCATTGCGCCAGATCCGTTCGAGGATCAGGCCGAGACCCACGGCACCCCAACCGATGAACACCGCGGAACTGTAGAGATTGGTGACCGGCGGCCGACCCTCCAGCCACATCCGCGCGATCAGCCCCGCGGTGTGGACCACGAACGCCGTCATCACCAGCCACCACGCGGTGCGCCGCAACGGTTCGCTGGACGCAAACCAGAATCCGCACGCCAACAGGAAAGCCGCGATATAGAGGACCATCGCCGTATAGAACGGCTGCGCCCGGTTGAACACCTGCTCCTGCGACGCCTTGGACAGCTCGCGGTCGTACGCCCCGGTCAAGGTGCCGCGATAGGCCGTCAACGTGCTGTTGAACGTGGCCACATCGCCCTTGGCATACGCCGTGGTCAGCTTCCCGAACAACGGCAGGCTCGGATGCAGCGGCACTGTTCCCGCCTGTTCCACCAATCGATCCACCTCGTCTTCCGCGATCCGTTCCTCGTTGATCAGATGTCGCAACAACGCCACCGGGAATGACGATTCCAACAACGCCTCACCCGTTCGCATCCAGTTGTCCCGTTCACGCTCCGGATGATGCGGCGAAACCACCAGCGGCGGTTCCATCCCGTGCATGGCCAAGTACTGCTGGGCAAAATTGAGCGCTCCGGTCAGCGCATTGGTGTCGAAGGGACGACCCGCCATCCGTTCCCGGAATGCTTCGGTGCCGGCTGGAATCACTTCCCGATACCGGACCAGGTCCGCCTCGAAATCCTGGCTGTTCACCGGCTTCAACGTGTTCTGCAACCGCAGGTACAACGTCACCGCATCACCCAACTTCAACACCGCCTGCTCGAAGGGCGTCCGCAGCACCGCTTCCTTCGAACGCGCCACCGACGACTGCTCGCGCAATCCCTCGAACTTCAACGACAGCTGATCCAGTGAGTAATGCTTGCCGTCATCGCCGGCCGCCTCGTTTGCCTCCAGGGGCAGCCCGAACAACGCCTTGAGATCCGGGTGATCGATCCGGAACACCTTCCTCGCATTGGCCTTTTCCGGAGTCGCCATCAACTCCAGCAGCCATTCCATCGCGGTGGTCGTTCCGGGTTTTCCCTCTTCCCGAAGGGTCTGTTTACCCCGGATCTGCAACAACGAGTTCCGCGCCACCGAATCGAACGGCTGCAGGCGTCCGTTGAAGACCACCGGCAACCGACCGAACTCCGATACCGCAATGCCGGTGTCGCGCGCCGGTCGCAGGTGCGACAACGACCAACCGATCGCGACCACCGCCACCACCCAGGGCAACCATCGTTTCATTGATCCCATGTTATGAAGGTTTTCAGACTGCTCCCGACACACCCGCCGTGGCCGCGGCGCCTGCCCGACGCCCGCGCTTGCCCAGGAACCCGACCAGATGGATCAGGAACTGGACCATCAATCCGCCAAACACCAGCACCGTTGAAAAATAGGGCGTCAACCACGAGGGATTCCGGACCACCTGCAAGGCGCTCGTCCCGCGCCCGCCCGCTTCCAACTGCTCCCGACCCATCTGGAACTGGTAAAACGTCAAACCGCCGTACCGCAGCGGGTTGTTCATATAGATGTCGATCTCACGCTTCTCGCGCGTCACCGGATTGTCCAACTCCACCCGGCTCTGGAAATTCTTCGGGACCTTCGTCCCCCGATAATCCTCATGGGTCGTCCGGAGCAACTTCAGGCTGAACGGCTCGTAGTAGCGCGTCGGACGCAACTCCACCCGCCAACCCGCCGCCGGCCCTTCCAGATCCTGTTCCCGAAGGAATGGCGACACCACCCAGGTACCCAACGAACCCGATGTTCCGGTCAACTCCACCACGGCCGCCGGCTGGTTCTTCTTGTCCATCTCCAGCGTCAACGGTTGCGGATCGATCACGAACCTCGGCCCGGCTCCCTGGGTCGCCGCCGGTTCGCGGTTGGTATCCACCATGGGCGCCCGACGCCGCACATCGGCATTCTCGAACTGCTGACGCACCTTCAGCACGAAAGGCAATCGTTCATGCCGGATCTCCGCGCCCGGCTTCAATTGGGTCCCTGGGAACGCCACCACCAACTCCCGATCCGTCCCTTCCACATCCCGGATCAGGGCCAGTTCATGCTTCTGGAAATCCTCCGAGTAATTCCGCGTGTCCCCTTCCCGGAAGCTCATCTGGCTCTCGCGCGACAACACATCCGTGAACAACTGCCCCAGCAACAGGAGGATCAATCCCACATGGGTCAGGAAGATCCCGCTCTTGGCCCAGGAAAACTTGAACCTCCGGATATGGGCCGCCAACAGGTTGGCCACCAGCAAACCGCCAAGCAGGTAACCGCCGGGAAACACCGGGATCCGTGGCCCGGCCATGTAAGCCTCGGGGGGCAACGGCGCCATGTGGATGGCCAGGAGATGTGCGCCCTTCCGGATCGCGGCGCTCAACGCGATCTGGTCGACGAAGAAGCTCTTGAAGAACCGTTCCTGCACCAGGTACAGCCCCATCGGCTCCTGGGCCAGTGTCCCCAGGAACACCAGCAGGATCCCCAGTCCCAACAACAGGACCGTCAACCGCAGGGAACTCAACACTTCGAGCGCGCGCCGCAACATTCGGAGGACGGTAGACCGTCCCCGCCCCGGACGCATTCCCGGAATTTTGTCGTCTGGGACCAGATGCCCGATTTCAGGGGCGAAATGCATTCATCTGCACCGCTCGCCCGTCGCCCAATGCGCAGAGAGCCCCTGACCGCCCTGCTCCCCGCCCCTCACCCCTTCAAGACTGGCGAGGCCTCCATCTCGATCCATCCCATCCGAAACCCCATGCGGGATTCAACAACACGAGACCCCGCACCCAGGACGTTCGCCTCCTGAAGCGCCCCACCATCCCATCGTCCCCTCGCTCTCCGACACCATGAGGATGCTCACCTCTCCGAGGGGAATCCTTGAAAGGGGACGATCAACTCCTGCGCACAATTTCGTCCACCAACCGCTGAACGGACAGATGCCTACATGGGCTACAAGCTTGAAGATGGCGCCCTGCCGGAACAGCCTTCCCCCAGTCCATGAGTGAAAAACCCGACCTCTTTCCTGAAACTCATTGGTCAACCATTCTGGCCGCTGCATCCAGGGATCCGGAGCGGATTCAGGAAGGCGTGAGGCGGCTCTGCGAAACCTATCGAAACGTCATTTATCGATGGTTTTCATTCCGGGTGAACCCGGAGACCGCCGACGATCTCACCCACCAATTCCTGGTGAAGTTCCTGAACCTTCAGGCCACCAGCGAACCCTCACTCAGCTTTTGCCGGGGCAAGGAACGATTCAGAAACTACCTGGAACGTTCGCTCAGCAATTTCCTGATCCAGAATCATCGCCATGCGTCCGCACTCAAACGGGGTGGAAACGCACCTCATGTCGAGTTTGCAGACTCCGATTTCAGTTCACCCCCGGTTTCCTCCCATTTCACCATCGATCTTGGAATCGCCCGCGAGATCTATTCGAAAGTGTCCGAATCCGTGATCTCCCAGGTGCAGGCCCCGGATCGACGCAAGCTGACCGCCGCCCTCCTCAAGTGGGTGTTGCAACCCGGAGATTCACCCAACTATGCCGGCATGAGCGCGCAATTCCATCTGTCGGTTCCCGCCCTCAGGATCGCCCTGCTGCGCGTCCGCAGACTCCATCACGCCACCTTCAGAGCCAGGGTGGCTGAGTTCACCCCTCAGGAGCAGATCGCGGACGAGCATGCCCACCTCATCGGGTTGCTGTTGAAATACGGTCCCGACACCGAACCTGAACCTGCCCCCGTCGCAAACGGGGTTTCCGACCCGGACACCCTCACCGCCGGACCCGGCACTCCATGACGATCCGGGGCTTCAACCGTTCAGCCTGACCCATCCCCATGAACGAGGCCCCAATCCAATTCGGTGACTATCAAATCCTCGGCGAGATTGCACGGGGCGGCATGGGTGTGGTCCACCAGGCGTTTCACGGACCCACCAACCGGTACTGCGCCCTGAAGCTGTTGCGGGAACTTCACCTGGAGTCGTCCGATGCCCGTACACGATTCCATGTCGAAGCCCAGGCCGCCTCCCGTCTCAGACATCCCAACATCGTCGAGATCCGTCATTCCGGTGAGGTGGGTGGGATCCACTTCATCGAAATGGAACTGATCGAGGGAATCTCCCTCGCCGAACGTCTGGCCGGGGAACCTCTCGATCACAGGACCGCGGTCCGATGGATTGCCGAGGTGGCCCGGGCCGTTCAATGCGCCCACCACCACGGCGTGCTGCATCGGGACATCAAACCCGGCAATGTCCTGATCGATTCGAACGAGGTCGCCAAGCTGACGGACTTTGGCATGGCCAGGATCCTGGATCAGGACAGTGACCTCACCCAGACCGTCTCAACCGTCGGTACACCGGCCTATATGGCCCCGGAACTGGCCCGCGGCGGAGCCCGCAATTCGACCGTTGCCGCCGATGTCTATGGATTGGGCGCCATTCTCTATCAAGTTCTAGGCGGTCAACCTCCATACCAGGGGGAGTCGGCAATGCAGATCCTCCTCGCAGTGCAGGATGCCTCACCTCCGCGACTATCCACCCTTCAACCACACATCCCACGCGACCTCGAGGTGATCTGCGAACGGGCCATGCAAAGGGAGGTTTCCAACCGCTTCGATTCCGCGGGTGAACTCGCCAACGAACTGGAACGTTGGCTGCGCGGCGAACCGATCCGTTCCTCCCCCGTCTCCGTCTTCCGTCAGGCGGCATGGTGGATCCGACGGCATCCGGCGCTGGCCAGCCTCTCGGCTGCCCTCTTCGTCGCCATCACAGCCGGTTATGCCATGACCGAATGGCAACGGCGCGCCGCAAAGGACCTTTCCCGCCAACTGAGGCATCAGTTGTCCCTGTCGGAATTGTCACGGGCAGGCCATTCATTCGATCAGGAATCCTCACACCTGGGTTTGGCACGGCTCGCAGCCATCGCCCGGGAGGATCCCGACAACCCTTCCGTGGCGATCCAATTGGCCCTGCGGATGACCCACCTGAATTGGCCTCGACCCGCCGGCCACTTCGGGAAGGATGCCGGCAGGATCCAGCAGATCACGCCAGCGCCCAATGGCGAATGGGTAGCCACCGGGGCGGAAACGGGTTTCGTTCATCTCTGGAATCCGATCACCGGCGAACTGCTCGGGGATCCCCTCTTCCATGAAACCGGGCCATGGACCCGACTCAATTTCCATCCCGACAGTCGGGCCATCCTTTCCCTCAAGTCGTCCGGAAACCTGCGTGTCTGGTCCTCCACCAACGGAACCGCAACCTTCACTCCAATCCTCGGCAACACTTCCACGGGACTCGTCCACGAAGCCCTGTTCTATCCCATTCACCCGATGATGCTGATTGCCGCCGAAGGACAACCGGTTCGGCAACTGCACCTGCGATCGGGCGAGATGCGCTACTTCGAGGGAACCGAGGGAACCCGGTACATGGCTCTGGATGGAAGAGCCATCCGGCTGGCCACCTCCCGCGGCGACGGTCAGGTCCAGTTCTGGAACCCTTTCACCCGGGAACCCCGGGGCACCATCAAGGTGGGTTCCCCCGTGACATCCCTCGCCTTGGGCGGGGTGGAACGGCACGTCGCCGTGGGAACCGCAAACGGTGAGCTGATCATCTACAACCTCCAGACCGGACAGGAGCTAGCACGGCGGGCAAATTCCGGCCGCACCCAACCGGCATTTGCACTGGATGGCAAGGTCCTCATCCATGAGCCCACGCCTGGCAACCTGGCCTTCGCCTTCGATCCAGACTTTTCCCAGGAAGGATCCCGGTTCCCCGGTGTGACACCGCCCTGGGGGATCCTCTTGTCCAAGAACCAAAGGTTTTTACTCCACCGGTCCGCATCGGATCGCCTTCTGCCCCGTGTTCTGTCGAGTCAAGGCACACCCGGGATCTTCGCCGAATCAATCCCTCGCGAACCGGATTCAAGCTGCGCTGCCTTCCTGCTCGATCCCTCCCATATCGCCGTCTCCAAAGCGGATGGTGGTGCTGACCTCTGGCGGATCAACAGCCACCTGCCCGCAACGATACAACACGCCCTCGGGGGAGGAATTCTCGCAGCCACCTTCACCCCGGATGATCGGGCCGTTCACCTGGTTCGACAGGACGGTCGTCTCGACACCATCCAGTTGTCTGACCTGTCCAGCCGAACCACCCGGCTGCCGCGCCTACGCAAAATCAGGCATGCGACGTTCTCACGAAACGGCAGACGGCTCGCCACCGCCAGCCCATCGGGCATCACCGTTCACACCGTTCCATCGTCTCCCACCGACTCCCCGCGTGAAATCCGTGTCCGGATGGATGACGCCGATGATGCGACGGATGACGCTTCAGGAAACCCGATGGCTGCCACGGAAATACCGGGTGGACTGACCCGATTGCTGCTGAGCCCCGAAGGCAACACCCTCGCCATCGCAGACCAGACCCGGGTGCGATTCTGGAATGTCGAAGGCGGTCGCTTCATGGGTGAGCCCGTCCGCTTGAGCCCTCGCCCCACTCCACCACCCACTGCCACCGTCTCACAGCCAATCTCCCAGGAAGTCTACCCGCCACCCCCTTCGATGGATTTGGAGGCTGAACCAGCGGATGAAGCGTGGGCTGAACCAACCGAATCGGATCCAGATATCGATCCGCTTCAAATCGAGTTCAGTCCCAATGGACAACATGTCCTGCTCCTCGAACCCGGGCATCCTGTTCACCTCATTGAAACCGCCAACGGATCAAGGATTCCCGGACCCGGTCTGGAAGGATCTCCCGGTTGTGTCCCAACCATTGCCCGTTGGCTCCCTGACGGCCAACGGATCGCAGTCGCAACATCCGATGGATCGGTCCACCTATGGAATCCATTCAATTCCCATGGCCCCGGCCGCATCATGGATCACCCCGCACCCATACGATTCCTCGACTTCGATCCAAAGGGCCACCTGTTGATGACGGTCGGCCGCGACCGAATCATTCGGATCTGGGATGTTGCCACCGCTGAGATCCTCACCAGCCATCCGATGCGGCAGCAATCCTTTCAAGCTGCCCTGCACCCCAGCGGCGGATCGATTCAATCCGCCGGCGGACGTGGACTCATGCGAGTGGTGGATGCGAAATTGGGAATCAATCAGACCAAACCGATTCACCTGTTGAACTGGGGAACACGACACCAGGTGCAGGACATGCAACTCAGCCCATCCGGCGACTGGACGATCTGCCTCTCCACCTCGGGACAGGGCCTCCTGATCCATTCCGCCCTTCCCAACACCGCCATCCCGAAATGGGTGCCCGACCTGGCGGAAGCCATAGCCGGATATCGCATCACCCGGATCCGCTCCCTGGAAGCCGTCCCAGCCGACAACTATCTCGCCCTGGTCAGGGAACTGGAATCATTGGGTGGCGACGACTATTGGCACGCCTATTTCCTACCCCACCTCCTGGGGCGACTCCCTCACCCGACCCTGAACCCTCCGCTGAATTAGCGACCGCTCCGCCGCCTCGCCCGCCACAGGATTCCGCCGTTTCTGAGTCCGTGACCTCAGGGGAGTGGGGCAATACGCTACGAGGCGTCGGTAGGCGAAGATGTCCCGTCAACGCTCAGAACACGTACTTCGGGTGTACTGGCAGGTGGCCAGATGATGGGTGTCATACCCCCTTGCTACGGCTCGTCCCCTTCCATCGTACTGGATGCAGAGTATTCGCGACTGATCGCTTGGGGTACCGCATCCTGAGCTCCGTAACTAAAGGCTGAGTACTCCCGACTGATCGCCTGGGGGCTCTCGTTCTGGCCCTGAAAGTTAAAAGCAGAGTATTCGCGACTGATCGCTTCAGCTTTCTCATTCCGAGATCCGATGCTGAAGACCGAGTACTCACGGCTGATCGCCTGACGCCAGATTTCGAACGGCACCATGACAGACTCCGTGGTAAGCCCGGAGTTGTCCGTCGCAACCACCGACAGCCCATGCGATCCGCTGGGAAGATTCTCAAGGATCAAGTACTCGATCCCGCTCACCCGCTGGGTTCTAACGGGGCGGTCATCAACGCGAATCTCGACCCGCTGTATGCCCACATTGTCGCGGATTGTCGCCACCACCAGAATATCATCTCCGACGAAGAATCGCGTGTTCGGACTCGGAGACTCGATCTGCACAAGCGGCGGAAGGTCGTCGGGTACCACGGTGATAGCCGACAGATTGGTGAGTGTTGAGGCATTACCACCCGTGTCGAACACCCGGGCGGAAAAG
Organism: Verrucomicrobia bacterium UBA6176; assembly: GCA_002422905.1. GTDB lineage: Bacteria > Verrucomicrobiota > Verrucomicrobiia > Limisphaerales > UBA9464 > UBA6176. The sequence continues at coordinate 9,383 of DITU01000142.1, forward strand.
GTCAATGTCCCACCGACTCGGCTTATTGGCACCCGATACACCAACTCAAACGGGAAGTTTCCATCCGTGGCAATCCGCTCGCCGTCGAGGAAAAACTCCACGTTTCGCACCTGCACGTCATCCTCAACCTCGGCTCGGACCACGACATAGCCCCCCGCAGTGATCTCGTTGGTAGCCGACAACACCAACCTGCCGGTGGGTGGTTGATTCAGGGCGTCGTAAGGAAGATAGTTTACTATCTGCAATCCAGCCCCACCGTCGGCCACGTAGCCGAGCCCGTTAAATAGAGATACCGCCCGTGCCACTCCCGGGGTATTGAGTCGGGTGACGAATGAGTTTACGCCATTACGAAGGTCGTAAAGGTAAATGTCGTCCCCAATTTCCTCACCCGGATTGATACCAACAACACCCAGTCCATATCCGGAACCGGTCGGAACCATCTGCTTCCAGTTCATCTGCGTCGTATCCACCCGATCCATTGCAACAGGAGCATCGGGATTGCTGACGTCGTAAATCCGGAATCCCCCACCCGAGGCCACATGGGCGATTCCATTTCCGACAAATAGTCTGCCGGCCTGAATCTCCAGATGTCCCCGTTTCTCAAGGATGCCTCCCCCAAACGGCAGTACCCAGAGTCGACCTCCTGCAACCGCGTGAAGCGTCACTCCCTCCACCGCCAGTGAGGTCACCGAACCGCCAAGTTCCATTCGCTGGATGACCACCCCGCTGGAGGCTTCGATCACCGACACCACTCCCACGGATTGACCGGCGAACACCAAATCTGCTGCCATGGCTACGGAACGTGTATCCCCGCCACCCAACTCACGAGAGGAGAACTGACGGACCAAAGTTGCGTTGGCTGGCGTCGAAATATCCACAAGAGCCAATCCACTCGCTCCATCAGCCACAGCCACCAAGTCCCCTGCACAGGCGACCTGATGCGCACTGCCCGGCGTATCAACCTGGGCGATAAGCGTCGGATTGAGACCGTTGAAAACGTTCAGCACCCCGATGCCGCCAGATCCCATGGCCACAATCGCCCGGTTGTCGAAGGCACAGATATCGAGCGCTCCCGCAGGCAGCGGTTGAGAGGCAATCACCCCCGTTGCAACAGGACGCCCATCCAACGGATCGGTACCGTTCCGGACTTCCACTCCGTCGGGAATCCCGTCGCCATCAGAGTCCGGATTCAAGGGATCGGTGCCAAGGACGAATTCTGCGATGTCGGGCAAACCATCCTCGTCATAGTCAACCGTTTCCTCATCAAATGGAATCATTATAGGCCCGATAAAATCGTCAGTTCCGCCGACTTTCAGCCTTGGGACTGCAGATCCGTAGGACCAATTAACAGGATCGAAAAGGTAGACAAATAGTATCCGACTACCCCATGGTGGTACAATTCGAAACCCACCGTCCCCATCAGTATGCGATCTAACAATATTGAGAGAACCATTCTCCATCAGCATCCCTGCAGCCAATGGAATTCTTCGCTCGGGCAAATTCGATTCAGTTAGGACATTCTCTTCGTACTCCGCTTCCAGATTTGATTGATTATTATTCAATAAATCAACAGGATTCATCCCAAGCCGGTTTGTGATGGAATGCAAGGTGTCGACGGCATGCCTTAACACTTGATCTGGAACCTCCAAACCAGATTTATAGTACTGTACAATTGCTTCAGCCTCGTCAGTTAGAATCTGCAACGCTTCAAGCCGAACTTCTTCATCCAACGCCACTGAAGCTCGCCTCTCTACGCTGGGGCGTGAGTTGCCGCCTCCAAATCGACACTCATCACGCAGACACCTCACCCAGCAATCTTGAGTGTTAAGAACGCACTGCCTATGACAAATCGCCCACAAGATCGAACTGATTGGCCCGGTAACAATCCAATCCGCTCTAGGACCAGCCAAATATATCCATGCTGGAGTGCAAATATATTCAACACACTCCTTTGAGCACCGGAATGTGCACTTGACACGTGTCGGCGGCGGACAGCATCCAGCTTTTCGACATGGCTCCTTTCGTAGTTCCGGAGGCCCATCACCATTGTGCCAGCCAGGTTTAAGAATTCCATGTCCAGGATTACTATCGATGTACATTCCATCTGAACTCACGGTCATCGCTCCAGAGACTACCCACTCTCCAATGTCATGATCATAGCTACGTAACGCGGTTCTCGTCCCAGGTGGTAAGCGTAATCCCGTCAAAGGATCGGGTAAGTTTGGAAAGCGCACTGGCAAAGGTTGATCAAAATTTTGAGCACCGTCCGTTTGAACAGATATATCAAGAATATGACTAAGCCCAGGTGGCAGGGGTTCAGGAAGACGCTCTGGAGAGACGGGAACTAGGCCTATTCGTCCACCTCGAACCCCACTTGATGATAGCATCGCATTCGGGGGAACAGTAATCTGCACACCAACCAACTCTGGATGTTCAGCCAACACAGATGAGGGAAATGTTATAACTGTGGGATCTGTTGCGCTGACCCACTGCAGGGTTCCAGCTGTGACTATCGGTAAATAAATTGTTCCGCCATTTCCAACTAGGTTGTTAGCTTGTCCAGCTACGGCCTCCCACACCTTCTCGATCACTGGGTAGAAATCTCCGTTCGGCCAGTCACTACCAACGGCAGTTCTCCCATCAATTCGAACAAAGAATCTTCCGCCTGGACAGTTCTGGAGCTTGAAGTTCCCATCGACGTCGGATCTAGTCCGGATAATCTCCTCTGCACCAATCACTTCAATCGTTACACCTTCGAGCGGAGTTTCAATGACATTATCTGGTGCCATCAACCCCGAACCAAGTTGCGAGCGAAAAATGCGACCAATTACAGACGTATTTTCTATTGGGGTAATGCTTATGGTTTCAAAGTTCAATGCCAATGTACCCCCCGGCTGACCGTCGCCATCTGCATCAGGAGCCTGATTCAGCACGTCCCGGACGGTATCGGTCAATAGTGTCACCTGAACGCGGGTGCTTGCAGGAAGGTTTTCAAGGTAGAACAGTGTCGCCGTTCGACGGTCGCTGCTCAGTTCCACCCTGGAGAGGATCCGTCGCCCGACCGCCGTGGCGAACAGATTTTCCGTTGTGAGGACGGTCCCTTCGGCAAGGGGTTGACTGAATCTGAGGATGGTCTCGCGAGTGACTGCAACACCGGATTCCCCATGGGTCGGCGAAGTAGTCAATTGCGTGATTTGATCCATGACCATTGGATTGGTTCCTCCTCGAGCTTCACACAGGTTGTCGCAGCCGTCGCGGTCCGGATCCTCAAACGCATCCAACGGATTCAATGGATTGAGAATGTCCGGATACAGCAACTCGTAGACATCCAGTAACCCATCCCCGTCGAGGTCACTCGATTCCGTGATGTCCCGCGCCTCAACCCTGAAGAAGCGTGCACCCTGATCCATCAGCGGTCGCCCCAACAGCACCCCCTCTGCATTCGTACCGAGCACCACATCGGTGGCGGTCAGGATGCTGGTAACCGTCGCGCCCTCGCGGAGGATATAATAGAATCCATTGGTACCCGGAAACATTATCCTGGGTTGCAAGTCGGCGCCGACTTCCACCTTCGTGACACGAAACTCCTGAGTCAGTGCGGTGATCAGGATGCCAAGAAAGCAGGCAAGGGCGAACCCGCGCAACAGGACAGGCTGAGTAGAGCGAAGGGGGCTCATGGAGTGCGGTGATGGGTACGATTCTGAGGGAGGCTGATTCGGCGGCCAGACGCCTCAGGGACTCACGGCCACGACTTGGAAAACGTGCCAGCCGGGTGGCGTTTCAACGACCTTCGTCCACAGCATTCGAGACGGGTTCTCCGAGTCCACCTCCGACAGGTCGGCACGGATCCTGATGTCGCGACCGGCCGGAATCGACACCACCCTCAGGGTCACAATTGCATTGGTAGCCAGATTCAGTGTCTCGATGGTTACCCGGTTTGTCGTCGCCGAGTCGGACAGGACGAAGTCTGATGGACGACTTCCCTGGACCAGACCGAATGCAATTTCGGCCCGCGGATCTGGCGGCGCATCGATCCCACCAACCGAGACCAGGCGCACCGAGGGTGAATTGTCATCCGGCCAGAGCCGGACCGGATTGTCCGGTGGAACGACCACGGTGAACGGCTGAGCCACCACGGATCCGGAGGTCTCCAATGTTTCAAGGCGGATACGCCCATGACCGGAGTAGAATCTACCCTCCGCCTGAACCAAGCCGCGTCCGAGAAGTCGATGGCAGATGAGCCGGACAGCTCCACCGGTACCCGGACTGCCCGCCCCCACGTTCCTCCCGTTTCCATTGGCGTGGATTCGGCCGTCGGTTCCAAGATCGATGTTCCCTGACGAAGCCACGAGAATTGCCCCTCCCCCAGCCCCACCGCCAGCCGTTGGGGCGTTTCCATCGCTTCCGTTTCCGGATCCGCCAATCAGCGGCATTATCCGACTGTTTCCGTATGGGGGTATATTGACATTCGCTCCTCCAATGCCCCGCTTGCCGTACGTGCCGTAGGACGGGCCCTGTGCTCCGCTGAATCCAAAGGCTGTGCCACCGGCTCCCGGATTGCCAAAGGATCCGCCGGGTCCAAATCCACTCACCGGCCCCACCCCGCTTATCGCGTAATCGCCGCCTCGAAAGCCGCCTGGGCCAGGCTCGGAAAGGACTATCCTTTGAACGTCCAAGTCGCCCGGTGCTCCGTCGAGATTCACTCTTCCATGGATTGTGACATCACCCTCCACCAACCACACAACGGGTGCGCGGCTTGGATGATTCTTGAAGGTAACGGTGGTGCCGGCCGGAATGTTGATCGACGAGAACTTGAACACGACCGCCCATTTTTCGGGGTCGTAAATGCCATCGTCGTTGTCGGGTGTTGCCGCGTCCCAGGAGCCGGTGGCTGCAAGGGATAGATCAACAACATACTGTTCCCCGGTGGGAGCAAGCACGCCGTCGGTTCCCTTGTTCTGATAGGGAATGTCCAATGCAGCGGTCTGCAACGTCATCGAGAGAGACAGGAACAATCCCAATGGGAGTCCGAGGGTGCGGCCTGGACACAGGGATGGCGCAATGTGAGTCTTCATGGTCAATTTATTCTTCCGAAATCCAGTCATCATCTTCTCCAATCAAACAATTGCGTGCTGCAGGGTACTCACCCGTTGCACATGGTGCATGGTTCCGTCCCTATGCACATCCCCCTGCGGGGTGATTTTAGATTCATTTTTGGGAGCCGGGGTTCTCTTATAGCTACCACTTTTGACGGCAATCCTACGGTTTACCGATGCATGCCCACCCGTGTGCTCATGGGTTGACCGAGGGTGTCGATGAAGTGGATTCGCGGAAGAACAGTGTGTCGGCGGTTCCCAGTTCATCCGCCGCAAGGTTGATTTCCTGGTCCTGCTCCACGGATTGATTCCGCCAGGGATGCCATGCCCGGAAGTCCAGGCTGTATTCGAGGAGCAGAACTCCCGTGCCCAGCGCCTTCACATGGATCCGGGGGAGTCCCGTGCCTGCGGCCCGGGATATACGGAGGTCTGCCCCCACCACCACGGGATCCGCGGGCCTGCTGATTCGAATGACGGCGGGATCACTCTGTGTGGTCCCACCGGCATTGCGCACGGACACCGTGTATTCGCCACTGTCGGATTCCTTGGCATTCAACAGGCTGAGGCGAGCCCCGGTTTCATGCTCCAGTGCCACACCGTCCTTGAACCATTGGTAGTGGAACGGCTCCACGCCGGATGGTTCTACGGTGAGAACCAGGTCACTGCCGGGGATGGTCGTATGGCTTTGCGGATGGGACGCTATGGTCGGTGCCTGGACGGGGGGCAATCCGCCGAGGATGGCCAGTGGAAACAGGGTCGTCTTGATGTCGCCGACGGAGACCGCCCATGAAGAGTTTCCTCCACCGGTGCGCTCTCCTATCGGCCGGATGAATTGAAGTTCGCCATGGTACCGGACATCGGTCCGGGTGAGGGTGTTGGCAGGGATGGTGAAGCTGGTGGAGTTGCCAGCCATGAAGATCACGCCCGGGATCGCAAACGGCAGGGTACAGGGTATGGTGTGCAGAACAGACTGCAGGTTGCTGGGATCTGACGGAGGGGATTGGCTGATTTTGAGGATCACATGCTGGCCTGCCCGCACCTGACTCGATCCGAACCAGTTCAGGGTGAAGGGTTGGCCGGGTTGGATCGACTGCGCGGCCAGGAGGTTGTCGATCATGGGTGTCCTCAAATCCCATGTCGGTGCATTCAGGTTCGCCGTGAACGAACCGGACTGATCCTGATACCTGAACAGAACCTGTCCTGCTCGCGCCGCCGCACTCAACTCGGACTCCGATCCGAACCTGGAATAGTGGCCACCCCAATTGATCGCCTGTTGAGTGAAGCCGATGGAACCCCATTGAAGGGATACTGTTCCGTTGATCGTCGCGTTGTCCCACCTGAATCCCTTCCATCCCGACTCGATCACCTCGAGTGCAAACGGGCTCGCGGCTTCGCCGGGAAATCCCGATCCATTTGGATTTGGCCCCGGAGCAATCCCCGTGAGTGTCTGGCGATAATACGCCGACCGCTGGATCTCGATGAAGATGTCATCGTCCGAGTCGCCCCCGCCGGGGATCAGGCATTGGGTGTTGGCAAGTGCCGGCCAGATCGAGATGCTGGTACAAGCCGCGAGGCAGCTAAGCTTCTGGAGCGACCGCCACGATTTCGCTCCCGGAGACAAGTGAAGGATTTGAGGCCAGTTGACGCCGCTGAGTCTGCTCATTCCACAGACTTACAACGCAGTCCAAGGACATGGGTGACGGAATTGTTCGAACTTTTCTCGGCTTATGTCTTCGGGAAGACGGCGGGCAGATCTCCGAAACGATGTTTCCCCACGCTTGAGCTCACCAGACCGGATCGCGGCTGATCAGCCGTCGTTCGAAGAACCACTCTGCCCAGCGCCGGTAGAACCCGGTCGAAGAGGATCCCAGCGCTTTTCGCCGACACTCTTCCCACTCTCGCAAGGCCGTGTTGCCGGTCACGCTCCCTGATAGCAGCTCCGCCAGCCTTGGAAGCCATTCAGGGGTATCGTGATCGGGGCATGGGATGGGAATAAGCCATCCGTCGCCCGATTCTGCGGATACCGCGAGGATCTGCCCGTCGTTTGCCCATGCAGCTTCAACGCCAGCACTCTCCAGCTTCAGGGGCTTCAGCGCCTGCGCGCCAGAGTTCAGGTCAAAGACCCGGACCCAGCCGTCGCCTGAGACCACCGACAAAAGGGAACCGTCCGGACTGAACGCAAGGTGACGGATCATGGCGTTTTCGTCCTCGGACTGCCACCGCATCTCCCTCAAGGCGCGGCCCAGAGTCGGTTCCCAGATTCGCACAAGACCTCCAGCGCCTGCTGAGGCCAATCGGGAGCTTCTGGGGTCAAGGGCCAAGGCACCGACGCTGTCACCGTGGCTCATGGGGCTCACAAGTTCAGACCAGTTTTTCGTGTTCCACAGCCGCACAAAACCATCGAGTGATCCGGTCGCCAACCAATCGCCTCCATGCCCGAAGATCACAGTCGTAATGGCTCCAAGCGGATGCCGAATCTCCGCCAGCGGGTTTGAGCCAACCGCGTCCCAAACGGTGATCATGTGACTATAGGACATTATCCTCCGCTGGCTTGACCCTCAAACCCTCCCCCAACCCCGCCGCAGAAATGGTTGGAACCGCGATCCATCCGAGGAGGTGCATTCGATGGACGGCTGCGTGACGTGATCGGACACCCAGTTTGGTGAAGATATGCTTCACATGGCGACGCACGGTCTCGCGGCTCACACACAAACGCTTGGCCATCGCGTGATAGCTCAGGTCCAATCCCAGAAGCCCGGCCACCTCCAGTTCCCGACGGGAGAGGGTGCCATTCCCCGACCCCGAAACCCGACCAGGCAGGTCCCTGGGGAGGGTTGCATCCGAACAGGGGTTGGGTCGGTGGGGCGAAGGCATTCCACCACGGATCAACGCAATCCACAGCGGCGCATGACGCAGAATTTTTGTCTATTTTGCGCCTCTCATTGGGACGGGCGAAGACCGGGGGAGCGGACCCCAGTCATCCCCGGATCAAGCCGCCCAACCGCGGGATCGGTCCAGCGCACGTTCCCAACCCGCCATCAACGATTGGCGGCGCGCCTTGGTCATCGTCGGCTTGAATCTCCGGTCCACCTGCCATTGCCGGGATATGGCCGCTCGACTGGGCCAGAATCCCACCGCCAATCCCGCCAGGTAGGCTGCCCCCAACGCCGTGGTCTCAGTCACCTTCGGACGCACCACCGGCACTCCCAGGATGTCGGATTGGAACTGCATCAGCAGGTTGTTGGCGGAAGCCCCGCCGTCCACGCGCAGTTCACGAAGCGGGATCCCGGCATCCAACTGCATCGCCGCCAGCAGATCGGCCACCTGGTAGGCGATTCCTTCCAGTGTGGCCCGCGCGATGTGTCCGGCGCTGGTGCCACGGGTGATCCCGGCCAGCAATCCGCGGGCGTGGGGATCCCAATGCGGCGCACCCAGCCCGGCGAAGGCAGGCACGAGATAAACTCCGCCATTGTCGGGAACACTGGCGGCCAATGACTCCACCTCGGCACTGGTCCGGATGATTCCCAGGCCGTCCCGCAGCCATTGAACCGCGGCTCCGGCGATGAACACCGAGCCTTCCAACGCAAATTCCCGCTCCTTGCCGACATGCCACGCGACCGTGGTGAGCAGGTTGTTCTTGGACGGGATGGGCCGGGTGCCGGTGTTCATCAGCATGAAGCATCCGGTGCCGTAGGTGTTCTTCACCAGGCCGGGTCCATGGCAGACCTGCCCGAACAACGCCGCCTGTTGATCCCCGGCAATTCCAGCGATCGGTACCGGGACCGACCCGAGAACGGCTTCTCCATATACTTCCGACGACGACCGGATCTCCGGGAGCATGGAGCGCGGGATGTCGAACAGGTCGAGCAACCCGTCATCCCAGTCCCCGGTTCGAAGATTGTAGAGAAGCGTGCGCGAGGCGTTGGTGGCGTCCGTGATGTGGACGCGACCCCCGGTAAGATTCCACACCAGCCACGTGTCCACCGTGCCAAACGCCAGTTCACCGCGCCGCGCGCGGGCCCGCGCCCCGGGCACATGCTTCAACAGCCACGCGATCTTGGTGGCGCTGAAATAGGCATCCAACACCAGGCCAGTCCGACGCCGGATCTTCGCTGCCAACCCTTGCTGACGCAGCTCCTCGCAATGCCCCGCAGTGCGTCGATCCTGCCACACGATGGCGTTGTGGATCGGGCGCCCGGTTTTCCGATCCCATACGAGGGTGGTCTCGCGCTGGTTGGTGATCCCGATCGCCGCCACTTCGCCCGGGGCGATGCCTGTCCGTTCGAGCACCCCTTGCACCACCTCCCATTGCGAAGACCAGAGGGCGTCCGGGTCATGTTCCACCCAGCCCGGCCGGGGAAAGATCTGGGGGAATTCCTTCTGGGCGACGCCAATGATCGAGCCGGCATGATCAAAGAGGATGGCGCGGGAGCTGGTTGTCCCCTGATCCAGGGCGAGGATGTATTTCATGATCGAACTTCCCAAGGACGGCCATGGCGACGGTGACGGCGGGATTGAGATGGGCCCCGCTGATCGGATTCACGCAATACACGGCGAAGGTCACCGCCAGCGCCCAGCCAGCCGTGATCACAATCCAACCGGAATTGTGGGCCTTGGTCCGTTTCAGGACCACGTTGGCCACCACCCCGTCACCCAACAACACGAGCAGGGCAGTGCCCACCAGTTCGGCAAGGAACGGCGTCATGAACAGGAATCCAAGGGGATGAACAAAAGATATCCCAGCCCACGAAATCGTGTCCACGAAGGACCCACGGAGCGCTTCACTGCTGGGGGGCGCAATGACATCAATGCCCAACGCCAGAATCGTATTCTCCCGCCGCCAACCCCTCGCTAGGATTTGTGCACCGCCGCAAATCCTGCGCACACATGAACACCGTCACCGCACTCAAGACCGTCAAAGGCTCCACGAAATCCAAGGTTGAAGCCGAACTCACCCGCACGGGAGGCCTGCTCCGGCTGGCCCCGGCCTGGGTTCCCCGCTCGTTCCTCCAACCCGGCCTGCGCATCAAGCTCCACCCGGACGACACCTACGCCTATGGGTTGAACCGGGGTGGCATCGATGAGCGCTGGTTCGCCTCCACCACCGTGACCGCCAATGAAGGTCGGGCCGCGGACGAAGGCCTGAACTACTGCGTGGTCGGCAAGGAACGCTTCACCCTCAAGCAGGCCGTGGATGACTGCGGCGCCACACTCGTCGGAAAGTCGATCTGGAAGAAGTACGGCAAGTGGCCTGTCTACTCGAAGTTCTTCGACAACATGGGTCCGATTCCGCACCACATGCACCAGTCGGCCAAACAGGCCAAACTCGTCGGACAGGAAGGGAAACCCGAGAGCTATTACTTCCCGCCCCAGCACAACAACGTCGGCAACAATTTCCCCTACACCTTCATGGGCTTCGAGCCCGGCACCACCAAGGCGCAGGTCCGCAAGTGCCTTGAAAACTGGAACAAGGGCGACAACGGGATCCTCGACCTGTCCAAAGCCTACCGCCTCAAGGTGGGTTCGGGCTGGTTGATCGATCCGTGCATCCTCCACGCGCCCGGCAGCCTCTGCACCTATGAACCCCAGTGGGGCAGCGATGTCTTCGGCATGTACCAAAACCTCGTCGAAGGCCGCGAAGTTCCCTGGAGCCTGCTCGTGAAGGACATGCCGAAGAGCAAGCACAAGGACCTCGATTTCATCGTGGACCAACTCGACTGGGACAAGAACGTCGACCCGAACTTCAAGGACAACCATTACCTCGAACCCGTCCCCGTCGCCGACACCCGCGACGAGGGCTACGTCGACCGCTGGATCGTTTATGGAAAGGTCGATGGCGAACAGCTCTTCACCGCCAAGGAACTCACCGTGGATCCCGGGACGAAGTGCGTCATCAAGGACACCGGTGCCTATGGCCTGATCTGCGTTCAGGGCACCGGCAAGATCAACGGTCAACCCTTGGTCAGTCCCAAGCTGATCCGTTTCCATGAACTGACCGAAGACGAGTATTTCTGCACCGAAGACGGTGCCAAGGCCGGTGTGACCTTCGAGAATTCCAGTGAGACCGAACCCCTGGTCTGCCTGCGTTATTTCGGCCCCGAAGTGAATCCGGACGCGCCGAAGATGGGCGCTTATCGGAAGAACAAGTTCAACTGAGACAACGGGGAAAGGGTCTCGATCCGGCGGGCGGGCGAGGTGGGTGGTGGCAGCGGAACTGAAACCCCCAACTCAAAGCCCGGCCGTCAGCCAGTCGCAATCTGCGACCCACTGCGACATGCCAAAGAAGAAACAGGGCGTGACTGTGCTCGAACCTGTCGAACCGCTGCTCCGTGAGGTTCGCGGCGAACGGGTCATCTTGGATACCGATCTGGCCCGGCTCTACGGCGTGCCCACCTTCCGCTTCAATGAAGCGGTAAAACGAAACCTGGACCGGTTTCCGGGCGATTTCCGCTTTCGGCTTACCGCCGAGGAAACCGCCGCTTTGACATCGCAAACTGCGATGTCAAAGCCGGGGCGCGGTGGACGGCGCACGCTGCCCTACGCTTACCGATCCGTAAGGAGCGAACGACAAAGGCATTGCGGAAGAAGATCCAGCCGGGGCGACCGATCCGACTGCATGGTCCCGGCCAAATAGAGCCTGTCCCAAACCACCCTGTTTTTCATATTCCCAACTGCACCCAGGTACGTCCCAATCTCCGCGACAAACGGTGTGTTTCCTACGCCGGAGGCGTTTCAGCCGGTAGCCCGGGCGTGAGCGAAGCGACACCCCGGGTCATGCGTCCGAATGGGTCCCTACCCTGGAGGGGTATGAGAAAGCTCTGCAACCCCTCCGGGGTAGATATAGATTTGTCATCCATTCCCGGGGTGCGCTTCGCGACCCCGGGCTACCGGCTTCCAACCCTTCGGGTTGAAGGTGCCGCCGGGGACCAAATTTGGATTGCCACCAGACGGTCAGGGCACATAAAGGTCGAATTTCCATGATTGAGGGGGACTTTGCCCGTTATGAGCCCTCTTGTGGCGTGGATTCAACGGGTGGCTGTCAATGGCTTCAGCACTTTGGGGACAGGCTCTGAATAGAGTTGAAGAGCCGACTCGACGTGCATGAGGTGACCTTCGTCAGGCTGCGAAGATCTGGTCCATCTCGCCGCTCAACTTTTTCAATCCCTCCGGTGTACCACCCCCGCCCTGCTCGGCGATTCCCCATCCCGCGTAGCCGATCTCATCCAGCGCCTTCATGATGGCCGGCCAGTTGTTGTCGCCCTTCAGGAACTCGGCATCGAACCCGGCCCACTTGCCCTGCTTGTCCGATTTCACCCGGGAATACTCCTTGATGTGCAGGGTGACGATGCGTTTGCCGAGGATGCGTACCCATTGCTCGGGCCAGCCGTAATGGACCAGGTTGCCGCAATCGAGATGCCATCCCACGAAAGGCGACTCGAACTCGTCGACGTACCGGGCCGCCTCCAGCGGGCTCAGCAGGAAGTTGTTCCAGACATTCTCGATGGCGATCCTGACCCCAAGTTCGGCGGCCAACGGCACGACCTTCCGGATTTCCTCCTGGGACCTCCGATAGGCATCCGCGTAGCCGACGGATTCGTTGACCACCGCCGGAACCAGGAGCACCGCAGGGGCGCCATACCGCTTGGCGTCCTTCAGTGATTGCCGAAGCCCTTCCACCCCCACGGCCCGGACAGCGGGGTTGGGATCTGAAAGCGGCTTCGCCCAGTGGGTATGACAACATACGCTGCCCGCCTTCAATCCGGTGTCGTCCAATGCCCGGAGCATTTCATCCACATCCATGCCGCCCATGGGTTCAACCCCCTCGAAACCGGCAGCCTTCACTGCCCGCGCCTTTTCGAGGATGGATCCGGGGACACCCACGGTGCCCCACATGATTCCCTTGCGGATCCTGCGGGTGGTCTCGGCGGCGAAGGCGTCGGGCAGCATCGACGCGAAAAGACCCGCTGAACCCAGGGTCATGAAGGAACGACGATCCATGGGTTGAGCGGGCCGGTGCGGTACTTGAGGCGACTTAGACCAGCTTGGTCTTGCCGGGCGTGGCCTGCGGGAGGACCGGAAGCGACATGTCCCAGGACATCTGGTCGGGGACGAGCTTCTGTTGGGAGTTGAGCGCCTGTTCCCAGGTGACTTCCTGACCGGTATAACCCGCCATGCGTCCCATGATGCCAGCCAGGGTGCTGGTGATCATGCGATCACCATCGTTGTGGAACCGGCCCTCGCGGATGGCCTTGAACAGGACCTGGTGCTCGACCACATACATGTCGGGCTTGTCACCCTTGTAACGCCACTTGATCTGGTCGCCAGCCTTGATATAGGGCGCACCCCAACCCGACCAACCCTTGCCGGCCGTGCCGAGCACATAGTCGCTGTTGTCGTTGTAACAGCCGGGAATCTGGCGTTGGGCAACCACGCCACGCGCACCGTTTGCCCACTCATAGACCACGGTGATGTGGTCAAAGATGTTTCCCGAACCATTGGGATTCACCCGTCCACCGTTGGCGGTGCACTTGACCGGCGGTTGATCGCGGAAGGCCCAAAGGACCTTGTCGACCGTATGGATGCATTGCTCGACATAACCGTCACCCGCGAGCCAGGTGAAGTTCATCCAGTTGCGCATCTGCCATTCGAGATCCTTCATGCCGGGCGGCCTGGATGTCTCGGGCGGCATCGGCTTCACCGGACCAGTCAGATAGGTTCCATAGACTCCCACGACCTCACCCAAAGCCGCGTCATCAATCTGTTGGTAGAACGCCTGGCGGGGAAGGTCATAGCGCCAGCAATAGCCAGCCACGATGTTCCGCTTCTTCTCCTTCGCCATCCGCACCGTCTCCATCACGTGGCGGATGCCGGGGGCATCGGTGGCCATCGGCTTTTCGCAGAAGACATGCTTACCCTTCTCGATGGCGTAGCGGAGGTGTTCAGGGCGGAATCCGGGAGGAGACGCCAGCAACACCACGTCCACACCGGAATCGATGACCTTCTTGAAGGCATCCAACCCCGAGAACTGCCGGTCGGGCTCGGCCTGGATCCGGCCGCCGTACTGTTCCTTGAGACTCTTGACCGAACCGTCGATCGGCTCCGGGAAGGCGTCACCGACAGACCAGAGGATCAGGTTGGAATCGGCGGTCAATGCATTGCCGGCAGCACCGGTGCCGCGGCCGCCGCATCCGACGAGACCGATCTTGAGGGTGTCCGAGTTCTGGGCGAATGCCCGTTCCCGGATCAGGATTGCCGGAGCCGCCAAGGCAACGGCGGCGGCAGCAGACCCGGATCTGAGGAAATCACGGCGAGAGGAGGAGGAGGAAGAGTTGGAAGCATTCATGGCGCGTCGCGGACGTTGATCAGTCTTCTCGATTCAGCGAAAGACCGTCAAGCAGGGTCACTTGCCCGATTCCGGGGACGCCTCCGCACCCGCGCGGGCCGCGATCACATAATCGCGGAACTCGTGCTGCACATGCGGGGGCACCAGGACTCGAACCCGGGCGAAGGGACCTGAGAAATCCTGTTCCAACACCTGACCAAGGGCGTGCACCCGGGCGAGGACCTTCTGTTCTGTATAAGGAATCCCAAGGTCGAGTTCCCGGCGAACCGGCTTCAGGCAGACGCCCAGTTCAGCGAACAGTTCGTCGAAGCCCTCCCCGGTCCGGGCAGATACAGCGACCGAACGGGCAAACAATCCTTCCCACCGACGCAACGCCTCCCGATCCGGCAATCGATCCACCTTGTTGAAAACCATCAGGGTGGGTCGTTCCGCGGCCCCGATCTCTTCCAGCACCAGATTCACCGCCCGGATCTGTTCCTCGGCATGCGGATGACTGGAGTCCACCACGTGCAGCAGGAGATCCGCCTCCACCACCTCCTCCAGCGTCGCCTTGAAAGCCTCGACCAGACCGTGGGGCAACTTGCGGATGAAGCCCACGGTATCGCTCAACAGCACGCTCTGGTTGGTGGGAAGCCGCAACCGCCGCGTCGTCGGATCCAAGGTCGCAAACAGCTTGTCTTCCGCGAGCACCCCCGCTCCGGTCAACGCGTTGAGCAGCGTTGATTTTCCAGCGTTGGTATATCCGACAATCGATGCGAGCGGCCACTGGTGGCGCTGACGCCCGTCCCGCTGGGTTTCGCGCTGCCGGCGCACCACATCCAGTTCGTTGCGGATACGATCGATGCGTTCCTGGGTCTTGCGGCGGTCGGCTTCCAACTGGGATTCACCTTCGCCACCGATGGCACCAAGACCGCCGCGCTGGCGGGAAAGGTGGGTCCAGAAGCGGGTCAGGCGGGGAAGCAGATACTGCAACTGGGCCAATTCCACCTGCAGCTTTCCCTCCCGGGTCCGCGCCCGGCTGGCAAAGATCTCCAGAATGAGGGAAGTCCGATCCAAAACCTTGCACCCGAACAACTCCTCCAGATTCCGGGTCTGTGCCCCGGACAACTCGTCATCGAAAATCACCGTATCAACCCCGAGTTCCCGGCATTTCAGGGCGAATTCCTCGGCTTTTCCCGGGCCAATACAGGTGTTGGGATGGGGTGCCTCCAGCTTCTGGAGGCCATCACCCAGCACCGCCACGCCGGCGGTGGAGGCCAGTTCACCCAGTTCGTCCAACGAATCCCGGACATCCCACGTCGAACGCCCTTTGAGTTCCAGCCCGACCAGAAAAGCTCGCTCCGTGCGTCGACCCGCGGTTTCAACCAATGCTTTCAAATGAGGTGCCGGCAACGCTACGCAGCCAGCGGTTTCTCGCAAGACTGGGAAAAACCGGTCTTTACCGATCTTGAAGAGGGATCCCTGCGATCCAATACAGTGCCTGAAGCCATCTCTTGGGACTCCGTCGTAGTGGACCAGGCAGACATCCATCATGGCCCGTTCCAGAAAAACCCTTGACGGAAGAGGTGTGGAACCGGTTACCTACGTGAAGTCTCGCTTGTCGGGGCTGTTGAATTAGCGCTAACCCTTTTTGAAGACGAGAATATGGCCTCTGGAATGATTAAGTTTGCTGGCGCGTTGTCCCTACTGACTGTTGGTCTGTCAGTGTCTGCGGCGACGGTTTATCAACACTCGGGTTCAGGCAACTTCAGCTATACCGGTGGACAGTATGGTGATGAAGTGGTCTTGGCTGGTACCGAACGTGTCCTCACAGGATTCAGCTTCGAGTACTCGGCGAATTTCGAGCGGGCCGGTGGCCTGACCTTCAGCATCTACAATCAGGACGGTCCGCTGATTGATGGTTCTGCTTCCCCTGGCTCGGTGCTTTACTCCACGACTGTTGACGTAGTCAACGGCGGTGGGGTCGTCGGCATCGGCTTCGGCTATGATCCCTCCAACATCATCCCCGACCGGTTCACTTACACGGTGGACTTCGGCACCCTCGGAGTTGGCGAACTCGCTGGCTTGATCGTCCCCGGAGGTTCTCCGTCGGTCGGTCTGAGCGGCAATGATTTCTGGGAAAAGACCGGTCCCGGCGCCAATGA
Organism: Verrucomicrobia bacterium UBA6176; assembly: GCA_002422905.1. Classification (GTDB taxonomy): domain Bacteria; phylum Verrucomicrobiota; class Verrucomicrobiia; order Limisphaerales; family UBA9464; genus UBA6176. The sequence goes on from DITU01000142.1 coordinate 25,966, forward strand.
CTGGGCGTTGAAAAACTTCGGAGCTGGTCAGACCGCGAATTTCACGGCGACCGTCACCGCTGTTCCCGAGCCGACCACTGTCGCCATGATGGTTGGCGGCGCCGGCCTGATGCTTCTGGCTCTCCGCCGGAAGTAACCTGACGGAAAAGACCGTTTGGTCTCTCGTCTTCATGGGGCGCTTCGGCGCCCCCTTTTTTTATCCCGACCTCTTGTCCCATTGCTCACCTAGCCAAATAGGCCATCGTGAACCTGATGTTGTCGCGTTGGTTTCCTTTCCTGGCCTTGGCTCTTGGATGCCTCTCCTCCAATCGCGCCTGGGCTCAGGCCCAGACCGAGGTCATCCTCGTCCTTGATCGTCTGGCGGCACGCCCCGGAGAATCCCTGCAGGCCGCCGTCATCCTCAAGTCCGCACCGGGTTGGCATACCTATTGGAAGAATCCCGGTGAGGCTGGCGCCGGAGGTCAGGCAACCACCATCGATTGGGAATTGCCCGAGGGCATTTCAGCCGGGGCGATTGATTGGCCAACCCCGCGCAAGCTCAAGGAAGAGGCCGGAGCCGTCTTCGCCTACGAGGGAACCAATGCCCTGCTCATCCCCCTCACCCTGTCCTCCAATTTGCCCCCAGGGCTGTTGACCCTGTCTGCCCGGGTGCGCTGGCTGGAGTGCGAGAAGCAGTGCGTTCCACGCTCGGACGAAGTCAGCGTCACTCTCCAGATCAGCTCCGCCAGCATTCCCTCAACCGAGGCCCCATCTTTCGTCCGCTTCCGTCAGGCCCTGCCCGAGCCCCAGCGCTTCCCCGTCACCGTCCAATTGGATGCGGGAAGTTCCAGTACCCAACGCACTTTTCAGATCGAGTTCCTTGCGCCGGATTCCCTCGGTCGCTGGGATTTCTTCCCGGATCTCTCCGACAACCTGGAGTTTGGTCCCTCGAAGCCTGGGCAACCCAGGACTGATGGTCGGATAGCCATCGACCAGCCCGTCTCAGCCAGCGATGGAAATTGGCCCGGCACCCTTGCCGGACTCCTGGTGCAGACCACCGAAGATGGAACCCCCGTCCGATCCTTCCAGATTTCCGCAGGAATTGGCGCGGCGCCCGAAGCCACCTCCACCCCGGCTCCTTCGGTCCTCACTCCGACAGGATTCCTGACATTGATGGCTTTTGCGTTCATTGGCGGACTCATACTGAACGTCATGCCCTGCGTTCTTCCTGTAATTGCCCTGAAGATCCTCAGCTTCGTGCGTCAGGGGCAGGAATCTCCGGCCCGCGTCCGGGTTCTGGGATTGATGTATGGCGCAGGAGTGCTGGCCTCCTTCGCAACCCTTGCAGCAGTGATGATCGGCCTTTCACTAGCCGGCAAATCCGTCCATCAGGGGGTTCTTTTCCAGAGCAGCACCTTCCTCGTCCTGATGACGATCCTCATCGTATTGATCTCAGCCAATCTCCTCGGCGCCTTTGAGATCTCCATCGGCGGCAAGGCGGTCGATACCACCAGTGCCCTTGCCCAGAAAGAGGGACTCAGCGGCGCATTCTTCAACGGAGTTCTCGCCACCCTCCTCGCCACCCCATGCAGCGCTCCGTTCCTCGGTGTGTCGATTGGATACGCCCTCAAGCCAGGCCAAAGTCCCTGGGTCACCCTCCTGATGTACCTCATCGCAGGAATGGGTCTGGCAACCCCCTACGTGGTGCTTTGCTTTCAACCGCGCTGGCTGAAGAAGTTGCCCAAGCCAGGCCCCTGGATGAACAACTTCAAGACGCTGATGGCCTTTCCCATGCTGGGAACTGCGATCTGGTTGTTCCTGCTCGCAGCCGAGCATTACGGACCTGGCGACCACCTATGGTTGGGCTTGTTCCTGGTAGTCCTTGCCATGGTGGCATGGATGTTCGGTGAATTCATCCAGCGCAGCCATAAGCGCCATGGGCTGAGTTGGGGTATCATCGGATTCCTGCTGGTGGGATCCTATCTCTGGTTGCTCGAATCCGAGGTCGATTGGAGGAATCCTCCTTCCCCCGCAGACCGTGCAAACAAGGACCAGATTTCAGGAGATCATCGTCTTCCCTGGCAGGTTTGGTCGCCGGGCGCCGTGGCAATGGCACGAGGCAGCGGAAAGCCTGTGTTTGTTGATTTCACCGCAAGGTGGTGCACCACCTGCCAGCAAAACAAACGGATAGCCATCGAAGTCGAGAGCGTCATCGAGGAGATCCGGAACAAGGAGATTGTTCCCTTGTTGGGAGATTTCACCTTTGAGGATCCGCTGATCGCCCAGGAACTGCGTCGATTCGAACGCGCGGGTGTACCGTTGGTCCTGGTCTACTCAATCAATCAGGATGAGGCTCCAAAGGTACTGCCCGAATACCTGACCGAGAGAATGGTTCTCGATGCATTGCAGTGGGCGACAACCCGTCGGGAATCGGCACCGCGCAACTGAAAGAGCTTCCCCTCCGGGAAGTCCAACCTGTCAGTTCAAACCGGGTTTGCCCGGCCAGACGACATAGAGCGCCAGGTAGACCAAAACACCTGTAACGCTGACATACATCCAGACCGGCCAGGTCCACCGCGCGATCTTCCTATGCTCATCGAACCGCTTGGCCAATCCGCGGTGGATGGTGACCAAGGCCAGCGGAACCACCGCAATGGCCAAGGCGATATGACTGAAGAGCATCACCAGATAGGCGGGCAACAGATTGGGCGGGCCGGCAAATCGGGTATGCAGCCCCTTGACCACCAAAAATTTGTGAACCAGGTACAAAACCAGAAACACACAGGATGTACCGAACGCCGCCAGCATGCAGGTTCGATGGGCTTCCCGTTTCCCCGATCGGATCAATATCAGTCCCACAACCAGCAGGATACCGGCAAAACCGTTCAGGCATGCATTGATGAGCGGCAATTGGTTCAGGTTCATTTCCAAGGTTCCTCGGCGAGTGCACGTGCTTCCTTCAGAATCCGCGATATCGCATCCCGGTCTTCAATCTGAACCATTGAGCGCAATCGCCCTTGGCGATCCACCAAGGCGAACGAAGCAGAATGGATGAAGAGTTCATCAATGGTGGCATCCCGTGCATTCTCATTCTCCACGACCGAAAACTTGAGCCCCTGCATCGCCAGGTCATAGACCTCGCGCTTCGGCCCGGTAAGAAACAGCCACCGGTTGCTCTCCGCCCCATACCGTCCCGCATAACGGTGAAGGACGGCGGGCGAATCAAACTCGGGATCGGCCGTCAGTGAAATGAGACGGATCGGCAACTCCTGCGGCAGCTTGCGCTGCAATTCAGCCATCTGAAGGCTCAACTGATGGCACTGACCAGGGCAACGGCTGAAGATGACATTCACCAGCCAGACATATCCCTCCAATTCCTCACGCCCCACCCGAATGCTGAACTGGTTGGTCAACTGGAACCGGCCGACCTCCGCCAGAACCGGTAGCGCGGTTGAGACAGGGACGTCATCTCGAAGCCGTTGCAGTGCATAGGCCACGCTCACCGTCAACATGACGGCGATCAACGTTCCCCAGGCAATGTTCTCTTGCTTGCTCACCACAAAAGGAAAAGCGGCCGGGCCTGATTGGCCGCGGCCGCGGACACGATCTCAGGTGCCCATTCGCAACTCACATCACTCGAAACTACCCGCACCACCGCCGGCAGCCGCCTTCTCCGCATACCACTTTTCCCACTCCTCAGGCGTCACCACTTCAAAGTCACCCCGCATCACGGAGTGACCACTGCCACAGAGTTGCGCGCAGGTGATGGAAAAGGAACCGACTTGGGTTGCCTTGAAATGGGCGGGAATGGTCATGCCAGGAATGGCGTCCTGGGTGACGCGCATGCTTGGAATCTTGAAACTATGGATCACGTCCATGCTCGAGATCCGGCAAATGACCGAGCGACCCAAGGGTACCTTGAAAGGTTCACCCAACGCGCAAACCACATCATCCTTGCCCTCATCATCGGTTCCAACCAACCCGAACGGATTGGTGGCGGAAGCACTCTTGATATCCTGCTTTCCCCACTTGTTGTCGGGACCGGTGAAATGGGCGCTCCATTTGAACTGTTGCCCCATGATCTGCACCTCGATCGGATCGGTCGCCGGATCGCCCTTGGCGACCGGGAACTCCTCGACGGCGCGGGCCCAGAGCGGGATGGCGAACCCGACCAACAGCACCGCCTCAATGACAGCCACACCGATTTCAAGGTAGGTGGACATGTGGCTTTTGACGCCGGTGTAATCCGCACGTGGGTTCGCTGACGCCCGGAACTTGAACAGTGCAAGCAGGTAGTAGGCGAACCACCCCACAAACAGGATCAACATCAGGATATGAACGTATCCGATGAAGTCGTCGATACCGGATGCATGAGCCGATGCTGGCTCGGGCATTCCAAACTTCTTGAGAATCTCAAACATGGGTTGATTGGGGGGAAAGAGGTCAATTGTGCTGAGGATCGTTCTGATCGCCTGGAAGCGGCTCGGTCATGTTCCGGGAACGGCGGACGATAAATACGAAGAAACTTCCGAAAGCCAGCCATGCGGCGAAAACAAAGGCCAGGAGTGCAAAGATGCCGGCGTTCATCCCCTTGGCCATGGCAGAATCTGACTGACCAAAACAGGCTGCGCAGGCCATCGCGACCGGGCTGCCCACCCAGCATCCTGCGACCAAGGCAATCAAGGTCATCAATCGTCGTCTCATGATCAAAGGTAGCTGATGTTCTTGAGTTTCCGCAGGAAATACCACCCGTACCCGATCAAGCCCACGGCAGCTGCGAAACTCCCGATGGACCAGCCCAGGTCAGCCACAATTCCTGCCTGCTGATAACGGCCATAGGCCCATGCGCCCAGCACCAGGCAAAGCATCACCGATGCGGCCACGAACACGATATGGAATGCCTTAAGAGACATAGGGCGCCTTCATCTCGGTGTTCTTGGGGGTATCGTTGCTGCTCCAGATGGTCAGCGCGCCCAGGGCAAAAAAGAAGATCCCGGTAACGGCCAACACCGAGTAGATCAGCTTCTTCTCGGACAATAGGTGCATGAAATAGCCAGCCACAAGGAACGCCTTGATGGAGGCAATGAACAGGGCAACCGCAATGGTCACCGCCATGCTTTCAAAATGGACGTAGTAAAGGCCCACCGTGATGACCGTCCCCACCAGCAAGGCTCCGAAAACGATCAGGTACGTCTTGATGTGGGAAGCGATGTCATGGTCGTCATGACCGCCAGAGTGGGGCGTGGAATGGGAGGAATCGCTCATGGAAAATTCGGTTCAGAGGAGATAGACGACAGGGAAAAGGAAGATCCAGACGAGGTCGACAAAGTGCCAGAAAAGCCCGGCCACTTCGATCCGGTTGGTGAACTGTTCCGGGTTGGACTTCCACATGGAGGCTCCCGGGAACGCGAAGTAGCCCAGAACCAGCGCACCACCCAACACGTGCAGGCCGTGCAGTGCCGTGATCACGAAATAGATGCCGAAAAAGGTGTGGGTCGACGGGGTGAAGGTACGCAACTTGGCGATGTCGCCCACCGCAATGGTCTTGGTTTCATGCGCGTGAGCCTCCTGCTTTTCACCCGGCTTGGGCTTGGGAGGATCGAACGTGAACTTGACCTCGGTCACCGACTCGGACTGCAACCTCTCGAGGTTATAGATGGCCCCGAAATCCCAGAATCCAGGGTGTTTTCCATTCACCTCCAGATGTCCGGTATGGGCCGACCCATCCGTCATCCGCAGTTCATAATGGGTGAACTTCTCATTGTACTCGAAGGACTTGATTCCAAGGAAGCCAAAGGCGCAGACCAAGGTCACCACCATGTAGCGACGGAAGGCGGCGAAGTTGTTCATCTTCAGCGCAGCCCACGCCAATACCACCGTGACGGAGGAAGTGATCAGGACGGCGGTGTTGAAGGTGCCAATGGGGATGTTGAGCAAGCCGCTCGGCCAGCCTCCTTCCACAATGGGCCACAAGCCCTCGGGCGATTGGACCCGCAGGAGGATATAGGACGAGAACAGGGCTCCGAAGAGCATGATCTCGGATGCCAGGAACAGCCAGATTCCGACCTTGGCATTGTAGAGACCGGTATCCGGTCTCGGCTTGTACGTATAGGGGATTTCCATGTTGGGGGATCCTGAGAAGCTTCAGATCAGGACTTCTGGTCCTGCGGCAGGAAGTCGGCCTTCGAACCCGGCGCGCTGTATTCGTAGGGACCGCGGAACACGACCGGCTCCGCCGCAAAATTGCCGTGAGGCGGGGGAGTGGGCGTCGCCCAGTCCAGCGTGGTGGCCTTCCAGGGATTGTCGTTCTCCACCTTCCGTCCATTCTTGATGCTCATGAACAGATTGATGATGAAGGGGATCTGCCCCAACCCGAGCAGGACCGCCGCGTGGGTGATCGATTTGTTCAGGGTCAGCGCGATGTCATCGGCGCCGTAATAGGCCGTGCCACCATCGGCCATCCGGCGTGACATTCCGCGCATGCCCTGGATGAACATGGGGGCGAAAACCAGATTCATGGCGATCAACGAGATCCAGAAGTGGATCTTGCCGAGCAGTTCGTTCATGTAGCGACCGGTCATCTTCGGGAACCAGAAATAGATTCCTGCAAACATCGCAAAGATGGTTCCCGGAGCCACGACATAGTGGAAGTGCCCGATGACATAGTAGGAATCGTGAAGATAGATATCGGAAGCGTTGAAACCCAACGGCAAACCGGTCAGCCCACCAATGCCGAACATCGGGAGGAACGCCAGGGCGAACAGCATGGGTGTGTTGAATCGGATGGACCCGCCCCAGAGCGACACGAACAGGGCGGTGAGGATCATGACCGACGGGATCGAGATCATCATGGTCGTGGTCTGGAAGAAGGTGGAAACCTTGGTTCCCATGCCGGTGAGATACATGTGGTGCGCCCAGACAATGAAGCTGAGGAACCCGATGCTCATGGCCGCGTAGACCATGGAACGATAACCCCAGAGTGGCTTGCGGGTGTTGTTCGCGATGACTTCGGACACGATGCCCATGGCAGGAAGGATGAGCACATAGACCTCTGGATGTCCGAGGAACCAGAACAGGTGCTGCCACAGGAGCGGGCTGCCACCACCGCTCACGGGGAGTTGTTGTCCCGAGACCACCAGGCCGTTCGGAAGGAAAAACGAAGTGTGCAGGAGATTGTCCGAAAGCTGGAGCACGCCAGCTGCTTCCAGGGGCGGGAAGGCGAGGAGGAGGAGGAAGCCGGTCACGAACTGCGCCCATACAAAAAACGGCAGACGCATCCAGCTCATTCCCTTGGCCCGCAACTGGATGATGGTCGTAATGAAATTCACGGCCCCCAGCAGGGAAGAGGTGATCAGGATCACCATGCCGATCAGCCACATGGTCTGGCCGTTGAAGGGCTTGCCGAATTCGGCAACCGTGGCCAGGGGCGAATAGGAGGTCCATCCGGACTTGGCCGAACCACCGGGCACGAAAAAGCTGGCGATCATCAGCACACCACCCCAGAAAAACAGGTGATAGCTAGCCATGTTCAACCGGGGAAACGCCATGTCAGGAGCCCCGATCTGCAGCGGCGTCACATAATTTCCGAATGCTCCGAACGCCAGTGGCACGATCGCCAGGAAGACCATGATCGTTCCGTGCATTGCACCAAACGAATTGTAGAGGTCAGCGGTCATGGACCCACCCTTGGCGGCATCACCCAGGATCAGTTCCAACAGCTTGCCGAATACTGGAATTGGCGCTTCCGGATTGGCCAACTGGAACCGCATGCACATCACCAGAATGAAGCCGAACAGGAGGAAGAACAGGGATGTGAGGCCGTACTGGATACCGATCATCTTGTGATCGGTACTGAAGATGTACTTCTGCCAGAAGCCTGGCTCGTGGTGGTGATCCACGGCATGCCCGTGCGCAGGAGCGTGGGAATGGCTGGTTGCGGTGCTCATTGGGTATTATTGCGAAAGGATGAACGGGGTTTGGACGGAAGCGACGCGGGATGAAGGGAGGCTGGAAAGGGGCGGATTCGGGTTTGGGCTGGTCTTCTTGTCGGCCAGCAGGGCTCCAAGGGTCAGCGGCAGATAGATGATGCTGGCGAAAAACAACTGCCGTGCCGCCGAATGCCCCAAGGTGGCCGCAAATCGGATTGCTCCCACCAGAAACCCCAAGCCGAGAAGGAGCGCCACCGAGGCATACCACCGACCCGCCATGCCCATGGCGAACGGAGACAGACTGAAGGCCAATAACGCGACGGAATGACGAACCGCAGCCACCCCGGTGCGGCGACCTCCCTCATCCATCGTCGGCAACATCCGAAAGCCGCCCCGGGCGTAGTCATCGCGATAAATCCACGCGATGGCCATGAAATGCGGGATCTGCCAAAAAAAGAGGATCGTGAACAATGCCCATCCCCCTGCCCCGAGGGACCCCGTGGCCGCCGTCCATCCCATCAGGGGCGGCAAGGCACCAGGCACAGCCCCGACCAACGTATTGAGCGTGGTCCAACGCTTCATCGGGGTATAGATGAAGACGTAACTGGCGAGGGTGAACATTCCCAGAAGACCCGTGAGGGCATTCACCAGGAAGGTCAATTGGAGCATGCCAATGACCGAGATCGAGACTCCCACCCAGAGCGCCACAGCGGGTTCAATGGCTCCACTGGGCAACGGTCGACTCGCCGTACGGTGCATCCGGGCATCGTACTCGCGTTCAAGGTACTGGTTGAGGGCAGCCGCCCCGGCCGCCAGCAAGGCGGTTCCGGCCATCAGATTGAGGAATTGCCAACCCCGGAACACGCCCGACTCCGCAAAGAAATACCCTACCGCCGCCGTCATCAGCACCAGCGTCGTCAAACGTGCCTTGAAGAGATCACACCAAGCCCCCGTTGCCGAGCGGGTGACGCTCGGAACAGGAACTGCAATGGCTTCGCTCGAGACTTTCAAGGACATGAGGGATCAACGCGCCGCAGCTACAGGAGAACCGGCCGGGCTTTTTAGAATCCGCCCCGAAGACTCGCAAGGCTGGAATGCCCTGATCGAGCCCCTTTCCGCCGCGAACCTGGTCACCGAAACCGCAACTCCGTAGGCCAGGGTCATGGCGCCCACCGCGACATGGGCCGTGGCCAGGTCCGCTGCCTTGTTGGTCCAGACGGTGATTGCGCCGAGCACAAACTGAAGGCCGAACAGGCCCAACCAAACCCGACTGGCGGGCCGCCAGGTCGGATCGAACCGGCTCACCTTCCGCTGCAGAAGGAGGACGCCCGCAACGAGTCCCACTGCAAGAAAGCGGTGCGCCATGTGCAGATGGATCTGGAACGGGGTGACCGGGGCATCGTCGACCACACCCATCCGCCGCTGATTGACCGATTCCAGGGTCATCGGATCGGTCTTGGGATAGACGCGGCCGTAGGCCAGGGGAAAATCGGGAACAGCCAATCCCGCATGCTGATGCCGCATGCTGGCAGCAACCAGCAACTGGAGGATCGTCCCCGCTGCCAGCAGGGCGAACCACGGAGCCAGCGGCCGCCCGGATGCGGAAGGTTCAACCGCGGAACGACTGAACCATCGACCCGAAGTCACCACCGCCAGAACAATCAACAAGCTGAAAAACAGTTGGGCGAGTGCTGCGTGGAGGACGCCGAAAAAGATCGAACCCGGGATGCCCAGGACATCGACGCTGTTGAGGACAACTCTTTTGCCACCCAGAACACCTTGGATCACCACGGCCACCACTGCGGCCCACCCGAGAACCTTGACCCAGCGACGCCGGTCCAACCCTTGAAGGAACGCTGCAAGGAGAATGGTCAACCCACCCAGCACGCTGGCGACCAACCGATGCACATGCTCGTGGAAGATTCCCCCGTCCCATTGGTCGAATGGGAAAAAGAACATGTTGTAGCCGTAGGTCGTGGGCCAGTCAGGTACTGCCATCCCGACTCCCTTGGACGTGACCAGACCTCCGATGCTGACCACGAGCAGCGCCCAGACGGCCGTGAAAACAGCCATCCAGTGGACGGCACGCGATCTGGAACTGGGTGAGGGAGTACGATCCATCGGGAGATTGATCCGCGCAGTCCGTCGAATCAGCAACGGAGAGTGGGGTGAAGTGTGTGGGAAAGGGGCCGACTGCAAAGGAAAAGGCCGTCGTGTGGGTTGCACACGACGGCCACGACAGACTTTGCGTTTACTTCACGTCGAACGCTGCTGCGACAGTCGCGCCCGAATCCTTGACCTCAACCTCCTGGGTCAGGTCACCCCCCTTGAGATGCTTGAATCCGAGGGTGTACTTGCCGGCGGGAAGACCCTTGATGGTGAACTTGCCATCCTTGTCGGTGACCGCGAAGTGGGGGCTGCTCGACACACCGATGTATCCGAACATCCAAGGGTGAACGTTGCATTGCAGCTTCACGAAGACCTCTTCCTTGGCGAACACCTTGTCGACCGGCTTGGCTCCCTTGCCCTGGGCAAAATTGAACGTCGGATTGCCAACAGCCGACTTCATGAAATTGACATTGTGGAGGAAGGGATCGCTGTTGCGGATCTCCACCGTCTGACCGGCGACGGCTCCCATGACATAAGGCTCATACAGACAGCCGACCTGATCCATCACCGCCTTGGTGGCGGGAACTTCGGTCTTGTATCCTTCAGGCAGGCCAGCCTTCACATAGACGAACACATTTCCCAGACCCGAATCAGCTCCAACCACATAGTGCCGGGTGTTGACCGGTCCGCTGACCGCCTTGCCGCAATTTGCATCCGCCATCAGGGGAGCAATCGGGCGTTCGGCGGCGGGAGTGCCTTTCACGGTGACTTTGCCGGTGACATCACCCGCAAGGACAGCCGTTGATCCGAGGAACAGGGAGGAGAGGAGGAACGTGTACTTCATGACATTAACCTTGTTGAGCGCGCGAAAACTCACTGGACGCTAATAACGGGTCATCCGACCGGCAAGCGTTTCGTGAAAGTTTTCACAAGCGTTGATCGGCGGACGCCCTGCCTGCGCTCCCCATTCAAAACCCCACTCCCCGACCTCGCAACAAGCGCACCATTCGCAGGGCGGTTGTTGCCGCTTCCCGCCCCCGGTTGGTCTGTGGATCGAGACACCTCGCCTGAGCCTGGGCTTCGCTGGTCACGGTCAACACCTCGTGCACGCACGGGACGCCCGTCTCCACCTGCAATCCCATCAACGCCGTGGTCACAGCCCCAGCCACCTGCCGGGCATGATCCGTCTCGCCCTGCCAGATCAGGCCGAGACAGAGGACGGCATCAGGTCGGCCGTTCGGTTCACGCAGAAGGACGGCAGCCACTACGGGAATCTCGAATGCGCCGGGCACCCGAAAGGTTTCGCCAGTGGCTCCGGCTTCCCTCAGGACATCCAATGCGGCGGAGAGCATGCCGTCCACGTAGATGGCGTTGTATTCGGAAGCCACGATGGCGACGCGGATCCCGGATCCATCAACGGCAGGGGGGTGAGCGGTGGGTAGAAGCATGGAATTCGGCCGGAATGGGTACTCTGGTTCAGATGACGTGACCCATGCGCTCGCGCTTGGTCTTCAGATACTTTTCGTTGTGCGGGTTGGAAGGGATCTGGATCGGCAACTGTTCCAGGATCTCGAGGCCGTAGCCCTGGAGTCCCACGACCTTCTTTGGGTTGTTGGTCAGGAGTCGGATCGATTTGAGCCCCAGATCGACGAGCATCTGGGCGCCGATCCCATAATCCCTCAGATCCATTCCAAACCCGAGTCTGAGATTCGCTTCGACGGTGTCCAACCCCTGCTCCTGAAGCTTGTAGGCCTGGATCTTGGGAGCCAACCCGATTCCCCTGCCCTCCTGCCGCATGTAGAGGATGACTCCAGCCCCCTCCTGATGGATGCGCTTCATGGCGGCGTGCAGTTGCGGCCCGCAATCGCAACGGCGCGAACCAAAGACATCGCCGGTGAGGCACTCGCTGTGGACCCGGACCAGCACTCCCTTCTTCCCATCGACCTTTCCCTTCACCAAGGCGAGGTGATGCTGTCCATCCGACTTGGAACTGTAAAGATGCAGGTCGAAGTCCCCGTAATCGGTGGGCATCTGGATCGATTCGACCCGTTCCACCAACTTCTCGCGCAGGCGCCGGAACTGGATGAGATCCGCGATCGAGCAAAGTTTGAGCCCATGTTTACGCGCGAACCGGCGCAACTCGGGAAGCCGGGCCATGGTCCCGTCATCGTTCATGATCTCGCAGATCACGCCCACCGGCCGGAAGCCGGCGAGACGGGCAAAATCAACGGCTGCCTCGGTGTGACCCGCGCGACGAAGGACTCCACCGGGTTTGGCGCGCAGCGGAAAGATGTGTCCCGGCTTCCGCAGATCCGCCGGGGTGGCGGTTGGCTCACACAACACGCGGATCGTTCGCGCGCGGTCAGCGGCACTGATGCCGGTCGTGATGCCTTCGGCGGCATCGACGGTGACCTGGAAGTCGGTTTTGAAGGAGTCCTGGTTGCGGGCCACCATTTCCTCGATCCCGAGTTGCTGGAGCCGCTCGCCGGTGGTGGGTACGCAGATGAGCCCGCGACCGAATCGCGCCATGAAATTGATGGCCTTGGGACTGGCCTTCTCGGCGGCCATGACCAGATCCCCCTCGTTTTCCCGGTCAGCATCGTCCACCACGATCACCATCCGCCCTCGTCGGAGATCCCGGAGGACTGATTCAATTGAATCGAATGCCGCTGCTGCCATGGACGGCCAGTGTATGGTCAGGTCTGAAAAATGAGAAGGGGGTGAGCGGGATGGAATTGTCCCGACCGTCACGGTTGCGCGTCCACGGCAATTCCTGATAAGTATTTCAACGGGTTCGGTGACCCTTTCCTACAACACTGCCCTCCTACCTCCCATGGCCGTCTACACAGCCCAGAACCGACATCGAAGAGCCCGCGTGAGCGCAGGACTCCTGATGTATCGGAAACGGGGTGGACGGGTGGAGGTGTTCATTGCCCACCCGGGCGGGCCGTGGTTTCCCAATCGGGACTACGATGTCTGGACGATCCCCAAGGGCGAACTCGAACCGGGCGAAGACCTGTTGGATGCCGCCATCCGGGAGTTTGAGGAAGAAGTCGGCATCAAACCCCAAGGTCCCTACCTCGAACTGGGTTCCATCCGGCAAAAAGGGGGCAAGACCGTCCATGCCTGGGCGTTCGCCGGCGATTACGACGACTCCCAACCCCTGCGCAGCAACCACGTGCAGATCGAGTGGCCGCCGGGGTCGGGTCGCTGGGATGCCTGGCCGGAGATTGATCGGGCCAGTTTCTTCACCTTGGAAGCCGCCCGTGAACGCCTGAAGTTGTCCCAGCATCCCCTGTTGGAGCGCCTGATCGCCTGCCTGGCTTCCATCCCACCCGGAGATACGGATTCCGCGGACTATTCCTGACCGCCTGCCGGAGCGGATTCCGCCTCTTCGGATCTGAAAAGCCTGGGCCACCATCCGCAGCCCTCTTGCGCCCTTTTTCGTTCTTTTCGGCAACTCCTCCCCTCGCACCGCACATCATTCCTTGGTCCAGAAATCGACCACGAACACATCGGCCAACACCGGCTTCACCAGTTTCCCGAACTCCTGATGATCGGGGTGGATCAGGTAGGCGTCCCGATCCTTCTCCGACCCGAACGTCAGGATGAAGCCATGGGTGCATCCCTTGTTGAGCCCTTCCGGACTGTTGTTCATGCCCCACTCGAAGGCCTCGATCTGCGAGATCTTGCCCTTCAATGCCGCGAAGGCCTCTTCCACACGCTTGATGTCGGCCGGCGACGCCGTGTCCTTGAACTTGAACGCGACGACATGCCGCAACTTCGCCTTCTTCGGCGTCGCCGCACTCACCACGGTCCAACTCAGTCCCATCGCCAACAACACCGCAAATACCAGCAATGCACTTTTCATCGCCCGATCCTGAATCCGGGGCCGCACCCGATGCCAGCCCCAACATCAGGTCCAGAACCGACATTCACGCGATCTACCGCGTCCAGGCATGAACCGTCACCAGCGTGTTCACCGGCAGGGTCACCGGCACCTCGACCACCGCAGGATTCACCGTGGTATTGTCGATCTCGGCCTCGACGGTGATCGGCGGGCCGGAGTCCGGGGTGAGGGTCACCAGAATGGGAACGTTCCGACCGAAATCCCGGGCCTGCACCTTGATGGTCCGTTCCGCTGAGGAACCAAAAGGCAGGATGAAGGTCGGCGGAGCGCTTCCTTCGGGAACCGCATTCCCCGCCGCTTCAATGGTGGCCAGCGTGGGCGACACGGGCGGGAGGGCGATCAGGTTGCCGCCGGCGGTGAAGGAACTGGAAGGAGCACTGAAATTCAGACCATCGCGTTCAATCGTATCGACCCGGACACGGCCTGCGCCACCGACGGCGGTACTGAATCCGAAGTTCGCGGACCCGCCGCCACTGGCGTTCAACGATCCGTTCCCCGACACCCGAAACGCCACCAACCGGATGGCGCCGCCACTGCCGCCGTTGGCGCAAGCGCCCCCGAATCCACCCCGCGCGAGGATGGAGCCCGTTACTTCGATCCGGGTGTTGGCGGCGATCAGGATGGCGCCTCCCCCACCTCCACCCCCCTGGCCCGTTGATTCGGACGAACCACCGCCGCCGGATCCCCCGACCATCGTCAGGAGGAATTTGTCGCCGTAGATCCCGGTGGAAGACGTCCGCCCGAAACTGGCGTAGGAACCACCCGCACAGCTCGCCGCCGTATTGCAGTCGTTGTTGCCCGCCCGCCCACCACCCGGCCCATAACCGGATCCGGGTGGCAACTCGGGGCCGTTCCCCGGTTTACCGCCGTCAAAGCCGCCGTGACCTCCCCGGCCCCCGGAATGCGGAGTTGGAGCACCGCCACTGACATTGATCGTGCCACTGATCACCACGTTGCTCTGCGACAGGATGTAGACCGGGGTGTTCCGGACATTGCGATTGAACTGCAGGGTCACCCCCGCGTTCACCGTCAGGCTGTGGACGTGGAGCTTGCCGTCGGGTGGCAGGTCGAGGGTGGTGTTGGTGTCGATGACCACGTCACCGAGCGAACCGTTGCTGCCGACATCGAAGCCCTGGGCGTGAACCAGGCCGGCGACGCACGTGATGGCCGTCAGGCGGAGGACAAACTGGCCGCCGCGCTGCGCCAACCCCTGAAGGTATGGGAATGGAGTTTTCATGGAATCATTGGGAAATGGTGAGGTGCTTCGGAAAAATCAGTTTTGCTTCCAAGTGGTTCGACCCGGTTCAAGGCAGTTGGCGGACACGATAAAACTGGGCGTCAGGTTGGGGTGCAACGCACCGGGCACGGAACCTTCCGGCCTGCGCCATCAACACCTGTGCTTCTTCAGCGGACCACGTCGACAGATCGGCGCTCGACTCGATCACGTACCGGCCGTCCACCGATCCGTCCCATTCGAGCACCACCTGCCATGCGGCGGCACTGACGCTGGCTGAGCGGCTTTCACCGGCCGCAGCCGTCAATTCAACCAGGCGAAGTCGGAAGGTACCGGCACCCGCTTCACCCCCGCCGGGGTTGTTCCCACCGGACGAACCGCTTCCACCCAGTCCCCCGTCGGGACCGACGGCACCTGGGTCCACGTCGAGTCGCAGGAACACCTCCGGTTCGGCCACGATCAGACCCTGGAGCCCGGCCACCAGACTCGGGCTGGCGGGCAATACCAATCCCACCGCCGGTTCACTCGCGATCACTCCGAGCGTCACCTGTTCCGGATTCACCGCGGGCTCCACCGGCAACACCAACCCCACCGGTGGTTCACTCACAATCACTCCGAGCGTCACCTGTTCCGGGTTCACCGCCGGTTCCACCGGCAATACCAATCCCACCGGCGGTTCACTCACGATCACTCCGAGCGTTACCTGTTCCGGATTCACCGCCGGCTCCACCGGCAGCACCAACCCCACCGAAGGTTCACTCACGATCACTCCGAGCGTCACCTGTTCCGGATTCACCGCCGGTTCCACCGGCAACACCAACGCCACCGGCGGTTCACTCACGATCACGCCAAGTGTCACCTGACCCGGTAGCACCGCAGGGGCCGCCGGCAGGACAAACCCGACCGCAGGCGAACTCACATGGAAGAACACCGGCACCGAAGTTTCATCCAACGGATCCGACCCCGCCTCGACCTCCAATCCGTCCGGCCAACCGTCCCCATCCGTGTCGAACTTCCTCGGGTCCGTTCCCAATCCCAGCTCCTGCTCATTCGACAACCCGTCGTTGTCCATGTCCGAATCATCCACGTCCCGGATCCGGTCACCATCGATGTCCGAATCAAACACCAACGGATCCGGATCCATCCCGTCCGGGATCCCGTCGCCATCGGTGTCCGGATTCAATGGATCCGTTCCCAAGCCCAACTCGACGCCATCCCCAAGCCCGTCCCCATCGGTGTCAAACCGGTTCGGAGCGGTACCCGTCTGCGAAAACTCCTCGAAGTTGCTCAACCCATCCAGGTCCAGATCGTCATCCGCGTCATTGACCAAGGGATTCAATCCATTCTCGAATTCATACGCGTCCGGCATCCCATCCCCATCGGTGTCCACCAACCGATCCACCGTGGTTCGGACCAGGAAAAGATCCTCGCCGCTTTCGGCCACCGCGTCGGCATAGCTCAATGAGAAGGAATCCGGGAGGCCGGATCCACGCTGCGGCTCGTACCTCAGGCGCTGCCCGGCTTCCAACAATCCCGTCTCCGTCACCGACACATCTTCCTCTGGCACCGCACCGGCCACGAACAGTCGCCCCTGCCCGGGCAACTGCACCACCCGGATCCGGATCGGATCACCGTCCGGATCGGTCACTTCAAACGGCACCGGAATCCGGGACACGTTGTTGGTCACCGGCAGATTCCGGTACCGGGCAATCCCCGGCACCCGCAACGGCCGACGCGCCGCACCCACCGCACCGATGTCCCCGTTATGTCCGCGACCGGCCCGATCCACCACGCCCAGCGGCAACTCCGCCAGGGCACCCACGACCGATGCCGGCACCAGCATCAGGTAATTCAGGTCCAGATTGGCGTCGGGCAACATCGTGAAGCGCAGCGTATTCGTCCCCGCCAGATTCAACTCCACCGGCACCCCATCCGCATCCAACAGGGGCACCGTGACATTTGCATCGAACCCACCCGTGGCCGGACCCCGGAAGAAACCGAGCAACGCCGTTTCCTGTTCACTTGTCCCGACTCCTGCCGTCACCCGATCCAACCGGGCCGACATGGGCAACCCACCGGAAGCCATCCGTGCGAACACCCGATAACGATTGGCCGGCACCAACCGCGTGTAGTTGAGCCAATCGCCATTGTTGAACCAACCCACCTTGAAATCCTGTGTCACCGTCCAGGTCGGTCGCGCCGTGTCCGTGGTGGCGACCACCGGTACGGAATCGGTGGGACGATAGACCGGAGACGGATTTTCGTTGCCCTGTGGATTGTGGAAGTCGACTCCCGCCACACCCACCCGTCCGGCGTAGGCCCCACCCAGATAGGGCATGCCACTCGCCACGATCTCAAAGCTTCCACCGCCGAAGTCGAAGTCCTCCGCCTCGATCACCACCACACCCGACACCCGCGGCGCATCATAGGTCCACCACGCTTCCATCGCCGGATCCACCCCCGCCGGACGTGTCCCGTGTGAGACGGCGATCTCCGCGGCCGAACGGGCGGAACGCCACACCACAGTATCCTCGATGGTCCCCGCAAAATTGCTCCCGCCGCAGCAGGCCTCCGACCCGATCCGGAACGTGTTCACCGACGGTGTATAGGAACCAATCACCCGTTGGCCACGCGGCAGGCCATCCACATAAACCGCGAGGACAGTGCCATCGTAAACCGCGGCCACGTGGTACCAGCGACCCGCCGCTGCCTGCACCCCGCTCGACACCGCCACCGCATTGCCGGCCACCGCGCGGAATTCGCCGTCCACCAAGGCCAGTCCCCAGTCGCGACTTTCATTGAACACTCCCACAAAACCACGGCGCCCCGATTGGATCGTATCCGCACGCACCCAGGTTTCGATGCTCCACGGTGTCCCAGCCGACCACGAACCGAACTCAATGAAATCATCCGTTCCATCCAGGCGGAATGCTTCCCCTTCCAACCCTCCCGCAATGACCGGCGCCCGATTCGGAATCTGATTGTCCGGATCGATGTTGTCCGGAATCCCGTCCCCGTCCGTGTCGGGATTCCTTGGATCCGTCCCCAGCGCCAACTCCTCTTCATTGGTCAATCCGTCGCCGTCGATGTCGGGATCGTCCCGATCCGGGATGCCGTCCCCGTCGAGATCGGCCAACACCGTCACCGCCAACCCTCGCGTGACGCTGCGGGCGTCGCTGTCCTCGCCGATGACATTCACGATGTACTCGCCGGGAACCGGATTCACGACCTGCAACGCCGTGATCTGTTCGCCCACCGGGGCAAACGTAAACTCCGCCAAGCCAGTGTTGGTCCAGACGATCGGAAGCACCGGACTCTCCACCCGCAACCGGATCACATTGGAGTCTCCGTCCCGGGCCGTCACCGACACCAGTCCGCCCAGGCGTTCCACCAATTCCACCGTCTCCACCAACTCCAGCGTCGGCGTCGCCGCCGGCACCAGCGGATTGCTGTCCACCCCGTCCAACAATCCATCCCCGTCGGTGTCCGGATTCAGCGGATCGCTACCCACCGCCACTTCCGCGCCGTCATTCAATCCATCCCCGTCGGAATCCGGATTCCGTGGATCCGTTCCTAAAGCCAACTCCTCTTCGTTGGTCAACCCGTCCCCATCGATGTCGGGGTCATCCCGATCCGGGATTCCGTCGCGATCCAGGTCGGCCAACACCAACACTTCAACCGCGTTGGTGGTGCGCATCTCATCGGCATCCTTGGCGATCACCTGGACCGTGAGCGTCCCGGGCGTCACCGGATTGAAGCGCAACACCAAGCCCAGCTCGTTGGTGGGCACCGTGGTCAACAGCGCGGAACCATTCGCCGTCCACAACGCCGACAATCCCGCGCTGACCACCCGCACCTCGACCAGGTTCGTGTCCGCATCGGTCACCCGCACCGACACCTCGCGCACCACCTGCTCGACCAGCTCGAGGGTTGTCGCCAGTTCCATCACCGGCGGGAACCCGGGGACCAACGGACGCGGATCACTCCCGTCCGGAACCCCGTCACCATCCGTATCCGGATCCAACGGATCCGTCCCCAACGCCACCTCGGCCCCGTCATTCAATCCGTCGCCGTCCGAATCCGGATTCCGCGGATCCGTTCCCAACGCCAATTCCTCTTCATTCGTCAACCCGTCCCCATCAATGTCGGGATCGTCCCGATCCGCGATGCCATCCCGATCCAGGTCGGCGAGGCCGACGACGCGCAGGACGATGTCGGAGGTGAGGGCGTTGGTGCCGGTGGCGCGGATGACGAGGTCGTTGGTGCCGACCACGGTGGTGGCGACGCGGAACACCGCATTCGTTTCAGCAACAGCGGGCGAAAGGTTCAGGTTGGTCGAACCGTTGTTGGTCCAACCAAGGACAACGAAATTCGTCCCCAACAATTCCAGACGCGCCAAACCGCCATCGGCGTGCGTGGCTGTCACCACGACATTCGTCACTGACGCCTCGGCCAACTCGATGACATTCGTCACCAGGCTGAGTTGCGGCAGCGGACGTTCAATCAGGGGAACCGTCAGTACGACCGGCACCGAGTCCAGTCC
Organism: Verrucomicrobia bacterium UBA6176; assembly: GCA_002422905.1. Classification (GTDB taxonomy): domain Bacteria; phylum Verrucomicrobiota; class Verrucomicrobiia; order Limisphaerales; family UBA9464; genus UBA6176. Next base: position 45,669 of record DITU01000142.1, read on the forward strand.
GCGGAAATCCCGGGCGACTGCGGTGAAGACAATCTCCGATCCCTCAGGCACCTCGACCGGAATGGAGGCGGTGATGAGCCGGACGGCGCCATTCGGGAAGCTGTTGGTGAACTGGACGAAACCGCTCGCCACCACCGTCAGGTTCGTCACCAGGACATCGTCCGTCGCACTGACATTGAATCGCACCGTGCTCCCACCCGCAGCGGGTCCACTGAGCGGATTGATTCGGACGATGGTGACCACCGGCGGCTCGTTTTCCACCGTCACCACCTCCAGCGCGACGGCGGCGGATTCATTACCGAATCGGTCCAGTGCGACGGCCCGATAGGTGCGATTCCCGGAGTCGGGCAACTTCACACTGACCCGGAATGGAACCAGGGATGTTGTGCCCAACACGCCTGAATCATCCTCGAACCGGACGCGTGCACCCGGTTCGTCCTGCGCGAGGACGGCTTCGAGAAAAACCGTTCGACCGGCGACTGGCGACGTCGCGTCCGCGATGCGCAACTCGCCGATCACCGGCCCCACGGTGTCCAGCGTATTGAAGCGTCCTGTGAACGGCTGGTTTTCGGAGATGTTGCCGGCGAGATCCCGGACATTCGACACCGACCACGAGTAGGTGGCATTGGGCTCCAACAATGAGGTCGGCGTGAAGGCCAGGACCAATCCTCCCAAGCCGACATTGGCCACACCGGGCACCGGACCGCCCGGACCCGTCATCACCAACACATTCCCCTCAGACAGGATCGGTTCACTGAACGACAGGCGCAGGATCGACCGCGGATCAATCTCTTCCTCATTGTCCGCCGGGAACACCGAGACCAACACCGGCGGATCATTGTCCGCCGTGGTGAAGGTCGCGAGGAACGGTGCGGCCAGAAACCGTCCCTCAAGATCGGTCGGACCCGACATCTCGGGGATGTTCAACACCGCCGGTCGGTCGTTCTCGATGATCACCAACTGATACGAGACGCGGCTCTGCAACCGGTTCACCGGAGTCAATCGGACCCGGCGCATCACTCCATCGCCGGCATCCTCCAGGCTCAACGTCGCCGGGATCGCAGCGCCCGTGGCGCTGCGCAGGAAGATTCCACCGCGCCCGATCGACGCAGGATCCAACGCCTCGTTGAAGATCACGACGACATCCGTCGTGACCGAAATCTCCTCCGCGCCCGACACCGGCGACACCGACAACACCTCGGGCACGGACTCATCGATGCGACGGTCGCCCAGATCGAGCACCTCGCCATCGGTGGTCACAATTCCATTCACGTTCAGCACGCCGCCAAACCGATCCACGTTGGCGGTGAACCGGACATCCCCCAGCGGGATGCCGGTGAATTGGAAGGTTCCATCCTCTGCCGTCACCGTGCTGGCCCGTCCTTGGGAACTGCCCAACTGACGGAATGCCAGGGACACGTCCGCTTCTGAAACCGGCGTCACGCCGTCTTCCCTCAAGAGGCGTCCGATCACCGTTCCACTCGCGAACAACACCAGTTCCACCTCGTCCACCTCATCCCCCGCCAGGATCTCGCCATCCGCCTGGGCCGCCAGGCTCGCCTGCTGCACCTGCACCCTGTATCCGCCCACGGTCACATTGCTGAATCGGAAGGAACCGTCCGCACCGCTCAGGATCGATTCGGTCAAACCGAAGAACACCGCGTTGCGCAGGGTGAAGGTCACCACCGCATTGGGCACCGGCGTCACGCCATCGCTCGCCAACACCCGACCCGTCACTTCGCCCACACCCGGCAGGATGACCTGAAAATCCGGAGCCGCACCCGGCGCGTTCAACGCCATCACCCCGACCAGCTGGACAGCATTGTGATTGTCCTCCGGCACACGGGAGACCGCCGTCACCGAATAGGTTCCCAACCGCAGATTGGTGAACGTCGCCCGGCCCAGTTCATCGGTATCGGCCGAGACCGATGCATTGCCCAGGCTGATGGACACGGTCACGTTCGTGCCCACCACATTGGTCGAGCCGCGCCAGGCCTGGACCACCACACTGGCCCGCGGTTCGATCTGCACCTCGACCTCCAACCGGCTGACCGTCTCCGGCAAGGTGTTGCGCACCGCACCCGACAGGGCCAGCACCCGGTCGAACGCCGTGATCTGGAATCCGCCGGCCGGCACATTCGCAAAGCTGAACCGTCCGTCCGGTCCCGTGGTCACCACCCGCGAATCCCCGATTCCATCCATCTGCAATTCCACCGTCGAATCCGCCAACACACCCGTCCGCGCGCTGTTGATGACCACGCCGGTCAATTCGCCCAACGCCCCTTCCACCAACAACACATCGCGGACCTGTCCCGGCACGTTGAACGCCACATCCAGACGCGCCGCACGTCCGGTCACCGGATCATTGCTGGTCAACCGATGTGTCCCGATCGGGATGCCGGCGAAATCAAAACGACCCTCGGCATCCGTCGTGGCAAAACCCAATCCCCCGATGTTCACCTGCGCAAACGCCACCGGCGTCACGCCATCCCGTCGCACGTAACGCCCGGTCAACGAAGCCGTCGGTTGCAATCGCACCAACACTTCCCGCGACTGGTCCCGAACCACCACCACCGATTCCCGCCCAAAGATCCGCGTGGCGCCGGACAACAGATCCGCACGCACCGCGTACCCACCCTCAAACAGGTTCGAAAAGTCCACCCGACCGTCCACGCCGGAAAATCCTTCCGCGAAATCCGCCGGGAAATCTCCACCCCGGATCTCCACCCGCGCACCCACCGCCGGGGTGCCGTCGAAGTTCACCACCCGTACCCGTGCCGTGCCCCGGCCCAACAACCGCACATCCACCGTGTTGCGGATCTCATTGGTTCCCGTCGGGTTCACCGCCACAAACGCGCGTCCCACCAGACCATCGACCCGGTTCGACGCGATCACCGTGTACCCTGCCGGGGCAGGGAGACCGAACCGGGTATCGAAAGTCCCATCCGCCTCGGTCTCGATCACCAGATCGCCAAAGCTGATCGCGACCTGGATTCCCTCGCCCACCAACGTCCGGCCATCGGGTTCAAACACCCGCCCAGCCAGTCGCCCGTTGACCTCACGCGCCGGCGGGAACTGGAGCACCACATTCAAGGCATCCCGTTCGGTCGAAGTCGTGTTCCGCGACGCCGTGATTACCGTCGGAAAGAACGGTGATGCCGCCTGCAACTGGATGTTCCCCACCGCCACACCTTCGAACGCGAACTCGCCGGTCTGGGGATCACTGGTGGTATCCCCACGGATCACGATGGTCGGATCCATCTTCGCCGACAGTCCCTCGCCTGAGACGCGCACCGCCGCTCCGATGGGCACGCCCTGCCCATTCAATACCCGGCCCGTCACCCGGCCTTTGGGCCGGATCCGGAAGATGACCTCGCGGGAATCGCCGTCGAAGTTGAGCGTCACCGCCCGGTCATCGTGGGAACTCGGTTGGAAAACGGCGCCCAACCCGTTCAAGAACGGATCATTGATTCCCATGAAGGTTTCCAAGGCCCGCGCCAGGGCCGCCGCCGGATCCGACCGCACCTCTTCCGATGACGGCACCGCGGTTTCATTGATCGGCGGTGATTCGCTCGGGACGGAAAACTGGATCCGTTTGCCCACCGGCAGGTTCTCCCAGGTGAATCGCCCGTTCTCATCCGCGTAGATGAACAGGAACCCTTCATCGGTCGGTTGACAGATCATCGCACGACCCTTCGGCGAACCATCCGGATTGAACACCCGCCCGGTGATCCGCGCCGATGGCGCCAACTGGATCACCACGAAATTGTCGTCCCCGGGCAACACCTCCAGAGTTGCTGAACCGAATCGCGGAAAGTCGAAGGCCGGATCCGATTTGGGTTCGTGCCCTTCTTCCGATCGTTCCACCCCGGCGTTCAGGCTCTGTCGTCCCACCGGCACACCGGTCACCGTGAAGAATCCATTGGCATCGGTCCGCACCAGGACATCACCGCCCGCCACCAACGCATTCGCCACTCCACGATCACCACCCGACGTGATCACCCGCCCCCGGACCACCGCGGTCCCATTGAGGGAGATGTCGGCGAAATTGGTCGCGCCACCCGCCACCGGCACCAGATTGCGCCTGCCAAACCGACGCTGATCCCGCGAGATCGCCGCGAGATTGTATGTGCCCACCGGAAGATCCGTGACCTGCCACGATCCATCCTCAGCCGTGGTGACGGCCCGGAACGGATTCTCACCCACCCGCACAAACAACCGTGCACCGGCATGGGGCGTGACGTTGTTCGGTTCCAGCACCCGCCCCCGCAACGTCCCCGTCTCCACCACCGCCACACTCAATACCACCGGCACATCCCGGATCTCATTGGGCACATCCAGGGCGCCACTCACGATCCGACGTCGTCGATCCGGATCCTGCACATCCAACGAAAATACTCCGAGCGGCACGCCGAAGAAGGCAAACCGTCCTTCCGCATCCGTGAACACCCCGCGCCCCAACTCCCGCGAATCCGGATCCGGAAACAGGTTCACACTCGCACCGCTTACTGGCGTCACCCCATCCGAAGCCAGCACCCGACCCACAACCGTCGCCCGTCCGCGGAAGGTCAGCACCACCGGGAACTCGCTCCCCGTCCGTGCCGAATCCAGATCCACGACATCGTTGAACACCGCCCGGTCCACCCCTTCCGCCGCAGCCACCGTCGTGCCGCGGAACTCATTCGGTCGATCAAACGCCGAACCGTCGCGCAACAAGCTCAGCAACCTCGCCCCGTTGAACTCACCCGCCACCGTCGATTCCAGAATCAGCTCGATCTCATCCTCGCTCAGCCCGCTGGTGTCCGTCGTTGAAAGCACGTAGTTGATCCCGCTCAGGATGAAGTCGAACGCGAAATCCCCGTTGGCATCCGTCTTCACCTGCGACACCCGCCGGATCCACCCGGCGCAATCCGACGGCGTCACGTACTTGTCGTTGTACGTCAGCGTCACGGGAACTCCCGCCACTCCTGCACCCGCACCCCGGATCACCCGACCCCGCACCCGTACCCCTTCCCGATAATCCGCCAACACCGGTCGCACCCGTCCACTCAGCCCATTCCCACGGTTGTCCGTCACCGACGGATCCACCGTCATCGTCCGGGTGACCAGTCCACCCACCGGTTCCCGCAACGTGATCAACGCCACGCGGCCCCCCGGCTGGATCTGCACAAACGCCGCGCCGTTGCCTCCATCCAGCGAATAGGCCGACGCCACGTTCACCGCGTCCGCCTTCATCGGCTTCGAATACAGCACCGCCACGATGTTCGCGTAGTTGCGGATCGCCGCGATTGGACACGGCCGTTCCGGTCGCCCCACCAACACCGTCAGATCCTGTCGCACCGAGATCAGTTCCGGCGACAACTCGATGATCTGGGTCGCGTTGCCCACCAACCCAGCCCCCGGCGTCCCATCACACTCCGGATCCGACACCAACCCGGCATCACCCGGATCCAATGCCCACGCAAAACACCCGCCCGTGGCCGACGTCGTCCAATCGAATCGCGTTCCTGTCCCGTCTTCTCCGATCCGCACCACGTTCAAATGCGCCGCCACCGCCTCGTCCACCCGCCATTGAATCGTTCCTTCAACCCCCGGTTCCCGCATCACCAGCCAGGATCCACCCACACCGGCATAACCAATCGCACCCGGCAGATTGCTCCGGGCGGAATCCACCACGCTATCGCCCACCCTGAATCCGATCCCGCCCACAGCCCCTTCCATCCCCGCGATCAACCAACGTTCTCCACGCCCCGCCAGATCTTCTCCAAGGTCGCCCAACAGGGATCCCACCCGACCCGGCGCCACCAACTCGAACTCTGCCATCAAGGCTTCGCGCCATTCCTCGCCCGCATCGGTCTCCCGCAACAGTTGATCCCAACCCGTCTGGAACTCACGTCCGCCCTGCCAGTCCAACAACAGATCCGCCAACACCCGATCCATCGTGTCGCCGTACAACAACCGTTGCCCCGCCTCCGCCAATTCCACCGCCCGACGCGTCACCATCGATTTCGGTACGGGCAAAACCCCGGGCGGCACCCGGCCGGCCGTGGCCACACTGATCGCCTGGCCCAGCATCCGGTCCGCCGCGATCCGCAACGACGGCGGCAGGTTCGTCACCAGGTCCGGCAACAACAACGTGTCCGGCGACAACGCCACCCCGCGTTCATCCACGCCCATCGTCAACACGAACGCCCCACGCGACGCATCATCGCTCGTCGTGAGATTCGAGAACTTGATCGAACCGGTCCGTTGCGCCCGCAATCGGAACCGCGCCGTGCCCGTCTGGCCCGGCAACAAATCGCCCAACTCCACCGTCGGCTGTTGATCGCCCTCGAACACCGCGCCGCTCAACGACGACTTGGGCAGGGTGATCCGCACCCGGTTCGCCGGCACCAGACCCGTGTTCAAGACCGTGACACTGGACTCATACGGTTCTCCCGCCCGCACCGTCCGCGGATGACTGAAGGCGAGGGAGAAATTCGGGTTGCGCACCAGCACCGATCCCGCCGCCTTGCCCGTGATCTGCACGATGCCCGCCGCGAGTCCTTGAAGATCCGCGGTCAACTTCACCTCCATCAGGTGCAATCCTTCCTGCAATCCCTCCACCAGGAATTCCGCCTGCCCACCCTCGCCCGGCAACAGGCGTCCGATGTCATCCGCCGTCCCGAACTCGCCGTCCGGTCCGGCCCGCGTCACCGGCAACACACTGCGGATCTCCCGACCCGCCCCCACCCGCGCAAAGCGCAACGGATCATCGCCGGGTTCTTCAAAGGTGGTGGCAGGGATCCGATCCGCCCCCGGTGGCAACACCAGTTCGGCTTTCACATTGAGGACACTCAATCCGGAGTTGCCGGGTGCGGCGTTTTCCGTGAACAACTGGACGCTGAAGAACTGGTTGAGGAATCCGATGTTCCCCGGGATCACCATCAACGCCGGGATGGGCGGAATCTGGAGCCCGACACCACCGGCATCGCCGTCCACGAGCTGGAAGTTGACCGGTTGGACCTGGATGTTGAGACGCGCGGTCTGAAGTTCGGGCGGCAATTCGACCCGGCCAAAGTTCGCCTCATTGAATTGCTGGGCCAACACCAGCCGCTCCTCCAGTTCCGCTGCGGGAATGATCTCGCTGCTCTCATTGAACCGCGGTGTCACCACGGGAAACCGCACCGGAACCGTCCTACCATCCAGCACGAATCCCACCTCGAACTCCACCGCGCGGAAGTTCGATTCATCAATGAAGATCCCCTTCTCCTCGATCTCCGCCGACGTCAACGGACGCGAAGTCACCCGCGACACCAGCACTTCATCAAACACCCGGATCGGGACCGACGCCGGCGAACCGTCGAGCACCGTGACGAGGTTCGTTCCCTCCAGCCGGGCGAGTCGAATGCCATCCAGTTGGTAATCACCGACCAATGAAAGCGGCGGCAGCAACAGCGGTTGACCCAAGGTCCCGAGCACCCGTTGCGCCGGTCCCGATGGCCCGCGCAGGGTCGCCTCCACCAGCATGCCGGTCAGCGATTCCGCCGCGCCTGACCCGAACAACTCGACATTCAGCGAGCCGCCAATCCCCTTCGGCACCGCCAAGGCCACGGGCGACACCCGCAGTTCCTGCCCGGTGACCCGATACTCCAGCGTGGTGAGCGGTGTGGCGGCAACAACCTGGGTCACCAATCCCAGGAGCATGCCCAGGAATCCGATGCCGAACTGACGCAGATGGATCACTTGGAAACCTCCAGGATCCGGCCGTGCACGGCGTCGATCCATATCTGTTGTGGAACTCCCGTGGCTGCCCCCGCGGAATCCGCCGGAGCCCATTGCACATCCCAGGCCGGTACCACCTTGGCGCCTCCCGGCCCGACCGCCTTCCAGCAAAGCTTCGACATCACCACCACCCTCGCATCCGTCGCACTGTTCGGGCGCGCGGCCCAGACTTCGGCCAACGCCGCCTCCAGCTTCATCGGCCGCGCCCGTTCAACATCCGCCGTCTTCTGCGGCATCGGCACCTTCAGCACTCCGACCCGCGTAATGCCTTCCGGCGTCACATTGACCGTGACTCCACTACCGCTCACCGGCAGTCCCTGGCTCATCACCTCGTAGCGAACCACCCGGGCCGTCACCACCGGCTCCGAAAGGACATCGCCCACAAAAGTCTGTTGCCTCGCCTCACCCGTGTAGCTCCAACGCAACCGGTCCGACCCGATCCCGCACTCCGCCAGGAATGCTTCGGCACGGCGCCGTGCTTCATCGCCATCAATTGCACCGGGTACCGACAACACGCGCCGGGCACCTGATCCCCACAAGGATTCCAGTTCCGCGGAACGTTTCATGAACCCGGCCAGTTCAGCCCCGGGTTGTAGCAATCCCTCCGTTCGCGCCGGCAACCCAACCGGTATCTCCGTCGGAACCGTCTGTCCCAGCAGTTCCGTCTTCACCCACAGCCCCGCCTGGATCTGCGTCCGGTGCGCATCCCCCGCACAGCACTCCGTCGCATCAAAGCACAACCCTTCGGGAATCCCCACAAAGCTGTCGTACCGGATCGCTCCCCCCGGAAGCGGATGCTGCGTGAGCTCTCTCACCGTGTCATCTCGGGTCGATGAATAGTAAAGCGCGGCCCACGGCATCGGCGGATTTCCAGCCTCACACGCCGCCTTCCACGAATCGACATACCCGTGACCCAACCCGAGTTCAGAAAGGAACTTCCGGGCCACACTCCGATCCGCCGTCTTGCCAAAGGCAAACCCCAGAATCCCGTGCGGCGGACGCGTACTGCTCCGCATCACTTCGCGCCAGTTCAACGCCCCAACCTGTAGCGGAGACCCCGGGGGAAGCGGCGCACCGTCCAACCCGCCGAACAAAATTGCGCACGCCTCGGAGATGAACCAGTCGGCATCACTGTTCCAACGTCCGTCCTCCGCCAGGTGCCCCAACGGATTCAACACCGTTGCCCGGTTGGTTCTACCGGGTAGGGCGTCGCTGATGTGATCGCGGATCAAGCCTGATGCAGTGCCATGCGTGTGCAGGTACAGCACATCCGCTTCGCCCGTCGCCAGATTCGTCGGATCTCCAAATGCCTGGAGGAATCGGCGCATGGCGTTGTCCCCGTCCGGAACACCTGCATCGACCGCCGCCCTCGCCACATCGTCCGGGAACTCGATCACCCCGGCATCCGCCCATTTGAATCCGTCCGCTGCATCCAGAAACGAGGACTCGAAATCAAACCGCGGCTTCAGGCTGTCCGCCCGGTCATGATGCTCCACCGACGCCATCGCGAACTCACCGAGATCGATCATCACCCGGATGACCTCTTCATCATCCAATCCCGGTCCAGATACCCGGACCTCCAGGATCTCCTCATCCTTCACATACAACAGATCATCCAGCGGATTGTTCACATTGCTGAACCGCACCTGGTTCGCAGTCCCATCATTTTCATACATGCCCGTCTCCTTGAACTCACGGATCAACACATGCTTGGCTACCGGATCACTCTGGGTGGTGATGAACGCGGAGAAATCGCCAACGCCCGATGGAGCAAGCACGGTGATGGAAAGCCGGTCGGTCAACCGCAACACGTGCCGGGGCGATTGATGCCTGAACTCCAGCTCAGGCCAGTCCTTCAACAGGAAGAAGTTCTCACGACCCGCCGGCGTGATCCCCAGGAAAACCAACGGTCGGTCCGACACCACCGGTGCCGGGATATCCATCGCGATCAGACTCGACACCACCTCGACCGAATTGTCCTGCTCCACCGTCTCGTCGTTCTCGGTGGCTCCGCTCATCGCCTCTTCCACCGTTGTCTCGCCTGCCGCACCCTCCTGCGTGACCAGGACTTCACCCGGCCCTCTGCCGTCCACCGTGTTGTCCAGATTCGCTGCCCCATCAAACTCCGCCACCACCGCCCCATCCAACTCGGTGTCGGCCGGACGCGCATTCCGTCCTCCGCCATCCGGTCCGGGATTCCCGATGCTGCTGCGACGACTCCGCACCCGGATCACCCCCGCCGATCCCGGCCCGTACACCTCCACCGCCAAGGGCAGGTTGAGTCGCGCAATCCGCCGATCCCCGTTCAACGCCAGCAATCCCGGCTGGTCCGGCCCATTCCCACGGGTCACCCGGTTCAGGTTGTCCGTGCGCTGGAATAGCTCATCCAACCCGCCGCCCGCCTGCAATCCCCCCGTATAATCGCGATAGGCCGGCGCCGTCGGTGCCTGCACCACCTCCCGCAGGAATCGGAAGGTCGTGAGCACAAACCGTTCATACGCTCCCGGCTCATGCAGGATCGTCGCCAAGTATTCCCGATCCCCATTCTTCGCCTTCAGGAAATCACCAATGTCCGGCGGCTCGGTCAGGTCATCGCGATCCTCCGCAAACTCACCAAACGCCCCCTTCGATTCCTCCGTGCTCCGTGCCAGTCGCAGGATCTCATGCTCGAAACTCCGCACCGCCGGATCCGTCAAACGCCCCGCAGGAATCCCCGTGATCAACCCGTTCAGGTTTGTGTCACCCGCCAACCGCGCCAACGTCGCCCGGATCGCCGACTTCCCCAGCTTCTTCAAACGCGCCGCCTGTTGCTGCGCCACCGCGTCATCAATCGACCGTTGCAACAACCGCAACCGTCCATCCGCTCCCGTCGGACTGAACCGCATCTCCGCCACCTGGAACGGCTTGGACTTCAAGGCCGCGAAATCATGGAAAATGCCCCATTCGTACCCTTCCACACGGGGCACCCCGGCCCGGACCCAGTTCCCGAATATGTCCGTCAATGCCGGCGCGCCCGGACTGAATCCACCCGCTCCGCCCCCATCCGTCGCCGTCACATAGGCCCCCTCCAACAGCCACTTCAACATCAGCATCTGGCGCCCCGTGCCGCCGTCCCCGATCGGGTCATCCCCAAACTCCGGCGGCCTTTGGAGATGCAGCCGGCCAAACATGAAATGCTCGCGGCGCTCCGGAAAGAAACTGGTGTCCGGAAGCAGCTTCCTCCGCGCCGGATCCGACGTCACCGTCCTCAAAAACTCCCGGGCAATCACCTCCGCCGGCGTCAACGGACTGTGGAATCCCACCGCCAGGTTCTCGTCGGTCTCCCGTCGCGTCACCCGGAAGCTCGACTGCCCACCCACCGTCACCCCCGGCGGCAAGGTGTATTCCCATTCCGACACCAACCCGTCGTCCTCGGTCGGGTTCCCCGACCCGTCCAACCCCAGCGGCCGCTTGAAATACCAATCCCCCTCCAGCATCGCGCGGCTGTGCGGACCCGCCGCCTCGAATCGCAACCGATCCGCCTCTGTCTTCCCAAACCGATTCTCCAGGTGGACCGGCAGGAACAATTCGTAGTCGTTGTCGCTCTTGCCCGGGATGTAGATGCCGTTGCAACGCGACACGAAGTTCGCCTTCCACAGGTTCGCTCCCGATCCCTGCTCGAACACCCACAGATCATCCGGGTCCAGCAGGAACCGTCCCCGGATCACCTCGCTGTCGCGGGCCTGCACGATCGTGGACCGCACGGCCGCCTGGATGGCCTTCAGCTTGCGCTCGTACTCCGATTCGGTCTCGCCCGGCCCCGCCGTCCCCAGGAAGTTCCGCGTCTCCGACACCCGGAACGGATCCAAGGCACCGACATTGCCCTGTTCATCCACACCCACGACCGCGAACGGCCGCTTCGGCAACCGCGCGAAATCCACCACGTTGGTGTCCAACGGATAAAACGTGTCGTCGTCCAACCGCCCGTTCTCGTTCGCGTCAAAGACCGCGAACAACACGATGTTGGTCTCGGCCGTGAGGTTGTCCCGGGTCAGGACGGTCACGCGATCAACCGCCGGATTGAGGATCCCGACCACGGCGGGTCCCGTGCGATCCCCGGCCCGCTGCTCACCGAAGGCACTGAACACGGGCGCAACCGTCTCGAAACCCGACCCCTTCAAAGGACTGCCCGTCGAGCCATCCGGTGTGACCCGTTCCAGAGTTCCCTCCAACTCGATCCAGTCGAACGTCACCCGCAATCCCTCCGCCGCCGGTACATTCGCAACCTTCCATCGCCGCAACACCCTCGGCGTTCCTCCCTCCAGATAAAGCAGGTCCACTTCAACCGGGCCGTCCTTGCCACGTACTCCCAGCAACGCACGGGTTGCCGCCAGATCAATCCCGGCCACCTCCGACGGCAGATCCCGCATCATCCGCGCGTAATCACTTCCACCCTCCGCCGCCAACTTTCCAAGGAATTGAGCCACCCGCGGCAACAACGCCTGCTCGATCACCGCCAACAGATTCAACGTCGAGGCACCAAACACCCGGTCAAAGATCAATCCGGCAAGGTCCGTCCCCAAGCCCACCTGGCTCACGCTGATGCCCACCGTGTCCAACGCGTCCGGTGCATGCCCATGGAACCGCACCATCAACTCGGGATGCCCCCCGTTGAATCCCACGATGTTCGCCACCCGCGCCCCACGGCCACCCGCCGGGTCCGCTCCGAAGTTCGGCCCCGCCAACGCCGGCGCATCCGGTCTTACCGTCACCTGGATGCTCGCCGTTCCCTGCCCTCCATCCGAGTCCGTCACGCCCACCGTCACCGTATGCGTCCCCGGTTCATCAAAGGTGACCGGCACCGCAAAACCTCCCGGTCCGGACCGGTTCCCCGCCGGCAGATCCCAGTCGAAACGGTGGCGATCATCCAATCCCGGATCCGTCACCTTCGCCACCAACACCCGGGTCTCCCCACGGTTCACCGTGAAATTGCCACCATCGATCTCCACCGTCGGCACCTCATTCGCCACCGTGACCTGCACACTGGATATGCCATACACCGACCGCGAACCCACCGTCGCCGCCGCACCCACCGTCACCAGGTAGGTGCCGCTCTGCCGATACCGATGCTGGAAGGTCGCGGTGCCGCCCGCACCCTGTCGCAATTCCACCGCGCCATCCCCGAAGTCCGCCACGAAACTGATGGCTCCCGCCACCCCGCCCGGCAGCACTCCCGACACCGTCAATGTCCCGAGACTTCCCTCGGTAAACCCGCCCGCTCCCGATGCCCCAACCTGGATCTCCTCCACCTCGCGCCCGCCATAAACCGTGTCGAAGATGTGAAAGAACTCTTCGGTGTTGAGCATGGGATTGTGCCCGGTGATGTCTTTCCCCTTTCCTCCCACCAACGCATGAACCCGGGCATGGGTCGCATTCAAACTCACACCGGATCTGTAGCCCCGCGCCAGACTCCCGATCGGCACCGTTCCATCCCCCGCCACATAACGAAGTTCCACCTCTTCGTTCATCCGGAACTGGTTGGTCGGATTCACCGCCAACGTTCCATCCCCAGGATGGATCAACAGCGCCGGTCCATCCGTCACCTGCTCCGAATCAAAGACCGACACCCGCGCGACACTCACCACCACATTGGTGTCCGGCTTCTGCGGCACCAACCGACCCCGGATCCGAAGCTGGCCGATCGTGTCCGGCGTGGCTCCGAATCCCACGATGTGATGCATCTCCACATCTGCGGGATCGAGACTGTGATCTCCAATGGGCTGGGTTTCCCGGAACGAATTCGCATTCTCACGCACCGGATGTTCGCCACCCGGCAGATCCTCAAGCGACCGACGCGGCGAGGGAATCTCTCCGTCCGCGTTCGGTTCGTTCAGAAACTCCTCCGCCGGCCCCCTCAGGAAGTGCCGGGCGAGCACGTCCTGGAATCCGTCGAAGCCGAACACCTCATTCGGAAGACCGTTGGTGTTCACGTCGTACCCGTCCTCCACCAAAGGCCGGAAACCGAGATCGAAGTATTCCCGCGAGGGCAGCAACTGATGGGCTCCCGGTGAGAACTGGAGCATCTTTCGAACGGCGGGAATCGGTGCCAGCGCGCCAATCGCCATGTCATCCAAGTTGCCCGATTTCAGCCCGCTCAACGGCTTCGGCGAACCCAGCCACGGCGTGCCCACCGTGATCAGTCGCTTCACCCGCGCACGCTGCCCCGGCATCAACATGTACGCCCGAGATACCAGTCCGCCGTTGCTGTGTCCCACCAGGTCAATGCCATCCGCATCCGGATGCATCTCCAACGCCAACCGCACGTAATCCCGCAACGCTTCCGCCGCCTTCTGGTTGTCCAACCGCCAGTCATAAGGAAACACAAACAGGTTCGGCGTCGGCGACTGACCAAGACCCGGACGTCCCTCCAACCGCAACCGTTCCCGCACCTGCGGTCCTGCCGCCGACAATCCGCTGCCCTGGTACTTGTACTCCACGAACCCCATCTCGCCGGTCAGGTGATTCAGCCAGTCGCCGTAGATCGATCCGGCCTGGGTCGGCACTTCCAACGAGAATCGAAGCATGTCCGTGGCGAACGTCTCGTGGGCCGGTGTCCCATCCGGTTGCACCCGCAGATCCTTCCTCGCCCGATCCATGACGGGCACGGCGGGGTTGTCTCCAAACACCGCACCAGCACTGGCGGCAAGCTCACTCGCCGTCTGGGGGAGTCCCAGCCAATGGTTCACCCCGTTGATCTCCAGCTTCGATGCCGCAAAACCCGGAACCAGCACCATCGGCCGTTCCGTATGGTTCACCCGCAACAACTGGTGCGCCCCCGGCATCAGCATGGGCTTCCAGTCGCCCTTCAACACCTTGCCCACCACCGGCACCTCGGAAATCAGGCTGACAATCAGCGTCACCTGTTCGCCCATATCGAACAATGACAGCGGATTCCCCGGCAACTGATTGATTCCGGCCATCTCTTCTATCAACCGGCCCGACTCGGGAATCTTCACCCCGAAAATCGACAACGTCGGGTTCAACCGCAGTTCACTGACGAAGCTGGGAAGTCGGCTCGGCGGCGGCGTGAAGGGATTGGGAAAACTCAACTGACCTCCCGCCCTTTCGCTCGGCAGTCCCACCCACAACCGCGCCGACGGCCTCAAGTAAACCCGGGTAACTTCCCGCGCCGCCGCCTGTTCGTTCAACGCCGTCAACTGCTCCACCGAAGGCGATCCACCCAGCACCACGAACGGTCCCGCCAGGAACCGGTTGTAAAGCGGGTGATTGGGATCATCCGACAGGCGCCGCGCCACGAATTTGTCCGGCAACAACTTCAACGCGAGACCCAGGCTCTTGATCTTCGGCAACACCTTTGCCGTGCTCTTGATCACCTTCAGCACCGCCTTCGCCTTGTCCACCAGCCCCGACGCCTCGTCCAGGCTGGTCAACGCCTTCTTCACGCTGATCGTTCCCAATACCAGGTTGATCACCCGCTGCGCCAGCAACGCACTGTACAACTGCTCGTCCCCCACCACCGCCGGCACCGGCGTCCCCCCACGCTCCACCTGCGGCATCCCGTTCGCATCCACCGCCGACAACACCAGCGGCAATCGTCCACTCCCATCCGCCGCACCCCCCGGTGCATCCATCAGCACATAATAATGCCGCGCCGGATCCATCGCCGGCGCATTGGTTCCGTTCCCCGACTCCATCACGTCCGCCACCGTCACCGGCGTCGCCGATCGGAGGAAACCCGTCGCCAGAAACGCGTCCTGCGCCGCCACCTGGTCGGGATTGATCACGGCATTGAAGCGGACAAACGAAAATCGCGGCGCCGCCTCCACATAACGTCGATTCGACCCGCCGTAGGTCAGATGGATGCCCGTCGGATCCGACACGAAATCCCGCACCCCCGTCCCCGTCCCATCAATCCGCCCCACCAACGCCGGCGAAACGCCGTCCACCGCGGGACGCAACAGCTTCGTCGGATCGTACAACAGCGTGCTCCGTCCCGACGCCACCGCCAGCAATCCGTCCGACCGGAGTTGCGCACTGCCCGCAGGGCCTTCACCCGAAGGAAGATCAAACCGGTTGGTCAACACCGGTGCCGATGGCGTCGTCAGGTCGATCACCGCCAACGATCCTTCACCATTGCCCCTGCTGATCGACACCAACGCCAGGTCCCGACTCACGAGGTTGGTCCCGTTGTCCACCGTGGTCGCCGGCAACAACAACACCCGGCGCAGCGTTTCGCCCGCCGGGAATGACACGAAGGCGTTCGTTAACGAACCTTCATCCCCCGCCGCCAACAACGTCGTGAATCGCGGTGCATTGGTCCCACTCAGGAACCGTCCCACCGACACCACCAACCCCAGTCCCGCATGGAAATCAAAGTCGTCGTACCGCTCTCCCGCCTGGCCCGGCGCAAATGAAAAACTCATGCCGGGCGTGATCAATGGATCGCGGTCCGGCATCGCTTGAAGATCTCCCGAATCACAGAAATCACCGTCCCCGTTCGCATCAAAACCGTCCGCTCCCGCACCGAACCCATCCAATCGACCCCGACTCTGTTCCACCCGTCGCCAGGCATGGAGATTGATCATCTTCACGCTCGTCACATCCGCGCCCAACTCGAAGTAGCCCAGGTACGGCGGATCCCACTTCGCCTTCACGATCTGTGACAACGATGCTGCCCCTGACACCCCTTCGGCCACCGACGGATGGCCCGCCCCATCCGTGGCGCCGCCGCTCATGATCAGGCGTCGGCCCAACTGGATCTGGCTTCCCTGGATGCGTCCGAGCTGAAGGTACTTGGGCTCATTCGCATGCCCCGTGAACACCGCGAGGAGATTTTCCAGAACACAAGGCTCCTCAAGCTCCTCGGAGTTAAGCGCCGGTGGCAGCGAATAGCCCGGGATCAGCGCCATCGCCGTCGGATACCCGATCTTGATGTCCCGCACCCGCACCGGTTCGGCCGGAGTAGCGAAATCCCAGACCCCCAGGCGGCCCCCGGAACCATCCCGTTCCAGCGTGTACCCGAATCGTCCGAGCAATGCCGCTCCCGCCCCCGTCTCTCCCTCCAGCAATTCCACCACCGACCGCGCCTGGATGAATCCCAGCGTAAAGGGCTGCGAATCCTGCTCGTTCGGGTCCTGATCAAAGACCTTGCCGCTCTCACCNNTCCCGACGCTCGGAATCCGCTTCCACCCGCCGCACGAAATGTCCCCCGGAAAACGCCAGCCAATCATAGGGCGGCGTGGCCACCAGCGACGCCGGCAACGACCGGTTGAAGCGGATCCGGATCGGAGTCAGTGCCGGCAGGTTGGTCGCACCGTTCGGCGGCCACGAAAAGATCACCCGCAACGCCACGTTGTCGTCCGGATCCGTTGGCACCACCGGCGGACGACTGACCCCGAACGACACCGCGTGGGCCGCGATGTCCTCCTTGCCCGTGGCATCCCTCACCGACGCCTGCAACACCACCCGGCCCGGTACCGGCAATTCCAGCCTGAACTTCCGAACCTTCCGCGCCGGTTCATCCGCCACCACTTCAGCGGCCCCGAGAATGTTCGGTGCTGAAATCTCCTCTCCCCGCAGGTTCTCCACCCGTTGCACCACGATCGAGGGTGGACCCACCTCCTTGTCGTCCACCCCCACCACAAACAGATCCGCCCCATTCCCCTCCCCCGATCCAGCCCGCGGCAAATCCGGCGTATGGGTCACCGTGACCCGCGGAGGCGAAATGTCTTCGACTGCTGTCAGGTTCGGCGGCAGTTCACGGAAATGCAGCTCGGCGTTCACCACCGTCGTCCCCTGCCGTTCCCCCTTGAATCCAATCGTTCGCGGACGCTGGAACGGAAACCGCGGATGCGTCGCCAACAACGCCCGCGTCGTCGTCGCTTCCGAGGGCCGGAATAAAAAACCGAAGTTGCCCCGCTCATCCGAAATCGACACCAGATCCCCATCAATCACCAACGGCGCCCCGTCCTGTTCGTCCTGCAATCGCGCCATCCGGACCGTCGCCCCCGGAAGATTCTCAGTCTCCTGCGTCCCATCCGCGTTGTCCTTCAATACCCGGACAAATCCGCCCACCTTCAACGGCCCGCGCGCAATCAGGGGCATGATTCCGAACGCCGCCGTCTCACCCTTGTGCGGATTGTCATTGTTGCTCGCCACCTTCGGCACCGTCACCACGCTCATCCCCGCCGACCGCCTCAGATCCGCCAGTTTCCTCGCCAGCATCCCAATAAACGGCGGCGATGCCGTCCGCACCCGTCCGCCCTCCGCGTCTTCCGGTTCATACGTCGCGGTATCCACGATCTGATGCACCACCCGCCCATCCACCCGCAACGGCATGACCACCACGAACGAGACATTCGTCAGGTCCGTCCCCGGCGGCAGGCCCAACTCCGACAGCTTCACCGGCACGCTGATGTCCGCCGCGTTCAACAACGGATCCCCGCTCTCCGTCAGTTCAAACGCCCCCACCAACGCCCCGGAGCCCTCCGGGAAATGTCCGCCAATCAATGCGCCAAAAACAGACGCCTCCACCGTCTCCATCTTGAACAACGTCTTCCCCCGAATTGATCCCGGCTCGACAATCAGATCCACCGGCACCCCAGGCCCCGTCGACCGGATCGTTCCTCCCGTCCCGAACAATCCAATCGTTCCGTCATCAAACCGTTGGCGCGTCGCCGGCAACTGGTTCCGCGTCCCGTTCGCATTGACCAGCACCGCCGAAATGAAGTCGTCCACCGTCCCCCGCACGAACGAAACGAAACTGCCGTCCACATCCGACAACACCGTCTGGGTCTCGCCCGTCGATTCATTCACCAACACCACCGCCTGTCCCGATTCCGCCGTTCCCGGTGAACCTTCCACCACGATCCCGTCCCGGTCCCGCACCGGATCGTATGCCGGGATCCGTCCCAGGATCGCCTCCGTCAGGTTCGTCGCGCCCGGTTCATATATCGTCACCTGCGCCGCCAGATCCCGGACCACCGAATCATCCAGCGTCGTGAACCCGAACTCCCGCGGACCCTCCACCGGTCGCCCGACCAGATCCGTCACCGTCTCCGCCACCCGCACCCGGAACACGCCCGCCGCCGCCAAAGGACTCGTCGGCAACAACGTGACCGTCGTGCCCGCCACATTCAGCGAAATGCTCGCCGCCACCAGCACATCGCCCGGCCCCACCAACTGCACCCCACCTCCCACCACCGTCGCCGGATTCAACCCCCGATTGAACCCCACCACCACCGGCGTCACCCGCGCCACCCCCGTCGCTCCATCCTCCGGCAATATCGTCACCACCCGCGGCCCGCGCGGCGCCGCATCCACCACCGTCTCCACCCCGGCCAACCCGCCGCCCATCTCCACCTGCGCCGTTCCCGAATCGCCACTCACCGGATCTTCCACCTCCACCTCACCCACCCCCGCCGGCGTCAACAATTGGAATCTCCCGACTGCATCACTGAACGCCGTCCAAGGCCCACGGCGAATCATCAAGCCGCCCACCGCTTCCCCCGCCGCATTCCTCGCCAAACCCTCCACCAATCCCTCCGCCGCAACCGTCCGCACCAACACGTATTGCCCACCCCCATCGATCCCCGGCAACCCGTCCACGTCCGGTTCCACCGACCTCAACACCCCGGCCCCATCGCTGGTGAATCGTTGCACCGGTTGAAACCCGTGACGCCCTGAATCAAAAACCGTACGGGCCAACACAAACGTTCCGTTCGCCGGAACCAATCCCGTCACCAACCCCAGCCTGCGACCCGGCACCAACCCGCCCACCCCCAGCTCAAATCCCCGCACCCACTCCAACTCCACCGGCAGGAACTCGGTCGGCGGTGCCAGGTTCAACTCCCGCAACAACGCCGCTTCCGCCGACCCGAAATCGCCTGGCCCCGCCGTCACCTGCACCGTCCCAGCCGCCAATACCCCGCCCGTTTCCCTCAGCACACCCCCTGCAAACGCTTCCGGCGCCAACACCTCCACCCGCACCACCGCTTCCGCCAGTTCTTCACCCGCCAACAACTGGAAAGGTCGGATCGGAAATCCCGCCACCAACGGTCCGTCCACCGACCCGCCCAACGCCCGATGCGCCACCAATCGCAGCGTGTAGGCCGGCAACCGGCGCCGCGTCCCATCCCGCAACCGATATTCCTCCACCACCTCGCACGGCACTTCCAACCCACTGCTCAACACCCCGCTTACCGACGTGAACTCCACCCGCGCACGCCCCGTCACCCGCGCCGCTTCCAAACTCGCCGCCGCCGTTGCCGGTTCGACCTTCCCCGTCGCCCGCAATCCCGCCGGATCTTCAACCGCCACCACGCCCGCCAGGATCTCCCCGATCCCCGGCACCGTCGGTGCCGCCGGAACCGTATCCGGCACCAGCAACGCGAACACTCCCGCCTCCGGAAAATCAAAGGACACATTCCTCAACCCATCGCCATTGATCCGCCCCACCCCACGCCATCCCGACACCGCTTCATCCCACCTCACCCACACCGCTTCACGACCCACCGGAACAATCTCGGTGAGCTCCACCACCCGTTCTCCCGCCACCGAACGGACCACCACCGCCGGACTCCATCCGCGCGGCACCGGCGCCGGCAATGCCTCGACCGGAAACCGTGTCAGATCTCCCGACCCGACCGGTACCAGGCGCACCGTCAACAGTTCACTCACCCGGTCGGACACCAACCCGTCCACCCCACGGAACACCGGTTCCATTCCCGGCGCACTGAAACTCCAACCGCGCACCCCTGCCCGCGGTTCCAGCGTCAACCAACCCCCACGCCCCACCGTTCTCAAACGTGGTTCAGCCAATCCCACTTCCACCGCCGTCACCCCCTCCATCGGCAAACCATCGACGGTCAACGTCCGCACCAACCCCAACGTCAGTGGCAATGGACCGTCCGCCGCGGAATACAATGCCACCTCCAACTCCGGTCGGATCTGCCCATCCCCCATCGTCAACGTGAAGGCCCGCAACGCCGTTCCCGGAACGAATCCGCCCCGCGCAACCAGCGGCGTGAGGTTGAAATAGGGTTTCCCTTCCGCATCCAGCGTGGCCCCACCAATCCCCGGCGCCACCGCTTCCGCCGTCTCGAACCGCATTATCACCGGAGCCCGCAACGTCTTCGGCGATCCATTCGTCACCACCAGATCCACCTCCCAACGCCCCGTCCCGGCATTCGGTCGGAACGCCCGGAAGAACGCGTTCGCCGTCGATTCCGCCCGCTCCAGCAACACGGGTTGGCCCCCGACGACAAATGACCGGAATTCGGCCCGGGCCGCCGGCACGCAGGCCAGCAGGGTGAACAGGATCCAACCCAGACGCAGCATCCGGGTCACTTCGAACCTCCGCGTTGACGACCGCCGCGTCGATACGCCCAACCAGCAAGGCCAAGGCCCAGCCCAACCCCCATCAACAAACCCAATCCCGGTTCCGGCACCACCATCGCGTATCCACGGCTCGCCACCGCATCGCCGTTGTTGAAGAAATCAAAGGTCGTCACCAACTCCGCCCCGCTCAGTGTCGGCGGCAGCGCCACTTCGACCGTGTACGCGTACGAAACCGCCGCCCCCGCCAGCAAAGGCACCCGTGGAACCGTCTCGTTCACCGAGATCCCGCCCGATGCCAGCAATCCCCCCGGTGTCAGCGGCGCAATCGTCAGGCCGAACACATCTCCCGTCACCAGGACCGTACTCCCCGTCCCATCCCCGCGCGCCAGGCTGATGGTCAGGCTGTCGAACAGGAACCCCGTCGCCGCCGTTTCAT
The DNA here is from genome assembly GCA_002422905.1 of Verrucomicrobia bacterium UBA6176. GTDB lineage: Bacteria > Verrucomicrobiota > Verrucomicrobiia > Limisphaerales > UBA9464 > UBA6176. Next base: position 67,207 of record DITU01000142.1, read on the forward strand.
CCGTTGAAAAGCCGATCTCATACTGCAACCGGTCCGGCAATCCACGTCCGTCCTCCGGCCCCAGCGGAATCACCCGGGTCTGGAGCGTCTCCAACGCCGGAGTTTCCGCCAACCACGGCTCCATGAACCCATCCGCCCCCAACCCACTCCCCATCCCCATCCCCAGCGCCACCCCCATTAAAAACGACCTTCCCAACCATGTTCCCACCGGCTTCCCAGCCTTCCCACTGAACCGATATCCAGACCTCGGGGTCAGGCTTTGGCGCGAATCCATCACAACCCCCTCTTCGCATGCGGGACCCCGGAACTAACAGGAAAATTCCGATCCCGTCCCATTACCCGACGAAGGTCATCGCAATGCCGGATGAATTCCGCGCTCCCAGAAGAACAATGCCACTCATCCGCACCCCTTTTCGTGTGTTTCGTGGTCCACTTCCCGCATTCAACCCCCTCTGTGTTCTCTGTGCCCTCTGTGGTGAAATCTCCCCGCCCGTCCGAAGGTGAGATGCGTTGCCGAATCAATTCCGCGCTCCTTGGGGCAAAATCGCACCCGCATGTCCCATCCGTGTGACCCGTGAAATCCGTGGTTCACTGCCTCCCATCCGCCCCCGATCACAACCCCGGTTTCAAACCCCTCCTGATTCTGCGAAATCTGCGAAATCTGCGGCCCCCCCTGGAATCGGCGGATCCCACACCTCACTCCGCACCCAACGCCGCCACTTCCGCCTTCAACAACCGACCCACCCGCATCCGGGCCATGTACAATTGCGCCCGGTTGATCCCCAGCACCGAACAGATCCGTTCGGTCGGCCATCCTTGGATCGTCGCCAGGTCAAACATCTGCCATTGGCCAGCCGACACCTTCTGCTTCACCCGATCCACCGCCATCTGAAGCTGGTTCTGCCGCCATTCCTCCTCCCAGGCCGCGTTCATCGAATCCGCCGCCGGATCCGCCACCTCCCCAATCCCGTCCCCCATCGGATCCACATTCTTCTGGAGTCGCGCCCGTTTCCGGAACTGATCGGCCACCCGACGCCGCGCAATCTGGAACAGCCAACCCTTGAATGAACCGCGCGCCGGATCGTATCGGAACCCCGGCATCTCCTGCGCCACCGAGACCAGCGTCTCCTGGAGCGCTTCGTCCGCCTCGGACCCGGTCAACCCCGCCTTGATCGCCAACCCATGGATCACCCCGCCATAGGTATCAAAGAACTGCTGCCATCCATCGTGATCCGCGTGATCGCGCAACCGCGTGACCAGGCTTTGTCGCGTGGCTTCCAGGCTGCCGGTGGTCCAGCGTGGTTTTCGGGCCGCCCGCAAAGCGGTGGAAGCACTGTCCATGTGAACAAAGTTCGCCATCCGACCCCGGATTCTAACGGACAACTTCCCCTTTCTCCCTCGGAGCACGCAACAGGATCAGGTCATCCCCCGGATTCACCACCGCCAACCACTGGCCGTCCGGCGAGAATCGGAGCTGTCCCAACCCGGTTCCCCGTCCCATCTCCAACACCCCCGCCTCACGCCCCGCCGCCAGGCTCCAGAACTTCAGGACCCCGGCTCCGCTCAACACCGCCAACGTCCGGTGATCCGGCGAGAACGCCACGCCATGCACCCCCGTCGCATGTCCCCCAAACGTCCTCACTTTCCCCGCCTCACCACTTCGCCACACCCGCACCGTGTCATCCCAACTCCCCGTCGCCATCCAATCCCCGCCCACCCCGAATGCCACCGATCCCACCGCCATCCGATGCCCCTCAAAACACTCCAGCCGTTGCCCGGTCTCCAGCTCCCACAACAGCGCTGTCCGATCAATGGAACCCGACATCAACCGCCGTCCATCCGGCGAAAACTCCAGGGCCACGATCATCTGCCGATGCCCGTTCAGATGCCGGGCCGGATTCGCCCCGCTTAGATCCTGCAACAGGATCCCGCCATCCTCTCCCCCCGTCACCAGCCACCGCCCATCCTCCGACAACCGCCGCCGCGTGAAAGGAGTCGACGGAGCCAACACCGTCCGCCGCTCGACCAACTTTCCATCCGACAACCTCCACCGTTCAGACGTCCGGTCATCCCGCAACAGCGACAGACTCCCGCCATCCGGGCCAAATCCACCCAACTCCACCCCGTCCCGCTCGAACAACAGGCGGCCCGTCCCCAATTCCCAAACCCCGATTCCGCTCTTCCGCCTTCGCGCCGCCAGATACCGCGAATCCCGCGAAAAGACCGGCACCTGGCCCACCCCCGACAACTCCAACGGATCCGGCTTCGGAACCGCGTCCCAGACCCGGAGGTCCGTATCCTTCCCCGCCGAGATCAACCGCTTGCCATCCGGCGTCCACACCACCGACCACACCTCGCTTCCATGCCCGCGATACACCCGTTGTGGTTCCAGCGTGGAACCGTCCCAGGCCCGCACGGTCTGGTCGTTCCCTCCCGAAGCCAGCCGGGTTCCATCCGGCGAAAAAGCCAGGCTCCAGATCAGCGTCCCCTCGTGCGCGGTCTGCTCCTTCAAACGACTCCGCCCCGCCACATCCCACAACGTCAGCCGTCCCGCCCTCGTCCCGGTCGCCATCCGCTTTCCATCCGGTGAGAACGCCAGCGCCAACACCGTCCCCACCCCGCCCAGTTCACCCCGCGACTCCAGCCCGGGCCACGACCAGAACCTGACCGCTTCCCCCCAACTCCCCGTCACCAGCAATTGGCCATCCGGCGAAAACCACGCCCGTCCTCCAGCCCCCTCCAACCGCCGCTCCACCTGCATTGCCAGATCCACCACCTCCACCACTCCATTCGTATCAAACAGATACATGTCCGCCCCTCGCACCAACCGCCCGCCGCCCGGCGCAAACTGCACGCTCGGCGATGCCGATGTCACCCGCGTCACCCACTTCCCCGATTCCAGATCCAACACCCCCGACACCGGCCGGTTCCCCCCCTCCACCGCCAACCGTTTTCCCGCCGGATCCAGGCTCATCGACATGATCGCACTGCCCGGCAAGTTCCAACGCCGCACTTCCCGCAACCCCTCCAACGACCATTCCCGGACCGTCCCATCAAATCCCGCCGACAACAGTCGGCCTTCCCCAGGCCCCATCGCCAGCGACGACACCACCTGCTCGTGCCCGGTCATCACCCCGATGCTGTCCCCGCGCACCCGATGCGCAAAATGGTGCCACTCGAACCCCCGTAGATCGTCGTTCCCACCACCGACGCGATACCCGTCCAACAACTGCTCCGCCCGACCATAGTTGCCGGATTCAATCGCCTGCTGGACCAGGTTCATGTCGGCCGCGTACAGGTTCTGTCTCGCCAGCAATTCCCTCTGCTCGGTGATGCGGCGTTGTCCGACCTCCACCCGGGCGCGCTCGTTCGCCAATCCGGTCTGGCGCCGCTCCAGGATCACCCCCACCAACCCCAGCAAGCCCAACCCCAGCGTCACCACGCCAAACCGTCGCCACCGCGAAAGCAGACGTTCACTCCGCCGGATCCGACGCACCGATCGCCCTGCATCCACCACCAGCAATTCCCCACGCAGTTCCGCCGCCGTCCCATGCCGCCCGCCCACCTCCGGCGAACACGCCCGCAGGATGATCTCGTTCAACTCCCCGAATTCCGCCGCGTCCGCCGCATCCGCCAATCCTCCCGGCAGATCCGGAAAATCCAGCCGGCTCTTCCCCGTCGCCATCTCGTACAGGACCTTCCCCAGACTGTAGAGATCCGCCGGAGCTGCTCCCGGGCCTTCCGGAGGAATGTAGCCGTCCGTCCCCACAAACGACCGCGCATCCCCCAGTCCCGCCACCAATCCAATGTCCGCCAACTTCGCCTGCCCCCCCACGAACAGGATGTTCGATGGCTTCACATCCCGATGCACCAACCCCTGCCGATGCAGGAATTCCAATGCCTCCGCCACCGCCGCCCCGATCCGCGCACACTCTCCCACCGGCAACCGTCCCCGGCGACGCAACATCTCCCCCAGCGTTCCCGGCACCTGATATCCCACCACCGCATCCGCCACCGCATCCGCCGGGTCCGCCAACTCCATCACGTAATAGAAATATCCCGCCCGATCATCCCGCCCCACCTGCAACACATCGATCAACCCCGGATGCAACCGCGAGATCGGCTCAAACCGTTTCAACCCCATGAACTCCCGTTCATAGATCCGCTCATGTTCGAAACGCGATCGCCACACCACCTTCACCGCCCGCAACTCCCCCGTCACACTCCGCGCCAACCACACCTCCCCATACGCCCCGGCCCCGATCCGCCGCAGCAACTCATGCTCCGCCACCACCGCCCTGGGACCGGTATCCTGTCGCCCCAACGGGATCTCCTCCGCCATGCGTCCAACGCTACGGACCCTCCGGTGAAAGGGGAAGCATGCCTACAGCATGGAGGGGGACCCATACGACCCATGGGACCTATCGTCCTTCCGCGCGGCTTTACTCCTTCCCCCCGCCCGGTAGCTTCCCGCCCGTGGACATCAGTGTGGAGACCTTCGAGCCCGAGATTCGCGCGTCACTCGCCAGTTATGATCGCCACATCGTCTGCCTCGAAAAGGGTCCCGAAGATTGCGAAGCCGCCCTCCGCTCCCTCATCGAGAAAGCCATCAAGGCTTTCCTCTCCCGCGGCCCCGGTCTCCGCCATGGCATCGCCCTCGACCGCCATGTCACCGTGATCCTGAGCCAGAACGACGAGCCCCGGCCTCTCTGCGGCATCTACTTCAATCTCCATTCCCCCTACGCCCGCAAGCCCGTCGCCCGCGCCCAGACCCTCTCCCAAACCCAGTCCGAAAAGTAATCCCGGTCCTTCCCGCCCCCCGTCAGCACCCCCAATGAGGGGGGATTGCCGCTTGCCCCCCCATTTTTGCCGTCCGTAAAGTGATGGCGTGGCGCGAACCGATTCCTTGCCCGACCGACAACGGCATCCCTGGGGTGATCTTCTGGGATGGATCCTGATGTTGGCTGCCGTTGTCCTCCTCGTCGCCCTCGCCACCTACGACCGACGCGATCTCGCCTCGAACACCGCTCCCGCCAATGCCGTTGCCCACAATTTCATGGGCATTTTCGGCGCCCGCCTCGCTTCCAGCCTGTTCTTCCTCGTCGGCGCCGCCGCCTACACCCTCCCCGTCCTCGCCTTCTTCCTCGGCCTCGCCGGGTTCGCCCCCGGCCTCGCCTACCTCCGCTCCTGGCGCTCCGCCGGTGGGGTCGCTGCCCTTCTCGTTGCCGCCACCGGGCTCCTCGATCTCTACAAGGGCTCTCTCCCCTCCCTCGGTGTCCAGGGCGAGGCCGTCTCCGCCGGCGGCATCCTCGGCTGGGCCCTCAACGCCTACTTCTTCGGCAACTTCTTCAACATCACCGGCGCCTCCATCTTCTTCGTCGTCATCTACCTCGTCGCCCTCGTTTTCCTCACCGATTTCCGCCTGCTCTCCTGGTTCCACGCCCTCTTCCATCGCGTCCCCCATACCCCCGAAGAGAAACTCGCCGCCCAGGAAGCCGAACTCCGCAAACAGGAAAAGGACCTCGCCCGGCGCCAGAAGGAACTCGCCAAGGCCCAACCCGCCGTCCCCGATCCCGATCCCGCCCGGCGTATCGCCAAAGCATCCCGCTCCCGCCCCATCCCCGATCCCGGATCCGACCCCGCCGACGAGGACGAAGACTCCACCTCAACCATGGCTTCCTATCCGGAACCCACCGTCCGCGATCTCTCCGTTCCCCAACCGCGCCCCGCCGGCCAGGGCGTTCGCCCCGGTGAAACCATCTCCGCCGCTGACATCCCCAGTTCTCCAGCCACTTCCGATCCCGCCTCCGCCAATCCCAAATCCCGCCGCTCACGCTCGCTCACCGATGTCATCCTCGGCCGCAACGCCGCGCCCGAGCCCGTTCCCAATCCCGAAGAAGCCGAATCCAACCCGCCCATCGAGGCCGATCCCGATCCCGCCATCATCGCCGCCCGCCTGCGCGCCGCCCAGGCCTCGGACACCGACAGTCCCATCGGTCTGCCCGCTGCCGATGCCATCCCGCTGACCCCGGGTACCGACAACCCGGCACCCGGCGGAGGTGACGCCCCCCTCCGGCCCCGCGGCGCCATGCAGATCCGCAAGCCACGGCCCATCACCGTGGCCAGCACCCCGATGATCGGGAATTATCAACTTCCCTCCATCGACCTCCTCCATTTCCCCGACCTCACCATCCGCTCCACCGAAACCAAGGAAGAGCTCGTCGCCAACGCCCGGCTCATGGTCCAGACCCTCGCCCAGTTCGGCATCGAGGTCGCTCCCGGCGACATCACCAAGGGTCCCACCATCACCCGCTACGAACTCCACCCCGCACCCGGGGTCAAACTCGAGAAGATCGCCGGCCTCACCAACAACATCGCCGCCGCCCTCAAGGCCGAACGCCTCAACATCCTCGCGCCCGTCCCCGGCAAATCCTCCGTCGGTGTCGAAGTCCCCAACGCCGTGAAGACCAAGGTCATCATGCGCGATCTCCTCGAGTCCGATGAATGGCGCCAGTCCAAGGCCCGCATCCCCCTCGCCCTCGGCAAGGACGTGTACGGCCTCCCCATCATCGCCGACCTCGCCGAGATGCCCCACGTCCTCATCGCCGGCTCCACCGGTTCCGGAAAATCCGTCTGCATCAACACCATCATCGCCTCCCTCCTCTTCAAGTTCACCCCCGACCAACTCCGCTTCGTCATGATCGACCCCAAGGTGGTCGAACTCCAACAGTACAACGCCCTCCCTCACCTCGTCGTCCCCGTCGTCACCGACCCCAAGAAGGTCATCCTCGCCCTCCGCTGGGTCGTCAACGAGATGGAGAAACGCTACCAGATCTTCGCCCGCGTCGGCGTCCGCAACATCAAGTCCTTCAACGACCGTCCCAAGGACAAACTCCCACCCTCACGCCAACCCGAACTCCCCCTCACCCAGAAAAAGGAAAAGGTCGAGCCCGGCGCCGATGGCTTCGCCGTCGAGATCGATGAACAGATCGTCGTCCCTCGCGACGAAGACATCGTCATCCCCGAAAAACTCTCCTACATCGTCGTCATCATCGACGAACTCGCCGACCTCATGCTCGTCGCCCCCGCCGATGTCGAAATGGCCATCGCCCGCATCACCCAGATGGCCCGCGCCGCCGGCATCCATTGCATCGTCGCCACCCAACGCCCTTCCGTCGATGTCATCACCGGCGTCATCAAGGCCAACATCCCCGCCCGTATCGCCTTCCAGGTCGCCGCCAAGGTCGATTCCCGCACCATCCTCGACCAGATGGGCGCCGANNGGGCGACATGCTCTATCTGCCGCCCGGTTCCGGAAAACTCATCCGCGCCCAGGGCGCCCTCATCACCGACCAGGAAATCGAGGCCGTCGTCGATCACATCGCCAAGCAGGGCAAACCCTCCTACGAACTCGAAATCCACAACGCCCTCCAGAAAGCCCCGTCCTCCCTCGGATCCATGTCCCTCGATCCCGATGACGAAGCCGATCATGCCGATGAGGCCCTCATCCAACGCTGCATCGAAGTCATCCAGTCCGAACGCAAGGCCTCCGTCTCCCTCCTCCAACGCCGCCTCAAACTCGGCTACGGCCGCGCCGCCCGTCTCATGGACGAACTCGAGGACCGCGGCGTCGTCGGCCCCGGCAAGGGCGCCGAACCCCGCGACATCCTCGTCGACCTCGATGGCCAGGGTTACGACGGCTCCGGCCAATCCCTCGTCTGACCCCTTCCCTTCCCGTGATCACCTATCGCGTCGGCAATCCGCCTTCCGTCGACCAGGTCATCGCCCTTCTCCACGCTTCCACCCTCGCCCAACGCCGGCCCGTCGATGATCCCGCCATCATCGCCGACATGCTCACCCACGCCTCCCTCATCGTCACCGCCTGGGACGACTCCCGGCTCATCGGCTTCGCCCGGACCCTCACCGACTTCTCCTACGTCGGTTACCTCTCCGATCTCGCCGTCGATGTCGCCCATCAACGCCAGGGCATCGGGGAACGCCTGATCGAATTGACCCGCGAACAGATGGGACCCCGTTCCATGCTCGTCCTTCTCGCCGCCCCGGCCGCCACCGCCTATTACCCACGCATCGGCTTCAACCCCCATCCCAGCGCCTGGATCCTTCGCCATGATCAACCCCTCGGATCCCCAGCCCACCCCTGATCCCGTCACCCCTGCCCCCCCTGCCGTTCCCATCCACCAGTTCCATTCCGGCCGCGGCTGGTCCCAACACCTCGATCCCGTCGCCTCCGAGGAACCCCTCGAAATCCGCGTCGATACCCGCCCCGTCACCGTCACCCTCCGCACCCCCGGACACGACCCCGAACTGGCCACCGGATTCCTCCTCACCGAAGCCGTCATCCAGTCCGGCTCCGACATCGCCCGATTCCTTCCCCACCCGCGCAATCCCCATGGCGCGGTCCTCGACGTCCAGTTGAGGCCCGATCTCACCGTCGACTTCGCCCGCCTCACCCGTCACGTCTTCGCCGTCTCTTCCTGCGGCCTGTGCGGCAAGGCTGCCATCGACGCCATCCGCCAGTCCCACCCCCCCATCGACGACCCATCCACCGTCGATCCCGCCTGGTTGCTCTCCCTGCCCAAATCCATGCGCGCCGCCCAGACCGCCTTCGACAGCACCGGCGGGATCCATGCCGCCGCCCTGTTCCCCGTCGACGGCCCTCTCGGCGTCCTCCGCGAGGACATCGGACGTCACAACGCGGTCGACAAGGTCATTGGGCACATGGCCATCTCCGGTCATCTGCCCCTGAAAGCCCACGTCCTGCTCGTCTCCGGACGTGTCTCCTTCGAAGTCATGCAGAAGGCACTCGCCGCCGGTATCCCCATCGTCGCCGCCATCTCCGCCCCTTCCAGTCTCGCCATCCAGTTCGCCCACGAAAGCGGCCAGACCCTCGTCGGATTCCTCCGCGACGGTCGGTTCAACGTCTACGCCGGCCCCCAACGCCTCGGGGTTGCCTGACGCTGCAACCCTTGGATCTCCCGCCCAATCACCGGGCCATTGGCCGCTGGGATTTCCCCAGCACCTGATCCAGCCCGTGGCACCACCAGAAATCCGGATGGTCAAATGCCGGATGCCCCCAATCAGCCCGCCCAACAAGTGCAGGCGATACCGGAGCGTCGCCCCAGGTCAGTACCCGACGCCATTCACCGGCCGTCGCCCGGGTCTGACCCCACTCCCCATCCAGTGAACGTCGCCGGATCGCCACCGGATTCGGATCCAGGACAAATCCACCGGCCATGACCACCACCGAAAACGCGACGGGAATCGCCCAGGCAATCCGCCCCCAATTCCCCCTCGGAACCCTGACAAACGGCCATGCCATCCCCAGGAAGGGAATCAGGTAAAGCAGGTACCGTGCGCCAAACGACACGCCCGGGCCGAACCGCAGCAGGGCCACAAAGGCCACTCCGGCCGCCGGGATCAACACCACCGCCACTGCGTCCCACAAAGATCGGCGAAGCATCGCCCGAAACCCAAAAACGGCGATCAGGAGCGGGACCATCCCATAGACCAAAAAACCCTCGGACGATGACCACAGGACTTCCGGCAACCGGGCGAATCCACCCTCCATTCCCCGGACCATCACCCGCGTCGCCGTCAATCCAGGATGAACCTCGACCCAGGGCGTTCCGAATCGCGCCTGATTATACGCCAGTCTCACCCCAACGAAGGGCAGGATCGCCACCGTCGTCATCCACCAACTTCGCCCACGTCCGCCGACTCCCGCATTCACCGCGAGCAACACCATCAGCAATGGCACCACCGCATCCGCCTGCCTCCTCGATACCAACGCGAATCCCAACCAACAACCCGTCCACACACCCGACCATCGACCGCCATGCCTCCACGTGTGCCACGCCCCAAATATCCCCAGCGCCAACAACCCGTCGCTGAACGGCATCCTCGCGTACGGACCCAGCAGGGTCGCCGCCCCAAATAGCACCACCCCGGCACCCATCCGACGATCCCCCGCGCCCAGAAAATGCCAGTGGCGCGCCAGGAAAAACAGCAACAGTCCGATCACCGGGATGTTGGAAAAGCTGACGAAAAACTCCTCCCATCGCTCCACACCTCCCGGAAGCCCGACAAGACGGGCCGCCCGACCCGCAACCACCCAGGGAACCAGCAGCAGACTGTGTCCAATGCCGTACTGACTGGTCCGGATCCCATCGATCCCCACCGCACACGACATGCACCCGGGATCCAGCGTCACCGACCCCCGCAACAGCGCACGCGCCAGGTCCAGGGTGATCGAGACATCCGTGTTGCCGACCCGACCCGGTGCCGTCAGGACAAACAGGACCAGCACCAGAATCAACGCACGAAGCGTGATCGGCCCCGGAAACCGGGCATCCCCCATCACAGATCCCGACGACAAACCGAGGTCGACGTTGTGAATTCGGGAAGTGGGGGTTTGTAGAGTCAATGTGTTGATGCGATGCGGTTTCAGGACGACGCCATTGACCAGCCCGGGGAGCCGACCGCAACCTCAGGCCGACAGCATACCGATGTGCCCGGGCACCTTACCGTCACTTTTCTTGGGTCAGCGTGAAGTTCAATTCCGTCGAGCGTCAACCGCCCACTGATCACCCCAGCGTCACGCTCGTCATGCCCACCCATGGCGACCTTGCACGCTCCAACGCAGCACTCCTTGCCCTCACGCGAATCCATCCTGCTCCCGCCGAAATCATCATTGTGACCGATTCTCCATCGGCAGGTCCGGATCACCCGGATCTCCCCGCCGGTGCCCGCCTCGTCCATGTCCCCTTCGCCTCCGGCCCTGCCAGGGCCCGTAACGCCGGCGCTGCCATCGCCACCGGAGAAATTCTCCTCTTCGTCGACTCCGACGTCGAAGTACCTCCCCAGATCGTCTGGCGGATACTCGCGGAATTTGACAGCCAACCCTCGGTTCAGGCCGTGTTCGGCTCATACGACGCCTCACCCGCCGACCCTGGATTCCTTTCTCAGTATCGGAACCTACTCCATCACTACGTCCATCAACGTTCCGCTGGGATCGCCACCACCTTCTGGGCCGGATTGGGCGCGATCCGATCCAACGCCTTCAGACAGGTCGGCGGGTTCAACCCGGCATTTTCAAAACCCTCGGTGGAAGACATCGAACTGGGTTACCGGATGCATGCGGCCGGCATGCCCATCCGCCTCGCCCGACACATCCAGGCAAAACATCACAAGCGCTGGACCGCCTGGGGAATGCTCTCGACCGACCTGTGGTGTCGGGGGGTGCCCTGGATGGAATTGATCCTGGACCGAGGAGGCGCTCCACCGGACCTGAACCTGCGATGGGGCCACCGCGCGAGCGTGGCGTTGGCATGGGCCATGGCACTGCTGGCGGTGGCGACAACGGTCTGGCCCACCTTGGGGTTTGCCGCGTTGGCCGCAGCCGCACTGCTGACAACCGTGAATTCCAGCTTCTACCGCTTCCTCGCCTCTCGTCGTGGCCCGCTCTTTGCCTTGGCGTCCATCCCATGGCACGCCCTCCACTACCTCGAATGCGGTCTCGCCGTCGGCATCGGCCTGAGCCGTCATCTCTTGCGAAGGGCCCGGATGCCCGGGTTCAACAGCCGAACCGAATGAAGCACAACTCCCCCTCCGTACCGCTCGTTGTGATCGGGGCCGGCCCGGCCGGCTTGACCGCCGCCCACGAGGCAACACGTGCAGGAATCCGTACCACCGTGCTCGAAGCATCCAGGTGGATCGGCGGAATCGCCCGTACCGAGGAACATCAGGGTTACCGTTTCGATATCGGCGGGCATCGCTTCTATACCAAGGTCCCCGAGGTCCAGCGGCTGTGGGAGGAAGCACTCGGCCCGGAACTCCGCGCCACTCCCCGCCTGTCCCGCATCCATTTCAACAACAAGTTCTATCCCTATCCCCTCGCGCCCTGGACCACCCTGCAGAATCTCGGCATCGGCCCCAGCATGATGGCGCTCGCCAGCTATGCCAAAGCCCGGATCCAACCCACCCCACAGGAGGACACCTTCGAAGACTGGGTCACCAACCGCTTCGGTCGTCGCCTCTACGAAACCTTCTTCAAGACCTATACCGAAAAGGTCTGGGGTTTGGACTGCCGCCAGATCCGCGCCGAATGGGCTGCGCAACGCATCCAGGACCTCTCCCTTCTGACCGCCGTCCGACAAGCCATCCTGCCCGCACGTTCCGGCCCCAAAACCCTCATCCGCGAGTTCCATTACCCCAGACTCGGCCCAGGCATGATGTGGGATCGCTTTGCCGAACGATTGAAGGAGGAGGGCGGTCGCGTGGAAACTTCTGCGGATGTCATGGCCATCCACCACGCCCACGGCCGGGTCCACTCCGTAACCTTCCATCAGGCCGGCACCCACCACACCCTCCAGACCCAACGCGTCATCAGCAGCATGGCCCTCGATGACCTGATCGCACGCTTCAATCCAGCGCCACCACCGGCGGTCCTGGATGCCGGAAGGGCTCTGCGTTATCGCGATTTCATCCTCGTCGGCCTGGTGTTAAGACGGCAATCCAACTTCGCCGACAACTGGATCTATATCCACAGCCCCGCCGTCCGCGTCGGACGCATCCAGAACTTCGGAAACTGGAGCCCGGATCTGCTCCCCGATCAGAAAACCACTTCCCTCGGCATGGAATACTTCTGCAGCCGTGGCGATGACCTTTGGGAGTCCTCCGATGACGCCCTCATCCAGTTGGCTTCCCGCGAAGTCGAACAATTGGGCTTCGCCACCCGCGCCCAGGTGGCTTGGGGGGTCGTCATCCGACAACCCAAAGCCTACCCGGTCTACGACTCCCACCATCATCGTCACCTGCTCACCATCCGCAGCTGGCTCGATACCCTGACAAACTTCCAGACCATCGGGCGCAATGGCCAGCATCGGTACAACAATCAGGACCATTCCATGCTCACCGGCATCGCCGCCATCCAACGCTTCCTCGGACAACCCGCCGATCCGTGGCAGGTCAACACCGAACGATCCTATTACGAGGAATTGAAGACCTCGTCGTGAGCCCTCCCCACCCCACACTCCCCGGCGGCCAACCTCGCCGTCCGACCGGCACACCGCCGGAGGTGTCGATCGTCATCCCCACCCGCAATCGTCCCGAATCCCTTCGCCAGTGCCTTCGCCGCCTCGGATCGGATCCCACCCGGCCAACCATGGAAGTGCTGGTGGTCGATGATGACCCGGCGGGATCCGCCGTCGACGTCTGCGCCGAAACCGACGGAATCATCCTGCTCAGCCAGGCCGGACAGGGAGCGGCGAACGCACGCAATGCCGGGGCAACGGTGGCCCGGGGCAGGTGGTTGGTTTTTCTCGACGACGATTGCTTCCCCAGACCGGGTTGGCTGGATGGTCTCCTGACATCCTGTCAACACGACCATTCCCTCCTCGTCGCGGGTCGGATGGTCAATGCATTGCCCACCAACCCCTTCGCCCAGGCCACCCAGGAACTGCTCGATTTCCTTCACGAAGTGGACAACGGATCCAATGGCTCCGTCCGCTTCGTCGCCTCCTCCAACCTGGCTGTATCCCGGGATTCCTTCCTCCGACTCGGTGGCTTCGATCCGTCCTATCCGGTCGCCGGCGGTGAAGATCGGGATTTCTGTGCCCGCTGGCGTGCCGCAGGCGGCCGGATCCAGATCTGTGGGAACGCCACCGTCGATCATGCACATCCCATGGGTCTAACCGGCTTCTGCCGACAACACTATAGGTACGGACGCGGCGCCTGGCGTTTCCACTCCTCGATCCATACCCATGGATCGCGCGGGGACCGGAGCTTCCGTGCCCCCTCCTATTACTGGCGCCTGTTGACCCATCCATTGCAGCGTCATCCCCCGCGGCAGGCCTGTCTGCTGATGGGACTTCTGGGTGTCACCCAACTGATGACCACCCTGGGAATAGTCCGGGAATCGGTCGGGGGACGGCGTCCATGAGCCTCGAAGATCTGGCCGGATTCTATCGCAAGACAGGACGCGTTGCCCTGTTGGTAGGGGGTGGGCTTTGGGTGGGCGAGACACACCTCAGCACCATGACCCAGCCCGGGGCGATTCCGGTAAACCCCTCGGCGAAGGAACTGCGCGGATTGCTGTGGCGCATGCGCCGGATGGCAGCCGTGTTCGCCTGCGATTGGGACACCGGCATGGTCGCCTATGCCCATGTCCTTCGCGACCGCCAATACGGCATGCATTCACTCCAACGCCAGTTCCGACAACAGACCCGCCTCGCCCTGGACGCCTGTTGCGTGCGCCCGATGCGCTGGGATGAATTGGCGAAATCGGGACTGGCGGTGAATCGCGACACCCAGGAGCGGCGCGGAACCAATCGTCCCCTGTACACCGATCCACTCCAATGGAGCCGGTTCTGTTCCGCCGCCAATGAAACTCCGGGACTGGAGGTCTCCGGTTGTTTCACCCTCGCCGGAGATCTCGCCGCCTATATGACCACCTGGATCCACGACAAGATCTGTCACGGTCTCCAACTGGCCTGGTCATCAACCCATCGTCACCTGCATCCCACGCACGCCCTCTACTTCGAGACGGCCCGGGAACGGATCAGTCGCAGCAGCATTGAAGCGTTCATGCTGGGCCGCCAGGCACTCCCGGCCATGGAACGGGTCGACCAATTCAAACGTCATGCCGGGTTCCTCCCCGAACCCCGCAGGATCGCCGTCATCCTTCACCCCCTTCTCCATTCCTGCCTGCTCCACCCAGCCAGCCTGCATCTGCTGCGCAAACTGCGTCAGCGTCTCAATCTCCGCTCCAGCCCACTCCACAATCTCGACGTCATCGAGGCGGCATCCCGCACCCATATCCCGCCCCACACCCTTCCCCGCCCATGACCCCACCCCCATCCATCGTCATCACCCAACGCGAAGGCTTCTCCCGAAGCATCCAAAGCCTCCAGAGCGTCCTCCAGAACACCGCCCCACCACACAACCTGATCTATGTCGACGGTGGATCCCCCGCTCCCATCCGCCTCGAACTCGAAGAACTCAGTCGAATCCACGGATTCCAACTCCTGCGCCACGACCAATTCCTGTCCCCCAACCACGCAAAGGAACTCGCCCTTCCCCACGTCACCGGCCGTTACGTGGCCTTCCTCGACAACGATGTCCTGGTCAGCAACGGCTGGCTGGAAACGCTGGTGGCCTGCGCGGACGAAACCAACGCCGGCGTCGTCGCTCCCCTCTACCTCGAACTTCTCGGCCAGGAATCCCGACTCCACATGTTCGGTGGCCTCTGCCACATCCGGGAAACCAACGGACTGCGTCAACTCATCGTCTCCCACGATAGTCGCAAGGGCAGCATTCCCACCGACGCCTCACGCACCCGGACCGAACACATCGAGATGCACGGATTCCTCCTCCGCACTTCCATCCTGGCACAGGTCCAACCCTTCGACCCCCTGGTTCCCACCATTCCCGAGAATGCCGACTTCTGTCTCCTCATGCGGGAAGTCGGTCAGGAGATCTGGATCGAACCCAATGCTTCCGTAACCGTGCTCCTTCCCGAGTTCCTGGATGACATGGACCGGGCATTCCATACGCAGCGTTGGAGCGATGACTGGATCCGGGCCGGCTTTCAACACTTCACCCGGAAATGGCGCCTCTCAGGCCCGCAACCGGTCCTCGAAAGCCAGCGTCGTTGGGCCGTCGCCCATCGCGTCGTTGCCTACGACAACTCCCTGCACCGTCGACTCGGCATCAAATCCGACTCCATCCTCAACCGTCGCCTGCTGGCTCCCCTCGAACAGGCGCTCTGGGGCCGATAGGGCCCAACAAAAACTCCGGGTCGGATTCCGACCCGGAGTTGCATTCAACCTTGTTGGACCAGTCAGATCACTCGGGCTTGAACAACCGGTAGAACGTCCGCGCTTCCGTGATCGGCGCATAGAACCGGAAGGTGCCATCCGCTGCGATCGGTGCGCCCGTCACCGGCACCCAACTCGCCGTGTTCTCCGGCGTCAGTGTCGTTTGCAGCGTGTATCCAGCGGGCAACGTCGGCCACGCCACCTCCACCACCGTCTGGATCGTCAGCGTCGGCGCCTCCGGATCCACTCCCGGCACCGGCCGGAAATCGAGATCCTCCGGCGCCACCAACCCGCTCGAAACCATCAACCGATCCAGCTTGCCCACATAGGGCAGCCCACCCGTCGGCTCACTCCCGATGAAGAACTCCGTCGCCGTCCGCACATCAATCAACACCCCGCCCGTATAGGCCACGGTATCACCCAATATGCCATCGACATAGAATCGGAACCCGACGCCGTTCTCATGGATCACCGCCACATGATGCCATCCGCCGTCATCCGGGATCGCCGCGTTGGATGCCTGATCCCGAATGCCCAGCGTCGTGACGAACAGACGACGGTTTGCAATGGAGAAGGACACCGCACCTCCGGGTCCGTTGTTGAAAAAGAACACCGAGCGTCCCCCCGGCTGCGCACCGAACTTCACCCAGGCCTGGATCGTGAAGTTGCCATCCACAAACCGGATCACGCCCTCCGGATCCTGTACCACCGCCCGCATGCCGGCCGTGGTGAAGTTCAGGCTGCGATCCGTCCCCGAGCCGCTCACCGAATCCGCGTCCCACACCGGGGCCACCAACTCGCTCACAAACGCGTTGCCGCTCAACGTCGGACGCGCCGTCGTTCCAGCGCTCGCCCACGGGCCTTCCACCTCATTGAACCCGTACGAAACGAGCGTGGTCGGCAGCACCGCCTTCGGAGTCGCCGCCACCGTGTCCAATTCTTCCACCGGAAGCACCGCCGAATGGATGCGGATCCGATCCAGGCTTCCGGTGATGGTCGTCCCCAATCGTTCCGCCCCGATGTTCAAATACGCATTCCCAAATGGAATCATCGCGCGGGTCTCCTCAACAAAGGCTGGCGCTCCATCCAGGTAAAAGGTCACGCCCACCCCGGGTTCATTCACCACCGCCACGTGATGCCACGTGTCCGGCGTCAGGAAAAATCCGCTGAACACATCCACCACACCGAACAACGTGAAGATCAATTGCCCGTTGTTCAGCCCCACCTTGTAGGCGCCGCCATAAGCCACAATGCCTTCATTGCCCAGCGTCGACAGGCTGCTGTGTTTCACCCATCCCTCCAACGTCAACGGCGTCGTCGCCACCGCCAGGATTGGCCCCGGAGCGTCGTTCACCACCAGGAACGCTCCGTTCGCCAACTCAACCGCTCGATCCCCCTCCACTCCCGACGGCGTGTCGGTCGTCGACAACGGCACCGCCAACGGATTCAACGGCAACCCAAGCGTGCCCGACAACCCATTCGTCGCACTGGCAATCACCTTGCCCGATCCCTCGTCGAACTTGAACTCCGCCAGCGGCGTTTGCCCACTCAGCGGTCCCACTCCCAATGCCACGGCCGCCAATGCAGCCATCCATCCCGATCGTCCAATACCCGATCCCGTACTGTTCCTTGTTCTCATGGTCTCGATTCCTTCACTCACCTCACGGCGCATCCCTCCGACTCCGGAAAGATCGACCCTGTCAGTAAGCAGTCCGGGCCGCCGTGATCCATCAGGTCCAGGCACCGGATTGCAGGCGAGACGCCCAGGGCCCTTCTGAAACCCACCGGTCCGCCTCATCGCCTCCACCTTATATCCATGAATGTAAACACCACAATACCAACATGCTGCGGGTTTTTATCCGCCATGCGCATAACGATCCCAAGCATCCATCCATAGCATCGTCCACAATCAGCAATTGTTTCCATCCATCCCCGCCCACCACAGCAATCCCCTCCTATATCCATGCCGTTTCAGCCCGGCAACCAACACCCCTCCCAAAAAACAAAAGGGACGTCTGGGTCATCAAACCCAGACGTCCCCCGATGCGGTGACGTCCTCCGTCCCACCCCCCGGAGCGGCGAGCTCCGTTCGCCGTCCCACCCCTCCTCACTCGTAAATGTTGTCCTTCGGCCGGGCCATGCGTCCCCACTTCTCCCACCCCGGGATCGGATGTTCACCCATGATCTCTTCGACCATATAGAAGTCGGCGCGATCCTTGGTCTGCTCTCGCACCCGCGCCACCGTCGCGGGTTGGATCAACGGCAGATTGTTGCCGAAGGACTGGCGCACATAATTGATCACCGCCGCCGTCTCCTCGTCGTTGAGCATTCCCGCAAACCCCAGCATCGGTGGAACACCATTCGTCGGCCCGAGACGTTGTCCCCCGATCTCCAACGGTCCCCACAGCCCCTTCAACACCACCTTGACCAACCGTTGATCATCTTCCAGCCACGGATTGCCCGCCACGTTCAGCGGCGGATAGATCCCCGGCGTTCCCGCACCCGACGACTGATGACACGTCGCGCAGTGCGCATCCCGATGGAACACTTCCTTGCCCAGCACATAGGACTTCATCTCGGCATCGTTCAACGGACGCGTCGGGCCATAGACCCGGGCGTCCGCCGCCGGCGGAGCTGCACTCAGCTTGAGATTGCCGGCCAGGTAATCCCGCGCATTCGCGTTGGCCGCCAACAGATCCGGTTCCGCCTTCACCAACGCCGACACATCGTCCTTCAAGGTCGTCTCCAGGATCTGCCGCGTCACCGGGCTCATCCACTTGTCGAAAGGATGCCGCAACGCATCGAGCACGATCCGGGCACCGTCCGCATTGTCCAACCACGACGCCGCCACGATCGCCTCCAACCGCACCTGCCCATGCGGATCGTTCGCCGCCTGCCGCAACAACGCCATCGCGTTCGGCACCTGATGATACGTGTACCGCAACACCCGCGTCGCCGCCGCCCGCGCCTGATGCGACCGCGCATTCAAACACTGGATCAACAATCCGGAATCCGGCCGATTCTGCGACCACGTCGCCCACAAGGCCTCACACAGGTGCCGATCATGAAGCGGATCCGACTTGTCCAGCTTCGCCGCCCACGCTCTCACCGCCGGAATCACCTCGGACGCCGGACGCCCCCGCAACTCGCGCCGGGTCCGATACCGGCTCCGGTATTCGGGCAGCTTCAGGTTCTCCAACAACTGCGCGACTGACGCCCCGGCAATCGTCGCCGGCTTCACCAACGGCCGTGAGGGATAGGTCACCCGATAGATCCGGCCGCGCTTGTGATCCCGGTTCGGATCCCGCGCATTGTGCTGCATGTGCCCGATCAAGGCGTTGTGCCAGTCGACAATGTACAGCGAACCGTCCGGGGCGAACTCAAGGTCCACCGGCCGGAAATTGGGATCACTCGAACTGATCAGGTCACCCGCCAGATCCCCCGTGAATCCCGATCCATCCTGACGCACCGCACTGAAGTTCACCCCCAGGAACCCGATGCTGTTGCACGTCATGAATTGTCCCTGCCGCTCCTCAGGAAAATGGCGTGACGACACAAATTCGGAACCCGACGTCGGACGCGACCGCTTCGGCACATACTCGCCGGCCCGCTGGATCTCCACCCCATACGGCATCTTCGCCGAAATTGGCAACGCCCAGTAATTCTCACCGCTCGACGCATCCGACAACACGCCCTGTTCCCAATCGTCAAAGGCCATGCCCCACGGATTGTTCACATCCGACTGGATGTACCGCTCCAACCGGAAGCGCTTCGGATCAAACCGCCACGCCCCGCCGTCATTCACCCGCTGCGGTCCATACGGCGTCTCCACCTGGCTGTGCAGGAATCGACCTTCCATCATGTAGAACGCGCCCGATGCATCCGCCGTATAGGCCGAAATGGCATGATGCGTGTCGTGGGTGTCGAACCCATGCATCAGGATCTCCATCCGATCCGCCCGATCATCCCCGTTGTCATCGATCAACAGGCACAGGTTCGGTTCCTGTGACAGGTATACCCCTTCCGGCGCCAACTCGAATCCGATGGGCAGGTGCAGCCCATCCGCAAACACCGTCTGCTTGTCCGCCCGCCCGTCTCCATCCGTATCTTCCAGGATCAGGATCTTGTCGTTCGGCCGCGATTCACCCGGCTTGTAGTGCGGATACGTCGGCGTCGTAGCAATCCATAGGCGGCCCCGGTTGTCGAAGGACATCTGCACCGGCTTGCTCAACTCCGGGAACTCCTTCTCAGACGCAAACAACTCGACCTTGAACCCGGGCATCACCGTCATCTTCTCAATCGCCGCCACCCCGTCCAGGTAGTCCACCGGCCGCTTGAAATTGCTGGGCACCGCCGGAACCGAACGGGTCTTTGAATCGTCCACCGCCAACTCCTTTGTCCGGCCCGCCGCCGCCTCATGGATCAGCGTGTCCCGCAGCGAAATCATCTCCCGGGTCTTGGCAATCTCATCGGGATAATTCTGGGGCCCGAACGGGTCATAACGCTGGCCATGGGTGTGCACCCCGTTCACCAGGTTGTAGTCGTTGTTCCAGAAGTAATCCTTCTCCTTCACCGCCGCATGCACCAGCGCCGGATCCGCCTTCGACACCCGCGGCGTCTTCCCAAACGCGCCATCCGCCAACAGCACCGCCAATTCGCCGTACCCAGCGTCCGTCGGCGCAAAACCATTGATCGTCAGCGGTGCCAATCCTGCCTTCGCATACCGCGCCTGCGTCGCCGCGAAGAAATCCACCAGCGTCAATCCGTGCCGGGCCGCCACCTTGCGCATCGCCCCGCTGTACAACGCCAGGTTCGCATTCTCACGCCGGCCATCCGGCAGATCCCGTTTCGCCGTGAGATCCTCGAACGCAATCGGAGTCACCAAAACCAGGCGTGGTGCCGATTCCCCGTCGTAGGCCTTCGACAACGTATGCTTCACGAACGCTTCGAGTTCTGCCTCGAAGTTCCCCACCCGATCCGGTCCATCGAACGATTCGTTATAACCGAAGAACGCCAGGATCGTGTCCGCCTCGAGATGCGTCAGCCACTGGTCGGGCGTCGAGTAGAACCCCTTGCCAAAATGGGAATTCAGCTCCGGATGAAACTGGTCCGCCCCAGGAAAGGCCCATTGCGAGGTCCGCGCCGGATGCGGCCGGAAACCGGGGGTATCCCCGGGCCGTCCCATGTTCCGTACGATCAACTTCTCCGACGGAAACCGGAGATGCAGTTCGGTCTCCAGGCGGCTGAAGTAAACATCGCGCTCCGCCAACCCGTTTCCGATGAACACAATCCGCTCCCCTGCGCCCGGCTTGGTCACCGCCTGCGACCGGGCCCGGGTCGCCGCCATCGGCTCCGCAGTCGGCGCATGGGGTCGATTGTTCGGCTCAGCCGATTGCACGCTCAACACGACCGCCATGGCGGCCAGCAGCGAAGGAAGACGCGATCTCATGCCCACAGAATGCGGTCTCCCCCCAACCTGGAGCAAGAACCGGCCCTGACGAATTCACCCCGGAATCCCCAACCTCCCAGAAAGCCCCCGATCCAGGCACCCTTTGTCATGCCTTTCGTGGTCCGCTCCCCCTCTTTGCTCTCTGTGGTAAACCCTCCCCTTCAAAGTGATCAAGCCGCGCTATGAATCCCACCCTCCCACAATCTGCGGAATCTGTGGAATCTGCGGCTTTCCCTTCCCTCCCCATTCAATCGCCGCCATCTGCGGACAACCCACCTCAGTGCCCCCGATACTCCCTGTTCGCCCAGGTCACATTCGGAAAGGTCACGATCCGCTCAATCAATTCCCCCTCGGACGCGAACGTGACCTGCACCCAGTACATCCGGTCCGACCCAATGCCCCCGTCAGACACCCCGTTCAACACATTCACCGGATGCCCCGTACCGATCTGGGTGGTCAGGCTGGGCGGCGGAAACGCCACCAACTTGCCGCGCCCACCATCGGCAGCCTGTTCATACACCTCATATCGCAGGTTGCGCATCGCCGGCAGTCCACCTTCCCGCGGGGCAAACAACGAAAGCCGAAGGTTGGCATTGGTCCCGATGCCATTCGGCCGGCTCTTGAGATAGATGGCCGGACGCCCTCCCCGCGACGGTGCCCGGACCTGCACCGACGCCTTCTTCACCGCCAAGGCCTCGTCACAGAACATCCGGTGATAATCAAAGCTCACCACCGCATAACCCTCCATGCCCCAGCCTGATCCCCAACTGTTCTTGATGATGAATCCCTCCGTCGTATAGCCCACCGCCGTCACGGCATGCCCACCGTATAGTTCGGGATCCTCGGGCTTCGCCTGCCGCACCTTCACCTTTCCCGACACCACCTCCTCCACCAATCCGGGGCGCAATGCCTGGGCCACCGGGTAGGTGTAGGCCTGGTCACCCACCGCATACAGATATCCTTCCGAGGGCGTGATCACCCCGGACTTATACTTGCCCCAGTAAGGCGCATAGAGACTGATATAGCCCACCGCCACTGCCCGATGCCCCGAAGCCAGCAACTGTTTGATCCGACCCACATCCCGGGCGTCGTCGTCCTTCAGGAAGATCACATCCGCCGCCTCCGCCGCATATCGGGTCGTGCCTGCCCGTTTCACCAGATCGGCAATCCCCGTCTTGCCCTCCTCCAGATACTGCTTCAACAAGCTGTCGTTCCTGCTCCACAACCCGGCCTTGGGATCATACGGCGCCATCGACTCATGCATGAACCCCACTTCCGTCAGCAGCTCCGGATAATGCGCCAGCAACCCGCCCGCCGACACCTCGCCCCGCCCGAAATCCTGAAGCTTGATGTAGCCATAGGCACCCTGCTCGCTCAGATCCGATGGCACCCCATCGAACGTCTCCATCATGGCCGCAACCGAGAACGCAATGCAGGTGCCCCGCCCCGCTTGATTCTTCACCGGCGATTGCAAGGGCCGATGATCCACCGTCAACGGCATCAGGCCCGTCAACCGGACCGTTCCCTGCGCCAATCCCGACTCCACCCCCACCCCCAGCGCCAGCAACAACATCCAGGGCAAAAACCGGCCCACGCCCCAGCCCTTGGTCACCGGCCACGCATCCGACATTCGAATCACGCGGCCGCTTCTATGCCTCGCCCCCACCCAAAGCAAGCGCCGGCAGCGGACGCAATGGGGTCGCGTCCATGTATCCGACATCGGGTTCATCCACCCCGCTCGCCCGCCGACTTCCCGGGTCTTTCCACCCAATTGTTTGATCCTTAGACGCGACCCCATTGCGTTTCCCCTGGATCCCCGGTCACTTCCAACATTTCCAATTCCCGTCCCCGCTGATTTCCTCAAGCCATGGCCGACCGAACCTCCACTGCCCCCGCACGCCGTTCCTGGCTGCGTCGCATCCTCACATCCCTCTTCCTCTTCCTCATCCTGGTCGGGACCCTCGTCACCGTCCGATTCATGTGGGTCACCCGCGACCGTTTCCCCGGTTATACCGTCGAGGTCGCCGTCGATGGCCGCAGTGCCGCCACCGACCCACGCCCGTTGAGGATCGGTTTCGGCGAGGTCGACATCACCCCCGACATCTCCAATCCCGACAAACCCGTCTGGCTCGCTGGCTTTTCCCAGAACCGCTCCGCCCTCCGCATCAACGATCCCCTCGTCACCTCCGCCCTCGTCCTCGACAACGGCCACGCCCGCGTCGGGATCGTCGCCATCGATTCCATCGGGTTCTTCCACGACGACGTCATCCGCGTCCGCGAACGGGTGCCCGCCGACTGGAAACTCGATTACGTGGTCGTCTGTTCCACCCACAACCATTCCACCCCGGACCTGATGGGCCTCTGGGGTCCCAGCATCCTCAAGTCGGGCGTCGATCCCGCCTACAAGGACCGCGTCATCGAATCCTGTGTCACCGCCCTCGGCCAGGCCATCACCGGTCTCACGCCCGCCCGCATGGCCATCCATGAAATCCCCGTCGACCCCGCCGGCCTGGTAAAGGACACGCGCAAACCAGAGGTGTACGACGCCGACCTCCGACTCCTCCACTTCACCCATGCCACCAACGGTTCCACCCTCGGCACTCTCGTCGGTTGGGGTAACCATCCCGAGACCCCGTGGGCCGGTTCCCGCGACATCACCGCGGATTTCCCCGGCGTGATCCGGACAGCTCTCGCCGCCGGAATCCCCGGCACCAACGGCCTCTTCCGACCCGGCATCGGCGGACGTCACCTGTTCGTCAATGGCGCCGTCGGCGGCCTCATGACCACCCACCCGTCCACCGAAGTCACCAATCCCGTCACCGGCGAACTCCTCAAGACTCCTTCCCACGAAAAGACCCTCGCTGTCGGGCACCAGCTCGTGATGCGCATCCTCGACCGCATCAAATCCACCAACGCGCCTTCGGTCGATACCGCCCCGCTCACCGTCCATGCGCGTACCCACGACGTCCGACTCGAAAACAACGGATTCCTCCTCGCCTCCTTCCTCGGACTCCTCGATCGCGGCCATTCAAAATGGATGCATTTCCGAACGGAAGTCGCCCTCATCACCCTGGGCGACGCCTCGTTCGCCTGCATCCCCGGCGAAATCTATCCCGAGATCGTCAACGGCGGCGTCCTCCGCGCTCCCGGCGGCGATTTCGACATCGAACCCCTCGAAGTCCCACCGCTCCGCGAACTCATGCCCGGCCGCATCCGCTTTGTCTTCGGCCTGGCCAACGACGAGATCGGCTACATCATTCCCAAGTCCGAGTGGGATGTGAGAGCGCCCTACCTCTTCGACGCCCCCAGCTCCCCTTACGGCGAAGTCAATTCCTGCGGCCCCGACACCGCCCTCCTCATCCACCAATCCCTCCGCGAACGCATTGAGGAATGGCGCTCCGGACAGGGGGCAATGCGATGATATAGGGGCAAGCATCTTTCAGCCGATGTGATGGAGAGCCTTTCGCAAAAGTCCCTCCCTTCTCATTTACCCACCCAAGGCCCCTTCACCACCTGACCAACCACCGAGGTGAGATCAGAAGGTAAACGCCCGGCGATGGAAGAAGCACCTAGCCGCATCTTGACCCGGTTCCACGGACTTTCCCGGTAGTAATGGACCAGCCCGCACCAATCCGTCGTCATGGTTCCGGCGGATTGCCGACCGTCGCGGGCGGCACTGTCCCCAACGGGGACCCGGAATCCA
>DITU01000041.1:0-18032 GCA_002422905.1 Verrucomicrobia bacterium UBA6176
CTCTGTGTCCTCTGTGGTGACATTTCCGCCTGTTTCCACCGGCCAACAACCCGCTCCGCCGATTCAGCCTAGAATCGGTAGTTCATCTATCCGCAGATGGCGCTGATGGCGCAGATAGACGGGCAGAAATGACGGCACCCAAGCCCGGCGAAGACCTCACCTTGCAGGTGAATGGCACGCCCAATCCAAGCTCCTGATCATCTGCGTCATCTGCGCAATCTGCGGATCAAACTGCCTTTTCCAGGTTCAGTCCACGCGCCGAACCGAAAGGTTTTCGTCTGATCCTTCTCCAAGACCGAATCCAACGCGGTCATTCAGGCCTCAGACCAATCTCATGCAGACGGGCTGTGCCCGACGGGATCGGGTTTGTTCTCCCGCGGAGACGCGGAGGCGCGGAGGCGCGGAGGGGAAGTGGGGATGGGAGGGAAGGGGGGGGAGGGAAGGGAGTCTCGTGACCTCGACTGCTACGGGGGAGGGGGCGGCATCGGTGAGGAGAGGGTGTCCGCCATGTCCGCATGCGGGCGGCGCTGAGAAAAATGTGTTTCCCATACGATTCAGGGACAAATGTCCCTATCGGGCAACCTCGAAAGCCTGCAAAGGTTCAAACATGGACCCAGATCTCAAGTTGCTCCGAGGCGATCTCGGTAGAATGCCCAATCTTCGATGGGCCGTTGCTTTCGCCGATGTTTTCCGTTGGTTTTGGATGCCTCCATTCACCCGCCGGAACCCATTCAAGCCATTTGCGCAGGCTGTCTTCGGTCGTTTGCTGGTGCTGTTGCTCGGGATGCTGGCTCCCCTTGGACAATCGGTTGCAGAGGTCTGCGGGCCGAAAATATTCTACATAAAAATCACCGACGTTGATGCCTATGACCCGACGAAGTTCCTGCCCGGGACATCGGTGCAGCGCGAGTTCCTTGGCCTTGAAACCGGGGTGATCTATGCGGATGGGACAATCGGTGCATCAAGCACATTTCGAAGGGACGCCGCCCCATTTGAGATTCTCCGAGGGATGATTGATATCCGCTACACGACGCGTGCAGGCGACCTTGCGAGCATAAAGGAACAATTTCATAAACTTCCCTGGGGAGACTGCTTTCGTGTCGCAGATGGTTCCGGTCCAGCCAGGGCCGACTTGCCGTCACCCCTGGTAGACAATCCGCTTTCGTGGCTTGGGGGATGGCCGCTCCGCGACTTCTTCGATCCTTTCGAAATCGCCAAAGCCACCTGCACGCTGGCGGAGGGGATGGTGAGTTCGCTCCGGAGTGACGATCGGACCGGAGAGTTGGTGGCCACAGTGTCGGTTACTGGCAATCCGGAAAGGCCGGTGTATGTCGAATTCTATTACCACGCCGAGACTTGGGAGCCACACACCATATCCCGAGTCAGGATTCCCAACGAGTATCTGGGTGGAACTGAGTGGGACGTCCGGGCGAGAACGCCAAACCTGCCTCCTCCGTGGGCAACCCATTATGGGTGTCGCCTCACTGATCAAAACGGTGAACCGCTTTTGAATTGCGATCTTGCAGCAGGAAGTTTGCTGGAGTTGAAGCCGGCGACGTTTCCAGTGCAACCCGGCTGCGATCGCGAAACGACAGTCAGTCAGGGCGGGCGGATCTCGATGAGACTTCAGGCGTTCGGACGCGAGCCGATCCAATACCGGTGGTCCAAAGATGGCGTGGCGATTTCCAACGGTGAACACTTCGCGGGAGCTGAAAGTGTGGAGTTGACCCTCCTCAATGCACGGGAAAAGGACGCGGGCACCTATGAGATTGAGGCGAGCAATCAGGATGGGCCGGTTAGCACCTGCAGTATAAGGCTTAGAGTCATTGTGCCTCCCAGAATCATCTCCCAGTATCCGCCAGCCCCACTGGATCCGTCGACTCTCTGCGATTACTCCGAGTTCGTCGGGGAACCGATGATTTTTACGGTGGAGGCAACAGGCACTCCCCCGCTCCGCTACCAGTGGCGCAAGAGTTTTGGGCTCATTCTTGACGATTATCGGATCTCCGGGTCCAAGACCGACACGCTGACGATAGACTGGTTGCTCATCAGCGACGCGGGCGATTACGACGTGGTGGTGTCGAATGAGGCCGGCGAGACCTCCACCAAACCGGTCAGCCTGTGCATCCTGTCCTCGGTGGTGGGGCCCGGTTTGGTGGAGCATCCCAGCATAAAGCTCCCCACCACGCGGCCGCTCCGGGTTGGTGATGGCGTGGTTCTCAGCGCCCGGGTATGGGGCAGCTTTCCCTTGACCAACCGATGGCTTAAGAACGGACGGTCCATTGGCACCGCCACCGTCATGAACGACAACTCTTCAAACGAGGTGACGCTGGCTTTGCCCAACGCGAAGGACTCTGACTCGGGCGACTATTCGCTCAGGGTGAGCAATCTGAACGGGTCCGTAGTCAGTTCGGCAGTTACTGTCGATGTGCTGACCGTCCCCAAGGTCATTAGCCTGTTGCCGGCGAGCCAGACCAAGTGGGTGGGCGATCCGGCGAGCTTCACCGTCACCGCGACCGGTTCCACGCCGTTGACTTACCAGTGGTTCAAGGGTGGCAGCCTATTGAGCAATGGTACCCGGACCACGCTGGCGAACACGGATACCTTCACCTTGTCGGGTGTCCAAGCGGCCGATGCTGGCAGCTACACCGTAGCGGTCAGTAACGCCGCCGGATCCGACACCAGCGCAGGTGCCACGCTCACGGTGTTGACTGCCGTGGCGATCAGCCAGCACCCACAATCCCAGGTTGTAGTCGCCGGTGAGCAGGCATCCTTCAGCGTGACTGCCACGGGCACCCCGCCGCTGGCTTACCGCTGGCACAAGGCAGGCAATCCCCTAGGCAACAGCGGTCGAATTTCCGGCACAGGTACGGCAAACCTGGAAATCTCTGATGTGCAGGCAGAAGACGCAGGTGACTATCATGTGGTCATCACCGGCGTCGCCGGCAACCAGCGACCCAGCAATCCGGCAACGCTGACTGTCATTTTGCCACCGGTCATCACCCGGCAGCCCACCAGTCTGACAGTAGCTTCCGGCCGGGGGGCAAGTTTCGAAGTGATCGCGACGGGAACGCCTCCATTGAGCTACCGCTGGCGAAAGAACGGCGTGGCGTTGCGCAACGGAGGCGATATCACCGGAGTGGATTCGCCATCGCTCAGGCTGACCGACGCAACGGCCGCAGATTCCGGTCGCTACGATGTTCTGGTCAGCAACAGCGCCGGTTCAACGCTGAGCGACAGGGCAAGGCTGACCGTGGAGGCACCCTGTTCGCCACAGATGATTGGCGACATCTCCGTCACTGCCACCAGTGAGATCTCCGGTCAGAATCGTCCCGCGTCAAAAACGGTGAACGGAATTCACCCAGACCCGGGCTATTGGCAGAGCGTCGGCGTGGGGCAGGGTTTCGGCGAGGATCGGGCTCCTGCCCTCACGTTTGATCTCAAGGGCGTTCACCGCCTCGACTACCTGCTTGTCTGGAATCCGTTTGAGCCGCTCGCCGGGATCAAGCGTATGGCGGTGGACGCTTCGCTTGATGGAATCACTTTTTTGCCAGTTGCCCTGGATATCGTGCTCCGAAATACGGCTGAACCCCAGCGACTGTCATTCGGAGGGCTGGCGGCGCGGGTGGTTCGGTTCAGAGTCCTGGAGAACGCTGTGGGGACCGTGTATCCGATCTCCGGTCTCCCGAGAAAGTCCAGCTCGGTTGGGCTGGATGAAGTTGAGTTCTACGGTTGGTCACCCGGCTTGATCGCCAATCCCATTACCATCGCTACGCATCCCCAGAGCCGAGCCGCGGACGCGGGACAGGACGTACAATTTGCAACGGAAGTCACCGGGACTCCGCAGGTGAGATATCAGTGGCTGAAAGACGGAGCCGTCATGAGCAACGGAGCTGATGTTTTCGGCTCGGACACCCCGACGCTATTATTGACGAATGTTCAGTCTGAAGATGCAGGCAACTATGAACTGGTCGTAAATGGCCCCGAATGTGGCACAGTCAGCCTGCCGGCAACCCTGACGGTCGAAGATCCTCTGGTACCCAAACAGATCTCCGGCATCACTGCCACTGCCACCAGTGAAATGACCGCAAATGGTCGCTTGGCCGCCAACACGGTGAACGGCATCTATCAGGACTCTTATTTCTGGCAAAGCGTCGGTGTTGGGGCCGGGTTCGGCGAGGATCGTGCTCCTGCAATCACGTTTGACCTGAAGACCGAGTATCGTTTGGACCATCTGCTTATCTGGAATGGGCACGAGAGGGACACTGAAATCAAAAGGCTGACCATCGCGGTGTCTGTCGACGGGGTGGACTTCGATGTACTGCCGGGCGAGTTCACATTGGTGTTCGACGGTGCGGCGGCTCCCCAAACGCTGCCCTTGAACGGCAGATTGGCGCGTTTCGTGCGCCTCAACATTCTGGAGCTCGGTTCAGGCGTGCGATTCCCGCTGGTTGGTGCTCCTGCGGGCGGCAGTTTGGCGGCGATTGACGAAGTGGAATTCTATGGCTGGTCGCCCAGCGGTACGCCGGGAGACCGCCCCACCATCAGGCAGCACCCGGTGGCATCCGAACGGCCAGCCGGACAGGCCGCAGAGTTTGTTGTCGTGGCCACGGGCATCGCGCCGCTGAGCTACCAGTGGCGCAGAAATGGTACCGTCCTGAACGACGGTGGTAACGTTTCAGGTGCGAACACGGCAACGCTGCGTCTGGCTAGGGTTCAGGCCGCCGATGCGGGCAACTATGCGGTCGTGGTCAGCAATGCCGGGGGTTCAACCCCCAGTTCCGCAGCAGCCTTGACGGTTGAGCCCGTAACCATCCTCCGGCAACCGGCCAACCTCATTGCGATTGCGGGGCAAACCGCGCAGTTCACGGTGACGGCGACTGGCACCGCCCCCCTGACCTATCAATGGCGCAAGGGCGGTGCAGCGCTCAGCGACGGCGGCGCCATCTCCGGAGCCAACTCGGCCACCCTGACCTTGTCCAACCTGCAACCAGATGACGCGGGCAGCTATGACGTGGTGGTTATCAATGCAGACCACTCGCTCACCAGCACGGCGGTCATGCTTGCCGTTGCCGATGCCCAGCTTTACCGGGATCTTTTGCTCCACCTGCCCTTTTCCGGCAACGCCCAGGACTCCAGTGGCAACAACCGTCACGGCCAGGTCACCGGCGCCACGCTCACGACAGACCGGACCGGCGCCGGTGATTCGGCCTACGCGTTCAACGGCAGTTCATCCATCTCCGTTGCCAACCTGGACCCCGACAACTACGCGACGGGCTTTTCCTTTGGCTGCTGGATCAAGTCCGGCAACGGCGGTGGCTCGCCCGCCTATTGGGTCCATGACGCGGACTGGGGTTCCACCTACATCGTTCTGGGATTACCCGATTCTGTAAGCTTCCGCCTCGGCAGCGGGAATCCCGCGACCTCTTATGCCTTCAATGGTCTGAATTTGGCGCTGAACCAATGGCACCATATTTTCGTGACCCATGACGCGTCGTTCGACCGGTTGTATATGAATGGGCAGAAGATTTTTGAACGCGCGTCGAAACCCCTGCTGGGCAACGTGCCGACATTGGAGCTTGGGAAGGAAGGCTTCCAAGGGAGCATTGATGAGTTCGCGGTCTTTGGCCGCGGCCTGGAGCCGGGTGAAGTGCTGGCGATTTACCAAATCGGGATTGCTCCTGCGGTGATGAGTGCTCCGACGATCACCCAACAACCCGTCAGCACGACCGGCGCGACCGGACAAGCCGCAGAGTTTGTTGTCGCGGCCACGGGCACCGCGCCGTTGAGTTACCAGTGGCGAAGAAATGGAACCATCCTCAACCACGGCGGCAACGTCTCCGGCGCGGACACAGCCACGCTGAGGCTGGGCAACGTGCAGATCGGAGACGCGGGCAGCTATGACGTGGTGGTGAGCAATGCGGCAGGCTCGAAAACGAGTGACGCGGCGACGTTGACCGTCGAGGCCGGTTCGCTCGTGATGGATGACTTCAACGACAACGTTCGCAACCCCTCAATCTGGGCTGGGACCGATCTAACCGAAGGTGGGGCTTCGCTCAGTGAAACAGGCCAACGTTTGGAATACCGGGTCGCGATCCCGGATAGCGCGGGCGTGGATGAGGCTTACCGACGGCTCGCTGGTTCCATCGCGGTTCCGGCCGACCATGACTGGGAGGTTGCGGTGGATTTGGCCAATTCTGCGGTGGCCGGAAATGGCAATTGGGCGAGTGTTGGCCTGTCCCTTCTTTCCCCGGACGAAAGCCGTAATGTTTTCCTCGAACTATACGTGGAGGGCTCTGCCCGGGGATTCGTGACCGGCCTTGATGCAGATGGCGATCCAGTGGGCACCGATGGTGACACCGGTAACCTGGGGCTCATTGCCGGTTCCGTGCGCCTTGTATTCAACCGCACGTCCAAGGTGGTCTCGGCCTTCTATGACGCCGACGGTCCGGTCAACGGATTCCAGTGGGTTCACCTGGCCTCGTACGGCCTGGCTGGAGCGGGTGGCAGTTCCGGCAACGACAACTGGCAATTGGGTCCAGGAGACACCTTGGTCTTGGCCGTAGGCGGCTATTCGGAAGGCGTCACCGTCACCGCCGGGCAGGCGTATCTGGACAACTTCACCTTCTCCAAAGAGTCGTCCGGCGAGGCTCCGACGATAACCTCATCGCCCCAGTCGCTCACGGTTGTCTCCGGCCAGGCTGCGCATTTCACGGTGGCGGCGACGGGCACGCCTCCACTCAGTTACCAATGGCGCAAAGGTGGCGTGCCCCTGAACAACGGCGGCGATGTATCCGGAGCCAACTCGGCCACACTGACGCTGGCCAACGTGCAGGCGGGTGACGCCGGCAGTTACGACGTCATGGTGAGCAATACTGCCGGGAACAAGACCAGCGCCCCCGCCACGCTCACGGTGGAAGTGTCGGCCGTTCCGCGTTGGCTTACGGGGCTCACTGTCACGGCGACGAGCGAGTTGGTCTCGCACGCCCGCACTGTGGCGGGTTTGACCGATGGCACATTCGCGGAAGACGGCACCGCCACGGGGCTTGGGTCTGTCTGGGAAAGTTCAGGAATCGGGTTCGGTTCGCCTCAGGACGACCGCGCGCCGGCCATCACCTTTGCCCTGGGAGGTTTGTTCCGCGTCCAAATGATCCGGCTGTGGAACTTTCCCGAGGCCTCCGTGGCCATCCGCCGGGTTGCCATAGAGATCTCCGCCGACGGCACGCAGTTCACCTTTTCGCAGGAAGCCGGTGAGATCGCCCAAGTTGGCCAGCACGACATCGCCTTGACTGCTCCGGCGGCGCGGTTTCTCAGGCTCCGTATTTTAGAGAACTGGGGCGGTGATCAATATCCGTTAGAACCCGGCACTCCGATCAAGGGGTTCGCCGGTTTCGTCGGTTTACAGGAAGCCCGGCTCTACGCGATGCCGGATTCCGGTGGTTCCGACGTGGCCCCCGCCATCACTCAGCCACCGGTCAACGTGACGGTCACGGCCGGCGAGGCTGCCCAGTTCACCGTGACGGCGACCGGCACCGCGCCGCTTTCCTACCAGTGGCGCAAGGGTGGCAATCCGTTGAGCAACGGTGGCAATGTCTCCGGAGTGGACACGGCCACCCTCACTCTGGCCAACGTCCAGTCGGCCGACGCCGGCAGCTACGACGTGGTCGTCAGCAATGCGGCGGGATCCAAACCAAGCGACCCGGCCACGCTCACGGTTGAGCCACCTTTGGTAGCACCTTTGATCACCCAGCAGCCCGCTCCTGCGACCGTGTTTGCCGGCCAGGACGCCACCTTCACTGTGATGGCGACGGGCAGTGCGCCGCTGGCGTATCAGTGGTTCTTCACGCCTGCGTTCGGGGGCGAACAGGCGCTTACCTCGAGCACGGCGGCTACCCTCACCCTTGCTGCAGCCACTGCCGGCCAGGCGGGTTCGTACCGGGTCAATGTGGCCAACGCGGCCAATCCGGCGGGCGTCTTCAGTACGCCGGCCACGCTCACGGTCAACCCGGTCACCGGCGGCTTCGTGAACCGGCGCCTCCCCGGCGCTTATGGGCCCGGCAAGCCGTTCGAAGTTACCCTTGAGACCAGACCCGCTTCCACGGTGGCGTTCTATGCCGTCGCCGACACCCCCCCCATGGGATGGACCGTTTCCGGCATCAACGAAGGTGGCCTGTTCGATCCGCGCACGGGCGAGGTGAAGTTCGGTCTGTTTGCCGACAACGCGCCCCGGACGCTCCGTTACACCGTGCTGCCTCCGGCGACCGCCAACGGGCGATTCGAGTTCAGCGGCATTGCCTCCGCCGACGGTGTCGAGAGCAGCATTGGCGGCACGGGCTCGATCGAGAATTCGGTCAGCCATCCGGCCGACGTGAACTCTGATCTCCGCCTCGCCATCAACGAGGCCACCGGCTATGGCGCGGCGTGGAAGCGTGGCGAAAGCTGGACCCTGCCGCCGAACCCGGTCCCGGTGAACTACGTCACGCGTGCCGGCTTCCTTTGGCGCAATGGCGAACTCTACCACCTTGATCCCATCGTTGGAGGCGCGCCGTTGTGGTGGGTCCCCAAGGCTGGGGTCACCCCCAACGGATCCCTCGGCGTCCGGAAGCTGCACACGCCCACAACCGCCACCCGCACGTTTGCCGGAAAGGCCGCCAAGCTGGCAGTGACGCCAGCCGAGGAAGTGTCGGTCTATGCCGTCGAGGAGCGACTCTTTGCCGGCTTCATTGCGACGGACATTTCCCAGGGCGGGGTCTTCCTGCCCGCCGAGGGGCTGATCCGCTGGGGTCCATTCTTCGATCATGAAGCAAGGGAGTTTGCCTACGCGGTATCAGCGCCCGCCAACTTCGAGGGCGAGATCGCCGTGCTCGGGTTGGTCAGCGAAGACGGCAATTCCTTTCCGGTGACTGGCGACAGTGTGCTGCGGTTTGGCACCACAGAGCCGCCGCCTCCGGTCACGCCCGGGTTCTCGGGCGACAGCTTCAGGCTCGACATGGCCGGCCCCCTCAATGCACGGGTGATCATTGAAATCGCCGATGCCCTGGGGGGCACCTGGGACCTGGCCACCGAGTTTGAACTGAACAAGCCGGAACAGTCCTGGAGCG
This sequence comes from Verrucomicrobia bacterium UBA6176, assembly GCA_002422905.1. Classification (GTDB taxonomy): domain Bacteria; phylum Verrucomicrobiota; class Verrucomicrobiia; order Limisphaerales; family UBA9464; genus UBA6176. The sequence continues at coordinate 9,102 of DITU01000041.1, forward strand.
TTCCTGTCGAGATCCAGGAATCCGGCAGGTTCTTCCGCGTGCGCGTGGTCGTGCCGTGAAGGCAGCGCCCCGTTGGCTTGTCATCCCGACTGCCACGGGTGGAGGGGGGGACATCCGGGGAAGTTGGCTAAGGCGGCGCATCCCGAAGTTGTTGGCGAAGACGAGGTGTCGCACCTCGGTGTGAAGATGATTTCGCACTCGTATTCGCACTCGAAAACACCCCATTCCCGCCCCAACAACTTCGGGATGCGTGGAGGGAGGGGCCGGAGCGGCAAGGTTTGCTTGCCGTCTGAAGCGGACGGCGACTGGCGATCGCCGCTCCGTGGAATTCACGCGGAGCCGCAGGGAGCGCGGAGAAAGCAAAAGGGGGGAACCTTTCCCTCGACTCAAATGTTGAAGCTTTAGACGCGACCCCATTGCCCGACCCCATTGCCTCTCTCTTGGACAAATGGGAATGAGAGCTGGAAGAATCCGTCGCCCTCCTGCAAAACACGTCAGCAATTCTGAGTCAGCGCAACCTTATGTCATCATGAAATTGAACAAGTCTCTCATCGCGGTCGCCGTGATCGCATTGGCAGCCTGCTCGACGAAGGCCCAGGTATTCAATACGGTGACCGGTCCGTTTACCGGCACGGGGGGCAGTCCCCAGTTCGGTCATATTTTCAGCGTGGGTGCGACCCCGTTGAGCGTCACCAGCCTCGGGTTCGTGACCTCCAGCGGTGGTTCCTTGAACGCCGGAACCTCGGTTCAGGTCGCCATCTACAACTACACGGGTACTCCGGACGCAGGTACCATCGGCTCTTTGGTGACCAGCGCGATCATCAGCTCCTCCAGCGCAGTTGCGAACAACTTCGCTTGGGAGAATGCAACCGCTACCCTGAGCTCTGGTCTGAACTACGCCATCCTCGCCAATGGTCTCATTCTCGGCGGTGAAGACAGGATCGGTAACACCCAAGGTTCCCCGGATTTCTCCGTCGGCACCCCGTACACCTCTTACTCGGGTTTTGACCTGATCTCCCCTGGTTTTCTATCCGGCCAAACCTGGAAGGCTGTGAACTTCGCGTTCACCCCGGTTCCCGAACCCGAGACCTACGCCATGGTCGCCGGCCTCGGACTGGGCGCCTTCGGTCTCTGGCGCCGTCGTCAGTAGTCGATTGCTGAATCAGAAAGGCGCCCCGCCGTTTCTGAGTCCGTGACCTCGGGGGAGAGGGGCATTAGGTCAAAAGTCGAGGGGGAGGGATGGAGTCTCGTGACCTCGACTTCCACGGGGGGAAGGGGGCGGCTTTCCATTTGGGGTGGGGTGCGTAGGGTGACGCCAATGTTGGATGCCAAGGATGCGCGGTTGCGGGAGTTGCTGGCGGGATATGGGTCCTGTCTGGTGGCGTACTCGGGTGGGGTCGATTCGGTGTTCCTCGCCCGGGTGGCGTGGGAGGTTCTCGGGGAACGTTCGCTGGCGGTCATTGCCGATTCGCCCAGCCTGCCGCGTCGGGAACTGGCTGAGGCGCTGGAATTGGGGGAACGTTTCGGGTTTCCCGTGCGGGTGATCCGGACCGGCGAATTCGACAACCCCGCCTATCTCGCGAATCCGACCAACCGTTGTTACTTCTGCAAGCACGCCCTGTTCACCGAGATCGGGCCGGTCGCACGCGCCGGCGGATTTGCCGTGGTGGCTTACGGAGAGAACGCCAGTGATGTGGGGGATCATCGGCCGGGGGCCGCGGCGGCGTCGGAGTTCGCGGTGCGGGCGCCGTTGAAGGAGGCGGGCCTGACCAAGGCTGAGATCCGGACGTTGAGCGCGCGCCTCGGCTTGCCCACGGCGGACAAGCCCCAGATGGCCTGTCTGAGTTCACGGATTCCAACCGGGGAAAGTGTCACCCCGGAAAAGCTTCTGATGATCGAACAGGCCGAGGAATACCTGCGGGACCTGGGATTCCATGATGTGCGGGTCCGACATCATCAGGCGGGTCAGGGAGCCCTGGCCCGGGTGGAACTGGGTGGAGGGGAGTTGGGACGGCTTTTTGAGTCGGATCGCCATGAAGCGGTGGCGACGCGTCTGCGGGAGATCGGTTATGCGCATGTCACCCTGGATCTCGCCGGGTATCGGCGGGGCAGCACCAATGGGGTTTCGGGAACGGTGGAAAGTCCGATCGCGTGGCGTGGGTCGAAGGGAACGGCATGAGGAAGGCGACGCGTTGGGTTTTGGTGACCGGGACCGACACGGGAGTGGGCAAGACGGTGTTCACCGCGGCCTTTCTTGCGTGGCTGCGGGAACGCGGGGTGGCGTCGATTGGATTCAAGCCGCTGGCATCGGGTGGACGCGAGGATGCCGAGGCGTTGTGGCGTGCGCAGCAGGGTGACGTGCCGTTGGACGTGGTGAATCCGTGGCATTTTCCGGAGCCGTTGTCGCCGTTGTTGGCGGCGCGTCGGGCGGGATGCCGGGTGACCCTGGACGCGTTGACCGGACATTTGCGGGCGGCTTCGCGGGGGATGGAGGTGGCGGTGGTGGAGGCGGCGGGGGGATGGTTGAGTCCGTTGATGGAGGGAGCGGATGCACCGGAATGGTGTGAGGAACTGGGGGCGCGGGTGGTGTTGGTGGCGCCGGACCGGTTGGGGGTGGTCGGACAGGTCCGGTTGGTGTGGTCGGCATTGCCGGCCCGGGTGCGGAGACAGGCGCAGGTGGTGTTGATGGCGCCGGAGCGACCGGATGAAGCGACGCTGTTGAATCGGGAATTGCTGGGGGAATACGTGGGGGCCGGGCGGGTGCACGGATTCCCGCGCCTGAGGTCAGGGCGGGAGGGGCACCGGCAGCGTGATGAAGTCCGCGGGATCTGTGAGGCGGTCGCGGAGGGACTGGGCCTGGGGCTGGGCTGAATCCCATCACGGAAATTCGGGGTAGGGCTCCATTCAGACGCATGACCCGGGGTGTCGCTTCGCTCACGCCCGGGCTACCGGCTGAAACGCCTCCGGCGTAAGGATCACACCGTTGTCTCGAAGATTCGGACGTGCCTGGGGTGAGATGGAAATTTCAAAAACACGGTGGTTTGGGGCAGGCTCTTGATACCGGCGACAGGCTGTCGTTGCCTTGGAGATCAGGGCTGCGGAGGGGCGGGAGGAAGGATCTCGGTATCGCCGGGACGGGTGCGTGGGAGGCGGAATTGGAAGTAGGCGCCTGCGCCCGGGACATTGCCGGCGGTCATGCGGCCGCCGTGCTCAGCGATGATGCGGTCGCAGATGGCGAGACCGAGGCCGGTGCCGTGGGCCTTGCCGAAGGTGACGAAGGGTTGGAAGACATGGGGCAGGACCTCGGGAGGGATGCCGGGCCCGGAATCGGTGATCTCGGTCATGACTTCCTCATCATTGAAAGAAAGACGGATCTCCAGGCGTGGATCGGGACAGTCGGCGAGGGCATCGAAGGAGTTCTGGAAAAGGTTGTTGAAGACCCGTTGTACCCGGAGGGAATCGAGTCGGACAAACACTTCGAGGGAATCGAGCCCGGGCGGTTCGATGACGGTGATTCCGCGGAGCTGGGCGGCAGGGGCGAGTTCGACGAGGGCTTCGTGGAGGAACTGGGCGTAATTGACCCGGGGCAGGACGGCCGACGGAGTCATGCCGCGGGTGAAGTCGAGCAACTCCTGCATCATGCGATCCAACACGTCGACCTGGCGTCGTACCCGGTCGCGGGCGGAGCGCCGGACTTCGAGGGAGACGGAGGGTTCGGCGGCGATGTCCGCGGCGATGCCGATGACATTGAGGGGATTGCGGAAGTCGTGGACGATGGTGCGGGCGAGACGTTCGACGAGTGAAAGTCGTTCGGCCTTGAGGAGTTCCTGGAGGAAACGGCGGTTGAAGTCGCGCATCCGCAGGCTGCTGTCGCGGACGAGGTCGGCGGCGAGGAGAGGGGAACGTTCGAGCAGGGCCTGGACGAGTTGGGTGGAGACGAAATGGGCGGTGACCGGTTCGAGGGCGACAGCGGAAGCCGACCTTGGGCCGCCGTCGAAGACGGCCATTTCACCGAAGTAATCGCCGGGTTCCATGACGGCGAGACGATGCATGCGGCCGGGGACGGAACGGGCGGCGATCTCAACGGTGCCTTCGGCGAGGACGTAGAGGCCGTCGCCTTTGGAACCTTCCTCGAAGATGCAGGCGGCGGGGGAATAGACGCGCTTCTCGGCGCCCTGGACGAGCGCACGCAGGGCATCGCCGGTGAGATGCCGGGCGAGACGCGATTCCGCGAGGTTCACCATGGGGACAGGCTAACCGGAGGTCCGGGTGGGCTCCAAGCCCGGAGCCGTTCGCGGTGGTGGAACCGGTACATCCCGACGTTTTTGGCGAGTACTCGTACGAGTACGAGGGGTCACGCCCCGTGCGCCAATGAATGGGGGAATGGGGCGCGGGGTGTGGGTTGGCAAAAAATGATCGGGAACAGCGGTTGAAGGGAGTGGAACGGTGGGCAGAGTTCAGCCGGGAACCGCATGGAAGATCTAGATTCGAAAGCCTGGCACCAGTTGGAGACGGAGAAGGTGGCGCGGTTTTTGGAGGCCGACCTGAAGAACGGGTTGGATCCGTCGGAGATTGCGAAACGCCAGGCGCGGTTCGGGCTGAATCGGATGACCGCCCGCCATCAGGTGGGGGTCTGGCGCCGGTTCCTGGGACAGTTCAACCAACCCTTGGTGTATGTGCTGCTGGCGGCGGTGGTGACCACGGCGATCCTGCGGGAGTTCGTGGATTCGGCGGTGATCCTGGCGGTGGTGGTGGTGAATGCGGTGTTGGGTTTCCTGCAGGAATCCAAGGCGGAGAAGGCGATCAATGCGCTGGCCAGCATGGTGGTGACCGAGGCGACCGTCCGGCGCGGTGGAAAACGGTTGCGGGTGCCGTCCGTCGATCTGGTTCCGGGCGATGTGGTGATGTTGCAGTCGGGGGATCGGGTGCCGGCGGACCTGCGATTGTTTCAGGTGAAGGGATTCCAGGTGGATGAATCGGCGCTGACCGGGGAGTCGGTACCGGTGAACAAGCATGCGGACAGTCTGGCGATGGACACGATCCTGGCGGACCGCCGGAACCTGGCGTTTGCGGGGGCGTTGGTGACGGCGGGGCAGGCGGAAGGGGTGGTCTGGGGAACGGGCGACCGGACGGAGACGGGACGGATTGCGACGTTGATCTCGGAGGCGGTGGAGATTTCGACGCCGTTGACGAAGAAGATCGGCGAGTTCAGCAAGTTGCTGTTGTGGGCGATCCTGGCGTTGTCGGTGGTGACCTTTGTGGTGGGGATCTGGCGTGGGGAAAAGCCGGTGGACATGTTCATGGCGGCGGTGGCGTTGGCGGTGGGGGCGATCCCGGAGGGGTTGCCGGCGGCGGTGACGGTGACCCTGGCGATCGGGGTGAGCCGGATGGCGAAGCGCCGGGCGATCATCCGGAAGTTGCCGGCGGTGGAAACGCTGGGGAGTACGACGGTGATCTGTTCGGACAAGACGGGGACCCTGACCGAGAACCAGATGACGGTGCAGGAGATCTTTGCGGGCACCCGGTTCTACGAGGTGACGGGCGCGGGCTATGAGCCCAGGGGCGAAGTCCGGCATGAGGGGAAGCAGGTGGATCTGGCCAGGGACGTGGCGTTGGAGGAGTGCCTCATGGCCGGATTGCTGTGCAACGATTCGCAACTGGCCCGGGATGAAGGGCGGATGACGGTGCAGGGGGATCCGACCGAGGCGGCCCTGCTGGTGGCGGCGCACAAGGCGGGATTGATCCATGCAGAACTCAGCAACGCCTCACCGCGCCTCGACATGATCCCGTTTGAATCGGAACACATGTTCCGCGCGACGCTGCATGACGTCGATGAAGGGCGGGTCATCTACAAGGTGGGAGCGCTGGAGCGGATGTTGGGCCGGTGCACGGACATGTTGATGCCGGATGGCAGCACGGTGCCGTTGGATGCGGAGATGATTCATCGGGCGACGGAACGGATGGCCGGGAAGGCCTTGCGGGTGCTGGCGTTCACCCGGCGCCGGGTGGAGTCGGGACACCACAGCCTCGACCACGATCATGTGGCCCGAGGCATGACCTTCCTCGGGTTGCAGGGAATGATTGATCCGCCGCGGCCCGAAGTGATCGTGGCGGTGGCGAAATGTCGGTCGGCCGGGATCCGGGTGAAGATGATCACCGGGGATCACCTGGCGACGGCGCGAGCGATTGCGCAGCAGATCGGCCTGGGCGGACCGGGGCGGGGGGCGGGGGAACTGGAAGCGATTGCCGGTCGGGATCTGGAGGAGTTGTCGGATGCTGGGTTGTCGGAGGTGGCCGAGCGGGCGTCAGTGTTTGCGCGGGTGGCACCGGAGCAGAAATTCCGGTTGGTGAAGGCGTTGCAGGCGCGCGGGCATGTGGTGGCAATGACGGGGGACGGGGTGAACGACGCGCCGGCGGTGAAGCAGGCGGACATCGGGATCGCGATGGGGATCACGGGGACGGACGTGGCGAAGGGGGCGGCGGACATGATCCTGGTGGACGACAACTTTGCGTCGATCGAGGCGGCGGTGGAGGAGGGGCGGTGCGTGTTCGACAACCTGACGAAGTTCTTTGTCTGGACCTTGCCGACGAACGGGGGTGTGGCGTTGACGTTGCTGGTGGGGGTCTTCGCGGGGACGCTCCTGCCGGCCCTGCCGGCCCAATTGCTGTGGATCAACCTGACGACGTCCGTGCTCTTGGGAATGATGCTGGTTTTCGAGCCGAAGGAGCCGGATGTCATGCAACGACCGCCAAGGAATCCGCGGGATCCGATCCTGACGTTTCCGCTGCTGATGAGGACGGGCCTGGTGACGTTGATGATGGGGGCGGGAAACGTGTTCCTGTTCCACTGGGAACAGAGCGCAGCCGGGGCAAGCCTGAACGAGGCCCGGACCATCGTGGTGAACACCATCGTGATGGTGGAGCTGTTTTATCTGTTCAACTGCCGGTCCCTGACCCGCTCGGTGTGGTCGGTTGGCCTGTTTTCCAATCTCTGGCTGCTGGTCGGGTGCGCCGCGATGATCGGTGCCCAACTCCTCTTCACCTATGCACCCTTCATGAATCGGCTGTTCCAGAGCGCACCGATCAGCCTGACCGCCTGGACCCATATCGTCGGTGTTGCCGTGGTGGCTGCGCTGGTGATCGGGTTTGAGAAATGGCTTCGATTCGGCCTGAAGGGCAACAAGTCTTTGAAACCAGTTGGATAATCCTCATTTCATGAAAACCGTCGCCTTCTACGATACCAAACCCTACGACCGCGAGTACTTCGAACGGAACCCGGATTCCGGTCGGTTGAAATGGCAGTTCCACGAGTTCCGGTTGAGCGCGCAGACGGTGGCCAGCGCGCGCGGAGCGGATGCCGTCTGCGTGTTCGTCAATGACCGGCCGGATGCCGGATGCCTGGAGGCGCTTCGCGGACTTGGGGTCGGCCTGATCGCCCTGCGATGCGCCGGCTTCAACAATGTCGATATGGCCGCGGCGCGTCGCCTGGGCATGCGGGTGGTCCGTGTGCCCGCCTATTCGCCCCATGCCGTGGCGGAACACACCGTCGGCCTGTTGCTCACCCTCAACCGCAAGATCCATCGCGCCTACAACCGCGTCCGGGAATACAACTTCTCGCTGAGCGGCCTGGTGGGATTCGACCTGTTCGGCAAGACGGTAGGCGTGGTGGGCACGGGACGGATCGGGCGCATCGCGGCCCAGATCTTCCGGGGATTCGGTTCAAAGGTGATGGCCTACGACCCGATGCCGCAGCAGGCATGGGCAGTGGAACACGGGGTGACCTACGCGGATCTGGATACGGTTCTGGCGGCAGCCGACATCCTGACCCTGCACCTGCCGTTGACGCCGGAGACCCATCATCTGCTGGGCGAACGGACCCTCGAACGGATGAAGCCAGGCGCCTTCATCGTCAACACCAGCCGGGGCAAACTCATCGACAGCGCTGCGCTGATCCGGCACCTGAAATCAGGTCACATCGGGGGGGTCGCCCTCGACGTGTACGAGGAGGAGGAGGGAGTGTTCTTCGAGGATCACTCGGGCAGCATGATGCAGGACGACGAATTGGCCCTGCTGATCTCGTTTCCCAATGTGTTGATCACTTCGCACCAGGCGTTCCTGACCCATGAAGCGCTGACCGAGATTGCCCGGGTCACGACGGACAACCTGGTGCGGTGGGATGCTGGATCCGGGTTGGCGGAGGAAACGGTGGTGGTCTGAGGGGGCACCGGATCGGGGAACCGGAGTTGGGTATCCGCAGAGGACGCAGATGGAAAGACCATCGAGGGAGTAGGAATCCTAAGAGGCAAGGCAACCCGTCGGTGATCGCCTCACCTTTTCCCTTCAACTCATCGTCATCGAAATCTGCGGATCCCAATCCCCTTCCCGGAATCAACCGGCGGTGAGGGCTGCGCGGGCGTCGCCGGCCGCACCGGATTTGTCGAGGAAGTAGTCGTAGCCGCCGGGGTAGGAAGTGACGGTGCCGGCGCGGACGTGGAGGACGCGGGTGGCGAGTTTGCGGATGAAGTGCACGTCGTGGGAGATGAAGACGAGGGTGCCCTCGTAACGTTCGAGGGCGATGGTCAGGGATTCGACGGTGGTGATGTCGAGGTGGGTGGTGGGCTCGTCCATTAGGAGGAGATTGGGGGGGTCGACGAGGAACTTGATGAGGTTGAGCCGGCTCTTTTCGCCGCCGCTGAGGACCCCGGTGAGCTTGTAGATCTCCTCCTTGCGGAACATGAAGCTGCCAAGGATGGCGCGGGCCTCGTCCTCCCGGAGTGAAGGTCCACTGGCGAGGACTTCGTCGAGGACGGTGCGGTTGGGATCCAGGGAATCGGCGCGGTGCTGGCTGAAGTATCCGAGCTTGGCGTTGTGACCGAGTCGACGTTCGCCCCGTTGGAATTCGACCACGCCGGCCATGATCTTGAGCAGGGT
>DITU01000041.1:18119-39735 GCA_002422905.1 Verrucomicrobia bacterium UBA6176
CTTCTCGATCTTCTCCATCCGCTCGATCTGCTTGAGCTTGGCCATGGCCTGCGAGGCCTTGGAAGTGACGGAACGGAAGCGGTCTGCGAACTCCTGGAGTGCGGCGATCTCCTTCTGCTGGTTCTTCCAGGCGGCGAGCTGGGATTCGTAGTTGGCTTCGCGTTGCTTGAGGAAGTCGGCGTAGTTGCCGGTGTAGGCGATGACCTTGCGATCGGCGATCTCGTAGACCTGGGTGACGACCTCATCCATGAACTGGCGGTCGTGGGAGATGAGCAGGAGGGCGCCGGAGTAGTGGCGCAGGTATTCCTGGAGCCAGAGCAACGAGACGAGGTCGAGATGGTTGGTGGGCTCGTCCAGGAGGAGGAGGTCCGGTTCCATCACCAGGAGTCGGGCGAGATGGGCGCGCATCACCCAGCCGCCGCTGAGTTCCTTGGCGGGTCGGATGAACTCGTGTTCACGGTAGCCAAGCCCCGCCAGGATCTTCTTGGCCTTGGCATCGACCTGGGGATCGGTGAGGGCGTCGTGTTTGGCGTGGGCCTCCATGTAGGCGGGGCTGTCGACGGCCCCGGCTGCCTCCAGTTCCTTGAGGCGTTGTTCAAGACGCAGGACTTCGCCGCCGCGACCGGTGGCAATGTCGAGCACGGTTTCCTCCCCGACGGCTTCACCCTCCTGGGGCAGGTAACCCACCATGGTCCAGGGATCCCGTTCGACGGAGCCTTCGTCGGGTTGTTCCTCGGCGAGGATGATGGAGAAGAGGGTGGATTTGCCGGCGCCGTTGGGGCCGACGAGGGCGACGTGGTCGCCATAATTCACCTGGAGGGACGCTCCTTCGAAAAGGATTCGTCCGCCGTAGGACATCTTGAGGTCGCGGATCGTGAGCATGCTGTGTCGCCCGGGGGCGTTGGACGGATCCTGCGGGAGAACCGTCGGATGGACCAGCGCGCGTTGGGACGGGTAGGCGGGAAGGGGGGCAGAGACATTGCCGGAGGGCTTGCCGCGGGAATGGCGGGGCTCATAGGGTCGGGCGGTGGACAGTGCCGCGTCGGTTCAACCATTCTTTTCGATCCTGCTGCCCACCAAGAACCGTTCCGAGATCGTGGCCGGCGCCGTCGAGAGCGCCCTGGCACAGGGTTTTGGCGATTTCGAGTTGGTGGTGTCGGACAACGATGATTCCGACACCGCAACGCGGGAGGTGATCGGGCGGTTCACGGATCCGCGGGTGCGTTACCTGAGGACGTCAGGGAAGTTGCCCATGCACGAGAACTGGGAGAATGCACTGCGGGCGGCGCGTGGCCGGTTCGTGTTGATCCTCGAAGACAAGATGCGGTTGGTGGGCAATGCGCTGGAAACCCTGCACCGGTTGGCGATGGAACACGGGGAGGTGGTGATGTCCTACGAGGTCCGCTTTGTGGGCGAACCGACGATGTCGGGGATGACGGGGCCGCCGCAGACGGGTTGGCAGGAGAGTCGGGCGGTGGTGGAGATGTTCCGCAGGCTGGATCAGAAGTTCTTCCAGGTGCATCCCAAGGGCCTGGACAGTTGTGTGCCGATGTCGGTGGTCCGCCGTGCGCTGGAGTTGAGTCCGACGGACCTGTACTTCTCGCACCTGACGCCGGATTACGCCTCGGGATTCCTGCTGTTGCGCGTGGTGGAACGGTTCCTCTTCGTGGAGGCGCCGCTGCTGTACGTGCCGAACAACTGGATGGCCAGCACCCGCTATTCGGCAGGACAATCCAGTTACCACAAGGCGGCGTTGATCGAGCGTTGGCTCCGGGAATTGCCGGTGCCGGTCGATTCCATCCTGGCGTTGACCCCGGTGAAGTGCCGATGGCTGTGGATCAATGCGGTCCTGTACGACTATTTCACCATGTACGTCGACGGCCGGCCCGGGCTGGATCCCGACTGGATCCGGTACCGGTCCCATTGCCTGCTGCTGGTGCTGCTGGGACGACGGATGGGTGCGGACATGTCGGAGGAGACCGGTGCCATCCGGGCATCGATGGCCGGCATGGGAATGGTGGATCGGTTGCGGGTGTATTCCGGGTTGGGACTCCGCGTGATGGGCTTGGCGATGCAGTTCGTGAGGAATCGGATCGGATAAGGACGTGATGAAGGCTTCAACGGAATCAGGTGGGACCGGGGCGCGCGGCATGTGGCTGGCGCTGGGGGTGGTGGCGTTGGTGTTGCTCGCGTTGTTCCGGGCGGTGTTGTCGCCCGGCGAGGTGCTTCATGCCAATGACGGTCCGTTGGGGATGTTGAAGAACCATGAGGGGGAAGGGTTCGGGAACCTTCAATCCGTCTGGTTCCCGTGCGGGTGGATCGGGGGAGCGCAACCGAGCGGGGCGCCGACCATGTCGGTCCTGCTGTACCTGGCGGTGAGCCCGGTGATGTATGCGAAGCTTCATGCGCCGCTGGCATTGTTGTTCCTCGGCGTGGCGGCGGCGTTCTTCTGTCGGCGCGCGGGATTCTCGCCGGTGGTGGCGGTGTTGACGGGGGTGGCGGCGGCGATGAACAGCAATGCGGTGTCGTATGCCTGCTGGGGATTGCCGCCCAAACCGATCGCGCAGGGCATGGCCCTGGTGGCGATGGCCCTGATGATGGGGAATGGGGTCGGTTGGAAAAGTTGGGTGCGGGCGGGGTTGGCGGGGTTGGCGGTGGGGACCTGCGTGATGGAGGGGGCGGACGTGGGCGCGATCCTGAGCCTTTTTGTGGCGGCTTTCGTGATGTGGCAGGTGTGGGCGATGCGGGAGGAAGGGGCGAAGGGTTGGGGTGGTGAATTGTTGAAGGGCGGAGGACGCCTGGCGGTGGTGGTGTTGTTCGCGGGATGGATGGCGGCGCACTCTTTGGTGACGTTGATCAGCACGCAGATCATCGGTGTGGCCGGGATGCAGGAGGGGACCAACAAGGAGGAGCGATGGGCTTACGCGACTTCGTGGAGTTTTCCCAAGATCGAATCGTTGCGCGTGGTGGTACCGGGCCTGTTTGGATACCGGATGGACACCCCGGGAGGCGGTTCGTACTGGGGCGCGGTGGGATCGGATGGAACGTCGGAAACGCGGTTCAGCGGGGCGGGGGAATACGCGGGGATCCTGGTGGTCCTGGTGGCGAGTCTGGCATTGGCAGCGTCGGTGCGACGGGAGAAGGCGGTGCTGACGTTGGGGGAACGGCGGATGGTGTGGTTCTGGGGATTGGTGGCGATTGGGTCATTGGCGGTTTCGTGGGGACGCTTCGCGCCGTTCTATCGGGTGGTATTCGAGTTGCCGTATTTCTCGACCATCCGCATGCCGTCCAAATTCCTTCACGTGATGCATCTGGCGCTGTGGGTGTTGTTTGCCTACGGCCTGGAAGTGCTCTTCCGGGCCTCGGTTTCGGCCACGCATCTGCCCCGGGAATCGGTGGGGGATCAGATCGCGACCTGGAAACGGACGGCAACGACGGGGGAACGGCGCTGGGTGACGGGGGTCTTGATCGCGTTGGGTGTGGCGGTTGCGGCGGCGTTGTTGCTGACCACCAGCGCGGGATCGCTCAAGGCGCACCTGGCGAAGATTCCCTTCGGCGCGAACGAGCCGGCCACGGTGGGCTTCGTACTGCGGGAAGTCTGGTTGGCGGTGGTGTTCTTCTCCCTGTCGACCCTGGTGGTGCTGGGGGGTGTGGTCGGATGGTTCGGGGGAAGTCGAGCAGCGTGGGCGGGATGGTTGCTGGGCGCAATCCTGGTGGTGGATCTGTTCCGCGCCAATGTGCCCTGGGTCGAGCACTACGATGCCCGCATGCGCTACCGGTCGGATGCCGTGCTGGACGTGTTGCGGGAGAAGCCGTGGGAACACCGGGTGACCGCGTTCCTGGATCCGCGTCGGGCCGGGCCGCTGGTGGCGGGAGAGACGGCAATGACCTGGGTGTATTTCCAGAAGGAATGGCTGGAGCACCAGTTCCAGTACTACCGGATCCAGTCGTTGGACATCTCCCAGATGCCGCGGATGCCGGAGTTGGAGGCGGCCTACTTCTCGGTCCTCACACCGGGAGCGAATTCGTCGGATCTGCGGGTGGTGTCGCGGTTGTGGGAACTGACCGGGACCCGGTATGTGCTCGGGGCGCGTGATGTGGTCGAGCAATTGAACCAGGTGGTGGATCCGGTGGAACGCCGATTGAAGGTCCGGATGCCATTCGCCCTGGGGGTGAAGGCCGGCGTGGCGACACCCACCCAGGAGACGCCGTTGGTGGAGGCGGTCCAGCGGTTGGAAGCCGTCGCGGTGACGAACGGGCCCTTCGCACTGCTGGAGTTCACTGGAGCCCTTCCCCGAGTGAAACTGTACACGGATTGGAAGTCGGGATTGTCGGATGCGGATGTCCTGGCCGGGTTGAAGCCCGGTGGGTTCGGGGCAGGAAATCAGGTGTGGCTCAGCGAGAAGATCGGCGACCCGCCGGCCTCCGCGGAGGGCGGCGGGGAAGCCGCCATCACCGAGTATGCCGCGAAACGGGTGCTGGTCGAGACAAGGTCCGCTGCGCCAGCGGTGTTACTGTTCAACGACCGATGGCACCCGAACTGGCAGGTGCGGATCGATGGCAAGGCCGCGCCCCTGTTGCGCGCGAACTTCATCATGCGCGCGGTGGAGATCCCCGCGGGAGATCATCAGGTGGAGTTCCTCTACGAGGTCCCCGGGAACACCCTGTGGATCAGCATGGCCGCGCTGGGCGTCGGGGTCGTGATGGTGGGCTTGCTGATGGTGCGGAGGTGAAGCGGGCGGGGGATGCCCGGGCCGATTCAGCTGTTGGCCTTTGCCCAGGCATCCTTGAGGGCAATGGTCCGGTTGAAGACCGGTTGTCCGGGTTGCGAATCCAAGTCGGGATAGAAGTACCCGAGCCGTTCGAACTGGAATTGCTGGCCGACCACCGCGGTGCCCAGTGACGGCTCCAGTCTGGCCCGGACGCACCGCAGGGAGTCGGGGTTCAACACCGTGAGGAAGTCCCTTCCATCCTTTCCGGGTTCGGGCTCTGTGAACAGGCGATCATAGAGGCGGACCTCTGCTTCGATGCCCTCGGAGGCGGATACCCAGTGGATGGTTCCCTTCACCTTCTTGCCCGAATTGGCTTCGCCGGTCCGCGTGCTCAGATCCGCCACACAACGGATCTCAACGACCTTGCCGGACGCATCCTTCACGACCTCCTGACATTGGATGATGCAGGCATACTTGAGCCGGACCTCGCCACCCGGGCGAAGCCGGAAGTATTTGGGCGGAGGCACCTCCATGAAATCGTCCTGCTCGATCCAGACTTCCCGGGTCAACGCCACGACCCGGGTACCCGACGCGGGATCCTCAGGGTTGTTGATGGCGTTGCAGGGGATGGTTTCGCCCTCGGGAATGTTGGTCAGGACGATGCGGACCGGATCCAGGACGGCGAACCGTCTCAAGGCAGTCCGGTTGAGGTCATCGCGTACCGCCTTGTCGAGGACCGCGACGTCGGTCAGGGCATTGTATTTGGTGACGCCGATACCGGTCGAGAAATCGCGGAGTGCCCTGGCAGTGACACCGCGGCGACGCAGGCCCGAGAGGGTGGGCAGGCGTGGATCGTCCCAGCCCGTCACGACTCCCTCCTTCACCAGTTGCAACAGCTTGCGCTTGCTCATGACCGTGTAGGTCAGGTTCAGGCGGGCAAACTCGTACTGATGCGGCAACGGCCGTGGAAGCTCCAGATGGGTCAGGATCCAGTCGTAAAGAGGACGGTGAACCTCAAACTCCAGGGTGCAGATCGAATGGGTCACGCCCTCGATGTAATCACTGATGCAGTGGGCGAAGTCGTACATCGGGTAGATGCACCATGCGTTGCCGGTATGATGATGTTCGGCATGGCGGATGCGGTACAGGATCGGATCCCGCAGCCAGACATTGGGTGATGTCATGTCGATCCTCGCCCGCAGGGTGCGGGAGGAATCGGGATGCTTCCCGGCACGCATTTCCCTGAAGAGGGCGAGATTCTCGGAAACGCTGCGGCTTCGAAAGGGGCTGTCCTCCCCCGGTCGGTCTGGAGATCCGCGGAGGCGTTCCGTGTCGGCGGGAGACAGGTCGCAGACATAGGCATGACCGCGCTCGATCAGCCGCTCCGCACACAAGTAAAGTGCATCGAAGTAATCCGATGCGAAGAACGGTTCAACGGCATCGGCATTGGGGATCAGGGCGGGAGCCGCCGCCAGATGGATGTCGGTCAGGCCGTTGATTGTTGTGGTGGTGGGTTGGGCTCCCTTGGGCTTCATTCCCAGTGCGTCATCCGCCCACCCCTCGATCAACCACCGGACGTCTGTCTGGATTGCCTCCACGTACTGGACTTCCTCCTTGGTCGGATTGGTGTCGTCCATGCGGAGGTTGCACTGGCCCCCATTCTCATGGGCGATCCCGAAATTGAGGCAGATGGACTTGGCATGGCCAATGTGCAGGTAGCCATTGGGCTCCGGTGGAAACCGGGTGACGATCCGTGCGTGTTTGCCCGCAGTTCTGTCCGAAGCAACGATGTCGCGGATGAAGTCAGTGGGGCCGGCCGGCGCAGGGGGAGGTGAAAAATCGGACATATTCGGAAACCGGCGTCTTTCTAGGGATGGGACCGTTGCGCCGCAATCCCTGAAACGGTTGGGGGTCCGCTGCAGGTGCTGGGCGTTCAGCACGGTGTTTTGTCGCAAAGTTGGGCATCGGGGCCACCGTCCCGGGAATGAAGACGGTTTGGATCCTTGGAGACCAGTTGACCCTGGAGAATGCCGCGCTGGCCGGTTGCGATCCGCGTGACACCTGTGTGCTCATGATCGAGTCCGTGGCCCGCGGGCGGCAACGGCGGTATCACCAGCAAAAGCTGGTCCTGGTCTTCTCCGCCATGCGCCATTTCGCAGCCGGATTGGTGCAGGCCGGATGGCGTGTCGATTATCATCGTCTGGAGTCCACCCCCAGCTTCCTGGACGGGCTGAGCCGCCATGTCGGCTTGGTCAAGCCGTCCCACATCCGGATCCTGGAGCCCAATGACTGGACGATGCAGGAGGCATTGCCGCAGATGGCGACCGAAATCGGGACCCCCATCGAGCTTGTCCCCAACAACCTCTTTCTGCTGGGCCGGGACGAGTTCCGGGTCTGGGCGGGTGGATCCAGACGGATCCTCATGGAGCATCACTATCGGCGTGTGCGGCAGCGTTTCGACATCCTGATGAATCCTGACGGCACGCCGATCGGAGGCGAGTGGAACCTGGATGCAGAGAATCGGAAGACCGTCTCGGAATGGCGTCGGGCCGGGTGTCCACGTCCGGTCGCCATCACCCCGGAGATTCCTGATTCCGTCACGTCCGAAGTGATCCGGTTGGTTGCTGAGAGGTTCGACGATCACCCGGGCAAAGCGGAGAAGTTCTGGCTGCCGACAACCCGTCGGGGAGCCCTTCAATGGTTGGAGCGGTTTGTCGCAGAGCGACTGCCGGGATTCGGTCCCTATGAGGATCTGATGCTGGAAGGGGAACCGATGTTGTTCCATTCGGTCCTGACGCCGATGCTCAACCTCGGCTTGCTGCGACCCCTGGAATGTGTGCGTTCGGTGGTGGCCGCCTATGAGTCGGGTCGGATTCCCCTGGGCTCAGCCGAGGGGTTTGTCCGGCAGATCATGGGGTGGAGGGAGTTTGTCCATGGCGTCTATTGGCTGAAGGGGCCGCAGTATGTTGAATTGAACGGGTTGAACGCCCAAAGGCCATTGCCAGGGTGGTTCTATACCGGTGAAACACCGATGAATTGTATGAGGGCCTGTCTCCGGCAGGTGATTGACTCCGGCTATAATCATCACATCCAAAGGTTGATGATCCTGGGGAATTTCCTGCTGTTGTCCGGGGTGAATCCGAAACAGGCCCTTGGGTGGTTCAGTGAAATGTATCTGGATGCGCATGACTGGGTCATGGCAGCCAACGTCATCGGGATGGCCCTCCATGCGGATGGCGGATTCATGGCGACGAAGCCCTATGCAGCGGCGGCTGCCTATGTGAATCGCATGAGTGATTATTGTTCGGGATGCCGGTATAAAGCCGGCGTGCGAACCGGGCCGGATGCCTGCCCGTTCAACCTACTTTACTGGGACTTCTTCGCGCGGAATGAGAAACGGTTTGCGGCGAATCCAAGGGTTTCAATGGCGGTGCAGACCTGGAGGAAGAGGCCGGAAGGGGAGAAGGCCTTGGTCCGAAGGGAAGCCCTGGAGTTTCTGGATGGGATGGGATGAAAACGGGTAGTCCAGGTGACACGGGATGCTTCAGGATTGCAGCAGGTGGACTCTTGCGGCCGCCAGGGCCTTGGCCCGGTGACTCATCCGGTTTTTGACTTCGTCCCCCAGTTCGGCAAAGGACCTTGATTCCCCCTTGGGGACAAAGACTGGGTCATATCCAAATCCCCGGGTGCCGGAAGGTGCGGTGAGAATGTGCCCGTCACAGACCCCGGAAAAATGGTGGACGGACAAGGGGTCCGGGGAAGTCACCGCGACAACGGCAATCGCACACCTGAACCGGGCTGTGCGTTGGGCTTCCTCAACGCCATTCAGCCGACGGAGAAGCTTGGCGGTATTGTCCGAATCAGGTGAATTGCCGGGAACTCCCGAATCGAGCGCGGCATAGCGGGCTGAGTAGATTCCCGGTTCTCCTCCCAGGGCGTCCACCTCGAGTCCGGAATCATCACCCAGAACCCATTCAGCTTCCAGGTCGGTCGCTGCCGATTGCAGGAGCGATGCCCAGGCGAGCGCCTTGATGGCGGCGTTGGCTTCGAAAGTCCGGCCCGATTCCACCACGTCGAGGCGGAGCGGCGTGTCCTTCTGTGAAAGGATCTGCCAGTCCGGGCCGAGGATGGATCGGACTTCGATGATCTTGTGATCGTTGGAAGTGGCGATGAAAAGGCTTCGCATGGATCCATGGGAATCGGGTGCCGGGAAGAAGGCGAGGCAGGATGTGGTGCCGGAACCTTCAAGGCATGCCTTCCAGCAGGGTTGGAATCTCCATCCCTGGCCGGTAAGGCTCTCTCCATGCGATTCTCCATCTGCAATGAGATTTTTGAGGGGTGGCCACTGCCGGAAGTCTTTTCGTTTGCCCGGGAAGCCGGATACGACGCCCTGGAAATTGCTCCGTTCACCCTCGGAAAAACGGTCCGGGATGTCTCATTGGGGCGGCGGCGCGAGATTCGCCAGATGGCGGCGGATGCTGGAATGGAGATCTCAGCCATCCACTGGGTCCTGGCGAAGACGGACGGGTTTCATCTGACCAGTCCGGACCCTGCGGTGCGCGAACGCACCTCGGCATACTTTGTGGAGTTGGTGGAGTTCGGTACGCAGATCGGAGCGCCGGTGATGGTGGTTGGGTCCCCGAAACAGCGGAATCTGGAACCCGGGGTTTCTCCTGCGCAGGGTTGGGACTGGGCGGTTGAGGCATTCAGGCCGGCCGTCGAGCAGGCAGGCAAGAGGGGAATGGTCATCTGCATCGAACCGCTGGCCCCGTCTGAAACCAATTTCATCAATTCGGCCGCTGAAGCCCGACGGTTTGCAGACCAATTCGGATCCCCAGCCATGGATATCATCCTCGATGTCAAGGCGATGACAGCGGAGAGGGGGACGGTTCCCGAGGTCATTCGAGCCACCGGCGGACGGTTCGGATATTTCCATGCCAACGACAGCAATCTCAAGGGACCGGGCTTTGGAGAGGAGGATTTCCGGCCGATCGCACAGGCACTTCGGGACGTTGGGTACGATGGAACGGTGTCGGTGGAGGTTTTCCGGTTCGACGAGGGGCCGCGGGTGATTGCGGTGCAGAGCCGGGAGTATCTTCGGAGAGCCTTTGGTTGTTGAGTGCGGCCTGTGGAAAGGGATGCCTCCGTTGAAGATTTTTGAGAATCGTATTGCAGCAGGGGGTGGCGTTGGTACTTTCTGCGCTCCGTTTCGCCACCTTCGGGTGGCACAAATCGATTTTCCCGGCCGCGATGCCTACGATTAATCAGTTGGTCCGAAAGGGCCGCAATAAGTTAGCCTACAAGAGCAAGGCGCCTGCACTCGAAGGAAACCCCTTCCGACGCGGTGTTTGCCTGCAGGTGATGACCCGCACTCCCAAGAAGCCCAACTCTGCCATGCGTAAGGTGGCCAAGGTGCGCCTGACCAATGGGAACGAGATCATCGCATACATCCCCGACGAGGGGCACAACCTTCAGGAACACTCGATCGTGTTGGTCCGCGGTGGTCGCGTGAAGGATCTTCCTGGTGTCCGGTACCACGTGGTCCGTGGCACATTGGATGCCGCCGGTGTGGAGAAGCGTCGGGTGAGCCGATCCAAGTACGGTGTCAAGCGGCCCAAGCCGGGTGCTGCGACCGCTGCCAAGAAGAAATGATATTGTCGCCCAGTACGCCTGATCTCCCTATCCACTCCTCTTAAGCTCATTCGCTCTTTGTATGTCTCGTCGTCGTCGTGCTGATCGTCGTCCGGTAGTCTCGGACGCCAAGTATAACAGTCCTCTGGTCGCCCGTTTGGTGAATACCGTGATGCAGGGGGGCAAGAAAAACCTCGCTCAGCGCATCGTTTACGGCGCTCTGGAGGTGATTGCCGAGAAGAATCCCGGGGCAAGTCCCCTGGAGGTTCTCCAGCGGGCAATCGACAATGCGAAGCCGCGGATCGAGACCAAGGCGCGCCGGGTTGGTGGTGCAACCTATCAGGTTCCAATGGAGGTCTCGACCGATCGCCAGAACTCGTTGGCGATGCGTTGGATCGTAGGATACGCCGACGCGAGGAAGGGCATCCCGATGAAGGAAGCGCTCGCGACCGAAGTGATGGAAGCCTACCTCGGGCAGGGTAACGCGATCCGCAAGCGGGATGATGTTCACAAGATGGCTCAAGCCAACAAGGCCTTCGCTCACTTCCGCTGGTAGTCGCTGCTTTCGAGAAGCGCCCCGATCCTGAATCGGGGCGTTTTTCATCCCCGGAACACTTTCCTGATTTGACATGAGTGACCCCACTGCAATCGACACGACGCTGAATTCTCCGCAGCGCCAATATCCGCTCGAGCGGACCCGTAATATCGGAATTGCCGCGCACATCGATGCCGGAAAGACGACGACGACCGAGCGGATCCTGTTCTATACCGGGTTGATCCATAAGATCGGTGATGTCGATGACGGCAATACTGTTACCGACTGGATGGAGCAGGAGAAGGAGCGGGGAATCACGATCACTTCAGCGGCGGTCACCTGTTTCTGGACCCAGAAAAAGGAAGAGGGACTTTACAAGGCCCGGGAGAGCATCGCCCATCGGATCAACATCATCGATACTCCGGGCCACGTTGATTTCACGGCGGAGGTCGAGCGGTCAATGCGTGTGTTGGACGGTGCTGTGGCGGTGTTCTGTGGTGTGGCCGGTGTCCAACCCCAGTCGGAAACGGTCTGGCGGCAGGCAACCAAGTACAAGGTTCCGCGCATCGCGTTCGTCAACAAGATGGATCGGACGGGCGCCAATTTCGAGAATGCCCTTCAGGACATGCGACGGAAGCTGGGCGCCTATGCCTACCCGATCATGCTTCCGATCGGTGCCGAGGATCAGTTCGCCGGAGTGATCGACGTGGTCAATCAGAAGGCGATCTATTGGGGCCCTGGAGACCTGACCACTGAAGGGCTCAAGTACGATATCCGGGAGATCCCTGAGGCGATGGTTGAGCAGGCCAAGCAGGCGTTGGAAGAGTTGGTTGAAGCTGTCTCCAACAAGGATGATGTCCTGGCCGAGATGGTGTTGGAAGAGAAGCCGATTTCGGTGGTGGACCTGAAGGCTGGCATCCGGCGTTTGACCTGCCGGATCGAGCTGATTCCGGTGCTCTGTGGATCTGCCTTCAAGAAGAAGGGTGTGCAGGTCCTGATCGATGCGGTGATTGACTATCTGCCGTCACCGGTGGACATCCCGCCGGCCGAGGGAATGGTGCTGGGGACCGAGGACAAGATCAGCGTCCCGCCGAACGACAACAGCAAGTTCTGTTCGTTGGCATTCAAACTCTGGACCGATCCCTATGCGGGCAAGCTGGTCTTTTTCCGCGTCTATTCGGGGCATCTCAAGAAGGGTGACAACATTTACAATCCCCGCACCCGGAGGCGTGAGCGGGTGAGCCGTCTGATGGTCATCCAGGGAAGCGAACGCAAGGATATCGACGCGGTCTATTCGGGTGACATTGCTGCGTTGGTTGGGCTCCGGAACATCACGACGGGTGACACGCTGTGTGATGAGTCGTTTGATGTGACCCTCGAGCCGCCGACCTTTCCCGAACCCGTCATCAGCATGGCGATTGAACCCAAGACGAAGGCTGACCGGGACAAGATGTCCGAAGGTCTGCAGCGTCTGGCGGAAGAGGATCCGACGTTCCGTGTGTTCACGAACGAGGAGACGGGTCAGTTGATCATCGCGGGGATGGGTGAGCTTCATCTCGAGATCATCCGCGATCGGTTGAAGCGCGAGTTCAAGGTTGAGGCCGATGCCGGTGCACCGCAGATCGCCTACCGTGAGACCATCACCAAGGCGGCTGATGGCGAGGGCAAGTTCATCCGCCAGTCCGGTGGCCGCGGTCAGTATGGTCATGCCTGTGTCAAGGTGGAGCCCAACGAGAAGGGCAAGGGGGTCGAGGTCCTCAACGAGATCGTCGGCGGCGCCATTCCTCGCGAGTACGTTCCCGCGGTTGAAAATGGAATCCGGGAAGCGATCAAATCGGGTGTCTACGCCGGGTTCCAGGTGATTGATATCAAGGTCAGCATCACCGACGGATCCTTCCATGAGGTCGATTCCAACGAGTTGGCGTTCAAGATGGCGGGGATCTTTGCGCTGAAGGATGCCTTCAACGACGCGGGGCCGATCCTTCTTGAGCCGATCATGAAGGTCGAAGTGACGACCCCAGACGAGTATCAGGGTGACTTGCTGGGTGACATCAATCGGCGTCGCGGCATCATCCAGGGTGTGGACGCCAAGGGTGGGCAGACCGTGGTGACGGCGCAGGTGCCGTTGGCCGAAATGTTTGGCTACGCCACTGCGATCCGTTCCCTGTCGAAGGGTCGCGCTTCCTACAGCATGGAGCCCCTCAACTTCGAGCAGGTGCCCAACAGCGTTCTCACCACCGTTCTGGATGCCGCCAAGAAGAAGCCGGCGGCCCGCAGCTAAACTTTCGCTAACCTCACTTAAACTGTTCTTTGTATGGCTGGACAACGCATCCGCATTCGTCTCAAGGCCTACGACCACCGGGTAATCGATGCCTCGGCGAGTGAAATCGTCGAGACCGTCAAGCGCTCTGGAGCCCGTGTCGCAGGTCCCATCCCACTTCCCACCACCATCGAGCGCGTGACCATTGGGCGATCACCGCACGCTGACAAGAAATCACATGAGAGTTTTGAGCAGCGGACGCACAAGCGCCTGATCGATATTCTCGACCCCACAGCCAAGACGGTGGATGAGCTGAAGAAGCTGAACCTGCCGGCTGGAGTTGACATCACCATCAAGATTTAAGGGAGGAGCCATGCCGATCGGACTTTTGGGAAAGAAGTTGGGCCACACGCGCGTTTATGACGCCGATGGCGTTATGACACCGGTAACGGTGGTGCTTGTCGGGCCCAACCGGGTCTTGCAGGTCAAGAAGACTGAGGGTGACGGATACAATGCCGTTCAATTGGGCTTCGACGACCAGAAGGAACAACGCCTCAGCAAGGCGGTGAACGGACACATCAAGAAACACAAGGGTGTGGCTGTGAAACGGATCAAGGAGTTCCGCGACTTCACGCGTGAGGTCCATCCGGGTGACATCCTGACCGCCGATGTCTTCGAGGTGGGACAGTTTGTGGATTGCATTGGGGTGACCAAGGGTCGTGGTTTCGAGGGTGTTGTTGGCCGCTGGGGTTTCCGTGGTGGTGACATGACCCACGGCGCCAAGGGTTGGCATCGCCGGTCCGGCGCCATTGGGTGCCGCCTGTTCCCGGGTCACGTCAACAAGGGGTTGAAGATGCCCGGTCACATGGGTGCGGTTCGCCGCACCTCACAGAACCTGGAGATCGTCCAGGTCCGCAAGGATGACAACGTGCTGTTGATCCGGGGCAATTTCCCGGGCAGCGAAGGAGACTATTGCATCGTCCGGGAAGCCAAGAAGATCAGCATCGACTCGGCCCGGTTGAAGGCGATTCATGACGCGCGGAAGAAGGCCAAGGAAGTGGCCGCCGGCAAAAAGACCGACAAGAAGGCCGCAGCGGCCAAGAAAAAGTAAGGAAACCTGAGCGATGAAACTCGCGATCAAAGATCTTAGTGGAAATCCGACGGGTGAGCTCGATGTGACGTTTGACGTCATCGAGAACGGACGTGGGACCCAAGCCGTGCATGACACGGTAGTAGCGTTCATGGCCGGCCGGCGCAGTGGAACTGCGGCGACCAAGACCATGGGTGAAGTCAATGGCTCCGGGAAGAAGCCATGGCGGCAGAAGGGCACTGGCCGGGCGCGTGCCGGCTCCTTCGCCAGTCCGCTCTGGCGCGGTGGCGGTGTCGTGCACGGGCCGCAACCCCGTGACTTCTCGAAGAAGGTCAACAAGAAGGTTGCCAAGCTCGCCCTTCGCAAGGCGTTGAGCGAACGGCTCAAGGCGGGAGACATCCTGGTGGTGGAATCCCTCAGTCTGAGCGCTCCGAAGACCAAGGAGTTCACCGGTATCCTCTCGCGGTTGGGTGTTGATGGAAACACGACCCTGATCGTCCTGGGCGGGGTGAATGAATCGGTTGAACGCGCTTCGCGCAATGTGGTGGGGGTGGGATTGGCCCAGGCCCAGACCATCAACACCTACGAGTTGCTCCGGTACGACAAGCTCGTTTTCACCCGTGATGCGTTCAGCCAGGTGGAAGCCCGGCTTGCCGAATAATCCCCTACCACAAACGCCATGAATGCTTTTGATATCGTCAAGACCATCCGCATCACCGAGAAGGGGACCCTTCAGTCGGAGAAGTTCAACCAGTACACGGTTGTCGCGGATCGTCGGTCCAATGCACCCGCCATCAAGCGGGCGATCGAGGAACTCTTCCGGGTCAAGGTCCTCCGGGTGAACACCATGAACGTTCGCGGCAAGGCCCGGCGTCAGTCGACCAAGGCTGCCGGTCGCACCAGCGATTGGAAAAAGGCAATCATCACGCTCAAGCCGGGCGAGAAGATTGATCTCCAGTAGTTCAGGTCTGTTTTTCTGAGGGGCGGTCGCGGCAAGTCCGTGACCGCCCTTTTTTCATTGGACGTGGTCCTTCCAGTGCCGAGGTCGTTGGCGCAGATTCCCACCTTTGATGTCGTCACCCCGGAATCATGGATCGTCGCCGGCCGAAGCTGGGTCCTACCCCGATCAGCCTTCGGACCGCTCCCGTTGGATTGTTGAATCCCGGGAGAACCGGTTGCGGGCCGTGCTGGATCCAAGACGCCCTGTTGCGTTCTGGGTTGAAGAGGAGAGGCAGGCCGACGGATCCATCCAATCGGGAATCACGATCCTGATTGTCAATCGGGAGTGTCCCTGGCGTTGCCTGATGTGTGATCTCTGGACCCACACGACCCAACGCCCCGTGGAACCGGGTGATGTCCCTGCGCAGATCGAGTTCGCTCTGGACACGCTTCGCTCGCCGGCCCGGGGTTGGATCAAACTCTACAATGCGGGCTCCTTCTTCGACGCGGGGGCCATTCCAACGGTGGATCATCCGCAGATCGCCCGGTTATGCCGTGGGTTTGGAAGAGTGATTGTCGAGTCGCATCCCCGATTGGTGGGATCTCCGACCTGGCGTTTTCGGGATGCGCTCGACGGATGCCTGGAGGTGGCGATGGGTTTGGAGACGGCGAACGAGGAGGTGTTGGGTCGATTGAACAAGCGGATCTCGTTGTCGGACTACGATCAAGCGGCGCGTGAGTTGAAGGGTATGGATTGCGGGGTGCGCACTTTTCTGTTGGTCCAACCGCCGTTCATGAAGCCATCCGAGGCTGAGGAGTGGGCGTGCCGTTCCATCGATCACGCGCAGGGGTGTGGATCGGACCCGGTGGTGGTGATTCCAACCCGGATTGGGAATGGCGCGATGGAACGGTTGATGAGGTCCGGCGACTTTTCACTGCCGAGTCCCTCCCTGCTGGAACGGGTGGTGGGCTATGGGGTGAAGCGGGGGCGCGGCCGGGTGTTCAGCGATCTCTGGGATCTGGAGCGGTTGGCGGCCGGTGACGACGATGTGAAGGTCATCCGGCATCGTCTGGAATGGATGAACCGGTATCAGGCGGAGGTCGGCGCGTCCTGACGGAACGAACCCAGGACCTTTTCGATGGCCTCCAACCCCTCTGCGAGTTGGGCTTGGGAGATATTGAGGGCGGGCAGGAGTCGGACGACGGAAGTGCCGCTGGGGATGGTGAGGATGCCGGCCTCGTGGAGTCGGTTGACCACCTGGAGGCTGGGTGCCGCTTCGGACTTTGAGAATCCCGGCATCTGGTCCTTGGGCCTGAGTTCGAAGCCTTGCATGAAGCCAATGCCCCGGGCTGCGGTGAGGAGGTCGGGGAACCGCTCCACCATGGATTGGAGTCGGGTCTGCAGCCAGTTGCCGGTGTGCCGGACGTGATCGGCGAGGTTGTCCCGGGCGATGACCTCAAGGATCCTGAGGGCGACGGCGCAACCCAACGGATTGCCGCCGTAGGTGGTGCCGTGGCTTCCGGGACCAAGAAGATCAGCCAGGTCCACACCATGGGCCTGGTCCCGAACCCAGAAGGCGCCAATGGGAAATCCGCCGCCGAGCGACTTGGCCATGGAAATACCATCGGGGAGGAACCGGTCTGCGCCCGGGACGTTTTCGAGGATCCGCTGGAAACTCTGGAAGCGCCCGGTCCGGAAGTGGCCGCATTGGACCCCATCGATGAGGAGGAGCAGGCGGTGTCGGTCGCACAATTCTCGCAAGCCCATCAGGTACTGGACGGTTGCGGGCGTGATGCCGCCCTCGCCCTGGATGCCCTCGATGAGGATGGCGACGGTGGCGGGTGAGAGGGCGTTGGCGGCTGCGTCGAGGTCGTTGAAGGGGACATGACGAAAGCCCGGGACCAGGGGGCCGAACCCCTGTTTGACCTTGTCCTGTCCGGTGGCGGAGATCCCGCCGAGGGTCCGACCATGGAACGAGTTGATGGCGGTCAGGATCTCGAAGCGGCCTTCGGTATTGCCGAAGCGCCGGGCGAGCTTGAAGAGTCCTTCGTTGGCTTCGGCGCCCGAATTGCAAAAGAACACCTTGCCGGGGCCGATGAGTCGGACGAGGGCGCGGGCGAGATGGGCCTGTGGACCGTGATGGTACAGGTTCGAGGTGTGGATCAGCGATCGGGACTGCTCGATGAGAGCGTTGGTAATTTCCGGATGGGCATGGCCGAGGGCGCAGACGGCGATACCGCCGCCGAGATCGAGATGGCGTTTGCCGGAGACGTCCCAGAGTTGGCTGCCGGAGCCGTGACTGAAGGCCAGATCGAAACGGCCGTAGGTCGGCATCACGAACTCGGAATAGAGGGCGCGGATTTCGGCGTGCTGATTCTGCACGACGGGCAACGGAGCCGGGGCGAAGTCTCTCATCTTGGCGGGGCGATTGACGGGTGAATGATGGGTGAAGGCCAACATAATTTCGGGATGACCCGGTGCCGGCGGGGAAGGGAGGCGGCAGAATGAACGGGATGGATAAAACCGGGCAGGGTGTGGGCGTGATTCTACCAAAATGGGTGACGCTGCCGGGTTGGCACGCTGCTGGTTTACTGAAGCAGATGGCGATGCGCGAAGGATCAGAGATCTTTGGCTGGGA
This sequence comes from Verrucomicrobia bacterium UBA6176, assembly GCA_002422905.1. Classification (GTDB taxonomy): domain Bacteria; phylum Verrucomicrobiota; class Verrucomicrobiia; order Limisphaerales; family UBA9464; genus UBA6176. The sequence continues at coordinate 35,926 of DITU01000041.1, forward strand.
TCCCCGAGGCAACCCGCTTGAAGGTTGCGGGATGCATCGTCGATCAGGGATCGTGGTGGGTGAACGTTTTTGTTTTTCTCGAACCGGAGTACTGACTTGCGAACGAAGATGAGCGCATCCGCGTCCGGACTGGAGACTGCTGCGACCCCGCATTACGCGTTGAGGTCGGAGATTGCCATGGCGTGCCTTCCGCAGAGCCAGAGCGATCCGGGGCGCAAGGTGATGTGGGTGAATGCGGTGTGCGCATTTTTCCTGACGGCTGGATTGATCGGTATCAAGGCGCCGTTGGATGCGGTTTTGAGGGTGGCGATGATGGAGGAGACGACGGTGATCCCGGTCGAGTTCCAGCCGCCGCCGGTACCGGATATGCCGGCTCCCGAGGATTTGAGCCAACTGCCACGCGAGGAATTGGCGCCCCAGGATCTTCCGCAAGTGGTCCAACCCGTGGCTGTGGTGGCCGATCCTGCATCGGTGCCGTTCGCAGTGGAGGTGAAGGGGCCGACCATCACGGCGCGGACTCCGGCCCAGGCTTCACCCCCACCGCCCCGACCCGTAGCCCAACTTCCTCCACCTGCCCCTGTCCAGAACACCGGCCCGCGTACCTTCCGAGCCGGGGACGGCACGGGAGAGGGTATTTTCGCGCCCCACCCGGATTACCCGGCGGATGCCCTGCGCAAGGGCATTGAGGGGACCGTGAAGCTGGAGATCGAAGTGAACGAAGACGGATCCATTGGCGAGGTGCGCCGCTTGATTCCGTCGGGATCCTTCGTCCTGGACAACAACACGATCACCTGGGTGAAGAAGCGATGGAAGTTCCCCGCGGGGAACAAACAGGTTCTCCACACCGAATTTGTCTATCAACTGGCCGGCCGCCGCTGAGCGGAACGAGTCCGGGCCCGACCCTTTTCACCAACCGAGAATCCAACCTGAAACCCTAGAATGCTTGCCAACGCGATTGTTGAACTGTTCATCGACGGTGGACCCATCATGTGGCCGATCCTCGTGGTCGCCGTGGTGATGGTTGCCGTGATTGTGGAACGTTGTGTGTTTTGGTTCCTGCTGAGTCGACGCCGGGATCCCGCCGTGCTGGAGAAGGTGTTGGCGGCGATGGACAATCAGGATTTCAAGGCGGCGGTCACGGTGGCCCGCGGGAGCGTGGATCCAACGGTGCGGATGATCCACCAGGGGTTGACCCATGTGCATGGATCACTCGCGGGAGCGCTTCAGGTGGCGGCGGGAGTGGAGATCAAGCGGGCCGGCAAGTTCATGGTCATCATCGACACCTGCATCACTCTGGCGCCGCTGTTCGGATTGCTGGGCACGGTGGTGGGCATCATGTCGGCGTTCAAGCAGGTGACCGGTGAGTTGGCGGTCGAGGCAGTGTCGGCGGGTATCGGGGAGGCGTTGATTGCCACGGCGGCTGGTCTGGGCATTGCCATTGCCGGGGTGTTCTTCCTCAACCTGTTCAACGAGTTCCTGGCACGGATGCAATTCGACCTGGAGACGGCCGCGACCAATGTAGAGGTGATGGTGACCAAGGCGAAACAGGAGGGTTTTGACACCATCCAGTTCCGTCGGGAGCACGCCTCCAACTTTGCCTGACCATGGCTGGTGGAAGCGGTGGCGGGGCCGCATTACCCGCAAGACGGTCCAAGTGGGGATCCCCGGTTCCCCTCAAGCGCCCGCGCATCGAGATCATCCCGCTCATCGACGTGATGTTCTTCCTGCTGGCGTCCTTCATGATGGTCTCGTTGTCCCTGCAGAAGGCGGAGACCTTCAAGATGGATCTGCCGGTGGCGTCCACGGCGCGTCCCGATTTCAAGCCCGACATGCTCAACATCGGCGTTGAAAAGGACGGGCGGGTCAGCATCGAAAAGAAGTACCTGAGCTTCGAAGAGCTCGACGTCATCCTCAGGGAACGTCTCCAGAAAAACACCAACACGCCGGTTTACGTGACCGCCGACCGGGCGGCCCTGCATGGGCAGGTGAACCGGGTCCTCGAAAGGGTCCGGGGTGCCGGTGTGTTGAAGGTCTCCTTCGTCACCGATGCCGCGGATCCAGCGGTCCCCGCAGTGCCTCCGGCCAAATCCCAACCCTGAAGCCACATGAGACTTGGTTCCCCATTGTCGGTGAAGAAGGCGCGCATCGAGATCATTCCGCTGATCGACGTCATGTTCTTCCTGCTGGCGTCATTCATGATGTTGTCGCTGTCGATGCAACGGTTGAAGACCATGAAGATGGACCTGCCCTCGGCGGTGAAGGCGGTGTCGACCAGGAAACCCGATCTGATCGAGGTCCGGATCAATCGGAATGGTGACATCACCATCGATTCCAAGGCGTATACCCTCCCCGATTTCATGACCCTGGTCGGGCAGCGTCTGGGCGCCAACACCAACGTCCCGGTCTACATCAAGGCTGACACGATGGCGACCCACGGCGACGTGTTGCGGGTGGTGGACTCCGCCAAGGCGGTCGGGGCGGTCCGGGTATCATTCCAGCTCGACAGTGAGATGCCGGCGGGGCGATGACGGTGGATGCGGTTTTTTCCGAATGGGCTGGGGTGGCGATGGATTCCCGTGCTGGCAGCGGGATGGTTGTGTGGGGTGCTCCGGGCGGATTGGCCACAGTTCATGGGGCCGACCCGGGATGGAGTGGTGGCGGGGAAGATTCCTGCGGGGGGGTGGCTCACGACCCCGGAACCCTTGTGGAAGCTCGAGGTGGGACGCGGATTCTCCGGACCGGTGGTCGTTGGGGATCGGGCGATCCTGCATCATCGGCAGGGCAATGAAGAGGTCCTGGAGGCGGTGGACCGGGAAACGGGACGACGGATCTGGAAGGCGGTCCAGCCCACGGCGTATGAGGATGATTTTGGTTTCGACGACGGTCCGCGGGCCACGCCCATGGTGCAGGATGGGGTTGTGTATGCGTTCGGAGCGGAAGGACGTCTGACGGCGGTGCGGTTGTCGGATGGATCAACCGTCTGGAGTCGGCCGTTGGGGCGTGAATTGAAGGCGGCGAAGGGTTTTTTCGGAATTGCTCCGTCGCCGTTGTGGATATCGGGACGGGTGGTGGTGCAGTTGGGGGGATCCGACGGTGCAGGGGTGGTGGCCTTGGATCCTGTGACCGGCCGGGAGTTGTGGCGTGCGACAAGCGACGAGGCCGGGTACGCGAGTCCGGTGGTGGCGAAGGTCGCCGGCAGGGAAAGGGTGGTGATCTTCAACCGGGAAGGGGTGCGGGTGTTGGATCCGGAGGAAGGACGGGTGCTGGGTGAGGTTCCGTGGCGGGCGCGGATGCAGGCTTCGGTGAATGGGGCAACGCCATTGGCCGGAGGCGACGGGGTGTTGGTCACCACCAGTTACGGGGTTGGAGCCAACTGGCTGGTGTGGGCGCCGGACGGTTCCCTCCGGTCGAAGTGGTCGAATGACGAGAGCTTGTCGGCCCATTTCGTCACACCGGTCCGGCGTGGAGCACAGGTCTACGGGTTTCATGGGCGACAGGAGCAGGGAGCCGAGATCCGGTGTGTGGATCTGGAGACGGGGAAAGTGCGATGGGAATCGCCGCGATTGGGCACGGGCTCATTGCTGATCTGGGGGGACCAGTTGCTGGCGTTGCTGGAGAGTGGCGAGTGGCTGGTGGCAAAGGCGGGCACGGACGGCTGGAAGGAGCTGTTCCGGCATCAGGTGCTGGGCCAGGGGACCCGGGCGGTTCCGGCATTCGACGGGGGAATCCTGTTTGCCCGCGACAAGAGTCGGTGGGTGGCCATGCGATTGGCAAAGGATCCGAAGCCCGAATGAGGTGCGGGCGGTTCGC
>DITU01000051.1 GCA_002422905.1 Verrucomicrobia bacterium UBA6176
GCATGCACCTGCCTTACCGCTTACGAATGGGGTTGGCACGCCGCAGAAGGCGTATCGCCTGGAGCCGGGATATCGGGAGGCCAGCAGCAGGGTCGAGTTGGGAAGGTAGTTCGGGTCGAAGTAGCGTTCGGGATAGATGTTGGGCTTGTTGCGGACAAGTTCGAGGTGCTGTCGAACGTCGTAGTCGAGGAGGTGCTGGTGGTCGAGCAGCTCGTCCATGTCGGTGCGGTTCAGCTCCGTCTCGTCCTCCATCGGCGGCCTTTCACCCTCAGATTTCGAACTCAAAAGCAACTAACGTAGACCCCGATTTCTCTGTCCGTTTTATCGAAGCAAGCCCAGGCAGCAGTTGCTCCACTTTGGCCACGATCCGGCGTTGTTCGGCGAGGGGGGGGAGTACAAATGAAAGACGTTGAACTTGTCGTGTTGAGATGTGCGGCACGCCGTTGCTCCTGCCGGGATCGATGGAATCCACAAACTCAGAGGAGTTCAACCAGAGCAGGAAATACGAAAGGTCCAGCTGATCGTGCTTCGGTACCGGCTTCGCGACTCGTTGAAGCAGTAGGCATGGAAGGTCAGCCTTTGTCACTCGCGCCACCTTGAGGCCCGTTGTGATGAGCGGACGGTCGAGTGAAAGAACTATGTCGCCTTCACTTAGCGCAAATCTCTCAAACTCCTTCGCTACTTTGTCATCAACGAAAACGGGGTCACGCCAATCAAGAACCCCGTGGCTCACGTTGGCATTTCTGCAAAGCGGTATTCCAGAGGGCTTGAACCACTCGCTTTTGAATGCATAGCCGTTTTGAAACTCGATGTGGTCGCCAACGGTTTGCTCTGCACCGTCCGGGTCGAAGGGGACGAGTTTGCCTTGGACGGCGAGGGTGAGGATGGACTTTCTCAAGTCGGAAGGATGAATGCTGAAGGATGAATGGAAGAGGAACGGGAGGTTGGCCGGGGAGGGCGCGTCGGCGAAGCGGGCCAGCGACGCGCGGGCGAGCTTGCTGGCCTGCTCCTCCCGTTCCTGCTGCTGCGCCTCCAGCCGATCACACAACGCCATCAACTCATCCACCTTCGCCACGATCCGCTTCTGCTCGGCGAGGGGGGGAGGGGGATCGTCTGTTCCTTTAACGTATCGGTGTTGACTGCCGCCTGATTGATCCAGCGGGTGCAAAGGTGCGCGAAGTAACCGCTGTTGCGGAGCAGCGTGAGATAGAAGACGACGAAGCCAGGGAAGATCCCGTCCTTCACGCGGATTCGGGTAATGTGATTGCTGAAGCCGTAGTCGTAGTTACGGACCACGAGGCTGGTCTTTCCGACAAGCTCTTGGCTGTTGGTGTTGTTGAACAGGATGTCGCCCGCACGAATCGAGGCTTTCTGCGGATCGACCATCTTCGGATCGATTCGCACCAAGAGGTCGAAGTTCAGGGTTCCGAGCGTTGAAATGTTGTGAGTGCGAAGATGAACGTGACCGTTTTCCACTTGATGACTTCTTGAGCACGCAAACCCCGACGATATTGAGGCGGAAATGGATTCCATCGTGCGCCGTTCCCACCCAACAGGCACACCGTCGTCAGGCGGGCGCTTGCCTGTGAGGCTGCCGGTGAACGCAAGGCGAAGCACCAACTCCCTCATCTTCTCCACCGCATCGGGTGCATCGGCGAAGAGTTCGAACTTTTCGAAGAAGGATTCCAGGGTCATGCCTCGCCTTTCTTGTCGTCGTCGCTGTCCCACAGGTCGCGGTAGGCAGCGATGTAGTCGGCGGTGGCGGTGGGGTTGAGGAAGTAATAATACCGGCAGAGGGCGCGAAACAGGGCGAGGCCTTCCGGGATACAGGCGGAGTTCAGGAGGCGGTCGAGCATCTGTTCAATGTACTGGGGATCCCGTGATTGGCTCTGGATGAGGAATTGGACGACGGGGGCGCAGTCCGCCACCACCTGCCAATGCAGTGCGTTCAAGGAGGCGGCCAGCTCTCGAATGCCCTCGAAATCAGGGGTGGCAGAAGGCGGGATTGACGGACGACGCCGGCTCGCGGTTGGGCGTCTGGCTTTGGCTTTAGGGGGCATGACCGAACTCCTTGCCGATTTGTTTGAGGAAGGACTCCATGGCGGACTTGTCGGGCATTTCCACCGTTGTCCCGGGGCGATGCCCCGGGCTGCCGTGGGTTGCCCCGTTGGGGCGCGGATTCCTAGCGCCAACGGCGCGGCTTATGCCAGCCCAGGGCAACGCCCTGGGGATCGTGTGAAAGAGACAACCCAGCCCTGAAGGGGCGATCCCAACCACGTGAACCGATTTGGAATCCGGGTGGGGTCGCGACGAAATGGGTCGCCCCTTCAGGGCTGGGGAAGAATGGGTGGCCGTTGTCCCGGGGCGATGCCCCGGGCTGCCGTGGGTTGCCCCGTTGGGGCGCGGATCCGGAGCGCCAACGGCGCGGCTTACGCCAGCCCAGGGCAACGCCCTGGGGATCGGGTGAAAGAAACAACCCAGCCCTGAAGGGGCGATCCAAATCACGTGAACCGATCTGGAAACCGGGTCGGGTCGCGACGAAATGGGCCGCCCCTTAAGGGCTGGGGAAGAATGGGTGACCGTTGTCCCGGGGCGGTGCCCCGG
>DITU01000149.1:0-5228 GCA_002422905.1 Verrucomicrobia bacterium UBA6176
GGGTACTTCGACGTGGAGATCCACCCGGTCCAACAAGGGACCCGAGATCCGCCCCAGGTAGGCGGCGATTTCGCGGGGGGACGACCGGCTTTCATGGGGCATCCGGCCGTCTGGCGTTGGGTTCATGGCAGCGATCAGGGTGAACTGGGCGGGGAAAGTCATGGTGCCGGCGGCGCGGGAAATGGTGACGCGTCCTTCCTCCAGGGGTTGGCGAAGGGTTTCGAGAACGGACCGTTTGAACTCGGGAAGTTCGTCGAGGAACAGGACCCCGTTGTGGGCCACTGAGATTTCCCCCGGGGTCGGAGTGGCATTCCCGCCCAACAGACCAGCGTCCGACGCGGTGTGGTGGGGCGAGCGGAAGGGTCGTCGCGTGACCAGGGCCTGTCCTGGGGTCAACAGACCGCAGATCGAGTGGATCTTGGTGGTCTCCAGAGCTTCGGAAAGGGTCAGTGGCGGAAGGATGGTCGCGAGTCGCTTGGCCAACATGCTCTTTCCCGTGCCCGGCGGACCGATCAACAGCAGATTGTGTCCCCCCGCCGCCGCCACTTCCAATGCCCGCTTCGCACTTTCCTGACCCCGGACATCGGACATGTCGATGTCATCGGCGAACGGGCTGTCGAACAGGTGATCCAGGCGGACCCGGACGGGATCCACGGGGGCGTTGCCTTCCAGCCAGAGGGCGGCCTCGCGCAGGTTGCGGACCGGGATGACATCGAGTCCCTCGACCACCGCGGCTTCGGCGGCGTTCTCGGCTGGGACGAGCAGGGACTTGATCCCGGCGGCGCGTGCGTGGACGGCGATGGGCAGGACGCCCTTGACGGATCGCACGGCTCCGGTGAGGGCGAGTTCACCCACCACCAGGGATTCGGTCAGGCCGCGGGGGAGGATCTGTTCGGTGGCGGCGAGGATGCCGAGGGCGATGGGGAGGTCGAAGCTGGGGCCTTCCTTGCGGATGTCGGCGGGGGCGAGATTCACCATCACCTTGCCCAACGGGAAGTGATAGGCGGAGTTGGTGAGGGCGGTGAGGACGCGATGGGAGGATTCCTTGACGGCGGCATCGGGGAGGCCGACGACGATCACCTTGGTTTCGCCATAGCCGGAATCGACTTCGACTTCGACCGGGACGGCGTCAATGCCATGGACGGCGGCGGAATGGGTTTGGGCCAGCACGCGGCGAAGTTGGGAGACGGAGCTGGAGCGGGCAAGGGAGGGAAGGGACCGGTGCGGGAGGGTCCGCGCCGGGGCTGGTCACGGTGCGGGAGGGCAGGCAGAATGCGGCCCGTCATGTTGCCGACCAAGACCGCATTGTGGGAACGATTCAAGGCCTGCTACTTCGAGTATCCGGCAGCGGGCCTGACCCTCGATCTGAGCCGGGTGGAATTCCCAGACGGATACCTCGCGGTGATGGAGCGTCCGATGCAATTGGCGTTCGAATCGATGGCGAGCCTGGAACAGGGCGCGGTTTCGAACCCGGATGAAAAGCGGCGGGTCGGACACTACTGGCTGCGCAACCCGGCCCTAGCCCCGGAGCCATCCCTGCGGGCGGAGATCGAGGATACACTGGCGGCGATCCATGCGTTCGTGGCCGATGTCCACCGCGGTGCGACCAGGGGAAGCGAAGGAACCTTCACCGACTTCCTGATCATCGGTATCGGTGGCAGCGCGCTCGGGCCGCAGTTCGTCGCCAACGCCCTGGGACATCCGCGCACCGACCGGTTGACCCCGCACTTCTTCGACAACACGGATCCCGACGGCATGGACCGGGTATTGGCGCGGCTGGAAGGGCGCCTGGCCCGGACCCTTTGCCTGGTGATTTCCAAGTCGGGCGGCACACCGGAAACCCGGAATGGCATGCTCGAAGCCGCTGCAGCCTATGCGCGCATCGGTCTGAACTTCGCCCAGCATGCCGTCGCCGTGACCGGCCTGGGTAGCAATCTCGACCGCCATGCCATTGCTGAAGGCTGGCTCCGGCGTTTCCCGATGTGGGATTGGGTCGGCGGCCGGACCAGCGAAACAAGTGCGGTTGGCCTTCTTCCCGCCGCGCTGCAGGGCATCGACATCCAGGGATTCCTCGCCGGAGCCCGTGCCTGTGATGAAGTGACCCGGGTGGCCGAAGTGGGTCGCAACCCGGCGGCACAACTGGCCTTGGCCTGGCATTTCCTCGGGGAAGGTCGCGGGGCCCGTGACATGGTGGTGTTGCCTTACAAAGACCGGCTCGAACTCTTCTCACGCTACCTGCAGCAGTTGGTGATGGAATCCCTGGGCAAGGAACTGGATGTGGATGGACGCATCGTGAACCAGGGTCTCGCGGTGTATGGCAACAAGGGTTCCACGGANNGAAGTGACTCCCTTCACGGTGGGATCGTTGATCGCGCTGTTTGAGCGAGCAGTGGGCCTGTACGCCTCCCTCATCCGGATCAATGCGTATCATCAGCCCGGCGTGGAAGCCGGCAAGAAGGCTGCTGCAACGGTTCTCAGTCTGCAGGCCCGGGCCATCGCCCATTTGCAGTCCAACCCCGACTCCACGCTGACTGCCGAAGAGATTGCTGTCGGCATTGGAAGTGGTGAGGGGACAGAGATCGTGTTCAAGGTGCTGACCCATCTGGCTGCCAATGGAAGACGGGTCACGGCTGTTGACGGATCCGGAGTGAACACCCGGTTCCAGTTCAAGGGCTGAGAGTCGTCCGGGACTGCTCCAGGACAGAAGCACGGAGCGGCAACGTTGGGTTGCCGTTGGATCATCCGGCGAGTGACACTCGCTGCTCCGCAGGACCTGGGCTCGACTATGTCAGTATAAGTCTACTGCCCCCCGGCAGCCCCGGCGGGATCCGGTTCCAGACGCCACACCTTGCCGCGACCCGGGCGAAGCGAAGTTGAACCGTTGGAAAGCACATAGAGTTCGCCGTCGTTGTCCTCGCCCAGGGAGCAAACGCAGCCGAACATCTTTCCCGGGCCTTCCACCCGGATCATGTCGATCTTCCATGTCCCGCGACCATCGGCCGGTCGACGCGCAACGAACAGGCGACCCTGGGGTGTGCCCTGGGCACCGGACCAATCTCCGAAGACGTAATCGCCCTGCAACCCGTGCAAGGCCTTGCCGCGGTAGACATATCCGCCGGTGATACTGATGCCGAGGGCCTCGGGATCGCCCTTGAAAGCGCTGGGGTTCTTATAGACGGCGATGGGATCGAGGAGAGGTTCGCCCAACAGACCTTTTTCAGAGCGGGAAGTGGCGGGCAGGGCGGGTTGTTCGCGGTTCATGCCTTCGAAACCTTCCCGCAGGGGCCAGCCATAGTTTCCGCCGCGCCGGATCACATTGATCTCCTCCCAACGCATCTGGCCGATGTCGGCAACATAGAGGGCACGGTCGCCGGCTCGGTCGAAGGTGAGGCTCCAGGGGTTGCGCATTCCATAAGCCCAGATCTCGGGCAATCCCGCTTTGCCATCGGCAAACGGATTATCGGACGGAACCCGGTACGCGGTGCCGCGGGCGGCATCGGGCTGGTCGACATCCACGCGCAGGATCTTCGCCAGCAGGGTGCGCAGATTCTGGCCGTTGCCTTCCGGCGGATGGCCGTTGCCGATGTCACAGCCCTTGGGTCCGCCACCGTCACCGCTGGAGATGTAGAGGAAACCGTCGGGGCCGAAGGCCAACCGGCCGCCGTTGTGATTGAAATAGGGATGATCGATCTCGAGCACGACCTTCTCGGAATCGGGATCGACACGGAGCGGTTCTGCGGCGGGCAACCGGAACTCGCTGATCCGGAGGGCGCAATCGAAGTCGGCAGGAGCCGAGGCACGGCGCGGGACGGTATAAGCGAAGAAAACGCGACGGTTGGAGGCGAACCCGGGATGGATCGCCACGCAAAGCAACCCACGTTCATCGAAGGAGCCATGGTTCAGTTTGGAAAGCCGATTGGTGAGGCTCAACACTGGTTCGGCATCCAACCCGCCGCTCGGACGCATCCGATGCAGCACACCGACCTGATCGGCGACCAGGGCGCTTCCATCGGGAAGGGCTGCCATGGCGGTGGGTTGCACCAGACCATCCGCCACCTGGCGAAGCGAGACCCGGACGGTGTCGCCACGGACCTGAAGTGCGGCCAGGCCGGCCATGACCAGAAACAGGGCGCGTATCGAAGGCTTCATGTGAATTGAGTGACGCTACCGACCGCCTGTCCATTGACCAGTCCCTTGTGGGCCGTGGGCTATTTTGGGACCAGTTGCCGGATGGATTCAGGTTTCCATTTTACATCCGGCCCGACCCTGTAACCTTGGCGTTTCACGCGAGGTAGCAGGCGCTGCCCGGGGTGAAAGATTTCCAGATGGACGGGTGGGTAGCCCAATGGATGTCCGGACCCCGATGCCACGCTGTCCCGCATGCAAAAGACAAACCTGATGCCCCCTGCCATGGCCGAGAAAAACGCCGACAAATCCACGGAAAAGTCTTCGGACAAGCCCGCCGAAAAAGCTGCTGACAAAGCCGCGGAACGAACGCCGGAGAAAGCCGAGAAGGGCGCAAAGGCCGTGGAAGCCAAGGAAACCAAGGCTCCGGTCTCCGCCGAGGCCGCCAAATTGGCCGTTCAGAAATCCCGGGACCTGGAGGCTGCCATCAGTTCCATCACCAAATCCTTCGGCGACGGTGCCATCATGCGACTGGGTTCCCAGGTGGCGCGGCCGATTGAAGTCATCCCGACCGAAGCCCTCACCGTGGATCTTGCCTTGGGCGTTGGCGGGGTTCCCCGGGGCCGCATCATCGAGATCTTCGGGCCGGAATCGTCCGGCAAGACCACCCTCATGCTCCACATCATCGCCAGCGCCCAACGCGCCGGCGGTACGGCAGCCTTCATCGATGCCGAACACGCCCTGGACCCGGCCTATGCCAAAAAGCTCGGGGTCGACCTGACCAACCTGTTGGTGTCGCAACCCGATTCCGGGGAAGAAGCGCTGACCATTTGCGAGACGCTGGCCCGTTCCAATGCATTGGATGTGATCGTGGTGGATTCGGTGGCCGCCCTCGTGCCCAAGGCGGAGCTCGAAGGGGAGATGGGCATGGCCACGATGGGCATGCAGGCGCGACTGATGTCCCAGGCCCTCCGCAAGCTCACCGCCATCCTCAGCAAGGCCAAGACCACCTGCATCTTCACCAACCAGATCCGCGAGAAGGTCGGTGTGATGTTCGGCAATCCGGAAACAACCCCCGGCGGCAAGGCCCTCAAGTTCTACGC
>DITU01000149.1:5267-53626 GCA_002422905.1 Verrucomicrobia bacterium UBA6176
GAGTTCGACATCTTCTTCAACCACGGCATCGACAAGGAAGGCAGCATCATCGACGCCGGCCTCGAGATTGGTGTCCTCGAAAAGAAGGGTTCCTGGATCCAATATTCCGGCGAGCTCATTGGCCAGGGCAAGGACGCCGCGCGCCGTGCATTGACCGAGAAGCCTGAATTGGCCCGGAAGATCCGCGATGCCGTCGTCGCCAAGCGCGCAGCAGACATCGCTGCGAACGCCGGCATCCATCCGGGTGGCAGCGCCAGCCGGTGAGTTTCCGGGTTCTTTGAGGGAAGTTCAGCGGACGGCGACGGTGGGTCGCCGCTTCGCTCCGGTGGGAGCGGGGGATCGTCCGAAACCCCAATGCTTTTCCCCGTGCAGACAACAATTGCCGCGCCCCCGGACGATTGATGTCATTTGTGGTACGGCGGCTCGTTCGGTCCCCGTCTCACGGCCCCACCGGCACTGTTTCCTGGAGGCGCTGGAGATCCCGGAGATCCGCAGCGGTCGGATTCACCAGGGCATAACTGGCGTCACCGTTGGAAGGATCGGCCCGAAACCGGTTCCGCAGCACCTCAGAACCGGCGCGGATGGCCGGGCCACCCCATCGCCACAGCTCGGAGTGCCCATCGGCAAAACTGAGGGTGGCGGCGTTGCCATGACGGCTTCCCGGCAGGTTCCAATGAAGCCGCGCGCGGGTATGACGCGGCTCGATGCCGATCGCCCCGTTCTGGATGGCCCACTCATCCTCATCGACGAAGACCGACGCCAGGCTGGGCGCTGGATCGACGATGGAAGATTGCCGGTAGATGGGATTGGTGATTTTGCCGGTGCTTCGATGGGCCAGACCGGTGCTCATGGAGATGGACCTGTTGCGCAGCTGGCTGCGGCGGCCGACCACGGTTGAACGGTCGGCAGGACACCGGTAAATGGCTCCGGAACGGTTATACCGCCAGAGCACGCCGAGTTCGAGATTCCGGGTCGTCACCTCGGTACGGGCATCCCCGAGGATCCAACTGTCGGACACCGAGACCAGTCCGCTGGCTTCGTTGGGCGGGATCACCCCGTTGTTGTCGTCCGTATAGAGCTGCCAACAAAGGGTGAGTTGCTTGGTGTTGTTGAGGCAGGAAATGCCAAGGGCCTTGGCCTTGGCCTTGGAAAGTGCCGGGAGCAACATTCCCGCCAGGATCGCAATGATGGCGATCACCACCAACAGCTCGATCAGGGTGAATCCCCTGATGCGATGGGCTCTGGAAACTGGGCGGACCGGGCTCACTGGAACCGGAAGACCAAATCGGAATCAGCCTTTCGGAGTGTCGTCCTTGCGACCTGCCCCGGACTGGACGGCGGCATCGGGAAGAACACCCCGACGATCCGGGAAGGCATTTTCATCGGGACTGAGGGGCCGATGGTAATAGGACGCATAATAATACGTTGTGTAATAGTAGTACGGATTGTCGATGGGCACGCCGTTGATGATCAATCCGAGGATGGGTGCGCCCCGTTGATGGATGGTATTGATGCCCATCTTGGCAAAGCGCATGGAGGTCTTGCCGGCACGCACCACGAAGAACAGACCATCCAGATAGGCCGCGATCGAGAAGGTATCGTCGATGGCCGTCAGCGGTGGGCAATCGAAGATGACATAATCGAACTGGCGACGGAGCTCCATGATGAGGTCCTTGGTGCCCGGACCGATGAGGAGTTCGGAGGGGTTGGACGGGCGTTTGCCGGCGCGCATGAAGAAGAGGTTCTTCACCGGGGTTTCATGGATCGCCTTGGACAGTGGCAGGGTCCCTTCCAACACCTCGGCCAGACCGCCCTCCAACGGTTGTTCAAAGTACCCATGAACGTTGCCGCGGCGAAGGTCGGCATCGACCAACAGCGTCCGGTTCCCCGAGTTGGCCACGGTGACGGCGAAGTTTGTCGTGAAGGTGGTCTTGCCGTCACCGGGAACGGACGAAGTCACCGCCAGCAGCCGTTTGGCAGTCCCCTCCGGACTCAACAACAGGGCTGACCGGATTCCGCGAAGTGATTCCGCGAACATGGTGTGGGACTTCATCCGGGTCAGCAGCAGGTAGCCTTCCTTGAAATGCTTCTTATCGACTTCCGGCAACTGGCCAAGAATGGGTTCTTCCAGCTCCTCTTCGATATGCTCTGGATTGTCGAGCCGATCATCGAGCTTGTGCAGGAGGAACATCAGGCCGAGCCCGATGAAGAAGCCGAGGCCAACGCCGGCCATGACGATGGAGGGACGATCGGGTGCGATCGGTGTGGGTTCACCCTCGCCCCGGGCCAGAATGGTGAACTGCTCATCATCGGTTGAGATGCGTCCCATCGAGGTGAGCTGACGTTGCAGGTTGTCGAGCTGTTCCTTGATGTTGGTCTCCTTCTTGAGGCGCGACGCGAACTCGGTTTCGAGGGTGTTCTTTTCGAGAACCTCATTCTCGATCTCCTCCATCAGTTCCGGGTAGGAATCCTCCTCGGTCTTGAGGGCGCGGACCTGGGCCAACCGGGACTCGTCGATCATGTTGAGGACCTCCTCGAGTTCCTTGTACCGGAAGGAAATGGTCCGGGCGAGATCCCGCATGTAGGGATGGTTGGTGCGCAGCACCGCCTGCTTCTCTGAATAGATCGCCTCAGCCTTGCGGATCTCGAAGCGAAGGTTGGCGTAGGATTGGCTTCGTAGGGCGTCCTCCTCGCGATCCTTTTCGGATCGGGCCACCTTCCCGGTGCCGCCCTCGGCGGCGGGATCGGATACCCCGCGGGCGGCAAGATCCTCGCGCGAGGCGTTCTCCCAGAGCTTGCGACGGGTGACGAGTTGGAAGTAGGCGTTCTTGGCCGACTCGAGTCGTTCACGGGCACGGGCGCCTGCGTCCTTGAAATCGGTGATGTTATACTGGCGCTTGAACTGCTCGAGGTCTTCCTGGGCCGTGGTCAACTCGCGCTCGAAATTGAGGATCTCACGCTGGGTGGCCGCCTCCGCCGAACGTTTGATCAGGACCCGTTGACCCTTCTTGTAGTCGATGAACTCTTCAGCCCAGGCCGTGACGAATCGCTGGCATAGATCGAGATTCGTCCCCTTGGCCTCCATCACATAGGTGTTGCCGCGACCGGCAAAGGCCTCGTAGGTGGGCCGGATCAGTTTGTTGGTGGAGCCGGATCCCTCCTGAAGCTTCGCCATCACCCGCAGGATGACGGCGCCGCTCTTCATCATGGTGATCTGGTTCTCCGCCATCCGGGCGTCCTCCTCGATCTGGGCGGCGCCAATGATGCCGACATTGACCTTGGGAGTGACCTGGAGGACGGACTGGGCGCGATAGATGTCGGGCTTGTTGAACGCCTGGAAGAGTGAGATGCCCAATCCCAGCACCGTGCAGATGACTATCAACAACCAGCGCTCTGTCAGGATCTTCAGGTACCGGCGGAAATGCAGGTAAAGGTTGATCCGGTCCACCAGCGAGGTTCCATAACCGGGAAGCGCGGCTGAGTAGCTTGAGTAAGGGGCTTTCATGGGGATTCCGTTGCGCAACCGGTCATCACAGTCCGATCCAGACCTTGCGGGGTACCCGGATTCGGTCCCCGTCCTTCAACTCAACATCCAGGGACCGCTTGTTTTCCCTCAACAACTGATCCACATCCACCGTCGGCATCTTGATCGGTTTGCCATCCGGCCCCAACCGTTGGATCTCGACCTTGTTCATGCGGGCAAAATCATTCCGGGGCATGCGCAACATGATCTCCGACAGCATCAGCTTCTTCCCCTCCGGGATGGGAAAGGTCCCGCTCAACTCCCCAAAGACAACGACGTTGGGAACATCCGTCAATGGATCCGCACCCCCTGGCAGGCTCGTGTTGAACCCCTCGAGATCCAGCGAAACGGTGCTATCCAGGTAGTAATCGGCATCCAGACGCTTCTTCAGTTCATTGCGCACGTCAGCCAACTTCCTCCCCGCCACCCGCAGGGTGATGTAACTGGAATCCGACTGGGTCACGCTGAAATGCGCTTCACCCGAATCGGTGATCGTCACCCGCATGGGATCGGATCCCCTGGAAGGATCCTCCTCGATCCGGTAGCGGAAGGTGTCGCGGATGCGGAGTTCGCGGGTCTCCGGATCATAGGGTTCGCTCGGCGGTGCGTTGGTGTCAGCCAACGGCGCGTTGGTCGACGCCGGAGTCAGGGTGATGGGAGCCAGCTCAGGCTGTTGCGCCAAAGTGATGCAACTGGTCAGCAAGACCAGCCAACCCCTCATCCAGGATGCTATGGGACAGGAACGGTTCATCCGATTAGAAGTTGTAGTTCAGGAACAGGCTGATGGTGTTGGCGTCAAAGGAACGCTGGGCGAACCGGGATTCACGCCGGGAATAGCCGTAGGCGATGGAAGCGTTGAGATGAGCGGTGAACTGGTACCCTGTACCCAGGGTGAAGTTGTATTGGTCGCCGGAATCATTGGTGATGAAGGTGACCGGAACCTCGAAAAAGCCACCGGGGACCTCGATGATCACCGGGGCGGTGACGCTGCCGGACTGCTTGAAATTGGTGTAGTCGAACATGAAGTTCAGGCTCATCCGGCTGATGAACTGCCAGATCAGGTTATAGTTCACGCTGGTGACTTCCGTGAAGTTGCTGCCCAGGCCCGAGTTGACCCCGCTTGAAAAATTGACCCCGTGGTTGATCCGCTCGGTCAACCGATGCTGCACCCCGCCATTCCAGGTCAGCCCCGAAAACTCCTGGGTATCCCCCACCGCACCTCCCGTGCTGAACTCCATGATCGTGTACTGCACCGAAGCAGTGATCGTCAGGTAATCCGTCGGTCGGAAGCTCACCACCGGCCCCACCCCATATGCGGTGGAATCGTTCTGGAACTGCTCGGTGAACTGGGTCTTCGAAGCCTGGGCGGACAGCCCGACGGTCCAATACGGAGACAATCGGTTGAACACTCCGCCGTTCACCTGATGGGCGGTCTGGTCCAGCACCGCGAACTGGCTGTTGTCGCTGAGGCCCCGGTTGAACAGGAATGAGTATCCCCCGGTGAGGGCGGTCGCATCCGTCGCGGCCCACATCGCCGTCATGCCGGTCTGATTCACGATCCGGTTGAAATCCACCCCGGTTGGCAACCCGGCTCCCACAATCTCGCTGCGCAACTCGGGCGGACTGGAGATGGAATTGAACACGGTGAACAGCACGTCCCCCACCAGGAACGAATAATCCAGCGTGCCGGTAGGAAGCAGTGAAATCTGGGTTAGATCATCGTAATTCAGGGAATATCGGTACCCTACGCCCACCTGCATGCTGAGCCTTGAATTCTCGGTCAGCCGCCACTCCGCTCCCGCTCCCAGCATGGGGGTGATTGTGAAATCATCTGAGGCCCCTGTCTCTGAAGTCCCCTGAAGCGCGTTGTCCGAGTAGGTGAACCCCACACTGGCAAAAAAATTGAACCTCAACCGCTCCCAGATGCTGCCGTCACCGCCACCAACGGTCGCCCCACCCGGAGCCCCTCCCCGATTCCACATGGGCGACTGATACGGAAGCCCGGGAGTGGTCGGCAAACCCCGGAAATCCGACACGGGCGACCCTCCGCCGGACACGGGAGGACGCACCGCAGACGACCCCTGAAGGTAGCTCGGCAGCGCCAACGGGTTGACCGCCTGTGACCAAGCGACGCCCGGTACCACTGAAATCAGCAACCCAACCCACCATTGCCCACGTTCCCCGCTCCGATACCCCCTCTTCCCCACCCTGAAATAGCGTTGATCGTCCAAGTGATTCTCCTGCTCTTCAATTGCGTGCATGCCCCTAAACGTTCCCACCCGCCCTGCAACCACACTTGACCCTACCAGCGGTCCGCCCTCCGTCTCAAGCCCTTTGCCGGCACACCCCGATCTCCCACCCCAGCCGTATCCCTCCCACTCAGGGCGCGTCCCCCACCCGATAGAACCGGTTCACTTCCAGCGGTCGACCATCCGACAGCTCCGTCTCCTCCCCAGCCGCCATCACCGGCACCCCCACCTTCACCCATTCCCTCCCCAACTCGTCCCGACTCCACAACTGATACCTCCGCCCGGGCGCACTCTCCCATCGGACCGTCGCTCCACCCGTTGTCATCCGAACCCGCGTCACCCGATAGGCCACCGACAACGCTGACGTCGGATCGGAACCCATCAGCGCTTCCCGACGGTTCACGAATCCATCTCCGTCCGGGTCCATCTCCGGACCGGCCTCAGCCCGGGTCCAGGGTGCGAAATACCGGCGCTGGAACCGGTCATCCAACCCGTTGAAATCGTAGTCCGGCTTCAGCGGAGCCACTTCAGCAAAACCCAATGCCACCGCCGTATAACCGCCCGCCGTCAATTCAAGGGACCGCAATCCTTCCGGAGCGTCCGCCGCAATCGTCACCGGCACCTGGACCAAGGTCATCTGTCGAAGCGCCCCCGGAAGTACAACCGTCTCACCAAACTCCAATCCCGGTCCCGTCACCCGCAGTTGCGCCCCGGCCGCCACCGTTCCCGGCACAAAGACTCCCACCCACCGGTTGCTCTGCCCCGCCGGCAACCGCAATGCCAGATCCCCGCTCGCACGACCCCCAGCCTCCAGACCCGTCCGCACTTCCGTCATCCGAAACACCGGATTCCCCCCCGTCACCGTCAGGTTTCTCGTCACCACCGCCCCCGCTCCCACCGCCACTTCGCCATCCGTCATCGGCAGGAATCCCGTATTCGCCCCCGCAAAACGCCGTTGCACCGAGACATCCACGTCCACTCCCCGCACCAGTGAGGCATCCCCGCCCGCATTCGGATCCGCCGGCGCCACCCGCAGCCGATACTGCCCCGGCGGCAAGCCCGGCAGATCGAAACTGCCGTCCGCCTCGCTCATCGTTCCCGCGACGATCAATCCATCCAGGGTCTCCGCCGCCACCACCGCTCCCAGCACCGCGTTGCCCCCCAGGCGCACCGTCCCCCGCAACGTTCCCAGACCGGCTTTCGTCGCCGGCGTCCCGTACACCGCCCGTGCAAACGCGATTTCATCGGACGACAACCCCGCCGTCGTCGTCACTCCCGATCCCAGGTACCACCACATCGAAGCTGCACCCAACGGGGTGTGATTCATCCCCAGCCAATGCCCCACCTCATGCAGCACCGCGCTTTCCAAAAAGGTCCGGCTCGTGCTTCCGCTCTCGAAGTCCGTGATGTAATCCAGCTCCCGGTTGATCAGGATGTCCGCCTCGATCAGCGTCCCGCTGCTCCCGCCCAGGAAATCGATATCCAACGCGATCAACGTCAGGGCGATGGTCCCCGCGCCCAACGCCACCCGTTCCCCCAGGTCGCCCTGCCCATAGGTTCCCGGTGAAAGCCACACCACATCATTGCGCCCGTCCAGTGCGCTGACATTCGACGGATTGGACACCGGTTCGGCCTCCTCAAACCGGATCTTGGTTCCAGGAATCGCCTGCCACTGGGCGAATGCGGACCGTACCGCATTCCACTCATTCGACTGCACCCCGCGCCGCGAGACCGTCGTTCCCAGATGATACCGGATCGCCCGCGTGGAAGGATTCTGGTCCGGCATCCATTCAGTCAGGTACTGGTCGAAGTTCCACTTCAAGGGGGGCGAACCGAACTCGGACCGCGTCACCCCTGCCAGAACGGTCGACATCAGGCACCCACCCACAAGACCACCCGCCCAACCCGACCCCATGCCCTTCAGGAAACGGGTCATCGCGCGCCCTCCGTCACCCGTGCCCGGAGCGTGTCCAGGGTCATGGGAAGCTTGGATGCCGGCCGGAATCCGCCCGGAGCCGGATCACCGCCGTGGAAGGGATTCGCCACCCAGACCTTGTCGGCCGTTGGCCGGGTGACGCTGAATTTTCCCTGGGCCAGTTCCAACGTCAGCCATTCACCCCGCGGATTGGCCACCAGGAACACCACGACTTCCTCACCCGGCACGTATCGGGCCTCACCCGTCACCACAACCCGCCGCGTCCCCACCGTTCCCCCCGCCTGCACCACCGTCACCGTCGCCGCAGCTTCGCCTTTCCACACGGATTCCACCCGCAACTCCACCCGGGTCACCAACTGGTCGGCATCATCACGCGTCATTTCAACAGCCTCCACCCGGGCATGCACCACCCGTTCGGCCCGACCGGCCAGGTCCTCGACCGACACCGGCCGCATCTGCGCCGCCCAAAGCTCCGCGCTGCCCGACCCCAGGCCTGACAGCAACAGCAATGCCCATCTCATCCATGACAATCGTTTCATCCGTTGTTCTCCCTTCCCGGCCCGATGCGAAAGACGCGGTCCACGAGGGACAACGTGTTGACCCGATGCGCCACCATCAATGTGGTCCTCCCCTTCCGCAGCCGTTGGAGGGCATCCATCACCAACTGTTCACTCTCCGCATCCAATGCGCTGGTCGGCTCATCCAGCAACAGCACCGGCGCGTCCTTCAGGAAGGCCCGCGCCAGATTCAATCGCTGCTTCTCCCCAACGCTCATCCGGACCGCTCCATCCCCCACCACCGTGTCGTAACCCCGTGGCAGGCGCCGGATGAATCCATCGACCTGCGCCTGGCGGGCCGCCGACTCCACCTGTTCCCGGGTCGCACCGGGCATTCCATAGGCGATGTTCTCCGCAATGCTGATCGGCAACAGCACCGGTTCCTGCGGCAGCCAGGCGACCGCCCGACGCAATTCACCCAGTCGCAGCCGTCGCAAATCGACATCATCCATCGTCACCGTTCCCTGGTCGGGATCCAGAAACCGGGGAATCATCGCCAGCAATGTCGACTTCCCCGATCCGCTGGGTCCGACGATGGCGACGGTCTCGCCGGGTTCGACCCGAAGCTGGAATCCCTCCAGCACGGGTTGGCCCGGTTCATAGGCAAACCCGACGTCCTTGAATTCGATCTGCCGACCGGAGGCACGGGTGGGTGGCAGGGGAAGTGGGTTCACAGGGGGCGCCGGTTCGGGGACCTGTTCCAGGAGTTCCAACACCCGTCTGGCTCCGGCGCCGGCATTGCTCACGGTGGTTCCCACGTGGGAAAGCTGCTGCAACGGCTCATAGAACTGCGCCAGGTACGCCAGGAACACCAGGAACGTCCCCAGGGTGATCCGACCCGCCGCGAGTTCCTTCGACCCAAACCACACGATGGCCGCGGTGCCCGCCGCAAACGCCACACCCACGCCGGCGAGATACACCAACTCGAACCGGTGCTGCCGCGCCCGCGCCTCAAGGGCAACTTCCGCATCAACCGCAAACCCCTCGGATTCCCGGGCCTCGGCCGTGAAGGACTGCACCACCGGCAGGTAGGTCAACACCTGCTGGAATCGTTCCGCCAGACGGCTGTCGCTCGATTGCGCCGACGACGCCCGGGTTCCGATCCCCTTGGAAAACACCTGCATGACCAACAACAACGGCGGAACCGTCGCCAACGCCACCAGGGCCAGCGTCCGGTTCAGTTGCCACATCACCACCGACATCGCCACCAGCGATCCGCCGGCGGTCAGGAACGTAAACAACCCCTGTTGGAACAGGGTCTGGAATGCACACGTATCCCACGTCGCCCGATAGATCAGGTCTCCCGCAGGTCGCCCCAGCAGCCGCCTCAAGGACAATCCCAGCAGCCAGTCGAACACCGACTGCCGCACCCGGCGCAACCCCCGCAACCCCGTCTGGATCAAAATCAGATTCAAAAGCGAACCCAACGCCGCATGGATCGCATAGACCACGAACAACAGGAACACCCACCTGGCCGTGTCCGACGCCACACCCGGACCCGCGGTCGTCCAACCATCCACCAACCGCGCCAGCGGCCACGGCTTCAACAGACCCGCACCCGTCGCCAATACCGCCAGGCCCAATGCCAGCACCACCCGGGGCCAGTCTTCCCGGTAAATCCTCAGCAATGCCCGCATCCATGCCACAGCCCGCACCCTAACGTCGCCCTCTCCCCGCGGACAGCCCACAGAACATCCGCCACACCGCACGTCCACTCCACTTCCTCCACCGCTCCCTGCAGCGCACCCTCGCCTCACCCGGTTCCCCACCCAATCCCGCCACTCCTTTCTTTGGTCGGACTGGAATTGTGGAAATCATTTCCTCCATGGAGTGTCTCGGGCGGCAAGGCAGGAAGATGTCCCCGCCCAGTCCACGATCCCGTTCCCGATGAATGACGCCTCCATCCACTTCGACCTGTTCGCCGATCTGCCGGAGGCCCAGCCCGTTCCGGTGGCCGTTCGCAAGGCCGAGGCCGTCCCCGCACCGGACCGCGTCCCCGCCGAATGCCTCGCCCGCGTCCGTCAGCACGATCAGGAAGCCGCCCGCGAACTCGTCGAACTCCTCTACCCCCTCGTCATCCGGATCGTCCGCTCCAACCTCCCCCGCCGCGCCGCCGAAGAAGATCTCGCCCAGGACATCTTCACCCGGATTTTCCAGCACCTGGACCAGTTCCAGGGCCAGGCACCCATCGAACACTGGGTCTCCCGCATCGCCGTCAATCATTGCCTCAATGCCATCCGCGCCCAGAAAACCCGGCCCGAATGGCGCATGTCCGACCTCTCCGAGGAACAGGCCCACATCCTCGAAGGGTTCTCCGGGGAATCCGATGACTCCGAACCCTCCCGCCGCCTCCGCAGCGAGGAACTGGTCGAGTTCCTCCTCGAATCCCTGGAACCCGAAGATCGCCTCGTCCTCCGCATGCTCGAGATCGAGGACCGCACCGTGGAGGAGATCCGACTCGTGACCGGTTGGTCCAGCGCCATGGTCCGCGTCCGGGCCTTCCGCGCCCGGCAACGCCTCAACCGCCGCTTCGGTCAACTGCGCAAGGAAGGCCGCCTGTGAACCATCTCGATCCACATCTCCGCGCCCTGCTCCGATCCAATCCATCAGATCATGCCGGGTTTCCCCACCACCCTCCCGCCGGTTTCACCGAACGTGTCCTGACCACCGCCTGGGCACGGGAACCTTCCCGATTCCCCATGGACGGTTTCCCGGGTTTGATCTCCACCGCCGCGTGGGTCTCCTGCGCAGTCATCCTGTGCGGCGGGATCTTCTTCATCAACCAGGCTCCTGAGCCAGGCCCGGAAACACAGTTCTCCTCCACCGCCCAATTCCTCGCCCGGGACCTCATCCCGTGAACCGTTTCCAACACTGGAAGCTCACCCTCGTCCTGCTCCTCGTCTTCGGAGCCGGCGCCACCGTCGGTTCCGTCGCCACCCTGATCCACTTCAAGCGCGGCTTCGCCCAGGCACTCCGCTACGACGCATGGATCGAAGGCTCGATGAAATCGCTCGAGCGGAAGCTGGAACTCTCACCGGAACAACTGCCCAAGGTGCGATCCCTGGTCAACGAGACCGGCGTTGAAATACGTCACGCCCTCGGCACCGCCGCCACCAACACCGTCGTCAGCCTCGTCCGCTTCGGCGACCGTCTCGACGCCGAATTGTCGCCCACCCAACGCAGCGTCCATCAGGGCATGCGGATCGAGTTCCGCGAAAAGGTCCGCTCCAAGTTCGGCATCGATCCCGACCAACTCTGATCCCGCCGGGATGACGGCTCGTCCTGCATGCATACGGCTGACCTCCGTAGCCGCATCCCTTCAATCCCCGTTCGGATAACTGCCGAGGACCTTCACGAAACTGCAGTGTACCCCCAGCAGTTCGATCGCCTTCGCCAGCTTGCCCGACTCCGCATGGCCGTCGCAGTCGACAAAGAAGAAGTATTCCCAGGCCTTCCGCTTGCTGGGACGTGACTCGATCTTGGTCATGTTGATGCGATGCCGGCGGAAGGGTGCGAGGGCCGTGTGCAGGGCTCCGGCCTCGTCGCGGATGCTGAACATGAGACTGGTCCGATCGGTTTGGCTGGGCGGCGGGCCCTGTCGGCCCAGCACCAGGAAGCGGGTCGCATTGGCGGCGTTGTCCTGCACGTCCCGTTCCAGCACCGGCAGCTTGTAGGTCACCGCTGCCAACTCACCACACAACGCCGCCGCGGTCCGATCCTTCGCCGCCAGTTCGGCCGAACGCGCATTCGACGTCGTCTCGCACAACTCCACCCGCGGCATCTGCCGCTGAATCCATCCCCGGCACTGCGCCAGGGTCTGCGGATGGACATGCAACCGCACGATGTCCTCCAACCGCGCCGCCCGACTCGCCAGGCAATGCGAGATCCGCAACACCACCTGCGCCACAATCTTCAGTTCGCTGTCCACAAACATGTCGAGCGTGTGTGTCACCACCCCTTCCGTGCTGTTCTCCACCGGCACCACTCCATAGTCCGCTCGCAGCTTGGAGACCTCATGGAACACATCGGCAATCGTCCGCTGCGGCGAATATCTCAGGCTCGATCCAAACCGCTTGATCGCCGCCTCGTGCGTGAAGGTCGCCTCCGGCCCGAGATACGCGATGGTCAGGCTCTTCTCCAGGGACAGCGCCGAAGACATCACCTCGCGATAGATCGCGCGCAATCCTTCGTCCGTGATCGGTCCCTTGTTGAGTTTGCAGATCTTCTGCAGCACCGCGCGCTCCCGATGCGGCGCATAGATCTCCTGTCCCTGCCGCATCTTGATCGATCCGATCCCGAGCACGTGCCGGGTCCTTTCGTTCAGGAGTTCAACGATCTTCTTGTCGATGGCGTCAATGGACTGCCGGTGCTCTGGAAGCGTCATGGCCTGCACGAGAAGACCACGGACAAGGCCCGCGTGAAATCAGGAATCCTGATTCGATTCCTTTCCCCTTCCAACCCCGCCCAACCTTCCAACCGCCATTCCGACGCGATGATTTCACATCCTGCGCAATGACGGATTGACCTTTGTTTGCATCCGGGCACTCTCGCCAAAACTCCGCGCGCCAAAAGTTCCACCAAGAATGATTTCGAGTGCCCGGTTTGATACGCGGCGGTGACGTTTTTCAGGATTTCCGATTACGCCTCAAAAGCCCCATCGGCATCGAAGGGAGGTGAGAGTCAATGGCAGCTAAGAAAGCACCCGCGAAGACGGCAGCCAAGCCCGCAGCCAAGGCAACGAAACCCGTCGCCAAGGCAGCAGCCAAGCCCGCCGCCAAAGCCGCAGCAAAACCTGCAGCCAAGGCAGCAAAACCCGTCGCCAAAGCAGCGGCCAAACCCGCAGCCAAGGCAGCAGCGAAGCCCGCAGTGAAGGCTCCGGCCAAGAAAGCCGCAGCGAAGAAGAAGTAATCACCACCCAACCCAAGGCGGAGAGCGCTCGCTTCGCGTGTGCCCTCCGCCTTGGCCTTCCTGGACCCGGTATCTTCAACCCGATGCCGGGTCTTTTCGCTTTCTACCGTTGCGGCCTCCGCTCCCGCACAACCCGGTTCCACCCTCCGGGAGTTATATCCTCCGTCCGCCATCCTCCACCCGCATCCGTCCGTCCCCGAGGATCCGCGCACGCAACCCTCCGCGTCCCTTCAAGAAACGTTCCACTCCGGGCGCCACCACCCGGTCCATCCAATAACACGGCCGACATTCTTCCACTCCCTCAAACCCAATCCCCTGAACCTCGAACCGGCACCCGATCCACGCGTCGAGATCCACCCCGGCCACCAGGACATTGCGCCGATATACTTCCGGACCCAGTCCCAGGCCGAACTCCCGGCAAACCGCTTCATGCACTTCCCAGGCGAAAAAGGTGATCTGCCCCTTGTAGCCGTCCCCATGATCGAAATACCGATCCCCCATCACCCCACGCCCCGCCACACACTCGATCCACGCCACCGATTCCATCACGTGGCCCCCCGGCTCAAGTCCGTGGCGTCCCACAAAGTTGTGGCCACCCGACCGGTACAACGCCCTGACCCATGGCGATTGTCCTCCTGTCCTGGATCCGTTCATGCGGTCCGCACCAGCACCGCCACAAATGCTCCGTCCACTCCGTCTTCAACCGGCGTCAACAGACGGGTCGATCGCATCCCGAATCCGGGTCGCGCCCTGAGGAATGACTCCACCACCCCCGTGTTCTCCTCCGCTTCCACACTGCACGTGGAATAGGCCAGCACCCCACCCACCCTGACAAACTCCGACGCCCGCTGAAGTATCCCCAACTGCACCTCGGCCAGTCGCGTGATCTCTTCCTCCCGCAGGCGCCACCTCAATTCCAGGCGACGTCGCAACACCCCCGTGTTCGAACACGGCGCATCCACCAACACCCGGTCGAAGGATCCCGGTTCACCCGGTTCTCCCGGTCCCCGCGCCAACTCCACGCACGTGCCGCCCAACCGCATCGCGTTCTCCTCCACCAATCGCAACCGTTCCGGGCTGGTGTCCTGCGCCACCACCCGCCCCTGGTTCTCCATGCGCTGGGCCATATACAGGGTCTTGCCACCCGGTGCCGCGCACCAGTCCAACACCGTTTCGCCCGGGCGCGGATCCAGATCCACCACCGACGCCAGCGTGCCAGGATCCTGGACGTAGAATCCGCCATCGATGAAGGACAACAACGACGTCAGCGGCGGATGCGCCTCCAACCGATACATCTCGCCCGGTTCCAGCCAGGGATGCATCACGGCCACCGCTTCCACTCCTTCCTCAAGCCAGCGCGCCTCCAATTCCGCCGCCGAAGTCCTGAGCCGGTTCACCCGGACAAAGGTCGGTGGCGGTGAATTGTTCCATTCCAGCATCCGGACCAATCCCTCCGCACCAAACCGCCCACGCCAACGCTCCACCAACCACGTCGGGTGCGACCAACCCACCGCCGGATCCAACTCCCGCAACGTCGCCAGATCCTGACGGATCCGCGCCCGATCGCGGTCACAACCCCGCAGCACGGCATTGACGAATCCACTCTGTGAACCAAACCCGGCTCCCCGCGCCATCTCCACCGTCTCATGCACCGCGGCATGCGGCGGGATCCGATCCAACCAGAACAACTGGTAGAGCCCGAGGCGCAACAGGACCTGCAAGCCCGGCTTCTGCGGTCGTCCATCCGTACGCCTCGCAATCAGCCAATCGAGGGCCGATTGTTGTCGCAGCACCCCATACACCAACTCCTGGACGAGACGCCGGTCCACCGGGGGAAGCCCATGGAATCCAGCATCCGATTCCAACCGGTGCTCCACAAATTCACCGGGTGCTCCGGCCCGGGACAGGGTGCGATAGGCAATTTGTCTTGGTCTGGCTACAGCCACGCGACCATACTGACCCCCATTCGACAATCGGCCAGCCCGCAATTGCCGCCCCAGTTCGGGCGGTTGCGGCTCTTTCGGCCCGGATCGGTCCCTGACCGCTCGCGGTGGCTGGTCCGTTGATGAGCGCACGCAGATGAAAGACGAACTCGATAAACTGGTGGCCAGCGGCAAGATCACGACCAAGCACGTCGAGCCTCTTCTCGCCCTCGTCGGAGCTGGCTTCTGCCAGCACAAGAGCTGGGGCTTCGGACGGATCACCGCGCTGGATGGCGCCCTCGGTCGACTCAACATCGATTTCGCGACCAAGGCCGGCCATTCCATGGACCTGGCCTTCTCCGCAGAATCCCTCAAGCCCATCCCCCGCGAACACATCCTCGTCCGCAAACACATCGACATCGATGGCCTCAAGCGCGAAGCCGCACTCCATCACCTCGACGTGGTGAAGCTCGTCCTCCGCTCCATGAACGGGCGCGCCACCGTCGATCAGGTCCAACAGGTCCTTGCCGATGTCATCACTTCGGACTGGAAGAAGTGGTGGGAGGTCGCCCGGGCCGAAATGAAGCGCGACGGGCACTTCACCGTTCCCCTCAAGAAGACCGAGCCCATTCTTTTTCAAGAGGAGGAAATCACCCTCGGCGACCGTCTCCTCAATGAGTTCCGCGCCGCCAAAGGCCTCAAGGCCAAGATCGCCGTCGCCGCCGAGGTGCTCAAGAATGCCGAAGATCTCCGCGGTCACGTCGTGATCCAGGAATCGATCCACACCCTTGCGTCGGACATCCAGTCCCACGTCCAGACCATGCCTCCGCTCGCCCTCGAAGGCATCTTCATGCGCGATGACCTCCGTCAGGTCGCCAGTATTGCCGCCCCCGAAACCGAGATCGCCTGCCGCGAAATCTTCGTCCCCCTCTCCCAGGAATCCCCCGTAGAACGCCTCATCGAACGTCTCGTCGCCTTCTTCGAGGAACTCCCCGCCGCCAAACATCGCCGCGCCCTCGAAGCCTTTCGCGATGCCGTCCCCGACTGGGGCGCCCAGCTGGTCCTCATGCTGAACCGGGTGTCAGCCAAGCTCGCCGGGGAATGCGCACGCCTCCTCATCGTCGAAGGCCGCGGACAATTGCTCAAGGACACCCTCGCCCGCGCCATCAGCCAGCACGCCGCCTCCAGCGAACTCCTGCTCTGGCTCGGCAAGGAACGCGGCGATCACTTCGCTGACATCCTCGGCCCCGAAGTCTTCCGCGCCATGATCACCGCCATGGAACGCGACGCCTTCAACGAGAAGAAGACCAACCGCCTCCACGACTTCGTCCTCGACGATCAGACCCTTCTCCCCCAACTCATCGAGGCCGCCGATATCGAGGTCATCAAGGATCTCGTCCGCACCCTCCAACTCTCCGGTGCCTTCGATGACATGGACAAGCGCTCGCTCCTCGGACGCATCGTCAAGGTCTATCCCGCCATCCAATCCATGATCACCGGCGACCAGTCCAAGGACGACCGGACGTTCCTCGTGAGCTGGACCAGCCTCGAACGTCGCAAGTCCGAGTACGACGACCTCGTCAACAAGCAGATCCCCGCCAATGTGAAGGACATCGCCATCGCCAAAAGCTACGGCGATCTCCGCGAAAACCACGAGTTCAAGGCCGCCAAGGAAATGCAGAAGGTCCTGCACCGCCGCAAACACGAGCTCGAACTCCAACTCGCCCGCGCCCGCGGCACCGACTTCGCCAGTCCCCGCACCGACATCGTCGTGCCCGGCACCTGCGTCACCTTCACCGACCTCGACACCAACAAGGACGAGACCGTCCAGATCTTCGGCGCCTGGGACGGTGACCCTGACCGCAGTCTCCTTTCCTACCTCACCCCGCTCGCCCAGGCCCTCATCAACAAGCCCCCGGGCGCCACAGCCGAACTCAACAGCGGCGACAGCAAACGCCACGTGCGCATCGTCAGCATCGCCCCCGGCAACACCGCGCTGATCACTCCTCCTTCCACCGAATAGTCTTCCCCAAGACCCTTCGCTCTTCGTTACCAGGGGCCGGCTTCACGCCAGGCCCCTTTTTCTTTTCCCACACACACGCTCCCACCACCACTCCGCCCAGCCTTGCCCACCCACGGTCCGTGCCGGCAACCTCTTCCCCATTCACATGGCCCATGATCCCATCCAGTTCTTCAATCGCCACACCCGCCAGGTGGAGGTCGAACGGATCTATGGAGAACCCTTCCTCCGCTGGGTCTACGGCAATCCCCTCGGACTCCTCGCCCTCCATGCCCTCGTCAAACGCGCCCTGTTCTCCCGCTGGTACGGCTGGCGCATGACCCGCCCCGTCAGCGCCCATCGCATCCTCCCCTTCATCCAGGAATACCATCTCGACCCCGCCGAGTTCGCCGACCCCACCCACTCCTTCAAATCCTTCAACGAATTCTTCTATCGCCGTCTCAAACCCTCCGCCCGACCCATCGATCCCGACCCCCGCATCGCCGTGTTTCCCGCCGATGGCCGACACCTCGGGATCGCCAATGTCTCCAACACCGAAGGTTTCTATGTGAAGGGGCAACGCCTCGACCTCGGCCAGCTCCTCGGTGATCCGGAATTGGCCCGCGAGTTCACCGGCGGTTCCCTCGTCCTCTCCCGCCTCTGCCCCGTCGATTATCACCGGTTCCACTTTCCCGTTGCCGGCACCGCCGGAAACCCGCGTCTCCTTGGCCGTTGGCTCTTTTCGGTCAGCCCCATCGCCCTCCGCCAGAACCTCGCCTATCTCTGCGCCAACAAACGCTCCCTCTCCCTCATCGAGTCCCCCGACTTCGGTCGCGTCGCCACCCTCGAAGTCGGCGCCACCAACGTCGGTAGCTGGCAATACACCCACACCCCCGGCGCTCCCATCCTCAAGGGCCAGGAAAAGGGATTCTTCCTCTTCGGCGGCTCCCTCACCATCACCCTGTTCGCCCCAGGCCGGGTCCAACTTGCCGACGATCTCCTCCACCATTCCCGACTCCATCGCGAACTCTACGCACGCGTCGGTGAGACCATGGCCACCCTCACCTGATCCCATTCCCTTTCCCCCACAGCGAAATCCTCCCATGTCACCGTCTCGCGCCCCGCTCCTCATCGCCATCGTTCTGGCCGCCGGTCTGGGAATCGCCCTCTTCCAGAAACACGGCGCCCTTCAACGCCTCCAGTTGGAACACGCCCGTCTCAAGGCCCAACTCGATTCCCTCGCCGCCGATCTCTCCCTCAAGCAGGATCAACTCAACGCCGCCAAACGGGACCTCGAATCCGCCCAACGCGACCACGAGGAACTCGTCCGCCTCCGCGGTGAAGTCAGCCAACTCCGTCGCGCCACCAACTCTGCGGTCTCCCCGAAAAAGTCCTCCCAGCCTGTCGTCCCCGCCCCGTCCATCACCGATCCACCTGAAGCCCGACGCCTCATCGCCGCCGTCAAGGCCCACATTCCCCCCAACGGACTTCTCGTCACCGGCGGATGGGAAATCGCTCCCGGGCGCCGCGCCCTGGTCCTCGCCGGCCCCGTCGCCACCGTCCAACCCGACGGCACCGTCACCATCGACGTCACCACCCGCATCGTCGACGCACCCGATTCCGTCCTCGCCACGCTCGGACTCGATCTCAAGAGCAACGACCGCAGCACCGCCCAACAACTGTTCGATGCCGACAATGCCGCAGCCCTGATCCAGGCCCTGGAAGCCAGCGAAGGCGTCGATGTCCTGTCCGCGCCCAGGGTCACCACCGCAGACGGTCGCCAAGCCCAGATCGGATGGAGCCGCGATGGTGAGGAAGGCGCCACCCAGATCGGTCTGATTCCCCGCCTGGATCCCACCGACGGATCCATCGAACTGGAATTGTCTGCCGACCTTCTTCCCTGGCCCGCTCCCACCCCTGTTCCCGCTCCCGCCCCGTAAGCCCCGCCCAACGCGAAGCGTCCTGGACTGCGGTAGCCCCCTACCGCCTTTCCCTCCTCCCCGTCATCCGGCTTGGTCCGAGCGTGCATCCTGTGGATGCTTTCCCGATGCGATGGCGGATCATGTTGTTGCTGGGGTTCCTCCTGCCGGAGATCGCCGGCGCCCATCCGTTCCTCCACAACTCGTGGTGGACCGTCGCTGAAAGCAACCGGCTCGTGCTCCGGGTCACCGCCACGCTCCGTGAGATCGCTGTCATCCAGAAGATCGACCCGGCCTCCCTCATCCGGCCCGATTCCCTCCACGTCGCAGCCTCCAATCACGCCGCCTATGTCGTCGGCCAACTCCACATCGACATCGATGGTGAATCCCTGCCCATCACCTTCCTCGATTATCAACTGCTCCTCGATGACTCCCCGGAACCCGAAGACTCATCGCAGTACCCCGACCTGACCCACGTGGCCTACGACCTTGAGTGCCCACTTCCAACCCGCAGCCAGGCCCTGCCTGTTCGATTCTCCCACTCCACATTGCGCGGACACGCCTACGCCCCCGGCATTCCCTGGGAGACCTATCACATCCTCCAGGTCACCGACCCCTCCCGAAGCACCCTCGGTCAGGCCATCCTTCGCAGCGGCACTCCGCACCTCGTCACCCTCCCCGCCCTGGTGGATGCCCCACCGATGCCTTTGTTGACGGCCGGGCCGGATGCCTTGCCGCCTCCGCTTGAAGGCGCCACCGCCTTCAAATCCTTCCTCCGCCATGGCCTGCATCACGTGCTCACCGGCTACGATCATCTCCTCTTTCTTGTCGCCCTCGCCCTCGCTTCCGTCTCGTGGCGGCGTCTGCTGGGAATCATCGCGGTCTTCACCGCCGCCCATTCCATCACCGTCACCCTCGCCGCCCTCGGTTGGGTCTCCCTTCCTCCCGCCGTGGTCGAACCGATCATCGCCGGAAGCATCGTGTTCGTCGCCCTCGAAAATGTTCTCGCTCCCACCCGTTCCCAACGCTCTTCACGCCTGGTCGTCGCCTTCGCCTTCGGACTCATCCACGGCCTCGGTTTCGCAGGCGGACTTCGCGAAGCCCTGCCTGGCGGCTCCCCCTCCCAACTCGCCATCCCCATCCTCGCCTTCTGCATCGGGGTCGAACTCGGGCATCTCGCCGTCGGCGCCCCGCTCTACGGGATCTTCCGCGCCGCCGTTCCCCGGGCAGGATCCCCCACGACACCCGCTCCAGCCGGTTCCACACCCGCTCTTCATCCCGTCATCCGATGGGGCTCGGTCCTCACCGCCTGCGGCGGCGCCGGCTATCTCTGGGCCGCCCTCCAATCCGCCTGAACCTTCACCCACTCCACCCATGAATCCACCTTCCCTCCCCTCCGGTCGCGTCGCTTCCATCCACCTGCATCCCGCCGCCGGTCACGCTCCACTCCAGTCCATCGACGCCACCGAGGCCGTCGCCGAAATGGGGCTGCGCGGGGACGTCCGCTATTTCGGCCGACGCCGCCGCAATGGTGAACCCAGCCGTCGCCAGGTCACCTTGATCGAACGCGAAACGATCGCCTCCCACGTCACCGCCCTCGGCCTCGCCGGAATCCCTCCCGGTGTGGCCCGCTCCAACATCGAGACCGAAGGCATCAACCTCATCTCCCTCATCGGTCGCCCGGTCCGGGTCGGTGAAGCCCTCCTCGAATTCATCGAACCCCGCGAACCCTGCCAACAGATGGATTCCATCGCACCCGGTCTCCGCGCCCGAATGGCTCCCCCGTGCCAGGGCGTCATCGCCATCGTCCTCCAGTCCGGCCTGATCCGCGTCGGTGACCCAATCATCCCGGCCTGATCCCGGAACGAATGCGCCCTTCCCTCCCGGGCGGCACTTCCGTTTCACTCCCCTTCGCGTCATGGCCAACCTCCCGACACCGCAACCTGCGCCGGACCAAGCCGCGCCCCTTCCACCGCTCGCCCGGGGCCAATGCGTCTTCGGCAACACCTTCGACTTCCTCCGCGACACCACCCGTCTGCTCGTCAACTCCTACCGCGAACTCGGTCCCGTGTTCCGCCTGCGCGCCCTCTGGCTCAGGTACACCGTCATCGGCGGGTTCGAAGCCCGGGACTTCATCCGACAAGGCCTCGACGAAAAATACCTGACCCGCGAAGCCATCTTCGCCGAAGTCGGTCGCCAACTCGGTTCCGCCGATTTCGTCCTGGGTCAATCCGGGGAAAAACACCTCCGATTCCGCCGACTCCTCTCCATCGCCTACTCCCGCGAAGTCGCCTCGGCTTGGGTCCCGGATCTCCTCGAAGTGGTGCGAACCCACGCCCGAAACTGGAAACCGGGCCAGGTGATCCACGTGATGGAGGAGGTCCAGCGGCTCGCCTTCGAACAGTATTGCCAGGTCATGTGCGGACGTTCACTCGGCGCCCATTACCGCGATTGCCTCCGGGTCACCGACTACAACATGAACGTCGGCGGCCGGGTCTGGCCCTTCTTCATGTATCGGATGCCGTGGTACCGGGCCTCACGCCAACGCGTCCTCGACCTCATGTGGGGTCTCGTCCAGGAACGTCGCGCCGCATCCCATTCCCACGCCGAACGTCCCACCATCCTCGACACCCTCATGAGCGTCCGTGACGACCACGGACAACCGCTCACCGACGATGAAGTCGTCTGCTACTCCATGTACGGCTTCGCCGGCAGCTCTTCCTACATGAGCCGCGTCGTCGCCTTCATGCTCTACGAACTCGTGAAACATCCGGACCTCCTTGCCCAGGTCCGGACCGAGGTCGCCTCAGCCCTCGCCGACGGCATCTCCGACGCCTCCGATGTCCGTTCCCTCCGCCTGCTCCAGGCCACCTACCACGAAACCCTCCGGTTCCACCCGGTCTCCCAAGGCATGCCCTGCCTGGCCGCCCAGGACTTTGTCTATCACGGCAAACAGGTAAGGAAGGGCGACGTCACCGTTCTCTCCCAGGTGCCCATGAGCTTTTCGTCCTGCCCTTTTCATCGCCCCGAACAATTCGAACCCGAACGCTGCCTCGAACCCCGCATGGAACATCGGAAGGAAAACGCCTTCCACCCGTTCGGCATCGGGCATCGGACCTGCACCGCCATGGGATTGGTCGAACAGATGGCCCTCACCCAGGTCGCCGCCCTGGTCCATCACCTCGACTTCGAACTGAGCCCTCCGGATTACCAACTCCGGCTCACCGTCAAACCCCTGCCCGCACCCGACCGCCATTTCGGCCTGCGCATCCTCGGCCCACGCTCCCACACCCAGGCCACCACCGCCCCACGGGCCTTCCTCGAAGAACAGGCCCTCGCCAAGGTCGTCGGACACGATGATCCAGCCGTGCTCAGGCTCCTGTCCCAGGCCTCCCCGGTTCACTTCTACCCGGACGAGATCATCCTGCGCGAAGGAGATCCCTCCGACGCCTTCTACCTCATCGCCCGCGGCCAGGTCTCGGTCTCACGCCGCATTCACGACCAGGATTCGGTGCTCGCCCAACTGGATGCCGGCGATTCCTTCGGCGAGATCGGTCTGCTTCAACATCGCACCCGGACCGCCACCGTGACGGCCGGGAAAGAGGGCGCCGATCTCTACCAACTCTCCCGCGGGTTGTTTGAACAACTGGTGGCCACCTCGGACCTGGTCAGCTGCGATCTGCGGCGACTCCTCCAGAAACGCATGGCCTCCCAGCGTCTCATGGAAGCCCTGCCCGGTCTCAATGCCACCACATTGCAGCGCCTGCTCCCCGGTTTCCTCCCCATCACCAGTCCGGTGGGAACCGTCATCCTCCGTGAAGGCGATCCCGCCGATGCCTTCTATCTCGTGGTGTCCGGTCAGGTCCAGGTGACGCGCCGGACGGAACAGGGTTCGGATGTCGCGATTGCCACCCTGGGCACCGGTGAATACTTCGGCGAACTCGGCCTGCTCACCGGCCATCCCCGGAACGCTTCCGTCATTGCCACCGGTGATGCCCCGGTGGAGCTGCTCAGGACCGATGCCGCTGGATTCGCCCAACTGATCGAGGCAGGCGGCGGCCGTGACGGTTCCCTCGCCATGGCATTGGCCCGAAGAATGAATTGAGTTGGGCAGCCACTGCCCAACCCATGAACACCTCGAGACCCAAACGATGGCTCCCCTGGATCGTCGCAGTGCCAGCCGTTGGGTCGGTGGCCGTCCTGCTCTTGGGACGTCCCCGCTTCGGGACTGCTGATCTTCTCGATCAACTGGACCCAGTGCTGCTCCGGGTCGAGCGGCGCTTTACCCGGGAACATACCGAGCCGACTTCAAAAGCCGCGCCGTTCCTCGAAGTGGA
Source organism: Verrucomicrobia bacterium UBA6176 (assembly GCA_002422905.1). Lineage (GTDB taxonomy): Bacteria > Verrucomicrobiota > Verrucomicrobiia > Limisphaerales > UBA9464 > UBA6176. Next base: position 28,618 of record DITU01000149.1, read on the forward strand.
TCTTCACAGCGCAGTGCAGGCGCTGCTTTCCACCCGTGGCGCTGTTCCCGACGCCGGGCGTCGTGGTCTTCCCACATTGACCGCTGCTGCCGGGCTGGCTCGCCTCAGATCCGCCAACCATCAAACTTGTGTTGCACCTGCAACACAAAGTTGAGCGTCCCGCATCCCGCCCTGCCCTCCCGCTCCTACCCTTCCCAGACCAGGAATCACCCCTCCTGCCTATCCAACCCCCACGCCGAATTCAGTCGTTCTCCTTGCCAATCCGACCCGACGCCGGGAACCATGACGATAATGAACGTCCGAACGCTTGCGCTGGCTGTGCTCGGCGCCCTGGCCCTCGCTGGTTGCGCCCCCACGTCAGTTTCAAACCTGACACCGCGCACCCTGCCGATGACCGCGGACCGGACCTATCCCTTTGAACTCACCTGGGACACCGGCCTCCGCGGGGTGAAGGCCGGGGACGTCAAGGCATGGGTCGTCATCGATGGCCTCCTCTATCCCATGACCCGTGTGCCCGTCGCCTTGAACCGTTGGGAAGCACGCGTACCCATCGCTCCCGGCCGGACCTATGTCCCGTACCGGTTCCGCATCGATTTCCTCGAACCGAACCTCGGGAACGCGACCTACAACAGCGAGTGGTCGCAGGAATATCGGTTGGTCGTTCCCCAGCAATGATTTCCCACACCGCGCCACCGCCCGCGTGATCGCGGTCATCTTCAACCCGTCCGCCGGCGGCGATCGCGCCCTCCGGTTCCAACGCAAGCTGGCCGGATTGTCCGGGGAGATCCGACTCCTCCCCACCACCGGACCGGATACCGCCCCGGGCCTCGCCGCCGACGCCTCCCGGGACGGTGCCAGCACCGTGGTGGCCGCCGGGGGTGACGGCACCGTCAATGAAGTCGTCAACGGCCTCGCGCAACTCCCCGCCGAACAACGCCCCGCCCTAGGCGTGATCCCGCTCGGCACCGTCAATGTCTTCGCCAAGGAACTCGACCTGCCCGCCGACATCGACCATTGCTGGGAACTCATCTGCGCAGGGCATCGCCGACGCATCGACCTGGCGCGCGCCCTTCACGCCGGGGGTTCACGCTGGTTCATCCAGATGGCCGGAGCCGGCCTGGACGCCCTCGCCATCTCCCGGGTGCGACTCTCCCTCAAACGGAAGATCGGTCCCCTCGCCTACCTCTGGGCCGGATTCCAGGCCATCCAACAACCACTTCCATCGATCCGGATCGAAGGCGGACCGCAACCGCTCGCGGGCCAACTCGTCCTGGTAGGCAACGGCCGGTTCTACGGCGGTCGTTTCCCGGTGTTCACCAACGCCCGTCTCGACGACGGCAAACTCGACCTCGCGGTTCTGGTCCGGGCCAACCTGCTGTCCCTCGCCCGCGCCACCCTCGCGGCCGCACGTGGCCGTCTCCACCATCATCCCGGCGTCGTCCATCAACAGGCCACCCGCTTCGACCTCGCTGGCCCCGCCCAGTCACCATTCCAGGTGGAGGGAGACAACATCGGGACGCTGCCCGCTTCGTTCGAGGTCGTTCCAAGCGCCCTGGATGTCGTGTGGAGGGGGTGAAGTCCCAATTGCAGTACCAGCAAAGTGTGGGTGGAAAGGAGCCGATGATTGACAGCTAGCGCTGGGACGAGGATGAAAACGCGGCGTTTGTGGGACCCTTCCGCCCGCCGAATCAAGATCATGACCTACGCGCTGTTGCAGACTTCGATAGCCCCGCCTCCCGTCGAGGCCCTTCAACGCGCATTCCGCTCCAGTGATTCACTGGCGTCCGCCGACGCGATGTTCGTGGTGGACGACGCCTTCGGCATCCTCGCCCGGGACCTTCCAGCCGATGACGCCCAGCATCTTGCGGCATCGTTGGCGTCTGAAAACGTGGATGTCGAACTGGTCGCCGAACGCGACCTGCCACGTCTCCCCGATCCCACCTTCTTCACCGGGATCCAACTCGCCGACGATTGTCTCCGGGTCTACAACGCCCGTGAGGATGTCACCGAGCTGCCTTACCGCGGACTCAGCTTGATCGCGGTCGGGTACGACGGCGAAGAGGTGCGCTTCGAACTGGTCTTCGGCGACGCCACCGTCCGCTTTCATTCCGAGCTCCGCTCCCTCCATTTCCGACACAGCCCCGAGATCAACGGCCGTTCCCCGGGCGAGAATCTCCTGCTGCTCATCCGGCGCCTCCGAGAAATCGCCCCGCATTCCATCCTCAATCGCGGTGCGGAAACCCTGTGCGTCGGCGCCCCGGTCGAACACGTTGAAGACTTCGTCACCTATCCCCGCACCAGCGCCTTCTTTGAAGAGATCGTCTGGTTGCTGTGGCGGGCACGGCGTGACCAGGTCGACGAAAACGAGGCCTGATCTGCCCTCACCCAGCAGATCAATCAGCCCGGAGGCCACTCCAGCGCCCGTCCCCCCAGGATGTGGCAATGCAGGTGTGGAACGGATTCACCCCCATCCTTCCCGTTGTTGATCACCAATCGATACCCCGTCTGGTCCACCCCCACCCGACGGGCCACCTCCGCCGCGGTCAACAGCAGGTGACCCAAAAGCTCCGCGTCTTCCGCTGACGCCACACCCATCCGACAGATGGGCTTCCGGGGCACCACCAAGACATGCACTGGCGCCTGGGGTTGGATGTCACGGAATGCCACCACCCGGTCGTCCTCAAAGACGATCTCCGCCGGGATCTGACGGGCAGCAATCTTCTCAAACAGGGTCATGGCCCCATTCCACGCCGGTCCCCCGCCTTCGGCAAGCTCTCCGTGTCACCGCACCACCAATGCCGCTGGCCGGTTCCCACTCTCCCGCGCCCACCACGATCGCAGGGACTCCAGGATCCGATCCTCCAGCTCCCGACAATCCTTGTTCCAGTGCTTCCGTCCCAACAACTGCTTCACTGCCCCCCGCAACCCAAGGAACTCGACCGCCTGCGGGGCATCCGCCAACTGCTCCCGCAACAACGTGTGCAGTCTCGGGAAGAACTCCAGTTCGCCCAGCTTCCCCGCGTTGCAGGCCAACTCCCGCAGATCCGCCGTGCGCACCAATCCCGGCTTCGCTCCCGGCAACCCGTTCGAATACTCCGCCCCTGTCACCTCCACCACATATCCCAACCCCGTCAACACCCTCGCCAACGCACTGGCAAACTCACCCAGCGTGATCCGCATCCGTCCCAACTCCTCCTTGAAATAATGCAGCACCCCCGCCGCTGCATGACGCAATACCTCCGGCCCAATCTGGCTGGATCCACTCCCGACAACCTCAAACACCAGGTCGTCCACCGAACACGGAATCGCTTCCCCATCCCCCTGCGACAACCAGATGCAGTCCCGGCACAGTTCGATCATGCTCGTTCCTTCTTCTTTGCCTCGTCCGTCGCCACCGCCGCGACGGGCAATTCCATCTGTCGCTTGTCGGGAAGCGGTTGCGATGCCAGTCGCGTCGCTTCCTCGACGAAATCCGTTATCTCCTCGAACTGACGGTAGATGCTCGCAAACCGGATGTACGCCACCGGATCCATCCGCCTCAGTTCGCGCATCACCCGCTCACCGATCACCTGGCCCGGCACCTCCCGATCATGCTCCGCCGCCACCCCTTCCACGATCCGTTCCACCGCATTGGCCAACTCTTCCTCGCCCACCGGCCGCTTCTGGCAGGCCCGTTTCATGCCCCGGATCAGCTTCTCCCGCGAGAACGGTTCCCTCCGCCCATCCCGCTTGATCACCGTCAACAGCTCGTGCTCGATCTCCTCATAGGTGGTGTACCGATGCGCACAGGTCAGGCATTCGCGACGACGACGGATGGTCGCCCCTTCCTTCGAGGAACGGGAATCGATCACCCGGTCTTCCTGACCGGCACATTTGGGACACCGCATAACAGTCCTGCACCGCAATCCGCCACCCACCACCCACCGCTCTTCCACCCGCACCTTCGATCCCGATCCGATTCATCAGGACCTCCCACCCCCTGTGGCCTCCCATGCGCTACACCACAATCCCTTGGGGTGTCAAATCCGGACCCGCTCCTCCAAACAATCCGTTGACCCCTAGGCCGCCGCCGGTAGGCTGGCTTGCCGGTTTCCGCAGTAACCTCAGAGTATTCGAAATTATGCCAGTGAACGTTGCTATCAATGGTTTCGGCCGCATCGGCCGCCTCGTTTTCCGCGCCCTCGTCGAACAGGGTCTCGTCGGCAAGGAAGTCAATGTGGTCGCCGTCGGTGACCTCGTCCCCGCCGACAACCTCGCCTATCTCCTCAAGTACGATTCCACCCAGGGCCGCTTCGCCGGCACGGTCTCGTCCCGCAAATCCAGCCCGGACAAGGCCGAGGACGATGTCCTGGTGGTCAATGGCCAGGATATCCACGTCGTCAGCGCACGCACCCCCGCAGAACTCCCCTGGAAAGCCCACAACGTCGACATCGTCATCGAGTCGACCGGCCTGTTCACCGAAGCCGAAAAGGCCAAGGGCCACATCACCGCCGGCGCCAAGAAGGTCATCATCTCCGCTCCCGCCAAAGGCGAGGACATCACCATCGTGATGGGCGTCAACCACGAGAAGTACGACCCCGCCACCCACCACATCATCTCCAACGCGAGCTGCACCACCAACTGTCTCGCTCCCCTCGTCCACGTCCTCCTCAAGGAAGGCTTCGGCATCGAGGAAGGCCTGATGACCACCGTCCACTCCTACACCGCCACCCAGAAGACCGTGGACGGCCCCTCCAAGAAGGACTGGAAGGGAGGACGTTCCGCCGCCATCAACATCATCCCCTCCACCACCGGCGCCGCCAAGGCCGTCGCCCTGGTCTGCCCCGAGGTGAAGGGCAAGCTCACCGGCATGGCCTTCCGCGTGCCAACCCCCACCGTCTCCGTCGTCGATCTCACCGTGAAGACGGTCAAGGAAACCTCCTACGCCGAGATCAGTGCCGCCTTCAAGCGCGCCTCCGAGACCTACCTCAAGGGTTACCTCGTCCACACCTCCGATGAAGTCGTCTCCACCGACTTCATCCATGACCAGGCCAGCTCGATCTTCGACGCCGGCTCCGGCATCGAACTCAACAGCCGCTTCTTCAAGCTCGTGAGCTGGTACGACAACGAATGGGGCTATTCCAACCGCGTTGGCGATCTCCTCCGCCTCATCCTCTCCAAGGGGCTCTGATCCTTTCCTCCCGAACGGCGGCGGCCCCGGTCCATCCCGGTGCCGCCGCCTTTTTCATTTCCCCCTCACCCGTCCCCCATGCCTCCCTGGAATGCCATCGCGGCCATGGCCGACAACCGCGTCATCGGAATGCAGAACCGCATTCCCTGGCATCTCCCCGCCGATTTCAAATGGTTCAAACGCACCACCCTCGGCGGCATCCTGGTCATGGGTCGACGCACCTTCGAATCCATCGGTCGCCCTTTGCCCGGTCGCGACACCATCATCCTTTCCCGTTCCGGCTTCACCGCTCCCGGTACCCGAACCGTCCCCGACCCCACCTCTCTCCGGACCCTGCTCCAGGAGGATCCACGGCCAGTCTGGATCTGTGGCGGAGCCGAGATCTACCGACTGCTTCTCCCCAGCTGCGCCCACCTCTACCTGACCCGGGTCCATGACCGACCCGATGGCGATGCCTGGTTCCCACCCTTCGAATCCGACTTCACCGATCAGGGTGTCGTCCTCGCTGAACCCGGCTTCCAGGTCCACCATTTCACCCGGATCCATCCGGTCCCAGTCCCCTGCCCGACATGAAGTCGTTCCTGCCAATCCTTCTGCTGGCCCTCGCCCTCGCCGGTCGCGCGGAGAACGTCCCACCCACCCGGCTCATCTGGTGGTCCGATCTCAGCGCCTTCACCCACGAAACCGGCGACCTTCATCACCATCGCCTCTCACCCCGCATCACCCCCGGCTTCCAATGGAAGGAAGCTGTCCTGTCCTGGAACGTTCCTCCGGACCAATCCCTCTCCATCGAAGCCCGCGTCATCCGCGGCACCCAGATCGGTCCCTGGCTCGGCATGGGCCATTGGTCCGCCGACACCAACCGCGCCCCCCGCACCAGCCTGCGCGGTCAGAAGAATCCCGATGCCCGGGTCGAAACCGACACGTTGATCGTCGCCGAACCCGCCGATGCCCTGGAAATCCGATTCCGCCTGCCTGCCGACTCTGCGGGCATCGATCCCATCCGGGCCGGCGTCAGCTTCCTCGGCGCACATGCCACCGAAACTCCTCCTGCCCCGCATCCGCCCGCCTGGGGCCGATTCCTGGATGTCCCCGTCCGATCCCAGGCCGATTATCCCGAGGGCATCCAGTCGTGGTGCAGTCCGACCAGTCTCAGCATGATCCTGGCGATGTGGGGTGGGCGGTTGGATCGACCGGACCTGATCCAGGATGTGCGCCAGGTGGCGCGGGGGGTTCATGACCCGGGTTGGCCCGGGACGGGCAACTGGTCCTTCAACATCGCCTACGCCGGTCAACATCCCGACCTCATGTCCTGCGTCAGCCGCCTCGGCGGAATCGGCGATCTCGAACGTTGGATCGATGCCGGCATGCCGGTGGCCACCTCGGTGTCGTATGCCCAGCTCAAGGGCTCCCCAACACCGCGATCCGGCGATGGGCATCTGGTGGTGGTCACCGGTTTCACCACCAACGGTGCCGTGCGGGTCCATGATCCCGGAGTGCGCAAGGAACGCGTGATCCGGGTGGTGCCCCGGGAGGACTTTGAACGGGCCTGGAACCACTCTGACCGCACCGCCTACCTCGTCTGGCCCGCCGGCCATCCGCTTCCGTCCGGGGGACAGGGACGCTGGCCGGAGCGATGACAGGGCATGGATCCCCTTCCGTGGGGGGCGACCAAGCTTGTCGGGAGCAGACCCAGGAGACCGGCGTTTTCCGGCGCGGCGTTTTCCAGGCTGGGTGCGGAAGTCCCATTCCACGGGGACGACAATTGCCCCAGTGTTCAGCAATACGCATGGCTGGCCACGTTTCCCTCCGCGACCAAAGCGCTGGCATCCTGATCGTCGAAGACGATCCGGAACAGGTCCGACTGTACACCAAGATCCTGCGCAACCACCGCCTCACGGTGGTTTCCCGCGCCAGCGAAGCCCTGCATTGCCTGCACGGGATACGACCCGATCTGGTCATCCTCGACCATATATTGGCGGGCGGGGAATCCGGGCTGGATTTCCTCCCGCGCTTCAAGGAATTCGCCGCCCATGTACCGGTGATCGTGATTTCCGGCACGCTGGATGTACGGGAACAGCTCGCCGCGCTTCAGGGACCGCTCGCCGCGCATTACGTGCTGGAAAAGCCGGTGCACCTCGAACAGTTCGAAAGCGCCGTCGCCGAGGCGCTGGCCCGCTGCGGGCTCGGCGAAGTGGTCGCCCAGCTCAAGTCCATCGAACGCCTGGAAAAGGACTCGGCCACCGAACCCGAACGTCGCTACACCGACCGCCTCACGCGCCAACACGACCTCCTGAACCACTTCCGGCAAGGCGCCCCGGACCCCTCGATTGCCGGCCTCGCCCGACGATATCAGGTCGACCGCAAAACCATCCGACGCGACCTCCAGGAACTGGTCCGACGCGGCCAACTCCCCGCCAGCGTCCTGCCGGAAGAAGAGTAGGTGGCCTGCACCTCCGGGAAGCCGAAGGCTCCGGCACCGGAGCGGCTGGGCGGGCGCGTAAGTCTCATTCCCGGATCCATGGTCAACCGCACAAGGTCGACCCATGACCACGTTCTCCAACGCCTTCCCGACACACCGCCGCTGGACTCCTTGGTTGCTGATGGTTGTGGCCCTGCTCTTCGGCCTGACCTCCGCACAGGCTGAAATCCGACGACTCAAGCTGACCGGCATCGTACCAGCGCAGGTCCAACCCAGCCCGCTGCCGCCAAATACGATCGTGGGTCACTATCAGGAAATCATCGAGGGCGACCGCTTCGAGGCGATCCTCGTCTACGACGACGCGATCGAGGACATCAACGGGGTGACATGGGCCAGCCTTGGCGGGTATGGGGAATACCCGGGCGCGCTGAAGAAGATCGAGATCACCTTCTTTTCGCCTCAGGGCGTGCGCCGCGACATTGGCGCCTACGCCTACGAAGGGTCCGTGTTGATCATGGATCGCTTCACCGGCGCACCCTACATTCCCCACCAACCGGCGGGGGGGGACTACACGCGCCTGACCTTTGCCGGGGGCCGAAAGGTCGGCCTGGCTCCCATGCCGATCCAGGATCGTCATTTCCTGTCCGGCTTGATCCTGCCCGGCATGAGCTCGATTGACATCACCTTCCTGCACGAGCAGCGCCATGTGTTCACCGGCAAGGTCGAGGGCCCCAGCCTGCAAGGCGGCCTGACCCTGGGACACGCCTTGTGGACCAGTCAGCCCGGACAAACCCTGGAGATCCTCAATTACCTCCTCCATGACCCCACCCATCGCACGGACGACAACCGGGGCGGCGGCGCCATCACCCTCTCCCTCCTGTCGCAGAACGCCGAATCCCCCGAAGCCTTCCTCGTCAAGCAGACCGTCCTCCCCATCCAGGCCGTCGCCGAAGTCCCCGGCATCCCCCCAACTCCGTCGTGCCCTCAACTTCGTCCTCGCGGATTTGTCCCGCCGGTGTTTCCCGAGGGTCAGAAGGAATTTGAACTGATCATCCCCACGGCCCCGGCGGCTGGCCAGACCCTCACTGTGCCGCTGGCGGTCTTTCCCGCAGGCATCGTCACCGCGCCGTCTGCCGTGACCTTCCAGGCGGGCGAACACCGCAAGCTCGTCACCGTGGACATCCTGCCGGGCAACGGCGGCAAAAGCGTCACGTTGCGGGCCGGAACCGCGGATTGCTTCGGAATGTTCACGCTGAGCCTGGAACAGGTGGAGCCGCCCAGGGCCACGAAACTCGAATTCTTCCCCGCCGAAGTGGACGGCGGCCGATCCGTGATCGGGCTGGTGACCTTTGATCGCGCCGCCGGCGTCGATGAAGGACCCGAATTCCTTGTGCGCTTCACACCCGACGAGCCGGGGGCGCCGCCATCCGTTTCGGGAAAGCTGCAACCCGGCACCCGCGGCGCATTCTTCAACGTGCGGACCTCCGCCCGACCGCAGACCACGGTTTACACCGGCGAACTGTATGTCAGCGAATCCGACACCGGTCTCCGCGCCACCCTCACCGTGCTCACGCCGGAAGAGCCACCGCTGCTCGACCGCCTCACGCTCGACCCGGGCGGCGTCCGCGAAACCGAATCCGTCCAGGCGACTGTCCACCTCCACCGCCCCGCCCCGCCCGGCGGCGTGGAGTTGAATCTGTCGGCCAGTTCCGGCGACGCGATCCTGCCCGCCACCGTCACGGTTCCGGCCAGTCGAACCAGTGTGTCTTTCCCGGTCGCCACAAAGGACGTGGACACCGTGACCCTCGTCGAGATCAGCGCCCGGCATGGCCAGGAATCGGTCTCGGCACGGCTCGGCATCTTTCCGGACGCGCCGCGCCCCGTGCTGGTGTCGCTGACAGTGGACCCACGCAAACTCACCGACGCCGCCACCGGCATCGGTACGGTGACGCTCAGCGCGGCGCCGTTCACCCATCCGGCCCTCGTCAAACTGCACACATTCAGCCGTGACCTCATCCTGCCCGCGGAAGTTCAGGTGCCGTTTGGTCAGACTTCCGCGTCGTTCCCCGTGGGCTCCCGGCTGGTCAGCCGGGAAACCCGCGCCGTCATCACCGCCACCCTCGAAGGTCGCACCGCCATGACGGTCGTTGACCTGGACCCCTCACTGCTGCCCCGCATCCAGTCCCTGAGCGTCGCCGACCCCGCACCCGCGCAGGGCAGCACCGTGACCGGACGTGTGCAGTTGGACCGCCTCGCACCCCCGGGCGGCTCCGTGATCTCCCTGGCCGGATGGCCCTCCGGAATGCTCATCGCGCCCACGACCGTCACCGTGCCGGCCGGCGAGTCGGCCACCACCTTCCCGTTGCTGATCCAGGCGGATCCCTTGGGCCAATCACAGTTCATCCAGCTCGACGCCACGCTTGGCAACCTGACGACCACCCGGCGCTTCCTCGCGGTGGGCACAGACCTCGACCGGCGCCGCACCTACGCGGCCTTTGCGGCGGAACAGTTCCCCGGCCAGGCCCATGATCCCCAGGTTGCCGGTCCCGACGTCACCGCCCCCGGCCAGACGCTGAACAATGCGCAGCGCTACGCCTTTGGCAGCTCCGCCGCGCTCGACGCCGTCCAGGCGGACACCACGGCCGGCGGCGTATCGGCATTGCGATTCCGCTTTCCCTGGCGTGTGGACGCCGCCGACCTGCGACTCGCTGTCGAAGCCTCGTCCAACCTGGACGATTGGACCGAACTGCCCGGCGCACAGGTTGGCCTGACCATCCGCGGGATCTCGGCCGACGGACAATTCTACACGCTGGAAGCGCTTGTTCCGCAACTTCAGGACGGCGCATCCGCCACCTTCCGCATCCGGGCCGAAGCAGTGGCGACGCCCGGCACCCCGTGAAGCGGTTACGGATCGGCCCGAAATGCCCTTTCACCCTTCTGCCGATCCCTCCTTCCCGATTCGGTTCGCCTCGTTGAGCCAGCTTGAGTCACCTCGGCCTGACGTGGGAAGGTCGGCCGGTTCCGACGGCAATTCCGATGCGCACCACCGATCCCAGCCCGTCGCCGGCCGGTCCGGGTGATACGCAGTTCCTCGCTGCGGACCTCGAGGCGGAGCGCCGCCGGTTGGCACGCTCGCTTCGGCGAACGGGGATCGTCACCACCCTGCTTCTGACCGTGATCGGCGCCCTGGCGGCTCTGGCCCTGCATCACGCCGGACAGGCGGAAGAACGGCTCTGGCAGACACGGCTGAACCAAGCCCGCTCGGCACGTTTCAGCGCCCGGCCCGGCGCGCGCTCCGAAGCACTCGCCACACTTCGCGAAGCCGCCCGGCAACGCGTGACGCCCGAACTTCGCAACGAGGCCATCGCCGCACTGGCCCTCGACGAACTCCGGGAGGGCGCGTTCACCAACATCCTCACCGGACGCGATGCCTCGTTCGCCGTGAGCGCCCATCTCGACCAGCTTGCCCTCGCCGAAGCCGATGGCGCCGTGCGCCTCCTTCCGCTGTGGAGCAAGGGTGAGGAACGGCGCCTGCCCAGTCCCGGCGAACCGGTTCACTACCTGTTCTTCAGTCCCGATACGCGCTGGCTGGTGGCACGCTACGAATCCGGCTTCACCCGCGCCTGGAACGTGAGGGACGGACGGCCCGGACTCGAACTCCACGATGCAGCCCGCGTCACCACGTCGCGCGGCACGGTGCGGTTCCTCCCCGACACCCCGGGACATTGCTGGCTGAGCGATCAGGCGGGACGTCGTTTGCGGCTTCTGGACCTGGACGCGGAACGGGAAGTGGCGTCGCTGGAACTCAACGGTGTTCCTGGCGTGCTGGCCCTGGCCCCGGATGGCCGGCTGGCCGTCGCGGTCGGCACCGAGACACAGGTGTGGCATCCAGCCACCCACCGACTCGAACGGACCCTCCCCGCCGAAACCACCGTGAGCGCCCTGGATTGGCATCCGCAGTCCGCCCAGCTCGTGATGGGCTCCGAGGCCGGCCAACTCGAGGTCGTGGATCTGCCCGCCGGGACACGGCGTCCGCTGACCGGACACCGCAGCCTCATCAACGGCGCAACCTTTACCAGCTCGGGTCGGCAGGTGTTCAGCACCTCATGGGACGGCACCACGCGATTCTGGGACGCCGCACTGGCGCGCCCCCTGCTGGTCACCCGCGAAGGGTTGGCCCTGCATTCCGACCCCACCGGCAGGCGGCTGGCCTTCTACCGAGGCAGCACGGGGGTGGGTTTCTGGTTGATGGAACCGAGCAAAGTCTTGCAAAGCCTCGCTGCGCCACCGGGCAGCGATCACCACTTCACCGACCTCGTGTCCAGCCCGGATGGACTCTGGGTGGCGGGCGTCAATCGGCAGGATCTCGTGGTCTGGGAACTGGCAACGCAACGCCAACTCGCACGCCAACCGTTGCCCGGTGGCGAAGGCGTGGGGTGGTCACCCGATGGAATCCATCTCGTCACCACCTCGGCCCAGGGATTGAGCCATTGGGAGTTCCGGATGGAACGGGCAACGATCCCGGGCCGGCTGACGCCCGTGAATCCGATTGCGCAATTGCCGGTGAACGGACGGATTCATCGAGTCGGTGGGTCCATCCTTGCCGCTTCGGCCGACGATGCGGCATGGCTGGTCCGACCGTGGGAAACCAACTCCGCCCAGCGGGTCGAACACGGTACGGTGACAACCTTCGCTCACGTCACCTGTGATCCGGCAGGGCGCTTCGTGGTGGCAAGCCTGTGGAAGGGCGGTGGCACCTGGATTCGCGATATGACGGATGGCTCCGGGCCGCGCGAGCTGGAGTCATTGGGCGGCTTCGCTCGTTTCGCTCCGAACGGCCGTACGCTGCTCACAGGAAACAACCGCGGCTACCGGCTCTGGGAAGCGGCGACCTGGCAGGAAATGGCGCGACTGGATCAACACTTGAGTTCGGACTTCCCCGGCCTCGGAGTCTTCGCGCCGGACGGGAAACACGCCTACCTGGTCCACGACCACCGACGGCTGGCCCGGGTCTCGCTGCCTGCACTGAGGACCGAGGCCGTCTTCGAAGCACCCGGCGAGGCCAACTTTTACGCACTGGAACACCACTCCGGTGCGCGCGTGCTGTTGGCGGGCACCGACGACTCCCGGGTCTTCGTATGGAAACTCGACGCGCTGGATCAGGCACTGGCGGAACTGGGAATCCCCCCGGTCGGGATGCCGGCCGGCACCGTCCAGAGTCGATGGAGCGGGTTGCCTCTGCGCTGGGTGCTGGTGGCTTTCGCAGGCGCCGCAATGATGGCCCTGCACACCCTCTGGCGGCAGCGCAGCCTCGTGCGCGATTACCTGCGGATCGAGTCGCTCGTGGCGGAGCGAAACCAGCAACTGCTCCAGGCCCGCGAAGAACTCCTGCATGGCCACAAGATGCAGGCACTTGGCCAGATCACCGCCGGCGTCGCTCACGACCTCCGAAACCTGCTCTCGGTCATCAGCCTTTCCAACGGCCTCCTCCGCCGGGGCGTCGCGCTCGACCCCAACCTCGCCGAAGAAGCCGGCGCCGTGGACAAGGCTGTTGATCGCGGCCGCAATCTCGTTCGATCCCTGCTGGGATACTCCCGCCGGGCTGACCAGGAAGCCGGCCCCGCCGACACCGCCGCCGTGGTCGAAGACCTGCTCCAGTTGCTCGGTCGGAAGTTCTTCAGCGGCATCCGGCTTGAACTCTCCCTCACCCGCACTCTGCCCCCGGTGGCGGTGCGCCCGTCGCAACTGGAACAGGCCTTGCTGAACCTGTTCATCAACGCCTCCGAGGCCATGGATGGCCAGGGCACCCTCCAAGTAACTGTCACCACGGATCCACCCCCCTCCGGCACAGACTGGCTGACGATCCGGATGGCTGACTCCGGCTCCGGGGTATTGCTGCGACTCGTGGATTCGGGACCGGGCATCGCTCCAGAGGTGCTCCCCAGAATCTTCGAGCCCTTCTTCACCACCAAGGCCCGGGGAGCCACCGCGGGAACAGGACTCGGACTCTCCACCGTCTTCGCCATCGCTGAACGAGAAAACCTGGGATTGGCGGTCCGCTCCCGTCCCGGGCAGACCGAATTCGCGCTCCATCTGCCCCGGCTGTGAAGGGCTGAAAGCCCCCTCGGGACCCGCCGATCAATCCGGCATCGATCCGTAGCGTTCCTCCAGCCACCGCGCCTGGAGGGAGACCAGGCGGCGCGAATCAATCTGGGCGAACGCCGCACGCGCCAGCTTCCATTCCTTCCGCACCAGATGGATTTCGAACCAGGCCATGTGGTACACGGACGTCTCGCCCACCCCGAGGTTCAGGGTGTTCATGCGGCGCAGGACCGCTTCCGCATCGGCCAACCGCTCGTTCTGGATGAGGGCGAGGGCGTGGTTGAGTTCAGCATCCGGCGAGGAACCACGCGCTTGCAGGAGTTGTTCGGTGAGCTTCAACGCTTCCTGCGGACGCCGGCGGCTGACCAGCAACGAAGCGGCGTAATTGTTGACGATGCTCAGGTTGGTCGGCTTGAGCTCATAGGCCCGTTCCGCCGCCTTGATCAACGCATCGGGCTCATTCGCCAGGAACGCCGAGACCGTCCGCTCGAACCAGTACTCGGAATCCTCCTTGAACTCCTCCTCCGCACCCTGCAACAGCTGCAATGAAACGTCCGGAAATCCAATGTCCCGGACCTGACGCGCCACATCCCGCGCCATTCCCGGGCCCGGCAACGTGGACCGTGCCAGACGATCCGCGGCGGCCCGGGCTGCATCCGGCCGCTCCAGATTGGATTCCGCCATCGTCTCCACGAAATAGGAGTAGCCCTCCAATATCAGCTGCAATGCCGCCTCGCTGCGCATCGCCGTGGCCAGCGACCGCAACTCCGACCAGTCCTTCAGGTTCATCAGGTTCCGCACCTGCAACAGCCAGAGGTCCGGGTCGAAGGCGAAGGCCCGCAATTGATCCGTCAACAGCTTGCGCGCCGACTCTTCCATCCCCAGCAACGCGTAGGTAGTCCCCAACGTTCGCGCTTCCATCGGATTCGTCGGGACTCCCGTGAAATTCCTGGCCAGTTCCCGCGCCTGCTCGCGACCCCCCAACGCCGTGATCAACATCCAGTGCCAGCAATGATCCGTGATCCGGGTCTGATGCTCCTCCTCCAACTCGGCCAACACCTGCCCGTAAGTCGTCACGTCCTGCATGGCGAAACTCACCTGCAACTGGAGACGCGACGCCAGCAACCGCAGCCGTGGATCCTTCCGGGCGGTCCGGAGCGCTTCACGCCCGGCTTGCAACGTCCCCGGTGGACCCCAGTTCGCCAGCCACGCACTCCGGTACACCTTCAACTCCGGATTGCCTTCGAACCGCGCTTCATTCTTCCTCCAGAGCCGGTCGAAATCCTGCATCTGGCCCATCTCGAAATACGATCGGGTCAGCAACTCCGCCGAAGCCGGAGAGAGGCGGTCTTCCGTCGCCTTGCCCAACCGCACCACGTAGTCGTTCAACCCGTACCGGGTCATCAGGTCCATCGCCAGTTCCAGATCCGTCTGGTTGGTCTTGCTGAGGCGCATCAGCCAGAAGGACTGGTTCACCGCAAATTCGAGATGGGCCTTGGAAGGATTCTTCTGGCCCGCCACAAACCGCAGGCTACCCCGCAGGTTTTCCACATCCGCCGCATTGTTGATCACCGCAGATCTCCACGCCTGCACCGCCTCTTCCACGCGGCCAGCCGCCGCTTCCCGTTCCGCCGCCCGCCGCAACGATCTCGCCTGCCACAGATCCAGTCCGCTCACCCGGATCACCGGGTCGAAGCCCTCCGGCGTCTGCTTCCAGATCCGCGGGATGAACAATCCCAGAAAGACCATCAACCCCAGGAACAGCAACGCGGCCACCCCAAACCAATGATCAAAGAAAAACACCAGCGCCGAGCTCCCCCCCATCCGCTCGATCATCCGGTGTTTTTTCTCTTCCCTCTCTTCAATGTCACTCATGGCGTCTGGATTCGGTCACGGGTCCCACCCTCCTTTTCCGGGCGCATCAGGCCAGCATACTGCCTCTCCAACCATCTCAACTGGACCGGGAGCAGATGCCCTGCATCCATCCCCTTATATGCCTCCAATGCCTCCGTAACCTGACCTGTCCCAGCATGCATATCGAACCGTCCGAGGCAAACCATCGTTCGCTCGATCCCCGTCAATCCCTCCAATTCCAGAGCCTCCAGCGCCCGGGCCGCCTCTGCCCAATTCCCCAACTGCACCAGCGCCAACGCCTCGTTCACCCTCCCCGCCCGTGCTTCAACCGCCCCTCGCGCTTCCCGCGCTTCCCGCGCCAATCGCAATGCTTCCATCGGCTCCTGCCGCAGCACCAACAGGGCCGCCGCCAACTCATTCGCAGAATTGGGATCCGTCGGGGTCAATACCCGCACCCGCTGTGCCCCTTCCAGGATCGCCTCTCCATCCCCCATCCCGTGCGCCGCCCGCAATCGCACCCGCCAATACTCCAGCCGTCCCTCCATCTGCTCCTCCGCCCGCAACAGCCAGTCCCAGCCCTCCCTCGGCCATCCCCATCCCGCCACCCGCCGCCCCCATTCCCACGCCATCCGCCCCGCCGGCGACCGCTCCCTTCCACTCCGATCCCACGCCAATCGCGCCTCTTCCGCCGCCCCCAACCGCTCCTGCGCCATCGCTTCCATCGCCCATCCCATCGCCGCCGTCCCGTCATCTCCCCCGGGGAATCCCCGCAATCCGACTCCCGCACGCCGTAATCCCCGCCAATCCCCATCTTCCACCGACAGATCCGCCAGCCAGATCCATTCCGCACGGCCTCCCCATCGCACCAGGCCTTGCTCCAGTTCCCGACGCGCCCGATTCGGCTCTCCCAACGCCCTCAACAATTCCACCCAGGACTTCCATTCCTCCGACCGTACCGGGCCAGCCCATCCCTGAACCGCCTGCCGCCAAGTCCCGCCGCCGCCCAACCGCTGCCTCGCCCAGGCCCACACCAGTCCGTCGCTCATCCGTATCCCGCCGCCCCCGCGCAATTCCTCCAGCACCCGATCCGCCTCCCCCACTTCCGAGCGCTCCACCAAAACCCGCAACAACAACCGCTTCGCCAATCCTCCCCCTTCATCCCCCGCCTTCGCCGCCTCACGCAACCGCTTCAACCCCTCCAACGCCCCGGCCTTCCCACCCCAGCCCGCTTCCCACGCCCACCGATGCAGCCTCAAGGCCGGATCCACTTCGGTTTCCCCCACCGTTTCCACCAGGCGCCCCACTTCCCGCCAACGCCCCGCCTCCGCCAACACCTGCACCGCCAACGCCCGATCTCCCGCCTCCATCCGACCCAGGTGCGGTCCCAACTCTTCCACCACCGTCCAATCCGTTCCCGATGCCATCCCCAACCTCAAAACCCGCGCGACATCCGCCCCGTTCGTACCACCCACCCGCAACAGCCATCCGCCCCAGTCCCGGCTCTGTTCCCGATGCTCCCGCCCCTCCCCCGCCTCCCGCGTCAACGCCTCCACATAGCCCCGCAACGCCACCGGATCCGCCGGATCCAACTCCACCCTCCGACGCCAGTTCGCCACGTGCTCCCGGGGATCCTCACCCAACCAACCCCACCTCAATCCCTCGCGCTGCACCCAATCCCATCCCGTCATCCGCCAACTCCGGCCATCCGGCCAACGATGCCCCGGGATGCATCGCGTCACCGACGCCACCCCCAACCCCATCGCCACGCACACCCCCATCAACAGCCATCGAAACCGCCGATCCATGTAAAGGACCCGCAGCACGCTCCAGCGCGCCATCCATTCCGGTGGCAACCGCTCCTCCCTGCCTTCCCCAAACTTCATGGCCGCCGGGCCACCAGCCATTCAACGCCCGGGCCGGCTTCGATCCCCGCCTCACCCATGCCCGCCGGCAACACTACGAATCCGCCCGGCCCCACCTCCACCCGTTCACCCCCGCCCATCACCGTCACCCTCCCCTTCACCACCGCCAACAATCCCGCCCTTCCCTCACCCCGCCATTCCCAACGCCCTCCCTCCGACCGCACATGATCGATGCTGAACAGGGGATGCCGCACCAGTTCACGGATCGATACTCCCTCCCGTTGCACCCGTTCACGTCCCACCAATGCCGGTGAGGTATCCGCAAAATCAATCGACTCCAATGCCGGCTCCAGATGCAGCGCCCGCGGTTCTCCATCCAATCCCACCCTGTTCCAGTCGAACACCCGGTAGGTCGTGTCGGAATTCTGCTGGATCTCGAAGATGATCAGGCCCCGTCCCAACGCATGCACCCGGCCACTGGGCAGGAACAACACATCCCCCTCCTCCACCGGCAACCGATGGAACAGCTCCGCCACCGTTCCTTCCTTCGCGCGTCGGGCGAACTCTTCCCGCGTCACCCCCGGTCTCACCCCCGCATAAACACAACTCCCCGGCTCGGCCGATGCCACATACCACATCTCGGTCTTGGGCTCGCCACCCAACGCCGCCGCCCGCTCCGCCGGCGGATGCACCTGCAACGACAGGTCGTCCTGTGCATCCAACAGCTTGCACAGCCAAGGAAATCGCGTCCCCTCCGCCACCAGCCCACCCCACAATCCCCCCGGATCTTCCTGCATCAGTTCACCCAGCGTACGACCCGCCAACCGTCCGCTCGCCACCACACTCGCCACCTCGGGTCGGTCACAGACTTCCCACGATTCCCCGATCACCCGGCCCGGCGGAAGGTCCCGGCCAAACAAGCTCTGCAGACCGCGCCCGCCCCACACCCGATCCTGATAAACCGGCACAAAGGTCAACGGATGCCATTTCATATCCACGCCTCCACTCCAATCCACACCGGCCACTTCCTCTTCCAAAACCTTCCCTTCACGCCACCGGTTCAGCCGGTTCAGTGAACTGACCGAATCCCCGGAACTTCCTGTAACGCCCTTCCAGCCGCGCCGACGTCGTCAGGCTCGCCACCTGTTTCAGATGCCGGAGCAACGCCTCCTTCAAGGTCGCCGCCGTCTTCACCGCATCGTGATGCGCCCCTCCCAGTGGTTCCGCCACCACATCGTCCACCAATCCCAACCGCAACAGGTCCGATGCCGTTATCTTCAGTGCCGCCGCCGCCTCGGGCGACGCCTTCCGATCCTTCCACAGGATTGCCGCACAACCCTCCGGGCTGATCACCGAGTAATAGGAGTTCTCCAGGATCAGGACCCGGTCAGCCACACCGATCCCCAATGCACCACCGGACCCACCCTCACCGATCACGCAGGCAATGATCGGCACTTCGAAAAGCATCATCTCCCGCAGGTTCACCGCGATCGCCTCCGCGATGTGGCGTTGCTCCGCTCCAATCCCCGGATACGCCCCCGCCGTGTCGATCAGGGTGATCACCGGCAACCCGAACTTGTCCGCCATCCGCATCAGGCGCAGCGCCTTCCGATATCCCTCCGGATGCGCCGAGCCAAAGTTGCGCAGGATGTTCTCCTTGGTGTCCCGCCCCTTCTGCGTGCCGATCACCATCACCCGCTGGTCTCCCAACCGCGCAAACCCGCCCACCACCGCCCGGTCATCCCCAAACAACCTGTCCCCATGCAACTCCTCGAACCCCGTGAAGGCGTGATGGATGTAATCCAGCGTGTACGGCCGGCGCGGATGTCGCGCCAACTGCACCCGTTGCCACGGGGTCAGGTCGGAATAAACCTGGCGTTTCAACGCCTCGATCTTCTTCTCCAACATCCGCATTTCCTCCTCAAAACTGATCCCGAGCGCATGCGTCTCGGGGTGCTGCCGCAGATCCTCCAGCTTCCTCTGGAGTTCATCGATCGGCTTCTCGAAGTCGAGCTGATGCTTCATTGAATTGGTCCATGGCCGGAACAACGTCCCGACCCGTCGCACGCTACTTCTACCCCCCCATTCCCGGCAACGACGGACTTGCCCGGAAAAAGTTGAACCGCGGATGACGCGGATGAACGCGGATGAACGGAACTCTGTAACTGGATCAGGCCGGAATCTCGCCGGCCTTGAAGAAGCGTTCCACTTCGATCTCGGCATGCTCCGTCGGACATTTCCCACCTTGGGGGCTGCTGGCGTGGCAGGGCCGGTTCTCGCCCGAAAGCTTGCCGTTCGCATGCCTTGTTCGCGGGTTTGTCTCGGTACCTGCACCGGTCCGCGCAGCCGCGGGATCCATGCGGCCCGGGTCTTCCGGATCGACCCAGAGACCGGTGACCTGGGGCCGACCGGCCAGGACCTGTCGGTCGGGAACCCGGTCTGCGTGCTGTTCGTCTCTGCGCGGGATTCCTTCCCATTCCAACTGCACGGACACGGCTGAGCCGGCCCTGGGCCGGGACCGGGAGTTCCCGGTTCCCGCATCACTCGAGTTCCTCGACCAGGAAGAAATCGAGGGGCTGGGCCGTGGCGATCTCCACGGCCCGCGGCCCGGCCTCCCCGGCGGCGACATCCGCCACCAGGTCGAACGGGGTGGTGGCGTCCCACGAGCGGAGCCGGAGGATCCGGTAGCGTTTCCCGGCTTCGGCGTACCACTCGACACCCAGTGCGGCGCCCTCGCGTCGGAGACTCTTCACCAGGAAGCGGAGACGTTCGGTGCCGGACGAACCGGTGTTGCGGAGGAAGTCCCAAGCGAGGCGGTGCTCCCGGGCAGGTTCCCCATCGCCCCCGATTTCCGTGTAGGTCCAGGCGGCTGCGGTGTAGGCGAGGGTCAGCGTCTCCAGCGGACCGGCCCCGGAGCCGTCGGCGGGCAGGTCGGTCCGGTGGGCGGTGATCACAACGTTGGACAGGGCCACGCGGAAGAGTCGGGATCCTCCCGGGCCCGACCGGATGAACTCGGTGGCGACCACCGGGATCACGGTGCCGCTGGCCGCGGCCTGGAAGATTCCGGGCGAAGCCCGGTCCGGTCGCTTGGTGACCCGAACGGCACCCGGCACCGCCCGCCCGGTGGCGGACCCCGGGGACATCAGCCGGTCGAAGGATTGGCCGAAGCTCAGGAGTTCGATCCAGTCCTTGTGGTCCGTGTCCCGGACCTCGCCGGCGAGGTCACTTCCCGCGTCGAGGAAGATCCCGGCCGCCCGTGCGGGCGTCGCGGCGAGGAGGACGGTCAGGGCCAAGGCGAGCCATGGGACGCAGCCGCCAACAGCAAGCCGGGACTTCATCAGTTCGTTCCTCCAGCCGGGTCGGCCTTCACCCGCACGGTGGCATCGACAGGATCCACCGGGCGTCCGTTGACATCGAACGAGGGGACATAGGTGACCTTGATTTCCTCGAAGTTCAGGGAGAACGACTCCATCGGCCGCGCCTCACTGGAACCCCCGCCGCCGCCGACCTGATAGGACGTCACCAGCACGTTCTTCAGCTCGTAGGTGTAATACGTCGCCTCCTGATCGGGACCGAGGTTGCGGGTGAGATGGAAGGTGACGCTGGGGAACACATGTCCGGTGGCCACCGCCTCGGCGAGCTTGGGAGAGGATTTGTCGAGACTCTTGACCACCACAATGTCGGCGAGCGGAACGTTCGTCGTCCCGGCTCCATCCGCCGCGGGGCGACGAAGTCCCGCGGTGAGGCTCTGGATGATGATCCAGTCCTTGTGGCCCGAGGCTTGGGACTCGCCGTCGACCCCGTCGAACTTGATGTAGGCGGCGCCGGAAACAGGCCCGGCGAGCAAGGATGCGGCGAGAAGGGTGAGGAGGGGACGATGTGGTTTCATGTCGGTAACGAAACGAGCCAGCAGCGGGCGTGCCGTCATCATGAATGAGAATCCCGGGGTCAGGGCCTGCGGAGGGAACACAAAGGGCGAGAAGGTTGGCACTTGAAACCGGCAGATCGGGTCGGATTGGGGAGTGGGGGGCAGGAGCCTGGCCCCAGGGAATGCTTTGGCGCCCCGAAGGGGCATCCACTGCCACCTCCGCGTTCTCAGCGGCTCTGCGCGAAACACCTCATCGGCACGCGCGATCAATCACTCCAAATGTCAATTATTTAGACGCGACCCCATTGAAACTCCTCAATCCGAAGCAGCAGACATGTCGCCTCTTCATCAGGTGATGCATCTTTGCCTGTATGCCTCGATTCAAGCCATAATGCAGCTCCTCCCAAGTCGAAAGGGTTCACCACAGAGGACACAGAGTTCACAGAGGATCCGGGACCGAAAGCATATGCCCGCCCATCTCCACGGCGGACTCCAACCCCAAGAGGCAATCCGATTCCCTCCTCCCCCTCTGTGCTCTCTGTGTCCTCTGTGGTGATAAAACACGGCTCTGAAAATCCCCGCGCCAATTCCACGCCCCGGGTCAGCGCTGGTCACGCACGCGGGCCGACAATCCCGCGCTGGGCCTGGTACTTGCCCGCACGGTCTGCATAGCTGATCTCACACATGCCCATTGTGGAAAGGAACAGCACCTGGGCGAGACCTTCCCCGGCATGGATGCGCGCCGGCAACGGGGTGGTGTTGGAGATCTCCAGCGTCACGTGCCCCTCCCACTCCGGCTCAAAGGGCGTGACATTCACGATGATGCCGCACCGGGCATAAGTGCTTTTGCCCACACACAGCGTGATGACATCGCGCGGGATGCGGAAATACTCCACCGACCGCGCCAACGCGAAGGAGTTCGGCGGCACCAGGCAGGATTCACCGCTGATATCCACGAACGACCGGTCATCGAAGGCCTTGGGATCAACGATCGCATTGTAGACATTGGTGAAGACCTTGAACTCGTTCGCAACCCTCAGGTCATAGCCATAACTCGACAGCCCATAACTGATGACCGGGCCGCTGGCGTTGTGTCGCACGAGCCCGTCCTCGAACGGCTCGATCATCCGATGTTCCTTCGCCATCCGGCGAATCCAATGGTCAGGTTGAACTCCCATGAAATTAGACTCCACAATCCGATATAGACTCCGACCTTCCCTTGCCTGAGGGATGGCAGGAGATTTCCCCGACTCCCTTTTCACCCGTCATGGTTGGCGACACTCCCACCTAAACCCCTGCTCAGGATGGGCACTCAAACTCACCGGGCGCATTTGCGGTGGAGCCCGCCAGCGAGTCAACGCCCGTTTCCCCCTCAACCCTCCACTCCCGCAGGACACTCCGTCGTTCCCTTTGCGGGCTTCGCGCCGTTGCGTGAGATCCAGCCCCCTCTGTTTCCCGTTTCCTCACGCAACGCCGCAAAGGCGCAACGTCCCGGAGCGGCGACGGTCGGTCGCCGTTGAATGATTCCGGCAAGTGACACCCGCCGCTCCGTGGCGAGGTGCGATTGGGGGTGATGACCCGCGTACGAGTACGAGTACGATGAACGAGTCGGCTCTACCCGGATCTCCCCTCCGTCGCGTGGGTCACCCCACCCAACCGCGGTCACGCCCCTTCAAGGCGCCGTGGCCCGCAACCGGCTCGGCGGTTCGAGATAGCGGAACGGGTTGCTGGGATTGTCGTTGTCATAGGCGAAGGCGTCCCGGTGATTGAGGAAGTACTTCAACTCATCGCCCGGGATGGCAAAGCCGAGACCCTCGCCGAAGGTCAGCTTCATGTTGGTCACCCCGACCACTTCGCCGCGCAGGTTGAACAGGGGTCCGCCGGAATTGCCGGGATTGATCGGCGCCGTGGTCTGGAGATAGAGGGAACCCCCCATCTGCCGGGTCTTGGTACTCAGGATGCCCTCGGTGACCGTCCGTTCCAATCCGAGGGGACTGCCGATGGCGAACACCCGTTCACCGACCGAAAGACTGCCGGGATCGCCGAGCAACAGGCGCTTGAACGGCGGCGCATCCTTGTCCTCGACCTTGAGCAGGGCGAGATCCGCGAACTTGTTCATCGCCACGATCCGGACGTCCTTGTAACTGCGACGTTCCAGCTGACCGTTGTGCTGGTGATAGACCTCCACCGACAACCGGGTCTCTCCTTCGATCACGTGGAAGTTCGTGATGAGATACCCGTCTTCGGTCACAAAAAAGCCGGACCCGAGACCGCTCGGTGCCCGGACCTGAACCACTGACTCGCCGAGTTCCTGAACCAGTTCCCGCACCGGCCTCTCCGCCGGCGGCGTGGCCGCCACCGCATACAAACCACCCCGGATCTCCTGGATCAACGCCGGTTCGCCCGGTTTTTCATCCGACTTCGCCTCCTGCACCACCTCAACCACTTCACCCCGTGGAATCGAGAGGACGGTGTAGCCGAGATCCACGACGTATTGATCCTTCTTCTCCGCCAGGATCCGTCCGGTCACCGAGGCGCCATCCCTCAACAGGACCGTCTCCGCCAACGTCGCCGGCATCCATCCCCATGCCAGTCCCAATCCCAGTCCCAATCCCGCCACTGCACCTCGGCCGATGCTCATGAAGTCACGCTATCGTCGGAATCCGGACCGTACAAGGACGCCCATGCGATGGATTGCCGTCTTGCCCGCGGACGCAGACTGCATAGCCTGCCTCCCATGCTTTACACCCCCTCCGATCTGTTCGATCTCCGCGAGACCGAACACGCCTCCCTTTTCGACGGGGTCGAAATGCCTTGGGACCCCCTCAAGAATCTCGCCGCCTACATCCAGGCCCACCTCCGCCCTTCCCAGGCCCATCGCACCATCGGCAACGCCTACATCGCCGAGAACGTCTCCATCGGGGAAGGCACCATCGTGGAGCACGGCGCCATGATCCTCGGCCCGTCCATCATCGGCCGGAACTGTCGCATCCGGCACAATGCCTACATCCGCGAAGACTCGTTGATCGGCAACGACTGCGTGATCGGCAACTCATGTGAGATCAAGCATTCGCTCCTCTTCAACGGAGCCCAGGTTCCCCACTTCAATTACGTGGGCGATTCCATCCTCGGCCACAAGGCCCACCTCGGTTCCGGCGCCATCATCTCCAACCTCAAACTCATCGGGGAAAACATCTGGATCGAGATGGATGGCCGCTGCATCGACTCCGGCCTGCGCAAGTTCGGCGCCCTCATCGGGGACGCCGCCGAGATCGGCTGCAACGCTGTCCTCAATCCCGGATCCATCATCGGACGTCACGCCCTCGTCTATCCGAACACCTCGTGGCGCGGCATTCTCCCCGACAACATGATCGCCAAGAATCGAGCCGCCCAGGATGTGGCCCTCCGACGTCCCCGCGGCCAGATCTGCGGCTGAGGCGGGAGGCTGTTTTCTCGGGAACTGGCAATTCTCACCACTGAGTTCACAGAGGACACAGAGGGGAGAACCCCTCAGGGCCGGACAATCCCTCAGGGACAAGCTCCCCAACCTCTCTCCGTTTGTGCGTCCTCGGCGTTCTCTGCGGCTCCGCGCGAAACCCTTGCCTCGGCGCGGCGACGTTCGCTCGCTGATGAAGATGAACTGGTTCCAAGGGGATTTTGAGGTTTTCAGGCGCCATGAACGGGCGGCGTCTCAGGGCGGAAATTCCCATCCGTGTCCATCCGTGAGGGTA
>DITU01000082.1 GCA_002422905.1 Verrucomicrobia bacterium UBA6176
CCCCCGGCCCCTGTCATCACGCCGCAACCCCTCGTCCCGCGCTCGCTGCCTCCCGCCGTCGCCGTCGTCCCGCCTCCTGACGAACCTGAACTGACTCCCGCCCCTGCTCCTGTTCCCCTGCCCCGGCCAGTGGTTCCCCGGCCCGCACCGCCAATCCCGGTCACCCTTCCTTCCGAACAGACCACCACTTCAGTCCAACCCGACCTGGAATACACCCCCCTCCCCCGTCAGGTCATCCGCCAGGGCGTCGTCAAGATGGCCCTCGATCCGCACGCTCCGTCCAATTACCAACTCGAAAGCTTCCGCCGGGGCGAAGGATTCATCGCCTTCCTCCACTCCGATTCCGAAGACCTCAAGATGGCCGATTGGCACCGCAAACAGGTCGTTGTTTCCGGTGAGGAATACATCGATCCCCGTTGGCCCCGGCACCCGGTCATCCACGTGAAATCGATCGACCTCGCCTACTGATCGTCCCCGGTTGGTTTCTCCAATTCGCGGGAGTTCAACAACACTGCCCCCCTGACCGGCAGCAACGACGTCCGGTCGCCGTCATCCCGGCGAGTGACACTCGCCGCTCCCTCCCTCCCCCCCTTCAAGGCAAGGCCGGCGTCAACACCCGGAAGTACCGCATCGTTGCCGCCCCAGCCCCGGCATCCAGCCATTCCACCTGACGGATTCCCGGTGCGCCCGCCATGTTCTGCACCGATCCCCAGGGCACATCCAACGCTGGTCGCGCCTGCAGGGTATAAGTCCGATCCGCCTGCGCCGTGAACGTCAGCTTCAACACCCCGCCTTCCCACGTCGCTTCCAACGCCAGCACCGATGCCTTCGATCCAGGATTGGTCCCCGCCCGGAACTCGTCCCGATTGCTCATCCCATCCCCGTCCGCATCCAGCAACGCATCCAGCGGATCGTCCGGGTCCAACCCATTCGCCAACTCCCAGGCATCCGGCATCCCATCACCGTCCCGGTCATCGGTGTACCGGTTCATCCCGCCCGGCGTCGGCACCGTCAAACGCTGCGGCGCTCCCATGGCCCCATCGGGAAACCGTCCATCCGACACCCCGCTCTCCGCCGGCCAGACCGTGACTGAATCCATCAGGTTGGAGTTCGCCGTGTACAACCGCAGCACCTCACCCAACGCCGACAACTGGAACGGCACCCGACCCGGTGTCGTCCCTCCCGACTCCGCCTCGAACACCCGCCAACCTTTCTCCCCGATGAAACTCAACGGCTCCAACACGTGCCGATTGATCCCCGCCAACGACGGATCATCGGTCAATCGCCACCCCCCAACGTCCACCGGCAAATCAGCACCGTTGTACAACTCCACGAAATCCCTCCGCTCCGGATCCAACGCCAGCCATTCGTTGATCCGCACTTCGCCCCCCGACGACATCGCCGCTCTCGCCCCATTCACTCCACCCGGCGTCAACGTCGTCATCAGGAACCATCCCGTGCCATCCCACCCGATGCTGCGCCCGGGCAATTGTCCGCCGAACCGCACCCGATCCCGCGCAATCCCGTCCGGCCCCCTCAACTCCAGCACCGCGCCCCGGTCCGGCACATCAAACCCTGTGTTCAACACCCCGCCCGGCCCCATCCCCGCCGCCCGTTCACCCTCCGCATCCACCCGCAGGAAACCGCCCCCAGCCAGTTGAACCCCATCCGGAATTGTCCACGAACGCATCGAAGGCTCCACCCGCACCAGTCGCCATCCCCCCAAATCAACCGGTGCCCCCGATGAATTCCCGATCTCGATCCAATCCCCTGCCAGGTCCGGTGTCGCCACCCGCGGATCCCCCGTGGCGAAGATCTCCGACAGATGCGGCCCCGGCGCTGCCGTGAGAAGGTTGGGATGACCCGGTGTCCCGCCCAACGGCAGCGACATCACCCCGCCGGTTCCATCCGGGAACCGTCCCGAACTCACCCCGGCCAGGGCATTGCTGTACGACACCGATTCCAGGATCCGCCCGTCCGATCCCATCAACCGGATCACCCCGCCTGAAGCCGGCAAACGAAACGACAGTTCATCCGCCCATCCCCCTTCGGTCGCGCGCAATGCCACGAATCCGAGTGGCGCAATCACCATCGGCGCACGCAACACGTGCACCCGGTTCGAAAACTGGATCGCCATCCCCGGCAACCACGCCGGCAGTTCCACCGAACGATTGTACAACTCCACGAAATCGTCCCCGCCCGGCGCCGGATTGGCCAACCACTCGTTCAATCCCACCTCCGTTTCCGCCGCCACCGCCACCGCCACATTCCCCGTGCCCGGACTCGGTTCCATCAACCTCACCTCATCGCCGCCCTCGACATGGCCCACCGACCATTCGGACGCCTGCGCGCCATACCGGAAGACCGACACCGGCCGGCCCGTTGCATCCGCCAACACCAGCACCCCCGCCTCCGCCGCCAACCGGAAATCCGTCGTCACATCGCCCGGCCCCGCTTCCCCACACCAGATCACCCGACGTTCCCCCGGCCCCAGCGTCCACCCCGTCGGCAGCATCCATCGATTCGTCCGATCCGCCCGGCTCAGGCTCCATCCCGCCAGATCCGTCACGCCCGGTCCCATCCCCAGCAACTCCACAAAATCGGGCGCATTCCCGCCCCGCAGGATCCGTCCCGCATTCGCCGCGAACACTTCATCAATGCGCACCGCAGGAAGCGGCGTCATCGGCGGAAGGATCACTCCCGGCGACCCACCGAGCGCCGCCGAGGCCACCCAGGCCGCCGGATCGCTTCCCTCCAGATCAAACCGGGTCCGCTCCAGGGAACGTCCATTCCCGGCCACATCCGGCCATGCCGCATCCACGTCATACACCACCCGATCCACCAACCCGCCTTGCGCATCCCGCAGCACCAACGCCTCCCCCCCATTGTTCAACGCACCCCCAAACCAACCCACCACGTTCAAGGTCGGATACCTCCCCGCAAACGCCGCCGGATTGGCATCCGATCCCAGCACCCACACGCCGCGACTCGGCAACACCGTTCCCGGCGGAAACCGGAAATCGATCCCTTCAAACCAATACCCGGAAACATCCACCGGCCGGGAAGCCACGTTGCGCAACTCGACAAACTCATACGCTCCTCCCCCGGGCGGATGGATCATGAGTTCACCGAACCGCACCGGCACCGCCGATGCATCCACCGAAAACACCGCATCTGTCACCGCCGACCACACCCCGCCGCTCAGCGACCGCGCCCGCAGGGTCAGGGGTCCGGTGATGACCGGGGGATTTCCCGCTTCGTACAGCCGGGCCTGGGCGGAGACCAATCCTGAGAACGGCACCCGCGGATCGCTTCCATTGATCGTGTACCAGATCTGCCCGTTGAGATGGGTGAAACTGATGGCGGTCCCTTCCGCCACCCGCCCTCCATGACGCGACATCACCGGCGCATTCGAGGATGCGAACAATCCCTGCCCATGCAGATGCGTCCGCAGCGGCCCTGGCCGGTTCCGCACCCAGGTATTGGTGATGGAACGGTCCAATCCCGGGATCAGCGCCGAAAGCCCCACCGTCGTCTCCGCAAACCGCCGCACCACATTCTCCGCCGTCAACGCGCCCCCGTTGTACAGATGCCGATGCGCCCGGTCCGCAAACAACAATCGGAACTCCGGATTCTGTCGCAACCGGCTGTATAAGGTCCCGATCTCGCTCGTTCCCAACTCAGTGAACGTGTTCCCGGAAATCGACCGGTTATAGATCCCGAACGACCATTCCGCGTCCCAGATATAGAATCGCCACAACGCACCCGGCCGCCGTTCCCGTCCTGCACGCCAGTTGTTGTGCGGCCAATCCCCATTGTAGCCATACGCGTTCACCAGCAGGTAATCCACGAAGTTGGTCAGATCGAGACGCAACGACAGTGCCTGAAGCCACGCCGCATTCGTCGCCGATCCCGTCCGCGCCCCCGACATCATCCGGTCAAAGTCCAACCGGTCTCCATCCACCGGACCCGATTGCGACAGCACATCCCACTCCTTGCCGCCCCCGTGATGGATCGAAAGGAAATCCGCTTCGATCCGCTCCACCGGATTGTAATGGCCCGAGTAACGGCCGTTCAGGTACAGCACCGCCATCATTCCCAGCGACGACACCTGGCCGCAGTCCGCAAACAGGCGCCGTTGCAATTCGTCCCGCACGAACGGATTCAAATCGTTCGATCCCGCCCGAAGGACCAACGCATCGAACTCTTCCACATTCGAGATGGGCAACAACGGATACCGCAACCGGCCCGCCCCGTAGTCCCCACGGAAATAGAGCCGCCACGAAAACTTGCTCGTCGGGGTCAGGCGCGGCCGGAAGTAGTCACTCGCATGCAACCGCAACCCGGCATCGATCTGGAACTCCCCGTTGTTCGACGGCGTCAGCAGTTCCACCGACACCGGCCGTTCCCACGCCGGCCCGCGGTTCAACGGATTGAAATAGTCCGTCGCCAATCGGCGCACCCACGCTCCGCCCCCGTCCCGTGTCCCCCCCTGCATCCCGACGATGCCCGATCGTCCCGTCAGGTTGTTGGTGGCCGTCGACAACGAAATCGCCGGAAGCCCACGTTGCGCCGTGCTCAACCCATAGAGATAGGTGTGCGTCGCCGTCTCCGATCCCAGCCATCCCGTCCGCACCGCATTCGCCCGCACCACCGTGGTCCGCTGGATCAGGATGGGACCCTGATACACCAGGCTGTTGGTCGCGTTGGGTTCAGCTCCATCCAACGTATACCGCACCGTCGCACCCGGCGTCCCACAACTCAGGATCAACTCGAACGGATGCTGGATATAACTCCGTTCCACACTGAACCGGACCGGTTCACAGGCCTGTTCCAGGGTCGGCCCGCTGTTGACCGCGCCCGGCGTCGGCACCTGATGATACGCCCAACTCCCATCGGCACGTCGCCCCCAACTCACGTCGTTCCGCTGCGCGGGGAATTTCCCCGCCAACTCACTGATCGCCCGACGCGGCCATTCCGCATTGAACAGACCCAGATATTCACCGCCGCGCGCCAGGCGGAATCCGGTGTGCAATCGACTCCCGACCGTTCCATCCCGGCGATCCTTGCCGCTCGCAAAGATCACCCGGTATTCCCCCGCGCCCAGCAATACCGGCGGGAATACCCACTGACCCGGTTCATCCGGATCATCACTTAGCGAATAGTCCGCCAGGTTCACCGGCGTCCCACCCTCGTTGAAGATCTCGATCCACCCCTGCTCTTCCCCGTCCTCATCCCGCAACCCCGTCGCATTCGCCGCCACCAACTCATTCAACCGGATCGCCGGATCCTCCAACCCCGGATCCACCGTCACCACCCAACTGCCACCCGCAAAATCCAATGCCCGCACCCCCACATCCCGGATGCCATGCCCGCCTGCAAAGCGCAGTTCCACTTCCCCCGATTCCACCCGTGGAAAGGCAAACACATAGGGTCCTGCGGCCAGTCCATCCACCCCCGTTGCCGGTTGACCGTTGATCAACAGATCCCCCGCATCCACCCCCGTCACCGGCTCTGAAAACAGGATCTCCACCCCGGTCAATTCCCGCACCACTCCCGACGCCGGCAACCGCCTCACCACGATCGGAGCCGTCGGATCCACCCGCACATATTCCCATGAGTTCCCTTCCGCCACCTCCGCGAAAACCTTCGTCCCATCGCCCGCATCCCGGATGCCATGCAGCGGAATCCAGGAAGCGTTCACCGGCCCCATCGGCAACCCGTCCGGGAACCGGTACTCATAGGTCGACGACGACAACGCGGTCATGGCCGATGCCGGGAATCCCGCCAGCACCAGGTCCCCCACATCCACCCCCGTCACCGGCGCTGAAAAGGTCACCGTGACCTGGCTCAGGTTCGTCGCCTCACCCGGCACCGGCGTCACCAGCAACACCCGCGGTCCCCCTTCATCCGCCCCAAACACATCCAACGTCGGCAGCAACAGCATCAGCCAAAGCCACCACCCCCTCCGTCGACGCAGGATCTCCCCGATGCAATTTCTCACTGGAATGGGAGGATCCTACCCCCGACCCACCCCCGGCGAAAGCCAACCGTGGCCGTCTCCTCCAGCGCACATCCCGGAGCGGCGACGTTCGGTCGCCGACAGCACGTAGCCGGAGAATCCATTCGGACCGTTCAAACTGTCGCCAACCCCTTCGCATTCTTTGGCGAGGGCAGTCTCCAAATGCGCCCCTCCAACCCATTCCGGATTCCTCCGCCTCACCCCTTCTTCCCTCCTCCACCCCCCGACACCGCCCGATACGTCCCCAACAGGATGACCACCGCTCCCACCCAGCCCCATCCATCCATCCGTTCGCCGAAGAACACTGTGCCTCAGCAACCGGATCAGGACCACCGCCGCCCCCGCACTCACCGCACCCGCCAACCCGAGATATTCATAGCCCGTCACCCCACCCTTGAGCGCTTTTCCACCCAGGAAGATCACCAACCCCACAAATGAGACCACCATCCAACCCAACTGCCGACGAACGATCGGTTCCCCGATCCACAACGCCGCCATCACCGCCGCAAAGATCGGATACGTCAGGTTCAGGATCACCGCCCGACCCGCCCCCAACGGCGTGATCGTCAGATAGAAGATCAGGGTCGCCACCCCGCCAACCGCACCTCGCGCCAACACCAGCGGACGCCTGAACAGATGACCCGCCTCCAGACCGCGACCTCGAAAAGCCACCCACACCACCATGAGCCCGATCGCTCCCCGGAAGACCAGGGCGACATGGCCATCCGCCGATGGCGTGTGCAAGGCCACTGCCCGGATCAACAGCACGTTCAGGGCAAACAGGACGATGGACAGGAGCATCCAGCCGATGTCCCGACGCTCGGAGTCAGGTGTTGTTTCCATGATCGGGATGGACCCGTCGGAAACCCTGAAGCCTCCTCCAGACGCTGTATGAAACGTCCGGCCGGGCCCCGGGGCTCCGGCCGGCCGTTGTTCTCAAGCCGGAATGCCCCACCCCACGCAAAGGAGCCAAAGTGCGCCTACGCGAATCCGGACCGGAATGGGGAGCATGCAGCACATACCAAGGACATATCCTGCTCCACGTCTCCACCCGCAGAAAAGCCCGAACTGATCCCCATCCAACAACCGAAAGATTATCCCCCGGGGACAACCTCCCCTCGCCCCGTACTCGTACTCGTACTCGATCCCGCCCCCAAGCCGCCGCACCCTCGCCAAAGAAGACATCGCCGCCCGAGTACGGGTACGATGACGAGTACGATTGCCCGCAACCCCAACGGCGCGATCCATTGCAGCTCAGGTCGCGTGCCCCGGGAAGCGCGGACGAATGATTCCGAGCCCTGAAGGGTCGGCCCGAAACCGAGCACGACCAACCTTTCCCACCCTTCTCCCCCTCTGTGCTCTCTGTGCTCTCTGTGGTAAAAAAGAAAACCTCCTAACCCCCTCCAACAGATCTCCGTTCCTCCATTCCTCCGCGCCTCCGCGTCTCCGCGTCTCCGCGGGATACTCCCCCAATGTCGCCCCCCCACTTCAGACCAACGGCGGATGGCTTCCCCGATCCGTTCTGATCAATCTCCGCCCGCACCCATGAGCGCGAAAAAGATCCTCATCATCGAAGACCAGGCTCCCATGCGCCGGAATCTCGCCCTGCTCCTCGAAATGGAAGGATTCGATGTCGTCACCGCCCCCGACGGCGTCGCCGGCGTCGAGACCGCCCGACGCGAACTGCCGGACCTGATCCTTTGCGACGTCATGATGCCCGAGATGGATGGCTACGGCGTCGTGCAAAGCCTTCGTGCCGACCGTCAGTTCGCCTCCACCCCCTTCATCTTCCTCACCGCCCGCGGCGACAAATCCGACATCCGCATCGGCATGAACTTCGGGGCGGACGATTACCTGACCAAGCCCGTCATCCGCGAAGACCTGTTGGCCGCCGTCCAGGCCCGTCTCGCCCGGGCTGAAGCCGTCGAGGAAAGACTCACCGAAGCCCTGGGCCAGGCTGGCCAGGGATTCAATCCCGACTTCAGCTCCGCCGCACCCCTCCAACGCGAACTCGCCCTCACCCCGCGCGAATCCGAAGTCCTCCTCTGGGTCACCCAGGGCAAGAGCAACCTCGATGTCGCCACCATCCTCGGCATGAGCGACAAGACCGTGAAACAACACCTCGGCAGCATCTTCCAGAAACTCGGTGTCGAAGGTCGCAATGCCGCTTCCCTCCGCGCCCTCGAAATCCTCAGCCAACCCCAGATCACCCAACGCAAACACGGTTGATCCCTCCACGGGAGGAACCCCAACCTCCCCCATGCCCCCCCTCAGTCGTCGCCGCGCCCTCCAACAGATCGCCGCCCTCGGCCCACTCGCACTCGCCGCCGGTTGCGCCACACCCATCACCCCGTCCCGCTCCTCCCAACGCGATTCCATCCGCCGCGAAAACGACCGGCCCGGCACCCGCGACTGGCTTCTCACCTCCACCCGCATCGATCCCCCCACCCGCTGGCGCTGTCCCTGGATCGAAGGCTATTGCTCCGAACTCCGCGTCCGCCCCGGCCAACGCATCGATTTCCACGTCAGCACCGATCCCGCCGAACCCTTCGACCTCGAGATCTTCCGCCTCGGCTTCTATCAGGGCGACGGTGCCCGTCGCGTCGCCGCCTTCGCCAATCTTCCTGGCCGCGCCCATCCCACCCCACCCATCGGCAACAAACGGGTCCGCGACTGCCAATGGCCCGTCGCCCATTCCTGGACCGTCCCCCGCGACACCGTCAGCGGCGTTCATCTCGGACGCCTCCGCACCCGCGGATCCGGGCTTGAAAGCTATGTCATCTTCATCGTGCGCGATGACCGGCCCGTCGATCTCCTGTTCCAATGCAGCGACCACACCTGGCAGGCCTATAACCGGTGGCCCACCCAGTTCGCCCTCTACGACAACGGCGAACATCAGTGGTGGTGGGGTGGCGATGTCCAGGTGAGCTTCAACCGGCCCTACGCCCGTTACTGCCAGATCTTCGATGCCCCGCTCTCCCAGGGTTCCGGCGAATTCCTCCTCTGGGAATTTCCCATCGCCTACTGGCTCGAACGCGAAGGTTATGACGTCTCCTATATCTCCAATCAGGACACCCATTCGGATCCGCGTGGACTCCGGCGCGGCCTCGGATTCCTCAGTGTCGGTCACGACGAATACTGGACCCTGGAAATGTTCCGCAACGTCCAGGGCGCCATCCGCGACGGCCTCAATGCCGCCTTCCTCTCCGGCAACGCCGTCTGTGGCCGGATCGCCTTCTCCCGCGATCCCCATGGCCGATCCCATCGCATCTTCGAACGGACCGGCGTCTTCGGTCCGCCGGGCGGCACGCGCGATTTCGTCGCCATGAATTCCCTGCCCCACGAACGCCCGTATGCGAATGAACTCATCGGCGCCCATTCGACCGGCCCCGTCACCGGCGGCGCCGACTGGACCTGTCGCAAACCCGATCATTGGCTCTTCAAAGACACCGGCATGAAGGCTGGCGACTCCATCCCGGGCCTCGTCGGATGGGAATGGCACGGCGATCCCGCGCCGATTCCAGGACTGGAAGTGGTGGCGGGCGGTCCCACTCAGGAAGCCCCGGGCAAACCCAACGGCGGCGAGTTCACCGCCACCGTCTATCCCGGGCCCCGAAACAATGTCGTGTTCAACGCCGCCACCATCTGGTGGGGCGACGGCCTGAGTGAACCCCCCGGATACCTTCGCCCCGCCGTCTACACCCGTCCCCTCGGCCCCGACCCCCGCGTCCAACAGATCACCCGCAACCTCCTCACCCGATTCCTGGGCTGAAGCAGGGCTAACGGCGACCAAACGTCGCCGCTCCAATTCCCTCAGGAGCGCGGAATTCATTCCGCATCTCAATCCCTTTGGGGCAATGGGGTCACATCCTAAGCTTCAATATTTGATCTTGGAGCCGCCGGATGAACCGCCCGCATGCCGGGTCCCGGGTTGTCAATCCTTAGGATGTGACCCCATTGCCTATTCTCCAGCCATTGCTGAGCCTCCAATCGGGCGTTGGGGCAGATGGGGCGGACAGGATGGCAGGAAGGAGGGGATGGACAGAATGTCTGTCTGGGGCGCCGCCATCGACTGCATCATCCAGTCACAAACTGGTTGATTATCATCCAGTGATTGGTTGATTAACCACCATGATTCGCCGCCACCTCACCGGGCAACTCCTCCAGGCGTTGGAGGACACACCCGCCGTCTTGATCAATGGTGCGCGGCAGACCGGCAAGAGCACTCTCGTCCGACTGCCTGAACTCGAGGAGCAAGGTCGCCAATACCTGACCTTTGACGACCCCGGCGTTCTGGAGGCGGCAAAGCGGGACCCAAATGGATTCATCGCCGGCTTGAGCGCGCCAGTGACCTTGGATGAAGTCCAACACGTCCCAGAGCTCTTCACGGCCATCAAGATGGCGATTGACCGCAAGCGTGAGCCGGGACGTTTCCTGCTCACCGGCTCGGCGAATGTGTTGCTGCTGCCGAAGTTGTCCGAGTCGTTGGCTGGTCGCATGGAGTTGTTGACCCTCTGGCCGTTCTCGCAGGGCGAACTCCATGGCTTCAAAGAGGGCTTCGTGGATGCACTATTCTCCAAGCAGCCAGTCTGGACATCAGGCGTGAACCAGCGCCTGCAGCGTGACGACCTGTTTGAAGCAGTCCTGACAGGGGGGTATCCACTGGCGATTGGCCGCAAGACCGTGGCCCGTCGCAAGGCGTGGTTTCAGTCGTACCTGACGACCATTCTTCAGCGCGACATTCGCGACCTCACCCATGTCGCCGACGTGACAGCCGTGCCGCGCCTGCTGTCGGTTGTGGCCACCCGAGCCGGCAACCTGTTGAATTTCGCGGATCTGTCGCGATCGCTGGCGCTGCCCCAAACCACGCTGAAGCGATACTTCGCCCTGCTCGAAGCGACGTTCCTGGTTCAGCTGCTGCGGCCGTGGTCGAGCAACCTCGGCCAGCGGATCATCCAGACGCCCAAGGTGTATCTACATGACACCGGATTGCTGGCACATCTGCTGGGATTGACCCTGGAGGGATTGAAATTGGATCGCCCTCTGGCCGGTGGCGTGTTGGAAAACTTCGTGCTGATGGAATTGCGCAAGCAATCCGCCTGGAGTGAAACCCAGCCGGAGTTCTATTTCTGGCGCACAGCGTCGGGACAGGAAGTGGACATTGTCCTGGAAGACAGCTCGGGGCGATTGGTCGGCATCGAGATCAAGGCGGGCGCGACGTTGGGCGGCTCGGATGTCAGGGGGTTGCAGGCGATGGCGAATGCGGCGGGCCAGCGATGGGTTCGTGGCGTGGTGCTTTACACCGGCAGTGACGTCATTCCCTTCGCGGCGAACCTGCACGGACTGCCGATGTCGCAAATGTGTGCAACCCACCCTCAGTAGAGCCTGTCCCCGGAGTGCCGAAGGCATTGATAGCCACCAGTCAAACCCACGCCACAAGGAGGCTCATAGGGGGCAAAATCTCCCTTCACCAAGAAAATTCGACCCTCATGCGCCCAGACCGTCTGGTGGTGACCCTAACTTTGTGGCTGCAGAAGTCTTCAACCCGAAGGGTTGGGAGCCGGTAGCCCGGGGTCGCGAAGCGCACCCCGGGAAAGGATGAGAAAGTATATCTACCTCGGAGGGGTTGCAGAGGGTTCTCAAACCCCTCCGGGGTAGGAACCGATTCAAACGCATGACCCGGGGTGTCGCTTCGCTCACGCCCGGGCTACCGGCTGAAACGCCTCCGACGTAGGGATCACACCGTTGTCTCGAAGATTCGGACGAGCCTGGGTCGAGGTGGGAATACCTAAGACAGGGTGGTTTGGAACAGGCTTTACTTATCATACTCAATGGTGAATCCATCCTGGAATTTGACGTAAACAATTGCTCGCCCCTTTCTCACTACCCAACTTTCAGTATCCTGAGCAGGGTCGAGGGCAATCTCTTTCTTCGGTGTTTCCCCGGGCAGCTTTTCTATCTGATCCTCAACCTGAGCTTGGGTGAGCCCGACGGGCGGATAGATCCTGTCTGCACCTGTATCTCTAAGAGCGCGCCAACCCTTCGCCAGCGCGTAACCTGGTAATCCTGCAACAATCAGCGGCGAATAGATAATGGCTGTTTCAATGTCCGCTCTGTGTGTGCTGCATCCTGATGCGATAACAGCCAGGAGTGACATGCTCAAAATGGCAGTGCGCATAGCGGCCTAACAACAATAGGGTCCAACGCAGCGATCACCAGCTTGGCCTAGCACCCTCGATTGAGGGTGCAAAGCCAAACGCTTTTTGCCCCAGAATGCCAAATCCCGGACAAAAGCCAAACCTGTCGGGCCTAGCGGGCGCTCGATAACTTTTTGCATGGTTGGATCCTGCCTTTTGGGCAACGGCCTATGCCCGACCCGGGGAGCTCGTTGATTCGTAACGGGACAGGCGGGGCCCATCAAGGAGCATCTTACCCCTTCCACATCGGACTTATCGGGTACGACTCGCTGACAGGCGAAAGTGGTCGGCAAGTCATGGGCAGTATGTGGCTCAAGACCGACGCCGAACGTGACGGTGTTGACCTCGACTCATCGATGACGGAGCGCCCAGTCTGTCACGCATACGTCACGGAAAGAGTGATCCAACCCGGGAAGAAGGATTGGTTTGTAAAATTGGAGCCAGCTGTCGGGATTGAACCGACGACCCACGGTTTACAAAACCGTTGCTCTGCCGCTGAGCTAAGCTGGCCTTTGTCGATGACCTCGCTCGGATGTCACGCAACGCCGTCGATCTTGGCCGGCCCACTCCCATTGCCAAGCCCAAGTTCTGGGGACTCGCCGCTCCTCACCGGTCATCGCCCCGGGGCGTTCATCCCCACGTCCGGCAATTGCGGCACCGGTTCGGCTCCAAATGCGAATCCCATCGAGGTCTGCAATGGAAACCCGCACACGCACGAGGCGCTCGCTTCCGGGATCAACACCCCGCCTTCCGCCGGCAGGATGTTCAGCCAGCAACCCGGTCGGGTCGGCGACAGGCGCGTGAACGTGCCGTCCGCAATCCGGAAGAAGGTCGGGTTGTCCGCCCGGAACAACAGCCCGTCATCGGCCCCCGTCATCCCGCCGCAGGCATGGCCCGGGCGCGACATCATCCAACCGTCGGCCTGACCCGGCGGCACCCAGACCTTGCCCGTGCCGATCTCATAAATCCCCACCTCGAACGCCACGCGGTCCCGCAACACCACCGGGCGTTTCACCTGTTGCCCATGGTACAGGTCAGCCCCGGGATTCCGACCGTCGGCCGTCCACAGCTCCTTGCCATCCTTGGCCGACCAACAGCGCAGGTGATACACGGCGTGGTTCTTCACGCTCTCCGCCGCCGACAGGAACAGGTGATCCCCGGAGACCGTGAGTCCGAGGATGTCGCGGGCCTCGGCCCATTGAAGCGGCTTTTCCCAGATCAACTTCCCGGATCCGGCATCGCGACACACCACGTGGGCGTCCTCGAGGTAAGCCGAGCAGTCCAGTCGTCCCAGACGATCCTCCCGGGCCTTGGTCCCGCGCGCTTCCACGGCGTAGAGCCTGTCCCCTGCCCGGCTCAGCGTGGCATTCACAAAGGCGCCTTCCGTCGACGTCATCCACAGGGTCGCACCCGTGCCCGGATCGATCCGGAACACCGCGCCGGAACCCACCAACGGCCGTTCGGAACGGTAATCCAGATCCACCAACTCATACTGCCGCAACGTCCGGGACGCGGTGGGAAGTTGGGCACTGCCGTGAATCATCCCGCCTTCCACCGCGACCCATCCCCAGTGCCGATCCGGGATCGGACAGGGAATCCGGCGCTCCACCGCACCCTGCCGGGTATCGATCACCCACAACTCCGACTTCACCGCCACGTACGCGCGCCGTCCGTCCTCCGACAACGCCGCGTACCCGGCGTCATAGGGCATCGCGTACCGCATGGAATCGGGCAGATCCAGTTCCCATCGGACGGTTCCATTGCGGGCGTCGGTGGCGATGAGTCCGTTTTCGGCCATGGACAGCAACAGACCGCCGGCGGCGAGCGGTGCATGACCGCGGGTGTGACGGTCAGGCATGCGTTCGGGCCCATGACCGCCGAACCATTGAAGGCGGGGAAATCCGGTGAGCGGTTGTGCCGTGGCGCAGGTGTTGGCTGCATTGCCGTACTGATGGGTCCAGGAACCGGTACGCGCCCCGGCCGGCGCCGGCTTCGCCACGTCGCCGCGGGCGATCCAACCGGACGGTGCGGGACACGCCAACCGCTCGGATTCAGCCAATGAAAGGTCGTCCGCCAACACCAGGTTGAAGAGGTGATCCGCCACCGGCACCGAACCGTCGGTGCGCCGGATCACCACACTGGCGTGGGTGCCCAGCCAACCCAGATCCGCCAGGCGACGTCGGAGTTGGGGTGCGTCGGATTCCGTCGCCGCGACGACCACATGCAGACGACCCGCTGTGATCAACGACGCCACCGTGGAAAGCGGATCGCCGGTGCCACTCCACAAGACCCAACCTGCCGGCGAGGACAGGCCACGGACCCATTCCGAAACCATTTCCGCGCGGTGCGGACGCGGCAATGGAGGAGTTGCGATGGGTTCAACCGCCTTTGTCACGGCGTTGGGTTGAAGTCCGATCACCGTTCCATCCCGCAACGCGACCACCAACCCGAGGGCATCGGCTGCCAACGCCGCCACCGGACTCCCGGTGACGATCGATTGGCGCGGGGCACCGGTCCGGATGTCGAACACTTCCACACGGTCTGAAGTGCCCACGAACGCCTGGTCGCCGGCGACGATCAATGCGGCGCCGGTTCCGCACTCGGCCTTCCACAACGTGGCCTTGGCCAGGTCACCGCCGCTGGTCCGCAACTGCGCACGGTCGAGGGCCACCAGATCCAGGCCGGTCACCAGA
Organism: Verrucomicrobia bacterium UBA6176; assembly: GCA_002422905.1. Classification (GTDB taxonomy): domain Bacteria; phylum Verrucomicrobiota; class Verrucomicrobiia; order Limisphaerales; family UBA9464; genus UBA6176. The sequence continues at coordinate 14,913 of DITU01000082.1, forward strand.
TAAGACCGCTCTGGCGTCACCGCCATCTGGCGGCCCGGATACGACACGATCTTGGTCCCGGTCCGCGCCTGCGCGCCCTGGATGGCTCCGGTCGGGCCCGGGCCGGACATCGTCTCGCCTTCGGACACCACGGCGAACGTTCCCGAAGCGGAAGGAACATCGCGGACAAAGGTGCCGTCCTTCTTCCGATACAACCGCGGACTTGCCCGGCCACAGGGCACGAGGATCTCGACACCGGCATCGACGAGATACCCCTGGGGCGAGACCGGGCCGAGATGGGAACGCCAGCGAAGGGAGCCATCGCGGAGATCCAGGGCGACGAGATAGGTGCCTTCGAGTGGGAACAATCCGGCTGCCACATAGACCAGGCCATCGGCGACCAGTGCGCCGGTGCGGATCGGGCAGGGGCTGATCGGACGACCATTGCCGGAGACCATGGGTCGATCCGGACCGATGCGGGTCGACCACACGACCCGACCCGATTCCAGATCCAGGGCCTGGACCGTGCCGTCATCGGATCCGACGAAAACCCTGCCGTCCTGGGCGACCGGTGCGTAGCGGACGGGACCACCGCAGAAGTGACGCCAGACCGTCTGACCGGTGGCCCGGTCGACACAACGGACTTCGTCATGCGTGGTGGCAAAGATCAGACGACCACCGGCGAGGATCGGGACGGGAGCGAGGTCATCGGCGGCGCGGGCGGTGAGGCTGTTGGTGATGCGTTGCCAGAGACTGCCGCGGGCTTCACCGGGCCAGGCGGGAGCCGGCGTGGCGGTGGTCAGCTTCCAGGCGACTTGCAAGGGACCGGTTGGACCGACTGCTGAAGTTCCGGTGCGCCCGCCATTGCCCCGGGCCGTAGGCCAATCCGCCTGGGCCGGAACCATCAGGACTGAGAGGAACAACCAGGATAGGAACCGATGCCGCGCCATGCGGCGAGCCTACCGGTGAAGCCCAACGTGCAAACCACATTCTTCCCGCGGAGCGGCAACGTTCGGATTTCTCCCCTGTTCGATTCCGTGCATCCCGAAGTTGTTGGCGATCCATGGAAGCGACACTGCGAAGGCAGGCGGATCTGCTGAAGGATCCGCAACCTTCGGCTGCACCACGTCGGGGATGATTCAGTCCGGCCCGCCGGCCTGAAGGGCCGGAAGATCAGAGCCCGGGGCTGAATTCCAAGTCCCCGTTGGGGACAACGCTTCCGAAACGGTTGACTGTCCACCGGGATCACAACTGGAGCCGTGTGACGTTGCCGAGTTGCCAACCACTTCGGGATGCACCCTGCCCGATTCGCCTTCGGCTGATCCGGTTGAATTTTCCGGTGCCGGGCTCATTCTTGAAACAACGTTGTGCGAAATCATTCCATGAAATCCCTCATCCTGTTGGCCTCCGTGATCGGCGGCCTGAACGTCGTTGGCGCCGATGTCGATGTCTCGAAAATCCCTCCTGCCTCGGCGCGCAAGGACGTGACCTTCGCCAAGGACATCCTCCCCATCTTCGAGAAGTCCTGCGTGAAGTGTCACGGAGCCGAAAAGCAGAAGGGCAAACTCCGGTTGGACACGCTGGAAGCCGCCCTGAAGGAAAGCAGCAGCGGAGCAACCATCATCAAGGGTGACAGCGCCAAGAGCGCCCTGGTCCATTCCATCGCCCAATTGGATCCGGACGCGGCCATGCCGCCCGAGGGCAAGGGCGAGCCCCTGACCAAGGACCAGATCGGATTGGTCCGCGCCTGGATCGATCAGGGCGCGAAATGATCGGTGGAGGATCACACCACCCCGGGTGGATGTGACCCGGACAGCAAGAGGGGGTGACGGCAGACGCCGTCACCCCCTTTTCGTTGATGCGATTCAGGCCGGCTTCACCAGTTCGAGATCTTCCACCTCGACCGGAGCCGGTTGCGGGCGAACCGCCTTGGGTTTCCGGGTCATGAGTTCCCAGGCCTTCTCGGTGGCACCGAAGGTCGCCTTCATTTCGCGTGCGACCCAGAGCACCGAGAACCGCGCGCCCGCCATCAGGACGGCCGCGATGGGGCCCAGGACAAAGTCCGCGGCGATCAGGATCCCGGCCGAGGCCAACAACGCGATTCCGATGAGGAGTTCCACGCCCACCGCCCGAAGCCCGACCGGGATATGGGCTCCAATGAACTTGTCGGTCCGACCAAATGGTTCATCGGGACTCCACAGGCACTTCAGCCAACTGGTGCTGAAGATCCATCCGAGGCCGGCGTGGACCACACAGGCGCGGGCGATCTCCGACACCGGAAGCCCGTCCCGACGCAATGCGACGCTGAGCGTGGCTGAGCGCAGGATGAAGTAGCTCAACAGGGTGAACGCCGCGATCACCACGAGGTAAGGCTGGACCGCAGTCATCACCCCAAGCTGCGCGAGAGCCGCCAGCACGATCAGGGACAGGGATGGGATGAGGTTGAAGTTGAACCAGGCAGTCAGGTGGACGAAGCAGCCGACGCGTTGACGCCAATTGGGGCCCGGCTTGAACAGCAGTTGCCTCCAGCAGGTGCGCAGGATCTGTGCATTTCCAAACGCCCACCGCCACCGCTGCCGCTTCAACGTCCGCAGGTCATGCGGCAGGAGACCGTGACCGATCCGTTCATCGGCAAACACCGCTCGATGCCCGGCCAGCATGAGTCGCAATCCCAGTTCAGCGTCCTCGGTCACGCAATCCTCCGAGAACCCACCCAGCGCCCGCAACGCCGACACCCGCACCAACGTCAGGGTGCCGGTCGATGGCACACAGCCCAACCGGTCCGCCATGGCCATGTAGCCACTGAAGAAATGGCGGTACTCCGCCACGATTCCCCGGTTCTCCGGACACACATTCCGATAGTCCTGCGGGAACTGGACCAAGGCCACCTTGGGATCCGCTCCATACGCGACCGCACGTCGGAGAGCCCAGGGTTCGACCACGTAATCGGCATCCACCACGAACAGGAACTCCGCGCGTGGATCGATGAATTGCCGCGCCCAGTTCATGGCGCCAGCCTTGAACCCGGACAACCCTTCCACATGCAGGAAGCGGAACCGGGGCCCGAGTTCACGACACGCCTGCTCCAGCGGACGCCACACCGCGGGATCGGTGGTGTTGTTGTCCACGACCTGCACCTCATAGGCCTCCCAGTCGAGTCGGGCGAGGGATCGCAAGGTCTCGATCACGAGCTCCGGAGGCTCGTTGTGGGTGAGGACCTGGACGGTCACGAACGGCTGGGTCGTTCCCTGCCAGTTCAACGGAGTCTTCCGACGTTTCCGCGAGCGCAATGCCAGCCATTGGCCGGTCATCACCACCAGATGCATCACCAGGTTGAAACCCAGCAATATCGCGTGCAACACGGGCACCCAAACCAACGCTGCAAGCACTCCCAGGCCAGCCAGGGCCATCTTCCATTTTCCATACATTTCATGCGTCTCCAGTCCATCGAATCAGTGTCAGGCCCATCCAGACACCACGATGGACCCCGAGCTTCGCATGGCCGGGTCCCAAACGACCACCCCTTATTGCCCAATCGGGGCATTTTCTCCCCCACCACCCATCGATCTCCCCCACCGATGAATGAACCACATTCATTGGAGAAATTGGCCCAAGGCGGCGCCGAATCCGGTCTATTCCCCATGCAAAAACCGCGCGGCTTTCAAACCACAGATCCCACAGATGGACACGGAGGGAATCAGCGGGACTGCCCATCCGTGGTTCAAAAACCCACCGATCGGCTCCCCATCTGCGAAATCTGCGGCTTCCCCTCGTCTTCGCGTTCTTCGCGGCTTCGCGTGACACCTCCCTCCCATCGAAAGACGTAGGTCAGTCGCGCCACGATCACTCCGGCGAGCGACACTCGCCGCTCCATGGCTACGGCCAGACGCGGACCCGGAACAGATAGGCCAGGCGTTGATCGAGCGCGGGCAACGTCATCACCACGCGTTCGCCCATCCCACGGATCGGTTCAGACAATCCCGTCCATGTCACCAGATCGGTCGTCACTTCGAGCACGTACTCCCGATCCGCCAACGCCGTCCAACCGACCTGCACCGTCCGGTTCGGCAACTCTTCCGGCAGCGATACCGTGAACACCGAGTTCGCATCCCGCGGATCCGTCCCCGACATGAACTCCCGCAACTCATCCGCCCCATCCTGATCCCAGTCGCGGATCTCCCCGTCGAGCAGTGCACCCTCAAAAAAGTGTCGCTCCCACGGGTCTGGAATTCCGTTGGTGTTGGAATCCTCGAAGCCATAGGTGCCGGTCACCGCCGTCAGGTTGGTGGATGAACCTATGGCGAACGTCTGGGGTTGCGGGGTCACATGCCACGGAACCGGATTCCATCGGATGGTATAATTCCCGGCATCCAGATTGGTCCGCCACACCCTTCCTTCCCCCGTCCATTGACCCGTGCCGGACTCCACGGTGAACCGAGCCTGGGCCAGGGAATTCGACACCACCAAACCGGTCTCCGCCACCGATTGCATCTCGACCGAGACGTCATCGATGAACCAGCCCGGACGTTCGGAACCATTGAAGCTGAACATCTGATAGTTGAACCGGAACCGGACCACATTCCCCAGGTAGGGAGTGAGATCCAGCGACACCTCTTCCCACCCCTCCGACTGCTCCTCTGGATTCGCGTACAAGGCCCGCCACGAATTGCCGCCATCCAACGTCACCGCCACCTGCGCAATCTCGATGGTGAAATCGCCAAAGTCATCCTCGCCCCCCGCGTCCGAAGCCGTGAAATCGTAGTACTGCCAAAACTTCAATCGCGCCCGGTTCCCTCCCACCAGACTGACCGCCGGACTGATGAGGTCGGTGATGGCGAGATCGACAAACTCCCCGCGCAGGTTGGTGGCCCAGCAATTGGCCCCGCTGCGGGCCGTGATCCCCAAACGGTTCTGTGGCACCCCGTATTGCCAACCTGCCAAAAGGAACCCTCCGCCCCCGCCGTCGTCGTCATCATCAAACCCACCACCAAACAGCGAATCGTCACTGAAGACCGCCCAGCCCACCCGGCCCGACTCCAGGTCATCCGACCACGGCGGAATCACCGGACGCAGCGTGCGCAGGGTGTACAATTCCCCGCCCCGGTTGTCGGTGGTGGTATTGCCCGCCTGATCCCGGCTCACCACCACGAAGTAATAGGTCCGGTCCGGCAACAAGCCCCTCAACTGCACCTCATGGCGGGTGGCCAACTCGGCCGAATAACCCGACCGCGTCAGAAACGTCTCATCCCCGCCGCTCTCCCCGAACCGTACCAGCGCATCCGTCGGCTTGTCCGTCGTCCAGACAAGGGTCGCCTCGCTGTAAGAAGTCTCCACTTCAACGCCGCTGATCCGGGGTGCTGTCGTGTCCACGATGGCCGTGGAACCGAGTTCGCGTCCCCCGGAATCCACATAGCGCACCGCCAATCCATCCCCGTTCCGTGCCGCGATGCGCACGGGCGCCCCCGGCAGGGGCGGCGGATCGGCAGCCGGTCCGGCCCCGGTGGGTTGCACCAGCACGAATCGTCCCCGGAACACCCCACTCAACGGCGTCTCGAAACATTGCACTTCAATGGCATCCGGCACGGTTGTGGTCGACAGGGTCACCACCACATTCGTGCTGCCGGCCAGCCGGGAATCGGAAACCTCCACCAACCCGGACCCGGGAACGGTATAGGCCGGGCTGCTGAGGGCGACGCTGGTCAGTCCCTGGAGACCGGGCACGAGGAACTCCAGCGCATTGCCCAATACCGTGGCCCGATTGTTCGGAGCAGGCGCCTCCAACGGCACGGCTTCCAATGGAAATGACAGGAAGACCCCGCGTCCCCGGCTGTCCTCGCCCGTGCGGGGAAAACGCAGACCCACGATCCGACCCTCCTCCTGCACGAATACCGGCGCCGCATCCGCGGCCAGTTGCAGATGATCCGGCCCGGTTTCCCACACGATACCCAGCAGATCGATGAGGAATCCGCTGGGGAAATCCGAGTAATCCAGCTCAATGGTGGCGCCGGATCCCACCGGATCACCCGGGGTCGATTCCACATAAACAGCCCCACCATCCTCCGCGAAGCTTCCCACCCGCAGGACATCCGTGGCGAACGCCCTCTGGTTCAACTCCGTCAACCGTGTCAACAGGTCGAAGGACGAGACGAACAGCGATCCGCCACCGGCCATATAAGTCGTCAATGCCGCCGTCATTCCCGGCGTCGGCGCCTGCAACTCCTCCGGTCGCCACAACACCACCCGGTACGCCTTCAACTGCTCGGCTGTCGGTGCCCCACCGCGTTCCTGCGTGTTCCACACCTCATAGTCGATCCCCAGCGAATCCAGGGCATAAGTCCATGATTCAATACCCGGGTAAGGCGTTTCCGGCAACAGCTCGATGAAGATCTGCTCCGGCGAATACACCAGCAACGCCGCGGACGGGCGCGGTGCCACAAACCGGTGAAAGCGCCCCCCATTGTCATTGGTCACCGAGTTTCCCGCCCGATCCGTCGCCACCACGGTATAGAAATAGGTGGTGCCCGCCTCCAGCACCGGCAGGGCCACCCGCGGTTGCAGCCGGAAGGCAATGTCCTCCACCACATTCGTCACCGCATTCGTCGTCCCGTAATGGACCCGCGATGACGCCGGTTCACTCGACAGCCAACTGAGCGTCACCTGGCCGAACTGCACCGTCGCACCAATGTCCGATATCACCGGGGGTTGCAGGTCAATGCGCGCTTCCGCCAACCGTTCCCCCGCCGGATCCGCATCCATGTACACCGCCCGCAAGGTCTCGCCATCCGACGCCTGCCATTGTCCCGGTGCCGCCGGTCCGGTAACCAGGCTGACCGATCCGGTAAAGGTGTTCGCACTGGCCGCCCGGTTCAGCGTCAGGTTCAGGAAACCGGCGGTGCTCGACGATCCCACCCGGATCGTGACCGAGGATTCACCGCGCAGGCCCTCGTCCAGCAGACGCAAGGTTGCAATGCCCGGCACGCGATACGCCGCGCGATCCCACGAGATGACGCCCTCGCCCGGTGCGGGCAACTGGCCCGAGACCACCAACGCGAAATCCTGGCGGGGATCACCAGCCCGACGCCGGATGTCCTGGACGACGTTGACGGCACGGACGCGCACGATCCACTCGCCCGATTCCGGCCCGGTCAGGAGGACGCCTTCGACATTGTTGATGCGGTCCCCGACAGGAGTGCCGGCAACGGTCTCGCCTTCGGCAAAGGCGTTGCCGCGATGAAGGATTCCGCTGGGGGAGATCACTTCGAGATCGAGATCGTTGACCAGGGCGGGAATCGCGGCGGGCAATCCCGGCACATCGGTATAGACCAATGTCACCTTCAAGGGTTCCCCCGCCGAAACCACCACCCGCTTCTCCCACACGGCGCCCGTGGTCAATTCCACTCCCTGATCCGTGAAATCAAAGCGACGTTCCGAATCAATCAGGTTCTCGAGGTTCATCCGTCCCCAACCCTCGTCATTGTTCGGCACCGGCCCGGTGTCCCCCACCACTTCACCCGGGTCATCCGGATCATCCGGATCCGTCGGTACCAAGGCCGTTCCCATGTCATCCGCCGAATTGATCAACGCCGCCTTCACCAACGCCGGAGAGGGTGTGATCCCGCCGCGGGTCTCCCGATGCCACTGGATGAACACCGCGCAGCCTCCGCTCACGTGGGGCCCCGACTGCGAGGTGCCGCCCTGATAGAGATAATTGTCGTTGATCGGCGACCAGGCGTTCTCATCGCCCGAGGCCTGGGATTTCAACGAGGCGATCCAGGTGCCCGGAGCCACGATATCGGGCTTGATCCGACCGTCTTCAGCCGGACCGCGAGCTGAAAAATCTGCCATGACTTCCTGTCCCTCGCCGTAGATTCCGAAGACATAGCGGTTGTTCTGGCACGCACCGGTGGCGATCACGTTCTTGGCCACGGCCGGTGTCCCGATGGTCTGGCCGCCCGGACCGGAATTGCCGGCACTGAACTCCAGAACATACTCCTGGTCCCCCGGCGTCAACGAGTCCGCGTCCCGCACCAGCGCATCGAACTCGGCTGCGGTCAGGTCATAGCGGCCCTGGGTATCCTCCCCCCACGAATTGGATCCCACATAGGCTCCCGCCCGGACCGCATCCCGGGTCATGACTTCAAAACTGGGGGGCGACCGGTAATTGCCCAACCCATCGAAGATGCGTTGCCCCACCAGATGCGATCCCGGTGCCACACCCAATCCCCACAACGCGCCGTCGTCATCGACCTGCCCCAATGCGGCGTTGCCCGCGATGATCCCCGCGCAATGCGTTCCGTGACTGTGTTCGTCACTGGCATCCTCCAGGCCGCCATACGCAAACAACGCGTCCACCCGACCTTCGATGTCCGGATGCATCAGGTCGATGAAGCCGATGTCCAACCCCGAATCCGCCACTGCCACCGTCACGCCACGTCCGTCAAAGCCCAACTGATGCACCCACGCCAACCCGCCGACTTCCCCCGTCTCACCGGCCACGACCTTGGTCGAGACTTCGTCGAACAACTTCATCTTCGGCGCCGCCTCGATCCAGATCACCTCCCCGGACCGGACCAGTTCCAGGAGCGCCCGTGCCCGCACCCGTCCGCTTGCAATCGGTCCCAGCGACCGGGTGGCCTGGATCCGGGCCCCTTCCAACCGGGTCGTGGCCAGCGCCTCCGCCACCCCCCCGCTTCCATCCCGCAACAACACCCGCACCGCCACCGGTTCTCCCGGATCCGCCGCCAACGCCTTCACCACCGTCGAATGGATCTTGTGACGCGGCTCCAACAACCCCACCCAACGCACGAACTCCAACCCACGCACTTCGCCCAACTTCACGCCATCCAACCGCGCCACAAAGGTGTCGTCCGGCACAAAATGCAGCAGTTCCACCCCCTTCACCGCCAACTCCGCTTTCCAGGCCGGGTCGGGCTTCCCCTCGAACTGCACCAGGTACAACCCGCTCACTGCCGCCTCGTCCGCTCCGGCAGGCGCCGCCGCCCGCATTCCCTTCAACGGCGTCTCAATGGTCCCATTGCGGAGTCGGATTGATTTGGATACGTCCGCTCCGAGGACCGGACACAGCCAAAGCCCCAGCAAAATGTATCCGGCAATGAACCGGCAAAGGGAGCGCATGAGGCGTTTCATGCTAGCCAGTCGCATGCCGGAAACAAGCCGTGCGGGGCGACGGTTACGGCGACCGGACCTCGCCGCTCCATACCCCTTCCACGGAGCGGCGAGGTCCACTCGCCGTCCTCCCCGGTTACGGCGACCGGACGTCGCCGCTCCATTCCACCCCGGACAGCGGATGTCCTCTCCAGGCTGGCAGGCTATCCCCATGAAAAGCGAACTTCCCGCCCCGGCCCGTCAGCAATTGGACCTCACCCTTCCCGTCCCCGCTGCCGCCCCCGTGAGATCGCGTCGCGCCAAGCGCCCATGCAGCCGTGAACGCGCCGCCTGGTGGTTCCGCCAGATGCGCCGGGCCATCGACAACACCGCCGGACCGGTCCGATCGGGGCAACCGGCCTGAAAAAAAAGGGTTCCCGGCCTTCGCCGGGAACCCCTGATTCAATTTCCAGACCGCTGCGCGATTACTGACCGATCACGCGGAAGTAACCCTCCGCACCGGGAGCCGGCACGGTCACCGTCTGGGTATCGAAGGGCGCACCTTCATTGGCCCAGGTGCCGGTGAGCGTTGCACGCTTCTGCAACTGGAACGGCGCGGTTCCGCCGGAGATGGTGATGAGCACGTTCCCGCCTTCGAGCCTGGCGACGACGTTGTTGATGGGCAGACCACCGGAGGTCGGGGCGCCGGCGAAGATCAGGTCGCCATGGGGAGCGACTGCAAAGCCCTGGGCTCCGTGCCAGCTCCAGACCGGCAGGAAGTTGTCGGGATCCGAGCTGATGCGGGAGATGTTGAAGATCCAGCTGTCGCCATTGGCAGGCGCCATGGGATGAGCCGTGCCGGAATCCTCGGGCAGACCATCGGGGAACTGCGCTTCGCTGGGGGAATCCAGGTCTTCCCAGGCCAGAGCGAACTCGATGATGCCACCTTCAGCGCCGTGGACCTGGCGGAACATGCTCTTGCGCAAGCCCTGCCACAGACCCTGGTTGCCGAAGGGCGTGTTGATGTGGTTCTCCAGGAACAGGCCGGTGTTGGTGAACTCCCGGCCGCCAGTTGCGGTCTCCAGCAGCGAACCTTCACCCGTGTACTGGTTCCAGGCGATCTGATAGCCATCCACTTCGCTGTCCGGGCGGCTGTTCGGTTCGCCGTCCAGGTTGGGGTCGATATAGATGTTCAGGTTGTCCGCACCAAAGCTGATCCCCTGGATCTGCACGCCCGGGACGAACTCCGACACGTTGCCGGTGGCATCGCTCCAGAACATCTTGTCGGACTGCACCAACAGATAGAGGTAGGTGTTGTCCCACATCGCACGGAACCGGGTGTTCTCCGCATCCACATCCGCGGACGGACGACGGAGGATTCCCCATTGGCCGCCGCCGGGCCCGCCGAAGTTCCATTCACCCGCTTCGATCTGGCCATCAATGGTCGGAGGCGTCGGGGTGAACTGGGCGGTATAGGTCCGGGGTCCACCCGCGAACTTGAGGAAACCGTGGGGAGCAACCGCGAAGCTCTGGGCTCCGTGCCAGCTCCACACCGGCAGGAAGTTGTCCGGATCGGAGCTGATGCGACCCATGTTGAAGATCCATTCATCCCCGTGCATGGGATGCTTGCGGAGCGCCGTGCCGGTATCGGCGGGGAACAACTCGATGTCCGCCTCCCACTGCGCAGGACTCGGGGCGTCGAGATCGGCCCAAGCCAGGGCGAACTCGATCACTCCACCGTTCGCCCCATGATTCTGGACCAGGGTGGACTGACGCAGGCCCTGCCAGCGGCCGTTGTTGCCGAACGGGGTCTGAATGTGGTTCTCCAGGAAGAAACCGGTGTTCGAGAACACCCGGCCACCGTTGAGGTCATCCACCAGTTCGCCCTGTCCCTCGAACTGGTTCCACGCGATCTGATATCCATCCACCTCGCCGTCCGGGCGAAGGGTCGGTTCCTTGTCCAGGTTCGGATCGAGATAGAGGTTCAGGTTGTCCGCTCCGAAGCTGATGCCCTGGATCTGGACACCGGGAACGTGGGGCTCAGCCACCAGGCCATTGCCCGGGCTCCAGCTCGTCTTGTCCGATACCACGAGGAAATAGAGGTTCGTGGAATCCCACGTCACCTTGAAACGGGTCTTCTCGGAATCCACATCGCCCGCCGGACGACGCAGGATGTTCCAGTCGCCCGCGAACGGAATGTCATCCCATTCACCCTGCGAGATCACGCCGTCCACCGTCGGTGGAGTCCGGGTATAATTGGCGGTATAGCTCCGGGGTCCACCCGTGAACTCAATCAAGCCATGGGGCGCCACCGCGAAAGACTGTGCCGAGTGCCAGCTCCAGACCGGCAGGAAGTTCTCCGAATCCGAACTGATGCGGGAGATGTTGAAGATCCACTTGTCTCCAATGCGGGGACGCGCCGGGTGATAGGTGCCTTCCTCGCCCGGGAACTGGCGGGAATCTGCCAGGAACTGGGCTCGGTCCGGCGCATCCAGATCCGCCCAGGCCAATGCGAACTCGATGGTACCACCGGTCGCACCGTGGTTCTGGATGAAGGTCGACTTGCGAAGACCCTGCCACCGGCCCTGATTGCCGAAGGGCGTGTTCACATGGCATTCGAGGAAAAGGCCCGTGTTCGAGAACACCCGACCACCCGCGCCGTCATCAATCAACTCGCCCCGTCCGGTCAACTGGTTCCAGGCCATCTGATATCCGTCCACCTGGTTGTCCGGACGCTCATTCACCTCTCCATCCGTGTTGGGATCGATATAGATGTTGAGGTTGTCCGCACCGAAACTGATGCCCTGGACCTGCACACCGGGCACATGGGGCACCGACATCGCATCGTTGGCGTCGCTCCAGCTCGTCTTGGCCGATTGAACCAGGATGTAGAGGAAGTTCTCGTCCCACATCATCCGGAACCGGGTGTTCTCCGAATCCACTTCGCCTTCCAATCGCCGGAGGATTCCCCAGCCACCCGCCTCGGGCGCCGCATCCCATTCCCCGGGATTGGCCACACCGTCAATGGTGGGAGGAGTGAAGGTATAAGGTGTGGCGTAGTTGCGGGGTGTCCCCGTCGCCTGACCGAAAACCATGGCTGGCGCCATCAAGGCCGCCAGGCACGAAGCCAGTAGTAGTTTGTTGGGATTCATAGGAAGGATTTGACTCAATCACATCTCCCGGACCGGCACCACCAAGACACAATGGTCCCGTACACCCGGGAGATTTCATGACTGCCCTCCAATGGCACTCCAACGTAACGCGATGGTCAAGCTTGCCGGGGAGAATGGTAGGGTTTTGCCGTATCCCCTGTCTGGGTGATGCCTGCCGCCCCGAATCCTTTCTTCCCACCCCAGCCCATGGCGCGGTTCACTTCACCCATGCGTCTCTCCCACGGGCTTCAACTCGCTTACTGCACCAATATCCATCGGGGCGAATCCTGGGCCGAGACCCTCGCCGCCCTCGAAAAGCATACGCTCGCCGTCCAACGCCGCGTCTCGCCCGACCGCCCTTACGCCATCGGTCTGCGCCTCAGCGATCTCGCCTCCCGCGAACTTTCCGATCCCGCCACCCTCGCCCAATTCCAACGCTGGCTGCGCAACCACCATTGCACCGTCTTCACCATCAATGGATTTCCCTACGGCCGATTCCATGGCGCCCGCGTCAAGGAACAGGTCTACACCCCCGACTGGACCCATCCTGACCGCCTTTCCTATACCCGGCGCCTGTTCGAGATCCTCGCCCGATTGCTGCCCGAGGATTCCCGGTCGCAAGGCTCGGTCTCGACGGTGCCGGTTTCCTTCAAGGGCTTTCGTCTGGATGACCGGGCCGAACGGGTCGCCCGGCAGCAACTCCACGAATGCGCGGTATTCCTCGAACACCTCTCCCGGTCCACCGGCCATGACCTCCATCTCGGCCTGGAACCCGAACCCTGTTGCCACCTCGAAACCACCTACGAAACCACCCGTTTCTTCGACCGGCTCCGAAGCGATCATCCCGGCGATCTCCGCATCGATTCCCATCTCGGCGTCAACTACGACTGCTGCCATCTCGCCATCGAATTCGAGAACCCCGCCGAAGCCGTCGGCCGCCTGCGCAAGGCCGGCATCCGCATCTCCAAGATCCATCTCTCCAACGCCCTCCGACTCCACCCCACCCCCGAAGCCCGGCTCGCCCTCCAACCCTTCGTTGACTCCGTCTACTTCCATCAGGTCATCGAACGACGGCCCGATGGCGAACTCATCCGCTACACCGATCTGGATGAAGCCCTGCTCACCTCGGTCGACGGTCCGCAGTTCGATACCGAATGGCGTGTCCATTTCCACATCCCGCTCCATGCCGCACCCGGTGGCGTCTTCAGCACCACCGCGGATCATGTCACCGGTGTCCTCGACGAGATCCGGCGGCACCCCGGCCTGTGCCAGCATTTCGAGATGGAGACCTACACCTGGGAAGTGCTCCCGCCCGCCCTCAAACAGCATTCGGTCGTGGATCAACTCGCCGCCGAGTATGCCTGGACCCTCCAGGAGTTCGCCCAGCGCGGATTCAAACCGGTTTGAATCCGCTGCCGGAGCCCGACGATCCGCCCAATCCCCAGCCCGGGGAACTCCTCGTCGGCTCGTGCTCGTGCTCGTGCTCGTACTCGTACTCGTACTCGAAATGCGTTGTCCCACACCGACGGCCAACCAAACCGAGTACGATCTCCCCGCCAACGCA
>DITU01000110.1 GCA_002422905.1 Verrucomicrobia bacterium UBA6176
ACCCCGGAAAAATTCTGCCCACGAACCACACGAAACCACACGAAAACAGGTCAGGCACGAAGAAGGGGCGGAAGCCTTTTGGGACAGGCTCACGGGAGACTTCTCCGCGTCTCGGCGTCTCTGTGGGATTCAACTTCCCGATACGGTGGGCAGGGCGTCTCCGCGCGAGACAAAACTGGTCAGCCTACCAGATCTTCACGCGGACGGAGACGGGGCGCCACATGGGGTCGCCTTCCCGGATCCCGAAGGCGCTGTAGAACTCGGCCATGTTGGAGATGGGACCGATGGCGCGGAACATCCCGGGGGAATGGGGTCCGACGGCAACCTGACGACGAAGGGCTTCATCCCGGAACTGGGTGCGCCATTGCTGGGCCCAGGAAAGGAAGAAGCGTTGTTCGGGGGTGAAGCCGTCGATCAGCGGGACCCGTTTGTTGGCGAGGGAACGTTGGAGGGCTTCGAAGGCGATGGAGGTGCCGCCGAGATCGGCAATGTTTTCGCCGAGTGACAGGGCGCCATTCACGTTGAGGCCGGGCAGCGCGGTGTAGTTGTTGTACTGCTCGATGAGGGCGACGGCGCGCGCGGTGAACTTTTCCGCATCTTCCGGCTGCCACCAATCCGCGAGATTGCCGTCGGCATCGTAACGCCGGCCCTGATCATCGAAACCGTGGGTGATCTCATGTCCGATGACCGCGCCGATCGCGCCATAATTGACGGCGTCATCGAGGGTGAAATCGAAGAAGGGCGGCTGGAGAATGCCGGCGGGGAAGACGATCTGATTGGCGGTGGGCTGGAAGTAGGCGTTGACGGTGGGCGGCGTCATTCCCCATTCGGACTTGTCCACGGGCTTTCCGAGCTTGGCCAGGTTCCGTTTTGTTTCGAATTGGGTCGAGGCGCGCACATTGCCGAAGAAATCGTCGCGACGGATGGCCACGGCGGAGTAGTCGCGGAACCGGTCGGGATGTCCGATGCGGGCCTGGAAGCGGTCGAACTTGGCGAGCGCCTTTTGCCGGGTGGCTTCGGTCATCCAGTCGAGTTTCTGGAGTCGTTCGCGCATGACGACCTGGATGTTGGAGATCATCTCGTCCATGCGGGCCTTGGCCTCCGGCGGATAATACCGGGCGACATAGAGTTGGCCGAGGGCTTCACCGATCCCGCCATCAACCATGCGGGCGGCGCGTTGCCATCGGGGTTCCATGGCAGGGGTGCCGCGGAGGATGGTGGAATAGAATCGGAAATGTTCCTGCTCGAACGCGGCGGGCAGCAAGGGGGCGGCGGTGGCAAGGGCCTGGTAGCGCAGGTAGGTCTTCCAATCGGACAGTGGCCGGGCAGCGAGCTGTTCCTGGAGGCCTTCAAAAAACCGGGGTTGACCGACGATGATGTCGCCATCGATCGCGGTTCCAATGCCGCGTTCGGTCAGGTAGAGGGCGAGGGGAAAGGCGGCGAGTTTCCCGGCGAGGTCCGACCCGGGCATCTTGTTGTAGTTGGCGAGACGGTCACGGAGTTCAACCGGGGTCTTGGCATGGTCAGCAAGGGACTTTTCCACCTCGAATACCGTGCGTGCATGGGCCGCGGCGTCCTCGGGTGAATCACCGGCGAGGATGAGCAGGATGGCGACATGGCCGACGAACGCGGTGCGCTGCTTTTCGAACTGCGGGCTGAAGTAGTAGTCGCGGCTGGGCAGGCTCATCCCGCCCTGATTGGCGTAGAGCCCGTTGACCCCGCTGTTTTTCTGGTCGGCATAGACATAGGAGCTGAACAGGGGACCCGCTCCCAGGTTGTGCAGCGATGCCACGACCCGGACGAGATCCTCCGCACCGGCGATGGCCTCGATCCGGGCAAGATCAGCCTCGATCGGCTTGAGTCCGGCGGCGTTGATGGCGCCTTCGTCCAAGGCCGACGCGAAGAAATCGCCGACCTTCTGTTCGACAGACCCGGCCGGGTGCGAACCGGCGGACACGGTCTCAAGGATGTTGCGCAGGGCGGCCCAATTGAACTGGGAGAGTTCCTCGAAACCGCTCCAGCGGGATTTGTCGGCGGGAATCGGATTTTCCCGGGCCCAACGTCCAAAGGCGAACTGGCGGAAATCGGCGCGGGGATCCGCATTGGTGTCCATGAGGGCGATCCGGAACCGGGGTGGGATCGGGGGGGCGGCGTCCGCTGCCGCGACGGGTGGGGTCAGGGCCAGACCGAGGGCGAGGAGGAACGTGCGACCGTGCTTCATGACGGGGCGATGCCAAGGGATTTGCCGGGGGATGGCAATGCGCGACTGAGGCAACCAATACGATGCGCTTTGGGAACACGCCGCACCGAAAGAGAATGACCCCGGGTTCATTGCAGACGAAGGGGCACCAACCAGGCCCGAAGCCGTTGCGCCTTTGCGTCGTTGCGTGAGGCTTTCTTGCACGCCATGGGGAAGCCGCGCGCAAAGCCGCGAAGCACGCGACGTGGGGGACCGGGAGGAGTGTTGAAGCCGTTGCGCCTTCGCGTCGTTGCGTGAGGCGTTCTTGCACGCCAAGGGGAAGGCCGCGCGCAAAGCCGCAGAGCACGCGACGTGGGGAAGGAACTCGGTTGCCGTTCCGGAACCTGACCGCCTCTGCCGGTTCACAGCGAGAGCATTTGCGTCTTCTGCGTTCCTTTTGGGAAAACATGCTTCGGGTCAGGACGTCGAAAAGGCGGTTTGGCCGAAAGAAGCCGAAAGAGGGGGCAAGGGATCCCTGGCGGGAGGTTGGAGGGGTTGGTGCTGCGGTGAGACCCGCAGCCGACTCCGATCCGTGCGGTTCGTCCCGCAGGCCATGGTCATTGCCTCGGATGTGAACCCATCGCCATTTGCTATTCCCCGTCTCATGACGTGATGGAACGTCTCGGCCCTGTCGATTCGCAACGCTCCTGGGCTCGTGGTCGATTTGTCAATTGGACAGATCTGACCCCATAGCCCGTCGCCTACGCCTACGTCGCCTTGGGGCGGTTGACGAACATGGTCGACGCCGTAGGCACCACGAAGTAAACCTATTTGAATGGCCTGTTGGCGACCGAAGACGGTCCGTGGGCCAATGACACCGTGGCTTGGGATTACAACAACGCCCGGATGCGCAGCGCCCTCCGGCTTCAACAGACTGCCACCCATTGGTGGACCAACAGCTATGCATGGGACGCCTCGCATCGGTTGGCCTCCGTGACCAGTCCCGGCGGCACCTTCACCTACGGCTACACAGGCCCGGGACAGCCTCGTTCGGGGTACAGCGCACCGGGGGGCAGTGTCACCAACCTGTATGACAGCCTTGGCCGGCTCACCCTCACCGCGTGGAGGAACACGTCCGGGACGGTCTTGAATGCGCATGGTTATGAACTCGACGCGGCCCAGCAACGGACCCGCCAGATGCGGACCAACAGTGCGGCGAGCCACAGTCATACCCTGGGTTACCAGTACGATGGCATGGGTCAGGTGACCCATGCCCGGGCGACGAACAACGCGACCGGACTGCCGGTGACGGGAGAATTGCTGGGATTGACCTACGACGCGGCATGGAACATGACCGCACGGACCAATGGAGGAACGGTCAATTACGGGGTCAACAATCTGAATCAGGTGACCGGGGATGGGGGCACATACACCTACACTTACGACAACAATGGCAATCGAACGTACCGGACAGCGAGCGGCGGCGGCTACGTGTTGATGGTGTACGACGACGAAAACCAGTTGATCCGACAGGAGACGGACACCAGCACCACGTGGGAATCGTACCGGTTCAAGCTGGAGTATGTGTATGACGGCAAGCTGCGGTTGAGGGAGCGGAAGTATTACACGTGGTTGAGCGGAAGCTGGTATCCGACATCGACGGAGCGCTATGTGTACGACGGCATGTTGGTGGTACAGGAGCGGCCCGGGAACCATTCGGTGTGCTATACGCGAGGCGTCGACTTGTCCGGGAGCCTGGACGGTGCCGGTGGCATCGGCGGGTTGCTCGCCCGCAGCCATGGATTCAATTCCGGAACTGGCGCATGGAGCACCCACAGCGCGTATCACGCGGACGGGAATGGCAACGTGACCGCACTGTTCAGCACATCGACGGGCTCACAGGTGGCCTGGTACCGATACGACGCCTTTGGTCGTAACCGTCCGGCGGACCCGTCA
>DITU01000138.1:0-41826 GCA_002422905.1 Verrucomicrobia bacterium UBA6176
TCATGCTCGTCTCCGTCACCGAACGGACCAGGGAGATCGGCATCCGTCGCGCCATCGGCGCCAAGAAACGCGCCATCATGGCCCAGTTCCTCTGCGAGGCCGTCGTCCTCTCCGAGATCGGCGGCCTCCTTGGCGTCATCCTCGGCATCGGCGCCGGCAACATCCTCGGCATCGTCCTCCGCGCCCCGCCCATCATCCCCTTCGACTGGGCCTTCATCGGTCTCGCCACCTGTTCGCTCGTCGGCATCCTTTTCGGCACCTACCCCGCCTGGAAAGCCGCCAACCTCGATCCCATCGAATCCCTCCGATACGAGTAGGACCGGGTCCCTGCCTACTTGAAATCGGACGGTGCACGCCCCCTCCAAGGAGCACCGCGAACCAAATCCGGCCCCTGCCTGGTCTCTCCCGGTCACACCCGACCGCGCCCCCCGAATGACCCAACCGCGTATCCGGTCCCCCGCCACATCCACCTCAACTTTCTGTTGCACCTGCAACACGAAGTTGAGCGTGCGGTCACGCTATCCCCTGAAGTCCCGAACCTGCTCACCTGCCCGCTCCAACACCTCCTGCCTTCGTTGCCAGGCACGACGACCCAAATAACTCCGGGGCAGCAATCGCTCCGGCAGGAGGGGGTCCAACTGCACCGCAGCCAACCACGCCGCCCGCTCTTCTGCCGCCCATTCCCGCATCGCCTGGGCTGCATCGACCCGCAGGATCCTCCCCGACGGACACCGTTCCAATACCTCCAGCAGCTGGGTGTAGCGGCTGTTGATCTCATCAAAGCGCCAGGCTCCCTCCACGATCTCGTCGTCGCTCTCGCCCGCCGCCGGGCGGGCTTCCAGCAACAGCAGGGATCCCACATCCACCTGGCCGCCCGCTAGAATCTCGCGCTCACTGCCCACTGGATCGGGCGTGATCCACACGCTGCCCTGCAGGCAGCCAAAACCCCTCGCCCGCAAATACCGCCTCAACCGCTCGCGATGCGCGTTTCGTTCCGTCGGGATGTCGAACAACACCATCCGCCATTGACCGTCCCACTCCCGCGCCCACTGGCTTTGGGGGTCGCGTCCGCCGAGGGCAGACAAGCGTCCCTGCTCGGTAAGCCGGTAAACCCGATCTCCGCGAATACGTCGTTCGCGCTCGATCAACCCGCCCTTTTCCAGCCTGCCAAGTTGAAGCAAGAGCCGGTTGCGATAAGCCCAGCTTTCATAGGAGTCAGTAAGGTTGCGGAATGTGGGCCGCATCAATCGCTGTGCCGACCACAGCAGGAAATGGAGCAGTTCCTGGGTCTTGGGCTGCATGGCGTCAGACTGGCTGACGCAAAGGCCCGGGCAATGGTCAGATGATCGTCACCTGCACACTGCTCTCGATGATCCCCGCGCTGATCGCATAGCGGGTGAGTCCCGCCGTGTCGTGGATATCCAGTTTCTCCATCAGATGTTCCCGATGCTTCTCAACGGTCTTCATCCCGATGCCCAGCACCGCCGCGGTCTCCTTGTTCGCCTTGCCCTCCGCAATCAACTGCAACACTTCCATCTCGCGCGAAGTCAGTGTCGCAACCTTCCCCTGCGCCCGACCTGCCCTGCCGCCCGGAGTCGGTCGCAACCGTTCCTGTCGGACGGCGATGGCCGCGGTGAAAAACTTCTTTCCCTGGACCACATCCCGGATCGCACGACACACCTCATGACTCGACGATTGCTTCAGCAGGAATCCTGAGACCCCGGCTTCGATGGCATTCTGGACATAGGCATCGTCCTTGTAGGCCGAAAGGATGATCACCTTGGCGGCAGGATTGGCCTTGATGACCTGTCGGGTGGCTTCCAGACCGTTGAGCAACGGCATGGCCACATCCATCAACACCACATCGGGCTTGAGCTTCGCGACCAGGGCAACCGCCTGCCGACCATCCGGAGCCTCGCCCAGGACTTCCATGTCCCCCTCCAACTCCAGCAGTTTGCGGAAGCCTTCCCGGACAATGGTGTGATCGTCCGCCAACACTACGGTGATGCGTTTCATGATTCCTTTGGTTTGATGGGTTCGGTTGTCTTCAAAGGTTTTGTCCGTGTCAGTTTTGCGAAGGGCACCTGCGCAATCACAGTCGTGCCGACGCCGGGCGCGGACTCCACGTTGAACTTGCCCCCGACCATCTCGAGGCGTTCCCGCATGCCCAGCAATCCCAGCCGTTTGTTGCCCTTCGAGTTCAACACCTGTCCCACCTGGAAGGAGATGCCGTCATCCCGGACCTCCATGCGGACGCCGTCGGGAACCTGCTCCAGGTTGACCACCACCCGCTTGGCCTTCGCGTGCTGGGCGACATTGCTCAATGCGGCCTGCGCGACACGGTACAGCACGGTGCGCTTGGAATTGTCCAACCGTTCAACCCCAGCAAAGGTCTTCAATTCCGTGCGGACCCCGGACTGGGCGGTGAAATGCTGGAGATACGAATGCAGGGCGGGAACAAGCCCCAGATCGTCCAGCACAGCCGGGCGCAATTCGCGGGCAAACCGGTGCACCACGTCCACCGATCGCTCCACCAGGCGTTGGGTGAGCGCGAGATTGCGCTCGAAACTCTTGGGATCTATCCCGACCTCCTTCTTCAAGCCATCCAACCGAACATTGATGCCCGTCAGGGTCTGCGCGATGACGTCATGCAACTCGCGGCTGATGCGTTTCCGTTCCTCTTCCTGCGCCCGCAGCACCTGCCGGGACAATGACCGCAATTCCTCGTGCATCACCTTCGACTGGGCCAGCAACTGCTGCTGATCCTTCCGGCTCTGCTTCAACGTCACCTCGACCGCCCGCCGCCGTGCAACCTCCTCCGCCAGCTTCTCATTCGACGCCGCCAGAATCGTCAACCGCTTCTGCGTCGCCTCCGCCCGGCGCCGGTCGGTGATGTCCATCACCGCCACCCGACATTCACTGCGGTTCAACGAGCGCTGGGCTTCCAGGCTCACCGCCCGGTTCGGCTGTCCATTGCGCACCAGATCGAATTCAGCAGACCGGACCGAGACACCGTCGAAGATCCGTTTGAGGAAGACCTGGAAGGAGGCCCGCATGGACGGGGGCAACAGTTGGGCGAAGGATTTGCCTGCCAACCGGGAACGTTCAATCCCGGTCAGGCTCGCCCCGGTGAGATTCACCTGCTGGATGACGCCCGTTACGGCGAGGGTGAAATAGCCGACCGGCGCGAAGTCATAGAGATCGGTATAGCTCTCCAGCAACGTCTCCAACCGGTGGCGGGCTTCCAACAGCTCCACATTCTGCATCTGCAACTCGACCTGATGGACCTGCAACTCGTGCAGGATCCGCTCCGGATCCGTCCCGTCAGCCACATGCAGAACCGAAGACGGCTTAAGCCTTGCCTGCCGTCGCAACCGCGACTCCGCCCGATCATGCAACTGGCTCATGAGCGGTGCCGCCCCCGGCGTGTCCGTTGCTCCAACCGATGCGCCAGCGGCATCAGGCTTCCGGCGTTTGACAGTTCTCTTCATGACTTTTTGGGTTTCCGCTCCCGCTTGACCTTTCGGGATCCGCCGGGAGCAGAGCCCGATTCCGATTTGAATCTCCCGCCCGTCACCCCCCTCTCTCCCGGCTCCACCGCAGGCACCTTCCTGGACCCCGGCCCACCCCGCAATTTCGCCTCCAGCATCTTGGCCGTGGTGATGTCCGCAAAGGTGATCACCACCCCGTCAATCCGGTCATCCACCGTGCGGTAGGGCATGATGCGCACCGTGAACCATCGCCCGTCACTCGCACTCACCTGCTTCTCCATCACCAACGACTTCCTCAGCACCTCCCGCGCATCCGCCGCCAGTTCCGGATAACTCAACGCCGTCGTCAGATCCGTCACCGGCCGACCCGCATCAGCCGGTATCAACCGGATGATGTTGGTCGCCTGCGCGGTGTACCGGCGCACCTTCAGATCCCGGTCCAGGAACAGCGTCGCAATGTCCGTGCTGTCGAGCAGGTTCTTCATGTCGTCGCTCGCACGCGACAACTCCTCCACCTTCGCCTGCAACTCCGCATTCACCGTCTGCAATTCCTCGTTGAGCGACTGCATCTCCTCCTTTGACGTGGTCAGTTCCTCATTGGTCGATTGCAGCTCTTCATTGGTTGATTGCAGTTCCTCGTTCGCCGACCGGAATTCCTCCCGGGAAGTCTGCATCTCCTCGTGCTTGGTGCGGGTCGCCGACCGGACCTGCTGAAGTTCCAACTCCAGATCCGCCATCCGCGGGTCCGGGAACTGGGCCTTGGACGACCGCCCCGACTTCGGCATCACCGCCGGCGCCGGCACATCGGTGAAGACAATCATCACCAGGCCCTGCAACGGTCCGGCGTCTTCCAGGCGCTGCACCGTCACATCCACGTACTGGATCCCCATCTCGGTCCCAACCCTCAGACCGCGCAGCGCCACGGTCTCCCTCTGGCCCAGCGCCTTTTGGAATGCGGGCGTCAATTCCTGCCGAAGACTCTCGCGGGCCATCGCAAACACGTTCCAGTTCGCCTTGCCCGCCGCCGGTTCAAGATACTTCCCCGTCCGACCACTGATGTAGAGGATGTCGCCCCGGTCATTGACCAGCACCGCCGGTGGAGCAAACCGGCTCAGGATCATCTGATCCGCCAGCGTCTGCAGGCTCGCCGGCGGTTGCGGTTCGGGTTTCGCTTCCGCGTCAACCGATGGCCACACCCCGAATGACGAGGGAAACTCGACCGGATCCGGCCGCGCTGCGGAATCTTTCCGCTGATAGATCCGTGCCTTGCTGTTCACGACAGTAAAAAGTTCCGTGCCGGTCCCCGCCGTCTCCGCACTGCCCAGCAACAGGATCCCGCCCGGACTCAGGCTGTAGTGGAAGAGCGGGAGCAATTTCTTCTGCACCCCCGAACTCAGATAGATCAACAGGTTGCGGCAACTCAACAGGTCCAGCTTGGTGAAGGGCGGATCCATCACCAGGTTCTGCGGCGCAAAGATCACCGTCTCGCGGATCTCCTTCTTCACCCGGTATCCCAAGCTTTCCCGCACGAAATACTGGGCCAACCGCTCCGGCGTGACATCCGCCGCGATGTTCTCCGGATACAACCCCTGGCGAGCCCGGCTGATCGCATCGCGATCCAGGTCGGTCGCAAAGATCTGCACCGTATAGTTCCCCCGACTCCGCGCCGCCTTGATCGCCTCCCGGAACAACATCGCCAGCGAGTACGCCTCCTCCCCGGTCGAACATCCCGGCACCCACACCCGCAGGGCGCGGCCAGGCGGCCGATCTTCCAGCAGCGGTTGGATCGCCTCCTCGTAGAGGGCCGCCCACACCGCCGGATCCCGGAAGAAGTTGGTCACCCCGATCAGCAGTTCCTTGAAAAGCAGATCCAACTCCTGCGGATTCTCCCGCAGATACCGGACGTAGACGTCCATGGCTCCAATCTGATGGATCGCCATGCGCCGCTCGATGCGCCGGTACAGGGTGTTGCGCTTGTAGAGCGAAAAGTCCTGCCCGGTGTGGGAGCGCAACAGGATGATGACCTTCTCCAACCCGCTCTCGGCCTTCTCCTCGACGCTCAACTTCGCGGCCTCGATCACCGGCGTGCGCCGGAGATACTCGACGATCCGTCCCGGCAACTCCTCCACCCGCGCCACGATGTCCGCCAACCCCGCGTCCACCGCGCTCCTCGGCATCCCATCGAACTTGGCCGTCGACGGATCCTGCACCAGCACCACCCCGCCCTGCTCCTTGATCGCCCGCAACCCCAGCGTGCCATCCGATCCCATCCCCGAAAGGATCACCCCGATGCTTCGCTCCTGCTGATCCTGCGCCAGCGACCGGAGGAAGAGATCGATCGGCAACCGCAATCCACGCGGCGCAGCCGGTTCCAACAGGTGCAACACCCCGAACCGGATCAACATGTCCTTGTTCGGCGGGATCACATACACCGTGTTGAGCCGAACCCGCATGCGGTCCCGGACCTGCATGACCTTCATCGCCGTTCCCCGCTGCAACAGTTCCGGCATGATCCCCGGATGGGTCGGATCCAGATGCTGCACGATCACGAACGCCATCCCGCAGTCCGCCGGCACCTTCCCCAGGAACTGCTCCAGCGTCTCCAGTCCACCCGCCGATGCCCCAATCCCCACCACGGGGAAGGACGTTCCACCGGGCGCACCGCCGCC
This sequence comes from Verrucomicrobia bacterium UBA6176, assembly GCA_002422905.1. Classification (GTDB taxonomy): domain Bacteria; phylum Verrucomicrobiota; class Verrucomicrobiia; order Limisphaerales; family UBA9464; genus UBA6176. Next base: position 6,161 of record DITU01000138.1, read on the forward strand.
CTTGGTTTCCGGAACGGATTCCACGGACGCAGGAGTCTCTTCAACAAGGGCGGATTTCCGCGCACCTGCTCCCTTGCGTCGCCGCGGCGATCGGGAAGCGGTGCTGGGTTGGGATTCAGGAGTGGACATCGAGTTCGCAGGCAAATCGGTTGATCAATCGGATGGACTCCGCCACCAACCTCCGGGTCCCGTCAATCTCCCGGGCAACATGAACCGCATCTCCCTGTGCTGCGGATTTCAAGGTCAGCAGGCTGACCTGGACGGCCACCAGGATCTGGACAACCTCATTCTGGAGCTGGCGACTCACCTTCCGACGTTCGCGTTCCTGTGCCAGAAGGATCCGGTGGGTCAGGTCGCGGAGTCCTTCCGGTTGCTCCAGCGCTTCCTCCAGCAACCGTTGATTGCGTTCGCCGCTCTTCCTGAGCTGCATCGCCAGGTGCCGCCCCCGGATCATGCAGATCTCCATCTCACGATTCGAAGCCGCCAACGCCGCCGTTCGGGTCATCAACGTCCTCTTCACCTGCTTCAATTCCGCCCCGTCCCCGGCTGCCTTCCGGTTTGATTCCACAAAACCCGCGACGAACTCCGCGTAGAAACAGGCCACCTGGGGATCCACCTCATTCCCCCCCTCCACCCGCACCAGCTTGCCCACCACCCACTCGTGGATCGGGGCCAGATCCAACATCACCAGTCCCATCCCGGCCGCCTCGCCCCCAAGGCGCCGAGCCACCCCAAGGCTCTCCCCCGACCCCTTCTTCAGGTGCCGACGCAATGCGGTCAGATATCGTGATGGCAGTCGTAACACGTGGATTCCCTGTCATCATCGTTCGGCAATCCCGTGCCGATGACCATGGGGCGTTCACCCCAGACCCACAGTCCTCCCGACCTTCAACTCGACGACATGCTCGCGTCGGTCGTCCACCAACGGAACCGTCTGCCCCTCCAACCCCACTCCATCCAACAACAGTTGATCCGGCCCCTCCAACCCTGCCTCCAGCCGCGTGATGCGGATGCGATAGGGCGTCTGGCGGTATCGATAGTGGATCTGGTATCCCGTCCAGTCCCCGGGCATCCGCGGGGTCAACCGCAACTGATCCCCTTCCCGGTTCACCCCCAACAACGTCTCGACCAACAACCGGTACATCCAGCCCGCCGACCCCGTATACCAGCTCCATCCGCCACGCCCCACATGTGGCGCAACCGCATAGACATCGGCGGCGATGACATAGGGTTCCACCTTGTAGACCGCGATCCGTTCGGCAGTCGACCCGTGTCCGACCGGATTCAACAGGTTGAACAATTCCCAGGCACGGTCGTGATCGCCCAGCATGGCAAAGGCCATCGCCGTCCAGATTGCGCCGTGCGTGTACTGCCCGCCGTTCTCGCGCACCCCGGGGATATAGCCCTTGATGTAGCCCGGATTCATGGCCGACTTGTCGAACGGAGGATCAAACAACTGGATCAGGCCGGCATCACGCCGGACCAGGCGCCCGTCCACCGCCTCCATCGCCTTCCTGGAACGCCACGGATCCCCCACCCCGCTGATCACCGACCAACTCTGCGGCAGGGAATCGATCTGGCACTCCGGATTGCCCGCCGAACCCAAAGGTTCACCACTGTCGAAATAGGCACGCCGATACCAGGCCCCGTCCCAGGTATGGAGTTCGATGTTCCGCTTCAACTCACTGGCCTGGGTCATGCAACGCTCCGCAAAACGGATGTCCTTCCTCGACCGCGCCACCTCGGCAAACTTCGTCAGCACGTCACAAAGGAAGAACGCCAGCCATACACTCTCGCCCCGGCCTTCCCTTCCGACCCGGTCCATCCCGTCATTCCAGTCGCCCGTCCCGATCAGGGGAAGTCCGTGCCGGCCGAACTTCAATCCGCGTTCAATCGCCCGGACACAATGCTGGTAGAGCGTGGCCGATTCCTCGGTCCGGTTCGGCAGGTCGTAATACGCCTCCTCCTCGGGTTGCAACGGCCTGCCTTCCACAAATGCAACCTGCTCGTCCAACACTCCCGTGTCCCCCACACACATCACATATCGACACGTCACATGCGGCAGCCATAGGAAGTCGTCAGAGATCCGCGTCCGCACCCCGCGCCCGGCCGGCGGATGCCACCAGTGCTGCACATCCCCTTCCCGGAACTGATGGGCCGCGGCACGCAACAGATGCTCCCGCGTCAACGCTGGCTCCGCATGGACCAACGCCATCACGTCCTGCAATTGATCCCGGAATCCATAGGCGCCACCCGATTGATAGAACCCGGTCCGACCCCAGATCCGGCAACTCAGCGTCTGATACAGCAGCCATCCGTTCGCCATCACGTTCACCGCCGGGTCCGGCGTCTCCACCGTCACCGCCCCCAGCGTGTCGTTCCAATACTCATGGACCGCGCCCATCGCCACCTCGCCGGCATCGTCGCGGCGAAAGCGACGGATCAAGCCATGGACATCCGCCATGTTGCGACCCACGCCCAGGCGGAAAGTCGTCTCGCGTTCCTGCCCGGCCAGCAGGTGAAACTGGACCTGCACCGCCCCGCACGGATCCAGTCCTGCCCCGACCCGGCCCGACAGACGCACCCGCTTCATTGCGGCCGGATCCGCCAGGCTCCCGTTGCGGCCAATGAACTCCTTCCGGTCGCCGGTGACCGTCCTCGTCGATTCGTTCACATCCAGGAAGGCGATCCGTTCCGCGAATTCCGTGTTGTAGACATTGCGGGCCAGCAGGGCGCACGTTTTGGGATCCACCTCGGTCTGCACGTGCAACAGCGTCTTGTGCCGCAATTCTCCCAACACCCATTCCACATACCCCGTCACCGACAACCGCCGCGGCCGTCCGGAAACATTCCGCAGCTTCAGTATCGAGAACTTCACCGGCGCATCCATCGCCACATAAATGCGCAACTCCGACTCGATCCCATACTCGGTGTGCTCGAAGATGGTGTACCCGAATCCATGCCGGATGACATACGGCGTCTGGCCCCGCGCCGGTTGCGGGGTCGGCGACCAATACTGACCCGTCTGCTCGTCCCGGATATAGATCGCTTCCCCCGTCGGATCCTGCACCGGATCATTGCTCCACGGTGTCAGCCGGAATTCATGGGCGTTCTCCACCCAGGTATAGGCCGCTCCGCTCTCGGATATCACCGTCCCAAACCACGGATTCGCCACCACATTGACCCAGGGCGCCGGCGTCATCTGACCCGGATGCAGCGTGATCACATATTCCCGGCCGTCCCGACTGAATCCACCGAGACCGTTCGCAAAGATCAGTTCCCTCGCCTCCAGCGGCACCGTGGCATCCAACACCAGCGGTTGGCTGGCTTTCAAAAGCGGAACCGTCGGCTCCAGGATGCTCCGATGCTCCATTTGCTCCGCCAGACTCCCCCGTTCGTCGTCCAGGACAATCCGCGCGACCGCCTGCAACAGCACCCGATCATCATTGGAAACCTGCTCCAGTCGTCGCACGAAGATCCCACCCGGCTTGTCCAGCATCTGCGCCTCGATCCCCGATGCCACGAGGCTGGTGATCTGGTCCTGCAGGGACTGCCGGTACACCGTCACGTCCTCGTTCAGGATCACCAACTCCACCGCCAACCCTTTCATCCGCCAATAGGAGTGCGCCTTGATCAGCTGTCGCACGATCTCGATCTTGCCCCCGTCGCTGATGCGCAACAGCACCACCGGTGCATCGCCGGAAATCCCATAGCCCCAAAGCCCGCTCTGGCCCCGCCGGTTCTTCGCCAACACCCCTGCATTCGCGCGTCGCGCCTGGTCCGCATAGATCAACGCCCCGGCCAGGCGACAATATAACTTTGCCTCCGACTCCGTGACATCCAGGTGGTGCAGCGTGACCTGCCCGTGGGTCCAGGCCAGATCACACGCCCGATCCGCCATGCGCGGACTCTGATACTTCTCCATGTGGGCCACCGCAGCCTCGCGGCTCTCGGTCATGCCGATCACCACATCCAGGATCACCGTTTCATTCGGCCCCAAGGTCACCGTACGTCGCAAGGAGACGATCGGGTCCAGTACCGACCCCACCGTGTTCGACAACGACGAGGGTCCCCGCATCGCGGCCGGATTGGCCGGACTGCCGCCCCGTCCGACAAACCGGAACCGGTCCGTCTCACAGGTCGCCTCCCCCTGTTTCCCACCCTGACCCACCATCAGGTGCACCAGCCAGGGCGGCTTTTCCTCCATCGAACGCGCACGCCGACTCACCAGGATGGCCGAGGCCTTCGGCACGAACTCGGTCTGCACAAACAGATTGCTGAAGGCCGGATGCGCCGCATCCGCCGCCGCCGGTGCCAACACCACCTCCGCATAGGTCGTCACCTCGATGGTGCGCGACGCGGAACTCCGATTCGTGATCGTCAACCGTCTCAACTCGACGTCGTCTTCCGGCGACACACTGATCCCGGTGTGGATGTCGTATCCGGCCCGGCGCTGACGGAATTCAGCCCGCGCCTCGGTGAAGATGGCCTCGTAGGTTCTCGCGGCCCATCGAGTCGGTTGATCAGCCGCCGACCAGAACTCGCCTGTCGCCACATCGCGCAGGTAGATGAAGGTTCCCCAATTGTCCCGGGTGGCATCCTCCCGCCATCGTGTGACCGCCAGTTCGCGCCATCGGCTGTAGCCACCGCCAACGCTGGTGACGACGACGTGGTAACGGCCGTTGGAAAGCAGGTTCACCTCCGGGGTGGGAAGCGTGTGACTGCTGAACAGCCGCATCACCGCCTCGCCGCCGCCGGTGAGCGCCCGGGATTCCTCCAGTTTCAGGTCTTCGGAAAGCACCCCCCCCGCCGTGTTGGGCACCCGCTCCTGCAACAACAGATCCGTCGCCCGCAACAGGGGACACGCCATGAACCGCCGTTGCATGGGTCGCTCCAGCAACACATTCACCAGCGCCAGCAGGCTCATCCCATGGTGATGCGCCATATAGGACCGGATCGTGACGCTCGTCCCCCCCGGCGGCATGCGCGCCGGGGTATAATCCACCGCCTCATAGAACCCGTACGGCCCCTCGCGCCCTTCCAACGCCAGTCGTTGCAGGTTCTGGCAGGCCTTGCGCGGCGCCACCATCAACGCCATCGCACTGGCATACGGTGCAATGACCAGATCTGCCGCCAGGCCCCGCTTCAATCCCAGGCCCGGCACCCCGAACGCCCGGTACTGGTAGTTCAAATGGACATCGGTCCGATGATACCCCGACTCGGAGATGCCCCACGGCACCCCGTGCAGTTTTCCGTATTCGATCTGCTTCCGGACCACCGCCTGACAGGTCTGGTCCAACAGGGTCCTCTCATAACTCGGCATGACCAGGTGCGGCATCAGGTACTCGAACATCGAACCGCTCCATGAAACCAGGATCGACTCACTCCGCGACGCCACCAGGAGGCGTCCCAGCGAAAACCAATGATCCTGCGGCACCTGTCCCAAGGCGATGGCGACATAGCTCAATACCCGGGCTTCCGACGCCAGCAGGTCATAGTAGCCGGTGTCATTCCTGCACTCCGCCACGTTGCAACCGATCACGAACAGGTTCCGCGCCGGATTGAACACAAAACCGAAATCCATCGCCGCCATGGCGTCGCATTGCTCCGCCAATCCCTCGAGGATCCGCATCCGTTCCCCTGCACGCGCTCCAACCCCACCGCCAACATCCCCACCGCCATTGATCGCGATCCCCGCCCCTTCAACCCCCGCCAGTTGCCGCAGCGTGGTCCCCGCTCCTGACGAATCCCTCGACAGGCTCGTCAACTCTTCCAGATGACTCTCGCATCCCTCCCGCAGGATCCGGCTCCACTCCTTCAATCCATCCGTCCGCCCCACAAATGCCGCCTCGATCCGCGTCGCCAGGGGCGTCAGCCACTCCAATCGCGACCGCGCTGCTTCCCCCGTCGCCGGTATCGGATCCAGCCCGGCGTCAAACTCCGCCACCAACGTATCCTGCCGGTCCAGTTCCTGGATCACCCGGATCGTATCCCGCAACCCCTCGAAGATCCGGGGCATATAGATCGGTGCATCCGCCATCTCCCGCAGCCCCGACCCCAGCGTCAGCAGATGCGCAGCCAGATTGCCGCTGTCCACGCTGGAGACATACATCGGGGGCAATACCTGGAGCGTGCGCGTCTCATACCAGTTGTAGAAATGACCCCGATGCCGCTCCAACCGCTCCATCGTCCCCAACGCATCCCGCGTGCGCCGGATCAAGGCCCCCATCGACACATACCCGAGATCCCGCGCCGCCAGGTTCGCCAGCAACGCCAACCCCATGTTCGTGGGCGACGTCCGGGTCGCGATCACCGGCGTCGGCACCTCCTGGAAGTTGTCGGGCGGCAGCCAGTTCTCTTCCGCGGTCACAAAGGTTTCGAAGAAGTGCCACGTCTTCCGCGCCGTCCTCCGCAGGAACCACACCTGCTCCTCACCCAGGTCCGGCAACGGCGCCTCGATCGGCCGACTGATCCTCCACGCAATCCACGGCGCCGCCGTCCACAGCCCCAGGATCGGCAATGCCATCATCAACTGCCCCGGCTGCATCAGCGTCAAAGCCATCCCCGTCCCCACCGCCAATACCGGGGCAATCCACATCACCCGATGAAACCGCGCACAGTCCCCCACCGTCGCACCTTCCGCATCGGCAAATGTCCGCCATTCCAACAACCGCTTCCGCGTCACCCACACCCGCACCAACGTTCTTCCGATGGCGTCCAGGCTCATGAAGGCCTCATACGGCAGGAAGGTGAACGTCAGGAACACCTGTCCCATCTGGCGCCCGACCAGTCTCCCCAACTCCTGCAGGTGCATCCCCCACGGGAGGTCGTCCGGCTTCCGGCACACATTCGACATCGCCACCAGCAGGCCGGGCAACGTGATGAGCGCCAGTACCACCCAGGTGCCGCGGTGGCCCACCTGGGGAGTGAGCAGCCAACTCCCCAGCAACAGGCACAGCAACGCCCCCGGCACCAGGCTCCGGCGCAGGTTGTCCAGGATCTTCCACTGGGAAAGGTCCGAAAGCGGATTGACCCGCGTTACCCCATCCGGCCCCGGCACACGCCTCAACAACCATTGCGCTATCTGCCAGTCACCACGGATCCACCGATGCCGCCGCGCCGAATCCGTGTCGTACCGTGACGGATGCCCTTCATGCAGTTCAATGTCACTCACCAGGGCCGAGCGCGCATGACATGCCTCCAGCAGGTCGTGACTCAGGATGGCGTTGTCGGGGAATCGTCCAGCGGTGGTCCGACGGAAGGGATCCACTTCATAGATCCCCTTTCCTATGAAGGATCCCTCACGAAAGACATCCTGATAGACATCCGAAACCGCCCGGGTATAGGGATCGATGCCAGCCTCCCCCGCAAACAACCGCACATACCACGACCGACCGGCACTCGCCAGGCTCACCCGCACCCGCGGTTGCAGGATCGCATAACCCTCGGTGACAATTCCCAGCCGCTCATCCACCCGCGCCCGATTCAACGGATGGGCCAGGGTGGCCACCAACTGCCCAGCCGCTTCACGCGGCAACTGGGTGTCGGTGTCCAGCGTGATCACATACCGGACCTCCGACAGGATCGACAGGTCGCCGACCACCTCGGAGAAGCAGTCACGCGCTTCACCGCGCAGAAGGGAATTGAACTCCACGAGCTTGCCCCGCTTGCGCTCAAACCCCATCCACACCCCTTCCCCGGGATTCCATCGACGCGGCCGGTGGAAGAGGAAAAAAAGGTCCTGGCCCTCCGAAGGATGGATGCGGTTCAAACGCCTGATCCCATCACGCGCCCTCTGGACCAGGGCCGCATCGCCGGGAAGGGTCTCCGACTCCGCATCCTGGAGATCCGTCAACAAGGCGAAATGAAGGAGCCCATCCCGGTTCGCCAGATGATGCAGTTCCAGGTTTTCAACCAACCGATCGATGCCTTCCAATGTGGTGAGCATGGTTGGCACGACCACCATGGTCCGAGATCCCGGCGCAATGCCCTTTGAGAAGTCCAGGCGGGGCAACGGATGCGGCTTCACGCACTGCGTCGACAACCAGTTCATCAACTCCACCGCCAACTGGCTCGTACACACGAGGAGGATCGCGGCCATCGGGAAGAGTTGCCACCCCGTCACTCCCAGCTCCGGCGCCCTCGAAAGCACCGCCAGCGCCGCCACCAGCGTGCCCACCCCGATGCCGCCCACATGGAACAGCAGGGGGAAACGAAGCAGGCTCCGCTCACAGAACGCATCCAACGGCCACTTCACCTTCACCGACCGCCCCAGTTCGGCCTGCCCCGCATCAATCAGGAAGTATCCGACATGCGCCGTCCGATCCTCCCGTCCCGCACCCTCGGCACACGCTTCCGCCATCCGCACCACGTTCACCGCCACCTCCACCTCCGACAACAGGCTGCGGCGCGCGAAGAACTCGATCCGGTGCCGGTACCGGTCGCGCGTCAGGAAATCCATCCGCCCATAGATCCCCGCCGGATCCTGGCGCAGGATCTGGTCGACCCGGCTCAGCGGTTCGACAAAATCCCTCCAATCCATCGCGCTGAGGAAACGCAGGCTCGCGATGCTGTGACTGACCGAGACCTGATCGGCCGCCTGCTGCTGGCTTTCCAGTTGGACCAACTGCTCGATCGACTGACCGTGTTCACCCAGTCGCTGCTCCAGCCAGTTCCTCGCCAGGTGCAGCACCGGACTGTGGCGCGACAGTCGCTGGCAGAACTCCACCACGAACGAACTCGTCAGGGTCAACTCGGACTTCGCCATGTCCGCCACCACGATCACCAGATGCGACGGATGCTGTTCCGCCATCTGCTGAAGCCGATCCACCCATTCATCCGCCAGGTCCCGGTCGCGTCGCGCGATGCTCAGGCGGGTGGTGATGCGCTGCAGGTTCTCGATCAGGCCGAGCCTGAGCATGATGGGAATTGCCCAGAGCTCTCCCAGCTTCAGAAAGGCCACCGTCTGATAGTCCGCAATGAAGGCCGCCAGCGGCGCCGCATCGATCTGCGCGTCCACATGCGCAATGAACCCAAGAACCATGTCATAGACCCGCGGCAATCCGTCGGACGGCCCCTCCACCAGTCGGGGCAATCCACGGCTGTAGCCCCGCGGCAGATGACGGCGGGCCAGTTGGATCTGTTCTTCGATCAGGTAGAAGTTGTCGAGCAACCACTCCGCCGCAGGGGTCACCCTCCGCGTCTGGTCAGCCGCCAGGGTCGACCGGTTGAACGCACGCAGGATCCGCTCATTGTGATCCAACCGCGCCAGCAAACGGTCGGCTCCCTTCCGGGTGACCACCCGGTGCCGCATTGCCAGCGCCCGGGCGTGACCCGCCAGCTGCTCCGGACTGTATAGGTCTCCACGCAAGGGAGGTTCTTCCGCGCACGGATACCCTTTCCTCCGATCTCCCATCCACGTGTCAAAACACAACGGCACTGTCTTCATCCTTCTGTCGCATCCGGTCGCACACCCACCAACCCACCCCGTCTTCAGGTTCCGTGGGAACGGATCCGATTCCATCACGGCAGGATTTCCACCCAATCCCGTCGATGTGCCCCAGCGAAGGTGACAACGTTCTCCCTAGGAACTCTTTCCCCCGGATCAAGCTCCTGAAAATGGGGTGTTCTCCCCAGGTTCAACTCCCACTCCCCCTTTTCAGATCCGGGATACACCCCATGGCCCGCCACCGTCCGCGACCTAGTTTCCGCTTGGTCGAATGCCTACCAGCGGACCGCCACCCTTATCCGGGGATCAGCCATGCCAGTGAACATCCCATCCGCACGCACAGAAAGGATCCGCAAGCGCCATCACTATGACCTTGTTCCCGGCCATTCGCTCCATGGCGGACGTTGGCTGGCTGGCTCCATCACGCTCGCGCTCATCACCGTCGCCGCCCTGCTGTGGTTGCGCCCCTGATCCTCCCCCCATTTCAACCAGTCCCAACAACCTCCAATCCATCCTGTCACCGCCCCATGAAAACCCTCTTTACCGCCGAAGCCATCTCCAAGGGCGGTCGTTCCGGCACCGTCCACTCTCCGGATGGCCTGCTGAAGGTCACCCTCGGAAACCCATTGGTACCGGGTGGCGCCCGACGCGGCCCCAGCCCTGAACTGCTCTTCGCCGGCGCCTATGCCGCGTGCTTCCATGGTGCGCTCGGCAATGCCGCATGGAAGCTGGGTGTCGCCGCCCCGGACTACACCGCACGGGCCGTGGTCAGCCTGCTCGAGGAGGAAGGTGGGGGCTACCGCCTCGCCGTGGTCTTGCATGCCCATCTCCCCGGGGTCACCCTGGAGACAGTCCAGCGCGTCATGGAACTTGCCCACCAATCCTGTCCGTATTCCAAGGCACTGCGCGGCGATGCCGCCGTGACCCTGTCGGTCGATGAATGCGCGGACACCAAGGCTTCATCATGAAAGATCCCGTCTACAAACTCATCGAACTCACCGGCACCTCCACCACTTCCATCGAAGACGCCGTCGAGAAAGCCCTGCGACGCGCGAGCAAGACCCTCAAGAACCTGTCCTGGTTCCAGGTGGTCGAAACCCGCGGCAGCATCGAGAAAGGCAAGGTCCATCGCTGGCAGGTCACCATCAAGGTAGGCTTCGCCGTCGAAGACTGAGCCCCACTCCGCCGCCTGGGCCCACGCGAAGGCCCGCAGGGAAAGGGTCATCCTGAAATCGGTCGATTCCCCGGATTTCTTGAACCACGGATGAACTCGGATGGGAAGAGACCCATTCCCATCCTCCACCGCGTTCCTGGCGTCTCCGCGCGAAACCTCCCTTCCCTGAAGTCCTCACGCCACGCCGCCACGCCCGCCACGTCCCCGCAACACCACCCCCCCAACCAACAACCCGCCAAAACCCCTCTCCTCCGTTGCGAGCTTCGCGCCGTTGCGTGAAACCCTCCGCGTTCTTTGCGGCTTCGCGTGAGATCCTTTCCGTCAACGTGGTGAGGGACAGGCTCCGGGGAATCGGGCGGTTGTTTCACCACAGAGAGCACAGAGTCGGGAACCCAGAGGGATGGGTTGATCCCATGTCCGGCTCTTCAAACCTCTGTGTCCTCTGTGTCCTCTGTGGTGAAAAGGAACCGATCCGTCGTATCCGGTGGGGACAGGATCGGGGAGGTTTCGCTCACACGAAGGCACGAAGCCACGAAGAGGGGATGGGGAGATTTCGAGTACGAGTACGAGTACGAATTCAGCGGCACAACGGGGTGCAGCGCCTCGTGCTTGTACTCGTCATCGCCGGGAACTTTGGGATGCACCGGGCTCCCTCCCTGTATTCTTCGCCTTCCCTGCGTCTCCGCGTGAAACCCTCCCGCCCCCTTCGCGTCCGGGTCAGACATCAGGACCCGACCCCGGCGCGACTTCACCGAATCCGCCCTGGCGCAGTGCCTCGTACAGCACGATGGCCACACAGTTCGCCAGGTTGAGGGACCGGGCCGCCGGATTCGCCATCGGAATGTCGATCCAACCCGCCGGGTTCGACTCCAGCAGGGATCGCGGCAGACCCGATGTCTCCCGTCCAAACACCAGGCAGTCGCCGGGTTGATATCGGACCGCGTGATATCCCCGCGGCGCTCCCTGTTCCACCAGCCAGAGCCGGGGTCCAGCTCCGATCCCTTCCCGGAACGCCGCCCAGTCCCGCCATCGGAACCAACGCACCTGCGCCCAATAATCCATTCCCGCCCGACGCAATTGCCGGTCGTCCAGGTCGAATCCCAACGGTTCAACCAGGTGCAACTCCGCACCGGTCGCCGCGCACAGCCTTCCGATGTTGCCGGTGTTGGGCGGGATCTCCGGTTCCAGCAACACCACCCGGAATGGCGCCGGCTTTGTCACGCCTTCACTCGTCATCCGGCATCCCTTCCAACCCCGGTCCGGGACCGGTCACCGCGCGCTTCTTCCCGTACATCACGCGCCACAGGCAAAGCCCCAATGCGGGCGCCGTCATCCCGGCGAGGCGTCGGTCCTTTCCTGCCAACATTCCCGTCAACCTCTCCGGCGGGAACCGTCCCTCGCCCACCTGCACCAGCGTGCCCACGATCCCCCGGCACATCTTGTAGAGGAACCCTTCCGCCTCCAGCACGACCGTGATCCGTGACCCGCTCCGCAACACGTCGCATCGACGCACCTCACGCACCGTGCTGCCCCGCTCATAACCGGGCGTGGCCGAGAACGCCTTGAAATCGTGCCGCCCCACCAACGCCGCCGCGGCCACCCGCATCGCCGCGACATCCAACGGACGGGGCACATGCCACGCCTGGGTACGCAACAACGGATTGCCTGCGGAATGATTCCACACCGTGTACCGGTACTGCTTGCCCGCGGCGTGGAACCGCGCATGGAAATCCGGTCGCACCCGCGACGCCTGCGTCACCCGGATGTCCTCCGGCAACCACGCATTGGCCGCCAACACCAGCTTGCGCGGTTCCATCCGCCACTGTTCCCGTGCCACGTCGAAATGCACCACCATGCCCAGGGCATGGACACCGGTGTCGGTCCGACTCGAACTGTGCAGGCGCGGCGTCGGACTGAACAACCGGCCCAAGGCCTCTTCCACCCGTCCCTGCACCGTCACGCCCTCCGGTTGCAACTGCCAACCCAGGTAACCCGTCCCGTCATAGGCCACCGTCATCCGCAACCGGACCTGTCCCTCCGCCGCCCTGTCCAACCGCTCTCGACGCGACGTCGACATCAGCCGGGAGGCAGGCTGTCCAGGTAGCCCTGCAACAGGATCGCCGCCGAGGTGGAATCGATCTTCTGCCGATACTCCGACTTCTTCCCACCGCCCTGACGCAGGGCGCGCGCGGCGGAAACCGTCGTCAACCGTTCGTCCCAGGTCCGCACCGGGACCCCGACCGCCTCCTTCAACACCCCGACAAACTCGCGGACCCGGGCTGCTGAATCGCCATAGGAACCGTCCATGTTGCGCGGCATGCCGACCACGATCTGTTCCACCGTCTTCTCCAACACCAACGCCTTCACCTGATCCAACGCCGCCGGCAACGGCTCCGCGGGAATGAAATCCATCGGGTGCGCCATCATCTTCAGTTCGTCACTGATCGCGACGCCGATACGCACCGTTCCATGATCGAGGGCGAGGATGCGCATGGGGATCAGGCCCGGAGCAGGCTGGCGGAATCGGTGTCGAGCAGGAGGGTGGCATGCGGCGCGGTGCGCAGGATGGAAGCCGGGCAGGAAGTGGCGACCGGCCCTTCCAACAGGTTCTTCACCGGGACGGCCTTGCGTTTCTCCGGCGCGAGGCACAACACCTTCTTCGCCATCAACAAGGCCGGCACCGTCAGGGTCAATGCATACGGCGGGACCGCTTCCAGCGACGGAAAATGACCCTCCTTCACCTGCTGCATCTTGCAGGCGTCATCCAGCTTCACCAGCTTCACCCAGTGCGGATCATCGAATCGCGCCACGGGCGGATCGTTGAACGCGATGTGCCCGTTCTCACCCACGCCCATGCAGCAGAGGTCTATGGGCTGGGCCTTCAACAACGCGGTGTAGCGCGCGCATTCATCCAGCGGCAATTCCGCATCCCCTTCGAGATAATGGAAGGCACGCGGCTTCAACAACGATTCCACCCGCGTCTTCATGTAATGCCGGAAACAGGCCGGATGATCCGCCGGCACCCCGAGATACTCGTCCATGTGGAACAACGTCACCTTCGACCAGTCCACCCCCCCCAACTCCACCAGCAATTTCAGGAACCGGATCTGGGAATTGCCGGTCGCCAGGATCGCTGCCGCGGATCCCTGCGTGGCAATCGCCGACGCCAGGCAGTCGCGCACCGTCAAGGTCATGTAGAGGGCGAGATCTTCCGGGTTGGAAAAGATATGGACGGGAAGCTGGTCCGCGGTGAACGACCGGACCGGCGCGGGGGGCACGGGTGAGCTCATGGTCCGACCACTCTCGCGAAGGACCGCCTCCCGCGGCAAGCCCGTGCATCCATGCTGGAAGAATCCCGGGACATCCCGAAGTGATTGACAACCCGGCAATGTCAACCGGCCGCCCTGGCTGCGTCCCCAACGAGAACCGGGTTTCCAGTCCATGGCTTGGGTCGCTGCGTCCCCAACGGGGACCCGGAATCCAGCCCAGGGCTGAGGGAGCCAAGCTCCCTCAGCCCCGGGCTCTGATCTTCCGGCCCGTTGGGCCAGCGGGGCCGGCGTTGCCGCCCGACAACCGGCCGCGCGGGGGTTGCCCCCGGGAAATTCGGCGCGTCGGTCGGGTGACCGGCAGGTGAAGAGTCCGGGAATCCCGGGGGTTTCGAGACCAGCACCTCCCCCATCCGCACCCGGCTACCCGTGCCAACCGACCCGTGGAGCTTGAAGCCCGCCGGAGCGAACAGAATGATCGTGGAACCGTGCTCGAACCATCCGAGTTCCTCGCCACGCCGCACCGGCAGATCGCACGGGATCTCATTGGGGCCCCTCCATTTCAAATGCAGCAGCACGTTCAACCCATGAAGCCGGATGGACGCCACCAGGACCGCCGCCACCGCCACCAGCGCGAAGGGATGGCCTCCCACCCCCTCGAAATGCACCGCCGCACGTTCGTTCCGGCAGAAGAGTCGCTCCACCCGGCGCAGTGCGATCGGATTCACGTTCCATGCATCCCCGCTGAGATAGGTCACATGCCGGATCCGCCCTTCTTCCGGCGCGTGGAACCGATGATACATCGCCGAGGTCAATCGAAGCGTGACATAGCAACCCTCCCGATACGGCCGTGCCGCTTCCACGCTCCCGAACAGATCCTCGATCGCATAGGGAAAGCCCTTTGCCTGATACAGCTTCCCCTCCTCGATCACCCCACTCTCACCCACGATGCCGTCGCAGGGACTCACCATCACGGCCGGGTCCGGATCAATCGGGCGTCTCCCCGGCTTGAGCGCGCGGGTGAAACAGTCCTTCAAGCTCTCGAACCGGGTCTCCACCGACTCCTCCAGATCCAGTTCGGTGAACATGCGCCATACACCGACCGCCAACCGCGTGAACCACGGGCTCCGGATCCGGCTCAACCGACCCATGAGACGCGTGACCAACACCCGGGGAATCCGGTTGGTCAGCAGGAAATTCAGGTCTTCCTGAAGCAGCAGACGGTCGCGCCACCCGCGCCAACCCGACGCAACGCCGCCTTCCCCACCCGACCCGGATTGGTCCGTCGCCCCAATTCTTTCGCCCACCTGTCTTTTGCCGCTCATGCCTGATCTCCTCCTTCCCTCACTGATCGCCCTCATTCCCGCCGGCTATCTGATCCATCGCGTCCGCCGGCGACTGCAGCTTTCCCGGGCCAAACACCCGTCCCTCACCGGCCACGTCCGGATGGCCAAACGCGTCGCGGGACTCCTGCCCGGCTACTCGTTCACCGAAGAGGAATTCTTCCGGGCCGACGACGCACCCTCTTCCATCATGGAACGTCGTCGCGCCGGTTTCCGGGCGTTGGTCGAACACTTCGCCCGCACCCACCCAGAATCCGCCGCGATGTCCACCAGCGCCGCCCGGCACATTTCCGATCTTCAATTCACCAGCGCCTACCGGGTTCCCTTCCAGTTCAGCCGCCATCTCCGCAGCCATCTCAAGCTCGGCGGATTCGTGGAATCCAGCGAGGGCGTGACCCTGACGGACCTGGATGGCCAACGACTCATCGACGTCACCGGTTCGTACGGGGTCAATGTGCTGGGCCATGACTTCTACAAGGAATGCATGGCCGAAGCCGTGCGCCGCGCCGACCGCGTCGGACTCGTGCTCGGAAGCCTTCATCCCGCCACGGCCTGGAACGCGGAACGGCTGTGCCGCATCTCGGGCAAGGATGAAGTCTCCTTCCACATGTCCGGAACCGAGGCCGTGATGCAGGCCGTGCGCCTCGCCCGTTACCACACCCGCCGCAAATATGTTGTCCGGTTCTGCGGGGCCTACCACGGCTGGTGGGACGACGTCCAACCCGGCCCAGGCAACCCGATGCCCCCGAACAAGAGTTATACCCTGCGGGAAATGCACGCCGCCACCCTGCGCGTCCTTCGCACCCGGAAGGACATCGCCTGCGTATTGGTCAATCCCCTCCAGGCGCTCCACCCCAACTCCCCGGCCTCCGGTGACTCGACCCTCGTGGATGGCAGTCGCCACGCCGGCTACGATCGCCCCGCCTATATCCGATGGCTGCAGGAGCTGCGGGAGGTCTGCACCCTCCGCGGAATCGTCCTCATCTTCGACGAAGTCTTCCTCGGCTTCCGTCTCGCGCCCGGCGGCGCCCAGGAATACTTCGGGGTCCAGGCCGACATCGTCACCTATGGCAAGACCCTGGGCGGCGGGTTCCCGGTCGGGGTGGTGTGCGGTCGGCGCGACCTGATGCGACGCTTCCGTGTGGATCACCCGGCGGACATCTGCTTTGCCCGTGGAACCTTCAATTCGCATCCCTATGTCATGACCGCCATGCAGGTGTTCCTGGAACACCTGGAGAAGCCCGCGACACTCGAACTCTACCGGGACCTCGACGCCTGTTGGGACGCCCGCGCACTGGATCTCAACAACCGCCTCGCCGCCGCCGGCTTCCCCGTCCGGGTGGCCAACCTGTCCACCGTGTGGACCGTCCTCTACCCACAGCCTTCCCGATATCATTGGATGTTCCAATTCTACCTGCGCGCCCAGGGAATCGCCCTCAGTTGGGTCGGCAGCGGACGCATGATCTTCAGCCTCGATTTCACCGAGGCCGACTTCGCCCGATTCTCGGAGTGCTTCCTCCGCGCCGCCGAATCGATGAATCAAGATGGCTGGTGGCATCCATCGCCCACCCTCACCAACAAGCGCATCCGACGACGCATCCTGCGGGAAATCTGGAGCCGCATCGGTAAACCCTGATGCCGGAATCCCGATCCGTTGGCAGGCGGTTCCCGCCAACGGCGAACACTGTTTCACCCCGATCTTCAATGCGCCGGCGGCGGATGATGCGCATGGAGCATGGGATCGATGAACTCACCCCGCAGCAGCGCCAGCGGTGAACGCCAATACAACAGGATGTCGTGAACCGGATCGGTCATGATCTTCGTCAGCCACACAACCCCCGTCATCACCCCTTGCAGGAAGAAGAGGTGGACCGTCCGGAACAGTGCGCCACCCACACCCACCCAAAGCCAGAGGATGCCCAACTGTTGCAGGTAACCGATCAGGTCCGTCCACGGCCGCATCAACCCCAGGAAGGTCGGACTTAGATAAAGCACGACCGGTACCGCCGCCCACAGGGACATCAGGACCACCTTGCGCCGGAGGTTATAGCCCACCTTGATGTCCTCCTTATGGTCATGGGTGGCCTCGTTGACATGGTCATACCCCTTGGGCTCGAAAAAGAAATGGCCCGCCTGCCGGCTCGTCATCGATACGCCCCACGCCAACAGCGCCGCCCACGCCGGATCAATGAAGAGCAGCACATAGGAAACCAGGAAGCACACCGCGCTCAACAGGTGCAGCGATTGGTTGATGCGACTGTGATGATAGTACCGGTGGTCGTCCCACCGCTGGATCCTCAGGGTTTCCAGATGGGCCGTCAGAAACGATGTCGTATTGCTCATGGCATGGGAGGGTCACCGCCGGACTGGATTGACCGCGGCTCCCCCCATTCCGCCCATCGTCATGTCACTTCACGATGACGCTTGGGTTTCGATACCGGAATATCGGGCATCCGACATTCGCCCGTCACCGAACCCTTTCATGGTCCGTCCCCATGGTCACCCAGTGCGGGTTGGAGCCCGCAAGCCCTGACGCTTCCCCGACAACCCGGCTTCGCGTGGCCATGCTCACCGAAACCTACCCTCCCGAGATCAACGGCGTCGCCGTCACGGTCGCCCATCTCGTCCAGGGACTTCTCCGGCATGGCCATCGCGTACAACTCATCCGGCCCCGACAGGGGATCCATGACCTGCCCCAGCCGCCGGGAATGCTCGACCAGGTCCTGACCCGGGGCCTGCCCATCCCGCGCTATCCGGAACTCAAGGTGGGTCTGCCCGCCCACCGCCGTCTCGCCCGACTCTGGAGTCTGAACCCTCCCGACATCGTCCACATCGCCACCGAAGGCCCGCTGGGTTGGTCCGCCCTTCGCACCGCGCGGCGCCTCGGAATTCCCACCGTTTCCGAGTTCCGCACCAACTTCCACGCCTATAGCCAGCACTACGGAATCGGAGTGCTCCAGGGTCGGATCCTCGGTTACCTGCGCTCCTTCCATAACCGATCCGGCTGCACCATGGTGCCTACCGCCGCACTCGGCCGCGAACTCGCCACTTCCGGCTTCGACCGCCTCCGCGTCGTTGCACGCGGTGTGGACACCTCACTCTTCAATCCCTCCCATCGGTCCAACGATCTGCGCACCCAATGGGAAGCCCACCCCGATTCCGTCGTCGTGACCGCCGTCGGACGTCTTGCCCCCGAGAAAAACCTCGGGCTCCTCGTCCACTCCTTCCAACACATCCGGAAACTCGCCCCGTCCGCACGACTGGTCCTTGTCGGTGACGGACCCGCCCGCGAATCGCTCCGCAGAAAGCTTCCCGACGCCGTCTTCGCCGGGAAACGCACCGGCGACGATCTCGCGCGCCACTACGCCTCCGCCGACCTGCTCCTTTTCCCCAGCATCACCGAGACGTACGGCAATGTGACTCCCGAAGCCATGGCCAGCGCCTTGGGTGTTGTTGCCTTCGCCTACGGTGCCGCCGGTGAACTCATCGCACACGGTCGCTCCGGTTGGTTGGCCCCGTTTTCCAACGACGCAGCCTTCATCCAGACCGCAGCCTCAGCCGCCCGTGACCTCGGACGCCTCAGGGAAGTCGGTCGACACGCGCATCTGACCGCCGCCAACCTCGGCTGGGATCGCATCATCTCACAGGTGCTCGCCATCTACCGCAGCGTCTCCTCCCATCCCGAAGCGCCCGGCTCCTGTCCGCCGTTCGGATCCGCGCGCCTGGCATAGGCGCCGGTGCCTCCCTTGCCTTGGCTTGCAATCATGCCGTCGGCGAACCGGCCTGCAGGGGTGTGAGCCGCCGGACCGCGCTCAACGTTTCCCCTCGAGGATCCGCCTGGCTTCGGCCACCGACAGTTTCCCCGCAGGAAGATCAAACCCCAGCGTGTCGCCATTCGGCGTGAAACCATTGCCATCGACATCGATGAAAATGGGATTGTGATAGGCGCACGGTTTCAGCTTCGCCTGTGCACTCGATCCGTAGCCAATGCTGAGATCGGAATTTTCACCCATGGCCACGACGACCACATGGGCATCCTCCGCCAGATCCAACGGAATCGATTCCTCGAAGCGCACCACGCCGGTCCTGAACTTCTCCGGATGCTGCGCCCGGGTGAAATTGAGGGCCGCAGGTCTCCGCCCGTTGATGATCACCTGCACGCGATCGATGTCGATCCAGTCGGTGCATTGGACCCGGACCTGAAGCCGGGTCGGTTGGGGACTGCGACTGAGCCCACCTGGCAAGGTGCCGTCCGCGAGTTGAACCTGGAGGAACGGACCGGTGGTCATGATGCTGCGTCCCGCCTTGGCGTGCTGCGCATTCTCCCGCCAATCGATTTCCTCCGGCCGATCCGATGCACTGGGAAGAAACATGCGCCAACCGCCCACCCCGTTGCCGTGCACCGTATGGGCGTCGGAGACCGCCATCGCCCAGAATCGGGCACCACGGTTCAGCAGTTGAAACCAGAGGAATGCCCGGTTGAACTCCACCCGTTCCTGACCGCCCGCGCCCCGAACCACCTGGAATGGCGCGTCCCCCAACATGTCCTGGGTCGTGAAATTCTCCGTCTCAACCGCATCGATCAGCCCGCCGAGATTCAGGAAGCCCCCGTCAACCCGCCCGTCCAGATCCCGATCGAAGAAGTTCTCCACCATGTCCGGATGATTGATCTGCACCCAACGATGCGGATCCTCGCCCTGCCAGCGGCGCAGCGTGAGGGCGGTGATCCGCGGATCGCGATTCCACACCGGCGCGCCGTTGTCCTGAAGCCCCGGTTGCGGCATGAAGGGAAACGAGTTCATGTGCGCCCCGGATCCGGTCAGTTCAAGACCGGGAACCGTCTGCACTTCCGAAAGCAGGCCCAGCCGCTGGATGACCGGACGCCAGTCGAAGAGCCGGTTGTGCTCCGTGGTCGGCGCAAACTCGATGTGTTCCGCAGCCAGGTTGATGATGCGATCCGGCGTCCCGCACGTGTTGTCGCCGCTTTCGGTCGAGTGATTGTGATAATCCGCACTGACCCAGCCCGTGGTGTCCACCACACGCCGCAGTTCCGCCTCGAAGGGTAGGGTGCCGGACTGCGGAACCGTGATCTCCCGCGACACATGCGAATACTCGATGCCACGGGTGACAACCACCCGGTAGCGACCCGCCGGCAGCGCCACCGTGAAGCGGCCGGTCTCGGAATGGTATTGGTCGCGACACCCATGCGCGCGAAGCACCGGACCCAGATCCGGCGACGGTGTTCCATCAATGCCGATGAACTGGACCTTGCACGGAAGACTCCGGCGCGTCGGATCGGAGACATCGAAGGCGATCTTGCCGCAGGGGCCCAGCACGATCTCCGAAGCTGCAGTTTCCCCTTCCCGGACCGTCACCGTCTGGCGCACCGGGAGACGGCCCATGTCCGTCACCACCACTTCATGCACACCCGGCGCCATCGCCACCTCGCCGTGGCCCGTCGCGTCGGGATAGGCCGGGACATTGTTGGTTCCCCAGGGAATCTCCAGTCGCGCCGTCGACACCACCAACCCCTGCCCGTCCAATACCCGGAACTTCCAACGTCCCACCGGACCCAGACGCGCCGCCACTTCACCGACGGCTTCCGCCGGAGAACGGCCGACCGCCAGAAAACGGGACACCGTCATCTCCTGCCCCGGCTCCACCTTCAACGCCGCATCCGGCCCGGGACCCTTGCCATCGCGCAGGAAGGCGTAGGCATAGCCCGCCTTGTCCGCCGGATCCTCGGCATCCGCCCAGAAAAACTCCCCCGCCCGACCCTGACGGGCGAATCGGGTCCACGTGTCTTCCAACTTCCCTTCCCGCACCTCGTTGCCCTCATTGCGCACCGTCGAAACAATGCGGACACCCTGCCAACCCTCCTCCAACTGATAACTGTGACGCTTGAACAGCCCCTGGTTCCGCGCCGCAGCCACGACCGTCTCGACCTCCGCGACACCCTCCCGACCGTCCCGCACGATCCGCACATGGGAAACGGAACCGCGTTGCGCCAGGGGCGCGAAGATCACGATCTGGTCGTTGGCAGCCCCGCGCAGTGTCAGGTCATAAAGACAGCCGGGATTGATCCCGTTCGTCCCGTAAAACGTGCTCATGTTCGCACGCCGCAACGGCGCATTGTGCGAAACCGTGAGTTCCACCCGATCGTTGCGAAGGACGAAATCACCAACAATCCCGTCCGCCTCCTTGCCTCCCGGCAGATCCCGGAGGTTCTCCGGACCAATCTCAAGGGCTTCCGGCGCCGCAGTGGCGGTCAACGATGCGCCGGCAGCCACGGCCAGCAGCAGTGAAAGGCAGAAGGTTCGCATGTGAAATCCAATGAGCGATCACTCCACCCCGGGGAATCCACAGCGGCAAGTGACGATCCCCGGACGTTGGTGACGCCCGTGCGACGGTGGAACCCATCCACGCCACTCGATGGGAGGGTGTCGCGCAAAGCCGCAATGACCACCCGGAAGACCAGGGAATTGATTGCAGAGCCTGTCCCCTGCAGGATCCCCCTCGCCGCGACGGCGACCAGACGTCGCCGCTCCATGCCTTCGTGTGAGTCTTTCCTCCGCTTTCGTGTGGTTCGTGTGGTTCGTGGTCCAGAAACCTCGATTGACCCGTGAACGAACGTCACCCACCGACCCCACCCACGACGGCGACCCAACGTCGCCGCTCCGTGCCTTCGTGCCTTTGTGGATGGTGACGCCGCTTGGCAAGGGATCGGGGGGGCGTAGGGTCACCGCATTCCATGCGTTTCCCAATGGCATTCAGCGGTCCGTTCCGCGCCGTCCTTGCGTCCCTCGCGTTGATCCTTGGGATGTCGCCCCTGTCCGCCACCAAGATCGAGTTGGTCCCGGCCAGAGTGAATTGGCGGTTCAAACCGGGAAATACCGAGGCGTCCACCCCGGACATCACCGCCTGGCGTCAGGTCGGCTTCTCCGATGCCACCTGGGCCTCAGGTCCCCTGCCCCTGTTCTACGGGGAGAACCTCACCGGCACCCTGATCACGGGGATGCAAAACAATTACACCACCTACTTCACCCGCATCCGATTCGACCTCGGTTCTCCCGCCGACTTCCGAAGCTTCGTATTCCAGGCCGCCTGCGACGACGGATTCATCGCATGGATCAATGGCCAGGAGATCGCCCGATACAACGTGCCAGCCGGTGAACCCACCTTCACCTGGAGTGCCAACGGCGCCGTCCCCGAACCCGCCGCGTGGAACGATTACCCCATCGATGGGCTAGAGAAAGTCCTGCGCGCCGGTCCCAACATCCTCGCCGTCCAACTCTTCAATGCCGGACGTTCCTCCTCCGATCTCGTCTTCGACGCCCGCCTGATCGCCGAACTGGATGACGAACCACCGGTCATCGGCCTCATCCTGCCCGAACCCGGTTCCACCCTTCCCGAACTCACCTCCATCGAGGTCCAGTTCTCCGAACCCGTCCGCGGCGTCGATGCCCCAGACCTCCTGATCAACGGCACGCCTGCCTCTTCGATCTCCCAACCGGGCCCCGGGCAGTTCGTCTTCGGTTTCACCCGTCCCGCTCCGGGCCCGGTCGATGTCCGATTCAAACCCGATCACGGCATCACCGATCTCAGCTCGGCGCAGCGTCCACTCCAACCCGCTCCCTGGTCGTACCTCATCGACACCAACGCCACCTTCTCGCTCCGCATCAATGAATTCCTCGCCCAGAACGACCGCGGCATCCGCGACGAGGATGGCACCCGCTCCGATTGGATCGAACTCCACAATCCCGATTCCCAGGCGGTCTCGCTGGAAGGTTGGTCCCTCACCGATGACGCCCTGTTGCCGCGCAAATGGATCCTCCCCGCCGTCTCCATTCCGGCCAACGGTTACACCCTCATCTGGGCCAGCGGCAACAACCGCACCAATCCCGCCGCCCCGCTCCACACCAACTTCCGCCTGACCTCCGACGGCGAGTACCTCGCCCTCGTCTCACCCGGTGGCGACGTCGTCAGCGCCTTTGATCCTGCCTTTCCACCCCAGCGCGCCGATGTCTCCTTCGGCCGCGTCCCCGGCATCGTCACCAACGGATTCCTCCCCAATCCCACCCCGCGCGCACCCAATGCCGCCGGTGGCATCGGCTTCGCCCCCGATCTCCGATTCACCCCCCCCGGCATCCCCTACCTCACCAACATCCAGGTCCAGGTCACCCCCGATATCACCCAGGGAATCGTCCCGGACGGATTCGTCATCCGCTTCACCCGCGACGGATCCCTGCCCGGTGAGAACTCTCCGATCCTGAACGGTCCCCTCAACCTCACCAATCAGGCCGTCCAGATCCGGGCACGCGGTTTTGCCCCCGGCCTCCTCCCCGGGCGTCCGCGCAGCGAAATGTATCTGCCGCTGTCTCCCACCGTCGCCCGGTTCACCTCCGACATCCCGGTCCTGATCATCCACGACTTCAATCGCGGACGTCCCCCCGCCAACACCCGCATCCCCGCCTACTTCCAGGTGTTCGAGCCCGACACCAACGGCCTGGTGTCCTTCACCAATCCTCCGGCCATGACCGCCCGCGCCGGGATCTCCGTCCGCGGGTCCAGCACCGAAGGCCTCGCCAAGGCCAGCTTGCGGGTCGAGTTCCGCGACGAATTCGACAACAACGAAGACCGCGAGTTCCTCGGCATGCCCGCCGAGGACGATTGGATCCTTTACGCGCCCAATCACTTCGAGCCGGTCCTGATCCACAACCCCTTCATGCACCAGCTCAGCCGCGACATCGGGCGCTACTCACCGCGCCACCGGCTTTGTGAAGTCTTCCTCGTCACGAGCGGCACCAACGCCATCCAGTTCACCTCCTTCAACGGCGTCTACGTCGCCCTCGAACGGATCGAGATCGACCGTGACCGGGTCGATCTCGGCGGTCTCCAACCCGAGAACCTCACCCAGCCTTCCATCACCGGCGGTTACCTCATGAAGATCGACCGACTGGATCCCGGCGATTCCGGTATCTCCGCCGGGGGTCTGACTTTCGGGATGGTGGACCCTTCGGAAACCGAGCTGCGGCAACCCGCCCGGGCGCCCCAGCTCAATTACCTGCGCAATTACGTCAACGCCTTCGCCAACACCCTCTACAGCTCCAACTACCGCAACCCCGTCACCGGCTACCGCGCCTACGTCGACACCCCCTCCTGGGTCGACCATCACCTGCTCAATGTCGTCGCGTTCAATGTCGATGCCCTCCGTCTCAGCGCCTACTTCGGCAAACGTCGCGAAGGCAAACTCGAGTTCGGTCCGCTCTGGGATTTTGATCGCGCCCTCAATTCGACCGACGGGCGCGACGCCAATCCCCGCGTCTGGCGTTCCCAGGTCAGCGACCGCGGCACCGACTTCTTCAACCATCCCTGGTGGGATCGCCTGTTCACCGATCCCGACTTCTATCAGGAATACATCGACCGCTATCAGCAACTCCGTCGCTCCAATCTCAGCACCGTCCAGGTCAATGCTCTCATCGATGCCCTCGGCAATGAGGTCCGACGCGCCGCCGCCCGCGATTGGTCCCGGTGGGGCCCCTCTTCCCGCACCCCCACCTATCAGGGCGAACTCAACCTCATGAAAACCTGGCTCCAGGCCCGCCTCGATTTCATGGACTCACAATGGGTCCGCCCACCCAGCTTCATCACCACTCCCGGCACCATCCAGCCCGGCTCCCTCATCTCCCTCAATGTCCCGGTCGGCAATGCCTACTACACCCTCGACGGATCCGATCCCCGCGCGCCCGGCGGCGGGATCGCTTCCCAGGCCCTCACCTACGTCGGCCCGTTCCCGCTCAACGCCAACGCCCGCATCCGCGTCCGCATCCGCAACCCCTCCCACACCGCCCTGACCGGTCCCAACAACCCGCCTCTCGCCTCCATCTGGTCCGGGCCCGTCACCGCCACCTTCATCCCAGATCCACTCCCCCTCGCCATCACCGAGATCCTCTACAACCCGGTCGACGGCCCCGGACACGATCGCGAGGACTTCGAGTTCATCGAACTCACCAACACCGGCGCCTCGCCGCTCAATCTCGATGGCTGCTCCATCTCCAACGCCATCACCTACGTCTTCTCCCCCACCAACTCCATCCGGCAACTCGCCCCCGGCCAACGCGTGATCCTCGCCTCCAACCTCGAAGCCTTCGCGTCCCGTTATCCCAACGTCACCCACGTCCTCGGCCCATTCTCCGGTCGTCTCGCCAATGAAGGCGAAACCATCGACCTCCACGGTCCCCTCGGCGAAATCATCGTCTCCATACCCTACCTCCCCGAGTGGTCCGATCTCGTCGCATCCCGCGTCGGACATTCCCTCGTGCCCATCTCCGAATCCCTGGCTCCCACCGCCTACGCATTGGGTTCGAACTGGACCGCCAGCGCCGCCACCAATGGCTCTCCCGGCTCCGTCGATCCCAATTCCCTCCCCACACCCCCGGGCCCAACCGTCGCCCTCGACTCCGGTCAGGTCGTCTTCACCGTCCCGGTCCCCGCCGGTCAGATCATCGAGATCCAATCCCGACCCGACCCCCTCTCCGGCATCTGGTCACCCGTCATCCGCTATCCCGCCGGCAATGGTCGCGACGAATCGCTGCGCATCAGTCCCGACACTTCAGCCCGCTACTTCCGGAGCGTACGGATCAGCAATTGATCCGGTGCCGGATTCATCAGGAAGAATCCCTTTTCATCCGGTAAAGGATCCACCCCGGGGATCCTTGCCCGACTGGGAATCGAACAGACGTTCCATTCCGTTTCCCGAACCAATGGCAAGCGCTGCGCCCCCCCCCGGGGGGGGGTAGAACACCGCATATCCTCCCAAAGACGCATAGGCGCAGTCTTGGCCTCCATGGCAGCGTCCGAACAAGAGTCAGTGACGCTTTCGGGGTTGGAATCGGAGAGGACATCCTCTCCGTCGGACCACGCATGGGGGGCGGCGCCCGCAACCAAGGGGTAAGGTTGCAGGCGCCCAGCCCCGGGCGGTGGCAAGCGAGGAACGACGGTGGAAGCGCGGGAATTGGTTCGCGACCCGCACGCCCGACGCCGTTCCTTGCTTACCACCGCTTCCTGCGCGGTCCCCCCCGCATTGCGGCTCCCAGCCGGTAGCCGGGGACAGGCCCTACCTACCGGGTACATCCTCCCCAACGGTGCGGCTCACAAACCCTCCAACGGATGGATCTCCATCCGTTCCCCCGTTCCCCGGTTCTCCAGTCGCCATCGTCCGTCGCCCAGATCCACCCGTGCCCAATCGGGCGCCAATTCCGCCCTCATCAACTGGAACCACAGCACCCGTTCCGGGGGACGCCCACGGCCCGTTGTCCGACCTTTCCGCAGGGAAGACCGGATCTCCCAGCCCATGGCATCCGTCCGGGCCGTCACCAGGGGAATCCCCTGTTTGCTGAACTGCACCAGGGTGTCGGGTCCGCCGCGGTCTGCCATCAACAGTTCCCCGGCCAGTTCCGCCGCACCTCTTCCCGGCGTCCACAGTGCTGCCGCTTCCTGCGTCTGCCATCCCGGCCCCGCCAGGTCCAGCGGTGGCATCGGAGCCCGCACACACCCCACCCACGTCAGCGCCATCACCGCGATTCCAACCAGCACGTGCCGTTTCATGTCGAGGGTACCGGATCGAAGGAGATGCGTGGCACCACCGGAAAACGCGCCTGCAACCGGACCAGCCAAAAGAAGAGACGCATCCGCCAGCGCATCCGCCAACCCCCGTCCAATTCACCCACCAACACCGCACAACTGCCGCCCGGCCCACCCCCGATGATCATCACGCCACACATGTCTCCGACCGTTTTCCTGGTTCCACACCCCACCAGCTTAAGTTACGGGAATTCCCCGGATCGTGGCAACGCCGGGAAACTCCCCATGAAATGGGCGACGCCCCGAAGGTGACCTTGAACCACGCTTCAACACTTCCCGTCGTCAAACGCGCCAACGGCATTCCCTCCACCGAAAACGACGATTACCGACTCCAGATCCTCCACGCCTCCGACATGGAGGCCGACGTCGTCACCCTCGAAACCGCCCCGCGTTTCGCCGCCCTCGTCGACCGCCTGGAAGACAACCCCGCTGTCGATGCCTCGGGTTCCAACTCCGACCTCCGCGAGAGCGCCGCTGACCCCGCCCCTGCCCGCCCCTTCCCCAACCGCGCCCCCTCCGCGTTCCCGCGCCTCCGCGTGAAATCTCCGTCCCCGCTTCCGTACTCGTACTCGTACTCGAAATACGTTTTTGGAACCGGGTACGAGTACGCGTACGAACGCCCCCCGACCCGCCTCCACGACACACAGGTCCGTCGCTACGGAGCAACCTCAACCCCGCATCCCAACACCCCCAGGAGCGCGGAATTCCTTCCACACCTCCATCCCCTCCCCCGGTGCCCAGCGCGTCTGCATGATATTCGTTTGGGGCCCGAATAACCGCGTTGGATCTGGTCTTGGGCCGGATGGGCAAATTGGGTTCTTGGCAGTTGGGAACAGACCAGATGATCACCCCGGAGGACACAGACAGCACAGAGGGGAATGCAGCAGGCATGGGCTGGCATTCCTCCGGGATGGGGATGGGTTGGGGACGCAGGTCCGGTGACACCGTCGTTTCGATCCTCCCCCCCGTATTGGCTACGAACACCAACGGCGTTTCGGCCCTGAGCCCAGGGTTGGGCCGAGGAACGAGGACCTGCCCTGGGAAAACCATCCCCGTGAAATCCAACCGCAAGGCGGTTGTGACCGGCAATGCGATCAACTGCGCTGCGCCCGGACGCATGGGGCTCCGACCGTCGATGGCCACAACCGCGTTGCGGTTGAAATCGCCTTCGGGCGCGTCACCCAGGAGGCAATGGGGTCGCGTCTAAAGATTCGACAATTGAGCAGAGGCAATGGGGTCGCGTCTAAAGCTTCGACAATTGAGTCGATCTGCATGCCCCGGCCAAACGCGTTGGGCCCTCGGGGTTCGGGAAAATTGTTTTGCGGCCAAGGGGATCCCGAAGGCGTGGCGATTGCCTGGAGGTCCAAGGAAGCGAGACTCCCAGGATTCCGTGGGAGCGCTTCATGCATCCGCGCTGCCCGGTGCCCGAACCGCAATGTCCGTGCTCCCGGCGGTTTCGTGGTCCCACCCGATGTCCGCGTCATTTCCGATGATCATCCATCGGCCGATGCCGCCAGCGCGGCAGGTCGTGGTCAAAGGCCAGCAAACCAATCAGGTGACTCGCCACCGGTATCGTCACCAACTGAAAGAAGATGGCCAAAAGGATCTTCAATGCCGACTGGCTCTCCCCCTGATGCACCCACAACCCAAGAAGCATCAAAAAGATCCCCAGCGTCATCGCCTTGGCCACCGCGTGCGATCGGCACAACACATCCGGCAAACGCAACACCCCGATGGCCGCCACCAGGATCAGCAGCGCCCCGCCCAACACCAGAATCGCCGTCAACACTTCGATCATGATTTGTCCCCTCCCCCGGTCCCTTCCAACTCCCGTTCTCCGGCCTCCGCCCGGCTTTTCGCCGACTTCTCCAGATCCTGCGTGCGGCTCAGGTAATGCACGAACGCCACCGTCCCCACGAACCCCAGCAACGAAAAGATCAGGATCAATTCCAGATACAACGCCGTGCGCCAGTGGATCGCCAGCAACACGATCATCCCCACCGCCGACGTCGTCACCAGGTCGAAGGCCATGATGCGGTCGATCAATGTGGGACCCCGTCCCAGCCGGATCAGCCCCAGCACCAGGGCCAACGCCAGGATCCCGAACGCCACCTGGAGCACATGGATCATCATCGGGTGAAACTCAGGATCCCCCGCCGGAACACCCGATCGAGCCGGGCCCGGACCTCCCGGGGATCATCGGCATCGATGGCATGCAGGACGAGCGTGGTGAAATCGTCGGTCACCTTCACCGTGGTCGATCCCGGGGTCAGTGACACGCAGTAGGACAACAGCAGGATCTCCATGGGGCGCAATCCCGAGACGTCATAGGTGATGAAGTTCGGATGCAGGGAATCGCGCGACCGGAACAACACCGTCCGGATGACGTTGAGGTTGGCGGCGAGGAATTCTCCGGCGAAGACGAGGAGGAACCGGCCCAGGGCAAACACCCGGCGCACATAGTCCGGGCTTTCCAACACCGACTGGAACACGCCAAGCAGGGCGAACCCGACCAGGAATCCGACCGCGAAGACGCCTGAGGACGGTTCGCTCGACAGCAGGAGCCAGATCACGGCGATCAGCAGGTTGATGACGAAGGATTTCATGGTGTGACACCCCCGGTCTTGCCCAGGAACTGTTCAACCGCCCGCACATAGCCTTCCTGGTCCAGGACCCCTCTGGCGGCTTCAATGGCGATTCGCGAGAACCCTTCCGCCCCGAGCCCCATGGCGAGGGAAACCACCGCCAACACGGCAACAACTCCGGTCATGCGTCGCCACCGGGGATCCTCCACACGCACCACCACGCCGTCGGGCTCGGCCCAGAAGGTCGCCAGCCAGATCTTCACCATGCTGAACAGGGTCAGCACGCTCACCCCGATCGATCCGGCCACCAGCAGATGTTCCCCCGCTTCCAGACCGGCACGCACCACCATGTATTTCCCCCAGAACCCGCTCAGCGGCGGAATGCCGGCCAGCGAAAGAGCCTGGACCAGGAACAACACCCCAAGCCACGGCACCCGACTCCACAACCCGCCCATCCGCGACAGGTCATCGGACCGGTTCAACAACGCGGCGGTTCCCCCGATCAGGAACAGCGACGATTTCACCGCGAGATTGTGCCAGAGGATCATCACGGCGGCCGCCAACCCGAGCGGCGTCATGAAGCTCACCGCCAACAGCATGAGCCCGACCTGGCTGACGATGTGGAACGAGAGGATGCCCCGGATGAACGGCCGGGAAATCGCGCCAATCCCGCCCACCACCGCAGTCACCAGCGCAAACCCACCCAGCCACGCATGAAGGATCCCCAGGTCATGCGGCAGCACCGTCCCCAGGGCCCGGATGATCACGTACACCCCCACCTTGGTCAGCACCCCGCCGAACAGGGCCAGCAACGGGATGGGCAGGGTCGGATAACTGTTCGGCAGCCAAAGATGCAGCGGGAACAGTCCCGCCTTGATCCCGAACACCAGCAACAGCAGCAACGACACCAGCGTCACCACCCCGTCCCTTTCCATCTCCAACGTGCGCCGCGCAATCCCAGCGAAATTCAACGTCCCGAACAACGAGTAGACCAGCCCGCATCCGCAGATGAACAACGCGCTCCCGAAAAGGTTCACCGCCACATAGGGAAAGGCGTGTTTGATGTCCCAGTCATCCGCCTCCAGCGTCAGCAACGCGTACGACGAGATCAGCATCATCTCGAACGCGACAAAGAGGTTGAAGAGGTCGCCGGTGCAGAAGGTGAGCTGGATGCCGGCCAACAGGAACTGGATCAGCGGGATCCTCAACGGATGCGAGATCGCCCATCGCATCTCGATGAACCCATACACCTGCGCCACCAAGGCCACCAACGCCGTCAGGGTCACCATCACCGCCGACATCAGGTCCACCACCAGCACGATCCCCAATTCGGCAGGCCACGCCCCCAGACCCAGCACCAAGACCCGCCCCGGGTAAGTCGACATCACCAACCCAACCCCCACCGCGAACTGCAGCAGCAGTGAAAACGCTGTCACCCAGCGTCGCGCCATCCCCGGTCGCCCCCAGAACAGGGTGATCAGGGCCGTGACCAACGGCAGCAGGACCGGTGCGGCAGGCCAGTTCATCACGGTTCCTCGTACATCTCCGTCGCGTTCGTGGTCCGGCGATCCAGGAACAGTCGGTACAACAGGAACACCAGGTAGGCCGCCACGCCGAACCCGATGACAATCGCCGTCAGGATCAATGCCTGCGGCAACGGATCCACCATGGGCACCCCCTTCTCCAACACCACCGGCGCCGACCTGCCATTCGGCCGGCCCGACATCGACAACACGAACAGGTTCGCCGCATTCGTCAGGATCAGGAACCCGAACAGGATCCGCACAAAACTCCGTTGCAGGATCAGGTAGGTGGCCACCGTGAACATCACTCCGACCAACAACGCAGTCTCAAGAGCCATTCCGCCCTCCTTCTTCCTCGGTCTCCTCGATCGGCCGTTCGACCGGCGACGCATATCGCGCCGCATCTTCCGCCACCAACGCCACCAACCGCTGCGTCGATTTCCCCAACACGAAGATCACCTTGCACGTGATCCCCACCACCACCAGGTACACCCCGAAATCAAAGAGCAACGGCGTCCCCACATGGACCCGCCCCAACAGCGGCACATGCTCCAGGTACCCGTCGAAATGCTCCAGAAACGGCCTCCCCATCCCCACCGGTATCAACCCGGTGCCCAACGCCAAAGCCAACCCCGCCGTCGCCAGGCGCATCGGATCGAACCGCATCACCCGATGCAACTCCGCCAACCCGATCCCGAGGCTCAACAGGATCAGTGAAATGGCTGATGCGAGCCCCGCGATGAAGCCGCCCCCGGGCAGGTTGTGGCCACGCAACAACAGGTACAGCGCGAACACGTTCACCAGGAAGAACAGGAATCGCACCACCGAACGGAAGATGAAGGAAGGAGGTCCCAGCATGGCGCGTCAGTCTTCCCTTTGTTCCTCCACTCCGAACCCCGGCGGTCCCAGCGGTCCCTGCCGGGTCTCTTCCGGTGTCCGCTTGTACCGCATCAGCAATCCCAGGCAACCCAACGTGGCGACCACCAGCACCGTCACCTCGCCCAGTGTGTCGAATCCGCGGAAGTCCACCAACAGGGTGTTCACCGCATTGCTGCCCTTGGCCAACGGCACGGTCTGTTCCAGATACCGTGCTCCCAACGGCTCCGGATGCGGTGCCGAGGTCACCACCAGGATCAGGCCGGTCGCCACGCACCCGGTCGCCAAGGACAGCCCGATGTGAAAGTAATGGGTCCAGCGTCCCGGCCTCCGCGTCTCCTCCCCGACCTGCGCCGAATTCGGAAACCGCGCCAGCAACAGCAGCACCAGGATCAGGGTCACCGTTTCCACCAGGATCTGCGTCAACGCCAGGTCCGGCGCCCGATACAGCACGAAGTAAAAACACGTCAGGAAACCCGATACCGCCAGTGAGATCAGTTGCGCCGTCCAGCGCCGCAACACCAGCACCCCCACCACCGTCATCGCAATCAACCCCGCCACTCCCGTCCGCAATGGATCCATCCCCACATCCTCCGGCCACAACCGCTCCGCCAATCCCGGCACCAACCCCAGCAACCCCGCCCCCAATGCCATCACCACGAAGGTCACCACGATCGGCAGATGATCCGCCGGCCGATCCGCCCTCAGCCCCCGCGTCCACACCTTCGTCCAACCCTGGAAACGTTCCACCAGCCACTCGAAAGCCTTGTCCGCCTGCAACACCCCGGGAATCCGCCATCCCCGCCAACCCGTGCGACGTCCCACCTCATGCAACAGCACCCCCATCATCACCATCCCCGCACTGGTGAACAATTCCACGCTCCAGCCATGCCACACCGCCAGGGGTTTCGGCCGATTCAATCCTTCCACCGCCCATTGCCCGAACAGTCCGTCCAGCAATCCCGGCCAGACCCCGAACAACAACGAACCCGCCGCCAACAACAGGGCCGGCAATTGCATGCCCAGCCCGGGAGCATGGTACTGCAACGCCACCCCGTCCGGTTCCTTCCCGAAAAACACGCCCGTCACCAACCGCAACGAAAAGGCGATCTTCACCACCGACGCCACCCCCGCACAGCCGACCGCATACAGCACCCACGGACTGGCACCGTCCCGCAGCGGTTGGAACAGGTCGGCCAACATCGCTTCCTTACCCAGAAACCCCAGCGTTCCCGGAAGCCCGGCCATGGATCCCCCCGCCAATACCGCCGCCATGCCCAGCAACGGCAATCGCCGGAACAACCCGCCCATCTCCCGCACATCCCGCAGACCCGTCGCATGCATCGCCACCCCCGCCACCATGAACAGGCAACCCTTGTAGAGCACGTGATTGAGCAGGTGCAGTTGGTCATGCCCGACTCCCCCCACCGGACCCAGCCCGTATTGCCCGATCAGGAAGCCCAACTGGCTGATGGTCGACCACGCGAGGATCGACTTGAGGTCGTGCGACACCAGCGCGAGCACCGCCGCCAGGAGCATGGTGGTGAAACCCACCGTTCCCAGCAGTGGCAGCCACAGGGGACTGACCACGAACAACGGATACATCCGCGCCACCAGGAACACCCCCAGCTTCACCATCGTCGCCGAATGCAGGTAGGCACTGACCGGCGTTGGCGCCGCCATGGCGTTGGGCAGCCAGAAATGGAACGGGAACTGTGCCGATTTCCCGAAGGCCCCCACCAACATCAGCACCATCGCCAGGCTCAGTTCCCCGCCGCGTTCACCCCACGGCAAACCCCGCTCCAACAACACCGACAAACTCGACGTTCCCGTCGCCCGTTGCAGCAGCATCACCCCCGCAAACAGCGCCAATCCCGTGGAACCCGTCACCAACAGCGCCTGCCTGGCCCCGACCCGCGATTTCTCCTCCCCGTGCAGGAACCCGATCAACAGGAACGATGTCACCCCGGTGAGTTCCCAGAACAGGAACAGCAACACCACGTGATCGGCGAAAACCGTCCCCAGCATCGCCCCCATGAACAACGCCAGATAACTGTAGAATCGCCCCAGGTGCGCGTAATCCGTTCCCAGGTAAAAAATCGCGTGGAAGATCACCAGGCAACCCATCCCGCTCACCACCAACCCGAACATCAACGACAACCCATCCACCAGGAATGACAGGTTCAATCCCAGGGTCGGCACCCACGGCAACTCCACCCCCCAACGCGCCGGCAGACTGCGATCCATCGCCAATACCCCCAGCAACACGGTCGACATCACCGGCAGGATCAACGCCAGCCAACCCACCCGCGCCCCCAGCCTGCGACCCGCCAATGCCAGGAAGGGACTGCCCACCATCGGCAATCCCAAGGCCAGCAACAGCATCCCCGCATTGGCTCCAATCCCTTCCAAGCCCCTAGAAGAAGCACGTCACCCCAACCCCGCAAGGGGGCACTTCGAGTACACCACCACCAAAGCCGCAGTTTTACCGGTGTTCCGTCCCTGTCCCCGTCCCCGTCCCCGTACTCGTTCGCGTACTCGTACTCGTACTCGAAATACGTTTTCGGAACCGAGTACGAGTACGAGTACGAGTACGAGTACGAGTACGAAGGCCCCTCAACCCGCCCCGTCCCCACACACAAGTCCATCGCTGTGGAGTACCCCTCAACCAGCCCAAAACCCCACTCGTCTCCAGCCCGTCCCCGTCCCCGTACTCGTCCCCGTACTCGTCCCTGTCCCCGCACTCGTTCGCGTACTCGTACTCGAAATACGTCCGGTCTCCGTCATGGATCAACCCGGCGAGCAAACCTCGCCGCTCCAGCACCCAAGCCCGCTTTGTCTTCTCCGCGTTCTCTGCGCCTCTGCGGGAAACCTGCCTTCATCCCTTTCCCGTTTTCCTCACGCAACGGCGCAACGGCGCAACGTCTTCACGAGGTTCAAGGGACCGGCTCCCCAGCCCGGGGTTTTGAACCACGAAATTCACGAACCACACGAAAGGGAGAGGACATGATCACCCCCCCTTCTGTGTTCTTCGCGTTCTTTGCGCCTTTGCGTGAGACCTCTTCCTTCTCTCTCCCCCAATTCCCTCACGGAGCAGCGACGTCCGGTCTCCGTCATGGATCAACCCGGCGAGCAAACCTCGCCGCTCCAGCACCCAAGCCCGCTTTGTCTTCTCTGCGTTCTCAGCGCCTCTGCGTGAAATCTCCCCGTTCGATCCGTTTCGGGAACCGCGTACGACCGCCCCCTGCCCGCCTCAATCCCTACCCAAAACAGGCATTTGCATTCCCGTGCCTTCTCCAGTTGGTTCCGCCTGAATGCAGATCGAGAGTTTCAAGATGTTTTGCGATCTGGCCGAGTCCGGCAGTTTCACCAAGGCCGCCCAGACCAACGGCGTCACCCAGTCCGCCGTTTCCCAACAGGTCTCCTCACTCGAACGCCAACTCGATTGCCTCCTCATCGAACGCTCGAAGAAGCAGTTCCGCCTCACCCGCGAAGGCCAACTCCTCTACGAACACGGCCACCAGATCGTCCAGGCCCATGACTCCCTCCTCGCCCGTCTCCAGGAGGTGAAACACATCGTCTCCGGATCCATCCGCGTCGCCACCATCTATTCCATTGGCCTCCACGACCTTCCCCCCTACCTCAAGCAATTCCTCCGCGCCCATCCCACCGTCAACATCCATGTCGAGTACCTGCGCGCCAACCAGGTCTACGACGATGTCCTCGGCAACGTCGCGGATCTGGGTCTGGTCGCGTATCCCGAACCCGATTCACGCCTCGAATGCATCCTCCTGCGCAACGAGGTGCT
>DITU01000138.1:41892-83912 GCA_002422905.1 Verrucomicrobia bacterium UBA6176
TCCGTCCGCACCGTCATGGAGTTCGACAACATCGAAACCGTCAAACGCGCCGTCGAAGTCGGCGCCGGCATCGCCATCGTCCCCGAAGGAACCGTCTCCGATGAAGTCGCCAAGGGCTCCCTCTGCCTCATCCCCCTCGCCAACCGTTCCCTGCTCCGGCCTCTCGCCGTCATCCATCGGAAAACCAAGGTCCTCACCCCGGCCATGCGCCAGTTCATCGATCTCCTCGGCTCAACCCGGAATTGATCACTCCGCGGATCCCGCCATCGACACCCCATCCCGCGCCATCGCTTCCCGCGCAAATCCCACCATCCCCTCCGCCACCCGCAAGACCGTCGCACGCCGACTCTCCGCCAATTGCCTCAACAGCCCCAACTCACCCAGAAACGACGGCGGATCCGCCACCACCTCCGCGGGTTTCTCCCCCGAATAACATTCCGCCAGCAACCCCGTCAGCGCCTTCAAGGTGACCGCGTCGGAATCTGATCGGAACCAACACCGTCCATCCCGGTACTCCGCCACCCACCACAACCGAACCTGACATCCCGCCACCCGATGCTCCTCCCGACGATCCACTTCAGGAAGAGCCGGACGGTGACGCGCCCGGTCCACCATCCATTGCAACCGCGACTGCGGATCCCGGATCCCGGCAAGCGTCGCCAGCAACTCGCGTCGCAACCCTCCCGCCGTCTGGCTTGAATCCTCCACGGCCGGATCGTCCCCCAGGACTGCACCCGGCGAGAATCCGGAAGTTTGCGCCGACGCGGCCTGTTTCCGGCTTCCGTCGCGGTGACATCAGCGGGAAACACCGGAGGACTGATTGGCCTTGGTTGTGCTTTTGCGGCCAAGGGGATACGGTTCCACACAGACGCGGTTTCCAGAACTCCTTCAGGCGCAAACGACATGGCAGGTTCGAATCATCCACAATTGGGCAGGCGATCCTTCAACGTCCTCTCGGGTTTCACCCTGCTCCTTCTCCTCGCATTCATTCCGGGTATGGGGTCTTTCACCCAGGCCGCCCCGGTTCCCCTGCTCCATCAACTGCCCGCGCAATCCACCGATGCCAATTACAGGGTCGTCCATGCAATCTCCGAGACGGTCTCCGGGCGACTGACCAACGGCGTGGTCACCATCGCCACTCCTCCCGATGGCTCGGGTCGACTCTTCCTCGGGGATCTGTCCGGGATCATCTGGATCGCCCAGGGCGCGGATCGCTCCACCCTCTCGCCCTTCCTGGATCTGACCGGACGGATCGCGCACTTCGGTGAGCACGGCCTGTGTTCCTTCGCCTTTCACCCCGGCTACGCCACCAACGGCCAGTTCTTCGTCTTCTATTCCCATCAGGCGCCGGGCTCGACCAACATCCACAACCGGTTGTCCCGGTTCCGCGTTGATCCGACCAACCCGGACCGCGCGTTGCCGGATTCGGAAGAGCCCCTGATCAGCCAGGAAGACCGGCATGAATGGCACAATTCCGGCGACCTCAAGTTCGGCCCGGACGGTTACCTGTACGTCACGCTGGGCGATGAAGGAGGTCCTCATGCCTACGCGAACGCCGGGCTGTGGAATGGCAACTTCTTCAGCGCCATCCTCCGCATCGATACCGAACACCGACCCGAAAACTTCCTGCCCAACCCGCATCCCGCGGTATTCCCCGGCACCTATCGGGTGCCCCACGACAACCCCTTCATCGGGCGCACCAACTACATCATCGGCACCGACAACTTCAATTTCGACATGTTGCCCGAGGACATCCGCGGAGAGTTCTGGGCGGTCGGCTTCCGCAATCCCTGGCGCATGTCCTTCGATCCCGTATCCGGCGCCCTCTACGCCAATGACGTCGGTGTCGCCGCCCGCGAAGAGGTCAATCTCGTCCAACCCGGCGGCCATCACGGCTGGGTCATGAAGGAAGGCACCACCAAATGGCCTTACTTTGTTCCCGCCACCGGACTCGTCGATCCCCTGTTCGAGTACGAACACAACCTCGGCCGACGCGCCATCACCGGCAGCCTGTTCTATCACGGGGATCTCCACCCCGAACTGTCCGGTTCCTATCTCTTCACCGATCTTTCCGGCCACACCTACTCGATGCAGCGGTTCGCCGATGGTTCCCATGCCCAACCCGTCGAGTTCGCCCACGCCCCGGAAACGATCTCCCTCGGACTCGATCCCGCAGATGGCTCGATCCTGATGGGCGGCTGGGGACTCTACCGACTGGTACGTTCCAACAGCGTGTCCGACACCCTCCCGTCCACCCTCACCGGCACCGGCCTCTTCACCGATGTCTCCGGACTTGTGCCTGCGCCCGGGTTGCTCCCCTACGAGGTCAATCAATCCTTCTGGTCGGATCACGCCACCAAACAACGTTGGTTCGGTCTCCCCGACACCTCGGCCCGGATCGGCTTC
Organism: Verrucomicrobia bacterium UBA6176; assembly: GCA_002422905.1. Lineage (GTDB taxonomy): Bacteria > Verrucomicrobiota > Verrucomicrobiia > Limisphaerales > UBA9464 > UBA6176. Next base: position 44,299 of record DITU01000138.1, read on the forward strand.
CGCGAACTCGGCGCCTGGACCGCTCCCTCCGGAACCGTCTGGGTGAAACACTTCAACCTGTCCATCAACAACACCGGCGACGAACCCGTCCTGCGCCGTCTGGAAACCCGGGTTCTCATGCGCACCACCGATGGCATCTACGGCGCCACCTACCGCTGGAATGAAGCCGGGACCGATGCCGATCTGGTACCCCCCAACGGGATCGAGGAAGACATCGTGATCCAGGAATCCACCGGCCCCCGCACCCAACGGTGGCGTTACCCCGCCCGCGGCGAATGCGTCGCCTGTCATACCGCCGCCGCCGGCTTCTCCCTCTCCTTCAACACCGCCCAACTCAACCGGACCGACGCCCACGGAACCAACCAACTCCAGCGCCTGCTGGATGCCGGCTACTTCGCCAACAACCCCGAAATCCGACCGAACCTTCTCCCCGCCCATCCGTCCCTCGACGACGAGTCGGTCTCACTCGAACACCGCGTCCGCTCCTATTTCGACGTCAATTGCAGCGCGTGTCACCTCCCCGGCAGCCCCGTCCGCACCGAATGGGATGCACGCGCCCATGTTCCCCTCGACAACGCCCGCATCGTAGGCGCCACCGGTCTCCACCAGATCAGCACCGGCTTCGAGATCATCGCCACCAAGGTCGTTGAACCAGGCAAACCCGCGGAATCCATCCTGTTCCGCCGGGTCTCGGAATTCGGTCCGCTCCACATGCCGCCCATCGCCACGTCCGAATCGAATACCCAAGCCGTCTCTCTCCTGTCCCGTTGGATCTCCAACTCCCTCACCAACCGCCCTTCCTACGCCGCCTGGGCCACCGAAAAACTGGCGAATCTCCCGGAGGAACTCCGTTCACACGATGCCGACGCCGATCTCGACGGCGACTCCAATCTCCACGAATTCCTCGTGGGAACAGATCCCGTCCAGGCCGACAGCCGATGGCAACCCGAGGTGGTGGCGGCCGGCTATGAGCAGCCTGTGCTTCGCTTCCTCCGCACGGCCGACCGCGATTTCCGGGTCGAGATGGCGCCATCCCTCAACGGCCCCTGGTCCGCTGTCGATCATCCTGCCAATCGCCCACGTTGGATGTCCGAGGATGAACCAGTCGAAATTCCGCTGCCGGATGCCGAGACCGGATTCTTCCGCGTCCGGATCATCGAACCGTGACGCGCGCACCGAACCGTTGGGCAGCCATCAACCGACCGGTCTGCGGCCGGTCATCCTATTCCAGTCGATAGAGGGGTCGCACTCCGTGTGCCGCGGAGTTCGTGCTCGTACTCGTACTCGTGATTTCCCCATTCCCACCCCAACAACTTCGGGATCCAGGGGGAGGAGCCTGTCCCTCGTCGATCCTCACCGCCTCTTCGTGCCTTCGTGCCTTCGTGTGAGAAAAATTCCCCGAGCCTGTCCCCTGGGCCGGGAGGGATTGGTTCCTTTTCACCAAGAGGCCACAGAGGGTGGAAGACTCAACGTGGGATCAACCGATCGCTTTGGGCTCCCGACTCTGTGACCTCTGTGCTCTCTGTGGTAAAAGGAGCCCGCTTCCCCGAAGCCTGTCCCTGGGCACCTTGACGGAAGGGTTTCACGCCTTGCCGCCACCAACGCGACGAATACAGGGGGCGGGGGCGGCGCATCCCGAAATGGTTGGCGAGTATGAGCACGTAGGGTTGCTCCCCGTGTACCGCGGAGTTCGTGCTCGTACTCGTTCTCGTGATTTCCCCATTCCCACCCCAACAACTTCGGGAGGCACGGCCCATTACCCAACCTCCCATTCGCAACATCACCTCTCCCACGCCCGATACACCTGCGGCTCGCGCCGACGTGATCCCAGGAAGAACCCGGCGCTCTGGGCCACGTTCCTCACCGCACCGCCGGCATCGTACTCGCCCGACACCCATCGCCTGAGCGCCCCCCACCAGATCCCCGCGAGACGTCGCGGAGTCATCGGTCGCATCTCCAACAGATGCCGCGCCACCATCGAGTCGTTCCAACCCTTGCGGAACAGATGCCGCAAGGGTCCGCGATTCCGATAATGGATCGCGCACCCGGGACAACTCACCACCCGCACCCCTTCCCGGGCCGCCCATACCCGCCATTCCAAATCCTCCGAACTGACGATCCGTTCATCGAACGGATGCCGTTCCCAATCCGCCCGCCGATACAGCGAGTTCTGGTTGCCCGGCAAACTTCCTCCGTCGGTCAACAATCGCTCCCGCGACACCACCGTCGCCCGTCCCTCCAACGACTGCGCCACCCGGAGCGAATCCGACGCCGACCCACACGCGACCCCGAACTCACCTTCCATCTCCTTCAACGCCTCCCGGTATCTCCCCAGCAAACCCGGCCTCACCGGCACGCAGTGGGAACTGATCGCCAACACATGACCACAGCGCGCCGCGCCAAATCCCAGGTTCAACGCCCGGCTGAAATTGAACGGCCCCACGTACTCCACCCACTCCGCCCCGTGTCGCCCGGCAATCGCCCGCGTCCCGTCGACCGAACCGTGGTCCACCACCATCAGTTGATCTCCGTCACCCAACCCCAACCCCGAAATCACCGCGTCCAATGTCGCCTCGGAATTGCGCGACCGGATCACCACTGAGATCGATCCGATTCCGCCAACCCGGTCGTTGTCCGTCGGATGGTTTCCCATGATCCATCCCCAGCCCACTCAACGCGCCACGATCAGGAAGTTCTCGCACCGATCCCGCAGGTGCGGTGGCAGGGGCAGGATCTGGCGACCCGACCGCATCCGGTTTCCCACGATGGGCTGTTCCATGGGAGGTTGCCCGGTCAGACCCCGGACCCATCCCTCCAGCGCCAGGACAGAACGCAACAGGCGCGACCGGACCAGGGCCGCCATGCGCGCCTCTTCATAAGTCGTTCCGTAAAACGTCCGGAACTGCCCGTGCTGTTCGAACTCCGAGAAATGCGGGCGCAACCATTCCATCAACTGATCGTGGGAAGGCTCTTCCAGGTGATATGGATTGGGCTCCGCTCCCGGCGCCTTGGAATGCAACAGCGGGTTGGGAGAACTCAGCACCAAGGTTCCGCCCGGCTTCAACGACCGCCGCAACACCCCGATGAATCCCTTCGGATCCGGCACATGCTCAATGGTCTCGAACGAAACCACGGCATCGAACAGTTCCCCACCCTGCAATGCTTCCGCCGCCACACATTCAAACCTAAGCCGCGGATGTACGAAGTGACGCGCCGCCCCTTCCACCGTGCCGGCGTCCCGATCCACTCCCAACACCGAGACCGCACCGGATTGCGCCAGGATCCACGAGCCGTATCCCGCCCCGCAGGCGATGTCCAATACCCGCGCACCCCGCACGTACTGCGACGCGAACTGATACCGGGCAAGATGTTCCTGGCCGCATTCCGACCACGATTCCCAATCCAATCCGAGTCGCTCCAATGCCATTCGTCAGCCCTTCTTCACCGCCCGCAACACAAACACACACGCGTCCGCATCCCGGGCCGGCGCCCGATGCATCGCATCCGTCAACCGCACGAGGTTCTGCCAGACCCAATGGAACAGTGGCAAGACCAGCCGCGGAATCCGCGCCTGCAACGCGTTCGACACCATCTGCAACGCCGTCGGCAACGGTCCCATCACCCCTTCGAAATCCACCACCGTAAATCCCGATTCCTCCACCACCTTCCGCAACCCCGGGTTCGTCCAGCGCCAGTAATCCGTGGGCGTCGGATGAAAGTTCCAATGCCCGTGCGTCGACAGGATCAACATCCCGCCCGGCCCCAGCAGTCGAAAGGCTTCATCCAGGTAACCCTTCGGATCCGGCACATGCTCCAGCACCTGCGTCGACAACACACAACCCGCCGCCCCATCCGCCATCGCCACCCGACCGTCCGCGCCCAGTTCCACATCGGTGTTCGGCACCACCGCGATGTCCGCCCCCACATACCGCATCCCCACCCCCTCCACCAAAGGCCGGTACGGCCCCTGGCCACACCCGAAATCCACGCACAACACCCCGGGCTTCCCCGCCCGCGCCAGGTAGGTCTCCAAAACTCGGCGCAACATTCTCAGGCAGTGGTAGCTCCCCGTGAACGGACTCGGGTCCAGGATCGGATTGGTCGAACTCATGCAGTCGCGAAACCCCATTCCAACAGTGTCGCCGCGTTCTCTCCACGCTTTTCTCCCACCCACCTTTGCTGTTCAACTCGTCCCGCAACATGAAACCGAAGCTCGCACCCGCCGAGGGTGCCGTGGTCGCCGCAAAAGGGTTCCGCACCGCCGGCGTGTTCTGTGACATCAAGCGTCTCGGGACCGGCAAGGGCTCCGACAAAGGCCAAAAACGGGATCTCGCCCTCATCGTCTCCGATGTCCCCTGCGCTGTCGCAGGCCTCTTCACCACCAACCAGATCTGCGCCGCACCCGTCAAGGTCTGCATCCCCCGCACCGCCAAGGGACGCACCCAGGCCGTCGTCATCAATTCCGGCAACGCCAATGCCTGCACCGGACGCCAGGGCATGAAGGATGCCCTCGCCATGACCCGCCTCACCGAGGCCACCCTCGGTCTCCCTCCCGGCTACGCTTTGGTCGCCTCCACCGGGCGCATCGGTGTCACCCTCCCCATGGAACAGGTCGAGGCCGGCATCCCCGCCTGCGCCGCTCTCCTCGGGTCCACCCCCACCCACGCCGAACACGCCACCGAGGCCATCATGACCTCGGATACCCGCCCCAAACAGATCGCCGTCCGATTCAAGTTGGGCGGCAAGACCGTCCACCTCGGCGGCATGTGCAAGGGCGCCGGCATGATCCAACCCGGCATGAGCCCCAATGGCGCACGCCCCGCTTCCCTCCCCGCCGGCCTGCACGCCACCATGCTCGCCTTCATTACCACCGACGCCGCCATCGAGGCCCGCACCCTCCAACGCGCCCTCACCGAAGCCGTCGCCCTCTCCTTCAACCGCATCACCGTCGATGGCGACATGTCCACCAACGACACCGTCCTCGTCCTCGCCAATGGTCAGGCCGGCAACCCACGCATCTCCTCCCTGCGCCACAAGGATTTCATCGCCTTCTCCACCGCCCTCCAACACGTCTGCCTCGCCCTCGCCCGCATGATCGTCCGCGATGGCGAAGGCGTTCACCGCGTCGTTTCCGTCCGCGTCTCCGGCGCACGCTCCATCGCCGAAGCCGATGCCGCCGCCCGCGCCGTCGGCAACAGCGCCCTCGTCAAGACCAGTTGGCACGGCGGCGATCCCAATTGGGGTCGCATCATCGATGCCCTCGGCTACAGCCCCGCCACCGTTGTCGAAGACAAGGTCGACATCGGCTACAGCACTCCCGGCTCAAAAAAAATCCTGTGGAGCCTGCGCCGCGGTCAGCCCACCCGCGCCACCTTCGACTCCCTCTGCAAGGCCGTCGCGCCGGATGAGTTCGACCTGCACATCCGACTCAACCTGGGCAAGGGCGAAGCCGTCCTTCACGCCGCCGATCTCACCGAAGCCTACGTCGACTTCAACAAGGGAAATGTCGCCGATCCCACCACCCTCGGCGGTTGAACCTTTCCCCACCCAGCCACCACTCCCGATCCGCCAGTCCCGTCCCGATCCGATTCCACCCGCCCTCATGCAAGACGTCATCGCCAAAGCCTCCACCCTCCTCGAAGCACTCCCCTATATCCTCCGCTTCGATGGCGCCACCTTCGTCGTGAAATACGGCGGCAGTTTCATGGACTCCCCAGACCCCGCCGTGCGCACCGGCGTGGCACGCGATGTCGTCTTCATGGAGGCCGTCAGCATCAATCCCGTCGTCGTGCATGGCGGTGGCAAGGCCATCACCCGCGCCATGGACAAGGCCGGACTCAATGCCCGCTTCATCCAGGGCCAACGCGTCACCGACGACGCCACCGTCGCCGTCGTCGACCAGGTCCTCTCCCGGGAGATCAATCCGGAGGTCGTCCGCATGATCCGTGAACTCGGCGGGCTCGCGACCGGCTTCGCCGGCACCGACATCTTCACCTGCCGCAAACTCTGGCTCCGGGATCCCGATGGCCAACCCGTCGACATCGGCTTCGTCGGCGAAGTCACCGCCGTCAACACCGCGCCTCTCCTCGAGTGCATCGAACGCGGCATCACTCCCGTCATCAGCCCGACCGCCCGCGGCGAGGATGGTCACATCTACAACTGCAACGCCGACGTCGCCGCCGCCATGGCCGCCATCGCCCTCAAGGCCCGCCGCCTCGCCTTCATGTCCGATGTCCCCGGCCTCCTCCGCGATCCCAAGGATCCCTCCACCCTCATCCCTCACCTCGCCATCGGTGAGGTCGAAGCCCTCAAGAAGGCCGGCATCGTCGACAAGGGCATGATCCCCAAGGTCGACAGCGCCGTCGCCGCCATCCGTGCCGGGGTTGAAAAGGTCCAGTTCATCGACGGACGCCTTCCCCACAGCCTCCTGCTCGAATTCTTCACCGACGCCGGTGTCGGCACCGAAGTCGTCCCTTGAAGCCAGCCGTCACCATCTACACCGACGGCGGTTGTCAGGGAAATCCCGGGCCCGGCGCGTGGGCCTGTGTGGTCCAGTATCAGGACAAGGCCTGGGAACTCTCCGGAGCCGTCCCCGCCACTACCAACAATCGCATGGAACTCCAGGCTGCCATCCAGGGGTTCAAGGCCCTCAACCGCCCCTGCCAGGTCCACGTCCACACCGATTCCGATTACCTTCGCCAAGGGATCACCACCTGGATCCGCGGTTGGCGACAACGCGGTTGGCGCACCAAGGACGGCAGCCCGGTCAAGAATCAGGATCTCTGGTCCGAACTCGACGTCCTCGCCGGCAAACACTCGGTCGATTGGCATTGGCTCAAGGGCCACGCCGGCCATCGCTGGAACGAACGCTGCGACACCCTCGCCACCGAGGCCATCCGTCTCCTCCGCAGGAACACCCCCGCCACCGAACTCCACGCCGCCCTCCAACAGTTCCTCCAATCCCAACGCTGAATCCCGCCTCAGCCTCGCCCGCATGCCGTCCCGCCGCTTCCCCATCAGCCCGTCCCCGGAAGCGGCCGATCCCCTCGTCATCCGGCATCTCCGCGGCGGACTTCGCATCAGCCAGCATGGCGTCGTCATCAGCGAGATCCGCCTGCGACCCGGCCCCACCCACAGCGTCTTCGATATCCTCGCCGCCCTGATCCCACTGCTCGCACCGGTCGGCCGGGTCGCCCGGATCGGCCTGCTCGGATTCGCCGGGGGCGGGATGATGGCTCCACTGCTCAAACTCGGATTCAACGGGATCATCGACGCGGTCGACCTCGATCCGGTCGGGCATCGGTTGTTCGCCCAACATTGCCCGGGTTGGGCTGATTCAGTCCGGTTCACCAAGGCAGACGCCGTCGATTGGCTGGCGGGACAACCCCGGGACTTCGACCTGCTCATCGATGACCTTTCCGTGCCGCGGGATGACGATGTGTTCAAGCCCGATATCAGTTGGACGGTCCTGCCAAGCCTCATCCGACAACGACTGCGCCCCGAGGGGACCGCCATCTTCAATCTCCTGCCGGAAAAGACGGGAGCTTGGCCGGAACAACTCCAGCCCATGACCCGTCTCTTCCCCTCCAGCCAGACGGTTCACCTCTCAGACTTCCTGAACCGGATCTGGATAGCAGGCAACGCACTTCCCCGCCCGGCCACCCTCGGCTTCCGACTCCGCCACAGCCTCCAACGGCTGGAATCGCGCCAAGCCCAGAGGATCCGCATCCACTCCGGCCCACCCCGCCCGAAGCGCACCTGACCCCACTGCAAACCGCCAAAGCCCCCAGCCCAAGAGCCTGTCCCCATACGCCTACCGATGGGGACAGGCTCCTCGGCTATGCCCAGGATGTGCCTTGGCGCGTCGGACCAGTTCCGGTACACCCCCTTGCATGCCTGCCACTGCCCTGTCCCGCCGGGATGTCCTTCGTGGATCGGTTGCACTCGCCGCGGCCACCCTTGCCAGTCGACCGCTGACCGCGCTCGGCCTGGAACCTGGCCCCAACGAGACGGTGATCCCCTGGCTGGATGTCCAACCGAAGGGACGCGCCATGTTGTACTGGCAGGATCTGACATCCTGGATCACGCCGTCCGAGCAGCTCTACGAAGTCTCGCACTATCCCAAGCCGAAAATCGACCCCGTCACCTGGCGTCTCGACCTCACCGGAATGGTCCGCAAACCCCGGTCGTTTTCCCTGGCCGAGATCCAGAAACTCCCGCGTCGCGAGATCACCGCCACCCTCGAATGCGGAGGCAACGGTGCCGGCATCGGCTTCATGGGAGCCATCGGCAACGTGACCTGGACCGGCACTCCCCTCGGGCCAATCCTCAAGGACGCCGGTTTCCTCAAGCGCGCCTCGGAAGTCGTCTTCTATGGCACCGACCAGAAGACCGAGAAGATCCGGGACCAGGAAGTTCCCCAACAATTCGCCCGATCCCTCTCGGTCGAGCACGCGCTCCGCTCCGAAGTCCTCCTCGCCTGGGCCATGAATGGTCAACCTCTCGACAACACCCACGGCGCCCCCCTTCGCCTCGTTGTCCCCGGCTGGTTCGGCATCGCCTGGGTCAAATGGCTGAATCGCATCGATGTCATCGACCGCCGGTTCATGGGCAAATGGATGGCCCGCGAATATGTCACCCTCCGGGGTGAGGAACGGGACGACGGTTCCACCAACTGGCGCGAGACCTCCGTCTGCAACATCAACGTCAAATCCATCGCCGCCCGCGCCGTCCTCCGCCCCGATGGCCACGTCGGGATCTCCGGCGCTGCCTGGTCCGACGGCACCCCCTTGCGCCGGGTCGAAGTCCGCATCGATGACGGCCCCTGGCAACCGGTCCGCCTGCGCCGAAAGCCGGCTTCCGCCCGCTTCACCTGGACCCTGTGGGATTTCGACTGGGCCAATCCGACCCCCGGGGATCACACGGTGGTGTCGCGTGCCATCGATGCCGATGGACGCGAACAGCCGCCAGCTGACGATCCGCTCATCCGGAACAAGAAGACTTACTGGGAAGCCAACCAACAATGGCCGCGTCGGATCCGGATCCCCGGCTGAGCCCCGGCAACCCCGAATCGGGTGCTGCACACCCGCCACCCCTTCAATCCATCCGGAAAACGGGGAGGGATCCGCAATTTTCACAGATGACGCAGATCATCTGCGAAATCTCCGAAATCTGCGGATGCCGTCACTCCCGCACCACACCCGGCTCGGGCAGCCATCGGGTCAGGATCACCCCCATCAGGGCATAGCCACCCGCCACCACCGCTGCCACCACCGCAATTTTCGTCGGGTCCGGTGGCGTCGACTGGGAAAAGGTGATGGTGAACCAAGCCGCCGCGGTGCCGATCACCCGTCCGCCAATGTTGGCCGCGAAGCTCTCGCCCGTACCCCGCAGGTGCACCGGAAACACGGTCGGGATGTAATTCCCCCAGAAACTGAACTGGGCGACCGTGAAAAAGCCCGCCACGAACACCCCTGCCTTGATCATCCCCATGGAATCGTCCTGTCCAAGCTGGGTTGAGATCCACCAAAACAACGCAGGGACCACTATCAGGGCCGGTATCTGGAAGACCCGCAACAAGGCGCGCCGGCTCACAATCCAACCGGCCAACATCGCCAGAACAAACCTCCCCACCAACCCGCCCGTCTCCTGGGCCAGGGTCACCTTCGCCACCGCTGCATCCGATGCATTGCCTCCCGCCTGCGCCAGCTCCTTCGGGGTCGGGGCCGGCTGGCCCGCCGCCGCCTGATCTGCGGTCAGCTTCTCCCGCGCCGCCTTCGCATCCGCCAGGATCGTCACATGCCCCTTGGGTCCGCCCAGGATCTGCGGCAACTGTTGGATGGCTCCGAACGCGATGCCGTAACTCGCCGCAAACACCAGCGTGGTCATCAAGGTGGTCCGCCTCAACTCCGGACTGAACAACTCCCGGATGCTGGGACGCCGCAAGGTTCCAGCGGCTTTCTTCTGCGCCCAGACCGGCGACTCCGGCAGGAACGGTCGGATCAGGATGAGGGGAATGGCCGGGATCACCCCCGAAATCAGGGTGTATCGCCAGGCATCATGCCCGTCATGGATGGCCGGCAGGGACATCGCCCACTTCGCCGCCAGGATGTTCGCTCCACCCACCATGAATCCGCCCAGTGACGAAAATGCCTGGGTATAGCCCAACACCTTCTCCCGCCGTTCGGGATCCGGGAAGAGTTCCGCCAACCACGCCACCGCGGCGACAAACTCCACGCACACACCAATGAACACCAGGCAGCGCAGGACCAGCAACTGGTGCAGGGACGTCGCAAATCCCGCGCCCAAGGCCGAGAAGGCGTACAGCAGGATGCTGAAGGTCAGCACCCGTCGCCGCCCCAGCAGATCGGTCAGATAGCCTCCCAGCAGTCCAAATACTCCGCCGGCCAGGGCAGGCACAAAAAAGAGGAGGCGCGCCCAGGCCACATAGTTCTTCCCGCCCGGCGCAAAGCTGGCCACCGCCTCGGGCCGCGGCATGCCACCCGCCACCAACGCATCCACCAAAGGTACACTCAGGGTCGCCACGGCCGGCTTGATGATGAGCGGGAGCATCAACAACTCGTAGATGTCGAAGGCAAACCCGATGGCGGCGATGATGCAGACGAGCCAGACGGTGGCAGTGGAGCGTGGGGAACCCGATCCGGCGGGAGCGTTCATACGTGTGCGTAGGAAAGCGGGCCGCGGTCCTCCAACGCAACCCCCTTTTCCTCCCGTCTTCCCCTTCCCGCACCCCACCGCACGCCGCGCTTGCCAAACACGCCCCCATTCCCAACGCTTCCGGCTCATTTTCTCGTAAGCATGACTCTCCTGTCCTCCATGGCCCTGCTCGCCCTGACACCGCCCGCCCCCGGTGCCGATCCCAACGTCGCCAAGCAGCAGATGATCTATCAGATCGGCATGATCGTCGTCATGGGCGTCGTCTTCTGGGTCCTCCTCATCCGCCCCCAGCAGAAGCGCGCCAAGGAACAGGCCAACCTCCTCAAGGGCCTCAAGGCAGGTGACCGCGTCGCCACCAGCAGCGGTCTCGTCGGGGTCGTCCAATCCGTCCGGGACCATACCGTGAACCTCCGGTCCGGTGATGCCAAACTGGAGGTCCTCAAGTCGTCCATTACCGAGATCACCGAAAAGTCCGCCGAGTAACCGGGCTATCCGCCCCGATTTTTCAGCGTTTCCCAGATTTCTTCAGCCGCCGGCATCCCTCCCCCATCAAGGTCTCCGCCCCGACACCCCCCCTCTTTCCAAATCATGAATCGCAGCCATCTCTGGAAGTTCCTGATCGTACTGTTCGCCGTCGTCTGGGCGGTCACTGAGATCCTTCCCTACAAGTCCCGCAACCTCATCGACCAATTCGACAAGTCGGTCAGCGCCAATGCGGATGCCACCCTCGAAGACATCATCCGCAAGGCCCGCGAACTGGACGCCAGCCAGACCGCAGGCGCCGAATTCCAGACGGTCACCTACTCCAATCTCCTGTCAGCCATCGGGACCAACGACATCCGGCGCTATTTCCCCACCAATTACGTTCCCGCCGCCTCCACCGTCCCGCCCACCCAGTCCATCCTGAACCGCCTGCAGCGCCAGGCCGCCGGCCAATTCAAGCTGGGTATCGATCTCCAGGGCGGCACTTCCTTCCTCCTCGAACTCGATCTTTCCCGCCGCGCCATCACCAACGCCCCCGGCACCAATTCCCCGGCCGATGTCGCTGAATCCACCCGGCGCGATACCTCCATGCTGGTCGAACAGGCCATCAACGTCCTGCGCAAACGCGTTGACTCCATCGGCGTCTCCGAACCCGTCATCCAACCGGCCGGTGAGAACCGCATCCTCGTCCAACTCCCCGGCCTCACCGAGGCGGTGAAGGAAGATGCCCGCAACAAACTGCGCCGCGCAGCCTTCCTCGAGTTCCGCATGCTCGATCCCCGCATGCAGGAACACCTCCGTTCCGGTCTCATCCCGCCCGGTTACGAACGCAAGACCATCCTCCAGAAGGATCGCAAGACCGGTCAGGAATCCGTCGAGCCCATCATCATCAAGAAGGCGCCGGAACAGGGCCTCACCGGCGAATTCATCCGCAGCACCTCGGTCACCCTCAACCCCATGACCGGCGAGCCCATCATCCTGTTTTCCCTCAATGACGACGGCGCCCGGATCTTCGCCGATGTCACCACCAAACAACGCGGACAACGCCTCGGTATCGTCCTCGACGGTGAAGTCATCTCCGCCCCGAACATCCAGAACCCCATCACCGGCGGCTCAGGCCAGATTACCGGCGATTTCGACATGAAGGAGGCCATGGACCTGTCTTCCGCCCTCGACAACCCCCTCAAGACCCCCCTTCGGATCATTGATGAGCGCGGTGTGGATCCCTCCCTGGGCGCCGACGCCGTCGCGAGCGGGTTCCGGGCTTCCCTGCTGGGCGTGATCGGTGTGTGCCTCTTCATGCTGGCCTATTACCTGTTCGCAGGACTGGTCGCCAACATCGCCCTTTGCCTCAATGTCATCCTGCTCCTCGGGATCATGTGCTCCCTGGACGTCACCTATACCCTTCCCGGGATCGCCGGCATCGTCCTCACCATCGGCATGTCCGTCGACGCCAACGTCCTGATCTACGAGCGGATCCGGGAGGAACTCCAGGCCGGGAAATCCGTCCGCGGAGCCATCACCGCCGGTTACAGCAAGGCCTTCGGAACCATTCTCGATTCCAACCTCACCACCCTGATCACTTCCTCCCTGCTCATCGCCCTGGGAACCGGTTCGGTGAAGGGGTTCGGCATCGCCCTGACCATCGGTCTTCTCGTCTCGATGTTCACCGCCCTGGTGGTGACCCGCCTCGTGTTCGACACCTGGCTCAATCTCGGCGAGCGCAAATCGCTCCCCATGTTCCAGTTCATCCGCGGGTCCAAGATCGATTTCCTCCGCTTCGCCAAACCCGCTTTCATCGCCTCCTGGTCCGTCATCGTGATCGGCCTCGGCTATGGCATCTTCGTCCGCGGCCACAACCTTCAGGGTGTCGAATTCGCCGGCGGTGATTCCCTCGTCCTCCGGTTCGACAACGCCAACAAGCCCGACGCTGCTGCCATCCGGAAATCGCTCGACACCCTCAAGCTCGGTGAACCCACCGTCCAGTATCAGACGGATCCCGGCTCCGGTAAGCAGTTCCTCAATGTCGTCGTCGCCCATGCCGATGACTCGAAGACCGCCGTTGAGGTCAGCAATGGCGCCAAGGCCGAGGAACTCCTCATACAGACCTTCCCGCAGGCGAAGTTCGAACGGGTCGCACTCGACACCGTCGGCCCCTCCGTCGGATTCGAAATCCAGAAGTCGGCCATCGTGGCCTCCCTGCTGTCCCTCTTCGGCATCCTTGTCTACGTCGCTTTCCGCTACGAATTCAGCTTCGCCGTCGGCGCAGTGGCCGCCGTCCTCCATGACGTGCTCATGACCATCGGCATCTATTGCCTCACCGGCCTCTTCCATGAGGGCCACCTCGGGCGCCAGTTCAATGCCACCTTCGTCGCCGCCCTCCTCACCATCATCGGCTTCTCCATCAATGACACCATCGTCATCTTCGACCGCATCCGGGAAGACCTGAAGCTGGGCAAACGCGGTTCCTTCCGGGACATCATCAACACCGCCCTCAACCAGACCCTCAGCCGTACCATCATCACCTCCGGTACGGTCCTCATCTCCACCGGCATCCTCTACTTCTTCGGTGGTGGCCCCATCAACGACTTCGCCTTCACCTTCCTCGTCGGCATCATCGTGGGTACCTACTCCACCATCTATATCGCCTCCGCCCTCGTCCTCTGGTGGCATCGCGGCGAACGCCCCGACCTTGGTTCCGCCGTCCCCACCCAGGCCGGGCCAGCCATCGACGTCCAGAGTCGGACCGTCTGAGTTGGTTGCATCTACATCTACTTCACAGGCGCCGGCCTCGAGCCGGCGCCTTTTTTGTTCCCGCTTTGGTGATGGAAGACCACCAGCTCAATTACCGGGATCAACCCCATGCCCGGATCACCAGGTTTTCCACATCGTGTTGCCGCAAGACGGATCGAAGTTTCTTCCCCCGATCCCTCTTGTTCAGCCTTGCTAGGCAAAATCCCGGGCGACGGGACCAAGCATCGGGGGTTTGGGCGTGCACACACGACAGGTCACGCAGGCGGGCTGGAAGCGGAAAAGGGGTGACCGCGCCAGCCCGCCTAACCTGTGAGAGCAAAACAAGCGGGGCTTGGTTACTTCCCGGATTCCCCCTCCCCCCTCCCCCCTCTCGACTCCCGCGCCGTCCCGGCTCCCCGGTCCCCGCGACCCGATTGCCCCGTCCCTATCGCTTCTTCTTGGCACGCCGCTTGGCCTCCAGCAATCGGTCTGTCCCGGACGGCGGCTCAGGCGCCGGAGCAGGACCATCGGCCGGGGACGCCGCTGGATTGGGATGTCCGCCGGATCCTTCCGTCGGTGCAGTCGGAGTCTGACGCGGACGGAACAAATCCGGATTCGGAGCTGATGGGATCACCACCACCGGATCCGCACGCCCGGCGCGTTGGGATCGGACCTCATTCTTCCTGGCGAGCAATGCCGCCATGGATTCCTCAGTCTCGGCCGCCTTGCGACGATCCCCGAACCCAAGCCTCGCCCGCAGGTTCCGCATCCACTTCGCCCATTCTTCCCGATCAATGTCCACGCGACGGATCCCGACATCCACGAGGAACAGGCAGACCACCAATTTCAACAGCAGATCCCACAGGTCACGAGGCTGGAAGGTCTTGATCCGATTGATGCGAAACGGGTTTTCCTTCAACGGATCCAGGACCTTGCCGCCGCCCAGTTCAGCGAGGCGCCGGAGCAATGGCAGATTGGGTTCCGTGGCGTTGAACTCGGGCGAATAGTTCACACTCGCCCCCAGCACCTGTGAGCCGCGCACCGACCCCTGATCATCCAGATCCTGCAGGTTGAGCAGATAGGCGCCCACCTCGCGCGTCTCGAATCGCGTCTCGTATCGGCCCGGACCGGTCTGTTCAAGAATCACGTCCTGCCGGACTCCGCGCGGACTGACCACCGTGGTCCGAAGCTTCAGGAAATTCCTGAAATTGCCCTCACGATCAAAGGCCTCGACCGAGATCTGTCCCACCCCGTTGTCGATGCTCACCTCGGTGTTGAACTCGGAAGCGTCCACCCGCCGGATCGCCCACTTGGCCACCTGCGACCAGAACTGCCGGTACTTGGACCAACCCAGCCAGTCCTGCGCCCACTTCGACTTGGCGTCGGAGGTGAAGGCCACCGACCGGCCCAGACCATACTGCCAGTGGGCCAGGATCGGATCCCCCTTCTCCGACACGATGGGTACCTCGGCCCTCGGTTTGCCAGTGGCAGAAACGTAGCCGCGGAGGGTTGGAAACTCACCCGCCCCGATTCCCCGGATCGGTTCGGTGGAACCGGTGACCTGTGGCTTGAAAGGTTCCTCAAAAATGGCGGACTTGAGGATGACGGCGGCTTCCTTGATGAAGATCTGCGGGAGTTGTGCGGGCGACTTGACGTCGTAGAAACGCCCGTTCCCCATTCCAGCGATCCGTTCCATGGTCGTCGGTTGGACATGGCTCCCGATCATGACCGTGCTCACCGTTACCTTCTTCCCGGTCAGATCCTTCATCAGCTGGTCGGTCGGGGCGTTGGGATCGCCATCGCTGAAGATGATCATGTGCTTCAGGTTGGCAGTCGATTTCGCCAACGAGTCGTGCCCCATCTGCATGAGGTTCTGGAAGCTCGGCAGGTCTCCCTGGTTCATCCCTGCGATCTGCCGCGCCAACGCCCGCTTGTCCCCCACCTTCTGCAACTCCGACAGCCATCGCTCACTCCCGTCCCACATCAGGACCCCCAACTCGTCCTGCGGCCCGAGGGAATCCAGCGCCGCAATCGCAATGTCCCGGCTGATCTGGTTGCCATTGCCGAACTCCATGCCGTGCATCAACAGCACCAGGGCGCCCGATGGCAGCACCTTCTTCGAACTCAACTCCATGTCGATCGGCAACGCCGCCTCCAACGGAGTGTTCCGATATCCCCCCGCCGCAAACGCGTTGTCCCCGCCCACACACACCAGTCCAATCCCGAAGTCCCGCACCGCACTCTCGATCAACCGCATCACGTCCGGCCCGAGATCACCCGCCGCGATGTTGGAAAGAAACAACACGTCATAGCTCTGCATCTCCGCCAGCGACGCCGGCAACGCCGAGATGTCGCCCACCCGGACCTCCAGATCCGCCGACCGCAAGGCCGCCGTCAGGTTCGCGTCCTGGGCAGGATCCGCGGAAATCAACAGCACCCGTGGATCACCCCGGACATTCGCGAAACTCGTGGCCCGGTTGTTCTGCGCCACCGCGTCCTCCGCAACCTCCACCTGCACGTCATAGGAGTAAAAGCCCGGATCGGTCAGGGTTTGCGGAAAGCTGAAGAGATTGCGTCCGGCATCGAGCTGGACCTTCTGCTCCCCCAACAATTGGTCATTCCGATACAACCGCACCGTCGCCGGTTGGACCCGATCCGAGGTGGCGAAGATCTTCGCCTCGAAGGTCTGCCCCTTCTTGAGATTTGCAGGGATCACCAACCGCTGCACCGCCACGTCCCCACCCCGCTCCGATCCCAACGGCACCACATCCAGCGTCACCCCAAGCGGTCTCGATGACAGCAATGCCGCCACCGCGTCGCCGATGTTCTCGTTGCCGTCGGAAAACAGGACCATCCGCTTCTGTCCATTTTCCGGGAATGCCGCCGTGGCAAGGCGGATGCCCCCCGCGATGTCACTCCGTTCGGTCCCGACCACGGCCTGGATCTTTTCCGCAGCAGCAACCTCGGTGGCTGTGGTTTCCAGCGCGGCATCGCTGCCAAAAACCAGGAATCCAGCCTTGTCCTCGTCCCGCTTGTCCTTCGCCCAACGGTTGGCGATCTCCCGGGCCTGTTCCTGTTGACCCGACGGAACCGAATCGGAGCGGTCCAGCAGGAAGAAGGTGTTCATGCCTTCCTGGGGACGTTTCCACTGGAATCCCGCCACCCCCGCAATCAACAGCAGCAACAACAGCGACCTCAATCCCCCCGAACACCAGCGGCGCCAGGGCGCCAGTGACGCATCCGACCGCACCGCCAGCCAGATCGTCCAGGCCAAGGCCGGGAACACCAGCAGCAGCCACAACGGATGGGTGAACTGGAAGGACATCAGCCCGCCCTCCCTTCCCCCGGCGCCACGCTGCCGTTGTCACGAGGACGCCGGATGAGCTTCTGCACCCGGTGATTCTGGCTGTCGGCCACGTACAGGTTGCCGGACGAGTCGAGGGCGATGGCCCAGGGATTGGCGAATCGTCCCGGGGCCGATCCCGGTCCCCCAATCACCTCCAGCACCCGGTCACGGGCATCCAGTACCGTGATCCGGCTGTTGCCAAACTCGCACACGAACTGATTGCCGACGGAGTCCACGCGGATGTCGTACGGGTAACTGAAATCGCCCGGATTGGACCCTGCCTGCCCATGGGTGCGCAAGAACTTGCCCGCGACATCGAATACCTGGATCCGATGATTGCAGGAATCAGCCACGTAGATCGCATCGTCCGGGCCGATGGCCAAACCTTCCGCCCGGTTGAAACAGCCCGACTCCACACCGGGCGCGCCCCATCCCCCCAGGAATGAGGGTGCCCCACCCGCCAGCGCTCGGGATGCCGGACCGAAACGCTGCACCCGATCCACCACCGTATATTCGCTGAGATAGACATCGCCCCGCGAATTGACCGCGATGGCCCGGGGCAGGGTGAAGCATCCCGCGTTGGTCCCGCGGCATCCCCATTGGCCGACAAGTTCTCCGTCCGGGGTGAAATGGTTCACCCGCATGTAATGCGGTTCCACCACCAACACATTGCCCGCGCCATCCACTCCCATGCCCTTGGGCTTCCCGAGATCCGTCTGGGGCATCTGCCATTGCAGGACGAAACGGCCCTGCGGATCAAACTTCTGCACCCGTCCCGTGATGTCCGCCACGTACAGGTTGTCGTTCCGATCACACACCAGCGACCGCGGCTTGTTGAAACGACCCGGCGAAACTCCACGCCCCCCGATCACCTGCACCCCGGAAAACCAACGGCTGTCCAACCGAACAACCTTCTCCTTGGGCTCCCCATCCGAACATCCACCCAGCACCCACACACCCAAGGCCATCCATGCCATCCGCCATCGTTTCGCCCTCCCCACCACTCCGACCACCAGCAACGGAAACACCGCCAAACCCAGCAGCACCACACAAAGGGCATTCACCTGCGCCGCATGGCCGTAGTGCAACAGATTGAAGATCCGGACCCCAAGGGTCTCCATGCCCGGCGGTTGGATCAGGATCACCGTCTCCACATCCCAGAGGATCAACAGGTACACCGCATACGCCCCACCCAGACTCAGGCCCACCATCTGCGGCCAGATCCCCCGGCACCACGCCTCCACCCGTCCCATCCCACCCACCCGCAACGCCTCCCACACCGCCGGATCCGTCCGATCAACGGCCAATGCCGCCGCCGTCCATGCAATCGCCAGATAACGGGGTAACAACACCGGAAGATACGCCCAGCGACTGTCCGAGATTCCGCCTCCGCCTTCCCACGCATACAACGGAACCCACAACGACGCCGTCAGGATTCCCGGCACCAGGAACCACAACCAGGACAGCCATCGCAGCCCGCCCAGGACGAGCCCTCCCCGGCCCATGCCGGATTGACGCATCCACCCCTGCAACAAGACCAATCCCAAACCCGACATCCACAGGATCAATGCCCCCATCAGCGCAACCCATCCCGAGGTGAACACCGCCTCCCGACCCGCCCGCAACGCCGGCCACAGTTCCGTCCAGGTCCGACCGTTCCCCACCAGATGCACCAACGGCAAACCCACCGACACCACCGCCACTCCCGCCACCAGCACTCCTGCCAACCACCAGGCACGGCCCAACCCCCGACGCCAGTCCCGGGCCACGGTTCCTCCACCACCCCACGGCCATCGCACCTCCTTTCGGCCCACCCAGGCCAGTGTCCCCACTGTGATCAAGACCAGCGGCAAACCCGCCTTCCATGCACCGGCCCAATCCAATTGGGTGTTGAACCGGATCCACATCGCCTCCGGCAAGACCCGGACCTGAAACAGCGTCGGCACCGCAAAATTCCCCGCCGCCATGCAGAACACCACCACCGCCGCCAACCCCACCGCTCCACACATCGACGGCCAGGCGACATGACGGATGCATTCCCTGGCACCAACCCCCGGCATCACCTCCAATACCCCACGCTCCACCCGGTTCAGGGCCGCCATCCCGGCCAGCGCCGGCACCGGCCAGGTCATCAACGCCAATACTGCCGCCGTCAGGGGCAAAAACGCCGTGGTGGATCGTTCCCCACCCCACTCCAGACGCCATCCGGCAGAGAGTTCAAGCCAGCAGTTGGCGACCAAGAAGGGCGGCATCGCCAAGGTCATTCCCGCCAGGACTTCCAGTCCCCGACGGATCCCCGCTCCTGATCCGACCCAGAACAAAGCGACCCCACACCCCAGCAGGACAGCCAGCGCCGTCGCCCCCCCCGCCACCAACAGGCTGTTCCACAAAGCGTTCATCACTTTCCGCATCATCGACCAGACCAACCACCATTCCGCCCGAAGGAATCGAATCCAGGTCGCGATGACGCCGGGTTCATCGACGGAAGATTTCCTCCAGTTGGCCACTGGCCTTCTCCAGATCTCGCAACAAAACCGCCCAATCCGGATCCAGTCGACGCCCCCGCACCAGGTCCGCGCTTTCCAACCCACCCATCTGGACCAGTTGGGTGCGCACCTCCGGCGAGATGAGAAACTCCACCAACACCCTCGCCGGCGATCCAGGTGGTGCCGGACGCACCAACCCCACCGTGTTCGGAATCGCCAGAAAATCGACCTCCAGATCGAGCATGCGCAGCGGTGCCCCTTCCTTCATCGCCACCTCGATGTCATCCGAATCGGTCCATCCGACCTGCGCCTCACCGCGGGCAACCCGCCGCACCACATGGGAATTGCCCTCCTCCAGAAACGGTTGGTTGGCAGCCAGCGCCCGACACCAGTCCTTCCACACCGCCTCGCCCCAGGCCGCGCGCAACGCATGGAAATGGGTGGAAGTGGTCCCGAAATGCGGTAGCGCCAGTGACAGCCGCCCCCGCCATCGGGCATTGGTCAGTTCCATCAGCGAGCGCGGAAGTTCCGACTCCGCCACCAGCGAGGAATGCACGACCAACCGTCGGGTGCGCTGACCAAAGGCCACCCAACCCAATCCGCCCGGATTCCACTGGTTGGTACCAAACACACCCAACGCGTCCAGTTGGCGGGTGCGCAGTTCTTCATTTCCCCAGAAAACATCGGCCCGCGGGGATCCTTTCTCGGCCGCCAACCGATTGGCCAGTCCCACTGTCTTCACCGCTTCGCTGTCGTAGACAGGTCGCACCCCGATTCCAGTCCGCTCGGTGAAGGTTTTCAACAAGGCCTCCGCAAAGGGCTGATCCTGGGCGCAGTACAACACCACCGCCTGCTTCCCACCCCGCCCTCCCCCACGCCATCCGGCAAGCCAACCCGCCAGCAACAGGATCGGGATGCCCACCAACAGGGGCGAAAGGATCCATGCCAGATAACGGATCGAGCGGTTCATGGGAGTTTTGCTCAGGCTGTCCGCCGGTGATACCACCACCACTCAGCCAGCATCACCAACAGGCCCGCCAACGCGAACCACCGCCAGTATTCGAGGTTCGCATCCTTCTCGGTCGCTGCCTTGACCTGGGTGAAGCGACCCAACTCCAAGGTTTCCCTCGGACGGATATTGCTCTCGGCGGCGTCCAACAGGTTGGCCGCGAAGGTCACCTGGTTGGTTCCCAACCGGACCCGGTACACCCCCTGCCGCGCCGTGTCGCTCCAGACAAACTCCGAAGCCTGCTCGGACAAGGTGACCTGCTTCGCCTGCCCGTCCGGTCCGGTAACCGACCCTTCCATCACCGATGAGGCCAGGGGGAGTCGGAAGGCGTCCCCCGCCTTCACCTGGAACTGTTCAGCACGGGCCGTCGCCGGGTTCAACCATTCCACCACATTCGCGATGAAGATCGGGAAACTGATCCGCAATGGCCAGGTGCTCTCCAAGGTGTCGAACGCAACCCAGACCAGTCGTTGACGCCCCAGTTCACCCGCCACGACCAGGGGCGATTGTGGGGCATCGACCAGGGATACCCCCCATCCCGGGGTCTGAACCCCCAGTGCCCCCGCCACCTGAACGGTGTCGAATGACACAAACCGCAGCAGCGGATGGGTGTTGCGCCAGTTGACGATCGGGGGCCCCTCCAGTTGTCCCACCCCTCCTTCAAACCAGTTGGTCTTCGCGATATGGATCGCCAGCAGGTTGCCCGTAGGCCACGCCGTCGGCACAACGTCGTCCAGCACCACCAGGTCGTAGTTGCCTTCCTCCCCAACTCCATGATCGGTCGCCAGGGCCAACTCAACGTTCGCCCCGGCCGCGGAAAGCGCCTTCTCCAGGAATCGGTTTCCACGCGTCACCAGAAGGATCCTCACCGGCTGCGGCAACAGCGAAACCACGCTGGCCTGGTTGTCGGCCGCAAGATCATCCGCAGTCGTCAACCGGGCCGTGAAGACGCCATCGCGGGCCTGCCCCGCCACGAACACCACCGGCGTCGTATTGGTCGGCGGCAGGGTGATGGACTTCGTCTCCACCAACTGACCTTCGAAGGACAATTCCAGCCGCGAGTCCACAGGCTGGACATCGTGGTTGACCACACTGATGAACAACGCGCGCTGGGTGGGATCCTCCGGATTCGATTTCACATCGAAGGCAACAATGCCGGCGTTCTTCGAACCCTGCCCCACCCGATGGTAAACCAATCGCAGATCCCGGGTCTCGAACTCGGCCAACTCGGGAATGGCTCCGTCACTGAAAAGGTGGATCTCTCCATCCGGCGTATCCCGGATCAGCGTCTCAGCAACCCGCAAGGCCTCCGCAAGCCGGGTCGGCGAATCTGTCACCGCCGCACCCTGCAAAGCCCTCCGCAACGCCGCTTTCTCCGAGGTGGCACTCTGCCGCACCTCGGCATTCGCACCCGCCACCAGCACGATCATCTGGGCACCCCGCCCCGAAGCCAATGAATCCACCATCTCCATGGCTTCCTTCCGCGCCCGTTCAAACCGATTCGGCGACTCATCCGTGGCCTGCATCGAGGCACTCGCATCCAGTACCACCACCTGCAGTTTTCCCACCCCGGCCTTGCCGGCAAAAAAGGGTCTTCCCAAGGCCAGCACCAGCAAGAGCAGCAACAGGAGTTGCAGCAGCAGCAGCCAGTTGTGCCGCAACCGTTGCAACGGGGCGCTCGCCTGGCTCTCTGCCAGGAATCGCTGCCACAACAGCGTCGACGGGACCACCCGCGTCACCCGCTTCTTCTTCAACAGGTAAAACAACACCACCGCCGGCAGGGCCAGCCCAAACCACAATGCCAGAGGTGTCAGAAAGCTCATGCTCCAGATACTCCCACTCCTGTGTCCTCAACCACGTCCGTCCGCGGTGTCGGGCCTGTCCCTGATGAATCCCTCATCCCCAGATCTCCGCAGCCCGCAACTGCTTCAGCAAAAGCTCCTCGATCGAAGTGCCCGAACTGACACTGAAAAACCGGATGCCCCGCACCTGGCTGAACTCCCGCATCCGCTGAACGAAATTCATCACCGTCTGCTGGTACGCCGCCAATCGATACCGGCCAAAGGTCACCTCCTGCAGCGCTCCCGTCTCGGAATCCACCAATCGCAAATCCCCGAAATCCGTCGGATTCAATTCTTCCGGCGCCAGGATCTGGACCGCACTCACCTGGAATCCACGTCCCACCAACGCCATCAGGCCCGCTTCGTACCCCGCCGGGTCGAGAAAATCACTCAGCACCACCGCCACTCCCGCCTGTCTCGCTTCCAATGCTCCCCGCTTCAATGCCGAATTCAAATCCGCCACGCCTCCAGCCTGAAGACCGCTCAAGCTGGAAAAATAGGACATCGCCGACTTCTTCCCCCGCACACTCCGCAGGGATCCCCGCAATGCCGCCTGCACCGAGGTGGTCACCACATCCGTACCAGGGCGGGGCATCCACTCGGGAAAGACCTGAACCGAGACCCGATCAAATCCACTCAATGCCACATAACCAACCGCCGCCGCCACCTGCCGGGCAAAATCAAACTTCGACGGCGTCCCGAACAGCATGCTCTCACTGGCATCCAGGAATATGCGGACCGGCAACTCCCGTTCCTCCTCGTAAAGCTTGAGAAACAGGCGGTCGAGCCGCCCGAACAGATTCCAATCCAGGTATCGCAGATCATCGCCGGTCACATAGTTGCGATGATCCGCAAACTCGACACTCTGGCCCCGTGCCCGACTCCTACGTTCCCCGCGGGAATTGCTCTTGGCACGCCGGGCCGCCAGCAACTGGAACTGCTCCAGTCGCCTCAGCAGTTGGGGAGTCAGGATTCCAGCCATGATTCCAGATCCTGTCGGTTACCCTCATACCGCCACGGCTGAATCACGCGGCACTTCCCGGAGGACCTGCTCCAGCACCAGATCCGTTGTAATGCCCTCAGCTTCCGCCTCGAAATTCACGATCAACCGGTGACGCAACGCCGGCATCGCCACCGCAGCGATGTCGTCGAAGCTGACTGAAAACCGCCCCTGCGTCAGCGCACGGACCTTGGCCCCGAGAATCAATACCTGCGCCCCGCGGGGACTGCTGCCGAACTTCAAATACTGGTTCGTCACCGAAAGTGCCGTCGCCGTCTTGGGATGGGTCGCCAATACCAGTCGGACGGCATAGTCCTTCACATGGGACGCAATCGGAACCTGTCGCACCAGACGCTGCAACTCACCCAGACCCGCACCATCCAGCATCTTGGCCGGACTCACCTGGGTTCCCTCCGTGGTCCGGTTCAACACCTCGAGCAACTCTGCCGCGGTCGGATAACCCACCACCAACTTGAAGAAAAACCGGTCCAATTGGGCTTCGGGCAACGGATAGGTCCCCTCCTGATCAATTGGATTCTGGGTCGCCAAGACGAAGAACGGCAGCGGCAAAGGCCGGATCTCCCCACCCGCTGTCACCTGACGTTCCTGCATCGCCTCCAACATCGCGGACTGCGTCTTCGGAGTCGCCCGGTTGATCTCGTCAGCCAACACCAGATTGGCAAACACGGGACCCTTCTGGAACTGGAACTCCCTCCGCCCATCCGGCATCTCCATCACCAGGTTTGTTCCAAGAATATCTGCCGGCATCAGGTCGGGTGTGAACTGAACCCGGCTGAAGCTGAGCTCCAGAACATCGGCAAGCGTCCGGACCAACAGCGTCTTGCCCAACCCGGGCACACCCTCCAACAGGACATGCCCACCCGCGAAGACCGCATTGAGAACTCCCTCAACAATCACATCCTGCCCCACAATCACCCGCCCTATCTCAGACCGAATCGAATGATAGGTCTCCCTGAACTGTGTGATCGCTTGCTCGGTGGTCATGGCTGGAATGCAACTTTGACCCGGGCCAACCCGGTTCGTTTCGATTCCCAACCGTGCAAGTCCCGATGGCTACGTGGCAAGGGACAATCCCGAAATCGCCTGCCGCAAATGAAGAAAGGGCGCCCGGTCATAACCGGGCGCCCTCAAACCGTTGCGGTCGCCTATCGACCTTGAGACCGATCAGGAAACGGGTGTCGTGGTGGCCACGCCTGCATCACCCTGCTGCGGCGCTTCAACCAACTCGATGATGGCCATCTGAGCAGCGTCGCCCTGTCTTTCCCCCAGCTTCACGATCCGGGTATAACCCCCCTGACGATCCTTGAAAACCGGTGCGATCTTGTCGAAAAGAATGTGGACCACGTCGTGCTCGTCCCGCCACGCCTCACGCTGAACCTTGCCCTTGCGGGTCGGCACTCCACGGAAAAGGGAACGCGGCTGTTGCCGGAGACGAGCCGCCGCCAGACGTCGGAGATGAACATTCTTCTCCTTGGAAGCCCCAATCGAGTGGCGACCCAGGGTGATGAGCTTTTCAACCACCTGACGCACGACTTTCGCCTTGGTAATCGTGGTCGTGACCCGACTGTGCTTGATGACGCTCGCAGCCAGATTGGTCAGCATCGCGTTGCGATGCTCGCTGTTGCGGCCGAATTTCGTGTTGCGCTTGAGATGTCGCATGATGCGGAAAAATTATAGCTTGTTGGCGGGGTCGGAAGGCGCTTCCAAAAGACCAAGCTCGAAAGTCATCCCGAGGGCCAGGCCCAAGGTGGCGAGCTTCTCCTTGATCTCGTTCAACGACTTCTTGCCGAAATTACGGTACTTGAGCATCTCCTGCTCGCTCTTCATCGCCAACTGACCCACCGATGTGATGTTGGCGTTGTTCAAGCAGTTTGCAGCACGGACGCTCAACTCAATCTCGTTGACTGACATGTTGAGCAACTTCCTCAACTTCGCCTTCTCGTCGTCCTGCGGTTTGGCCTCTTCCTCAAACTCCACAGCGTTCTTGTCGTAACCGACAAAGACATCCAGATGATGGTGAAGGATCGCCGAGGCCTGCGTGAGCGCATCATCCGGTGACAGACGTCCATCCGTCCACAACTCGATGATCAACTTGTCGTAGTCCGTCCGCTGCCCAACACGGGCAGCCTCAACCGAATAACGAACCCGGCTCACCGGGGAAAACAGCGAGTCAATCGCGATCACCCCGATCGGTTGATCCACCTTCTTGTTCTCGTCGCCAGGACAGAATCCCCGGCCCACCTTCACCTCAAACTCCATCTCCACCTTCTTCTTCCGATCCAAGGTGCAGATGTGTTGATCGGGGTTCACGACCTCCACATTCTGGTTCAACTCAATGTCCCGCGCCTTCACTGCACCCTCTTTGTTCACCGAGAGCAAAAGGGTTTGGGGTTCCCGGGAATGACAACGGAACTTCACCTGCTTGAGATTGAGCACGATGTCCGTCACATCCTCCACCACCCCATCCACCGTGGTGAACTCATGCATCGCCCCGTCAATCTTCAACGAGGTGATTGCGGCTCCCTCCAGGGAGGACAGCAGGACACGTCGAAGGGAGTTTCCTATGGTGTGACCGTAACCGGTCTCGAAAGGCTCAGCCACGAAACGCGCATAGGTCTCAGTGGCAGTGGACTCATCCTTCACCAAACGCTTCGGCAATTCAAAACGACCAAGTCTGACTGGCATAATATTCCTTCTGCAATTTTAAACTGGGGGACGCCAAAAACGCCCGCTACGGGCATCCCCCCATATAATTGCAATGCCGGCTTCGTTGCCGGCGGTTCAAATCAGCGGGAGTAAAACTCAACAACAGCCTGCTCGTTCGCGATCGGATTGATCTCGTCGCGAGTCGGAATCCTGAGAAGCGTGGCTTTCAATGCCTCACGATCCACCGTGATCCAATCAGGAACCACACGGGCAGTCGAACCCTCCAGATTCTTCTGGGCTGATGACTTCGACTTCGCGTGATCCTTGATCTCAATGACATCTCCCACCTTCACCGAGAAGGACGCAACATCGACCTTTCGGCCATTCACCCGAACATGCCCATGCGCCACAAACTGGCGGGCTGCGGCCCGGGTCAACCCGAAGCCCGCATGGTACACCAGGTTGTCGAGACGGGCTTCAAGGATCTGAAGCATCTTCTCGCCGGTGACGCCACGCATCCGGAGTGCCTTTTCATAGACGTTCCGGAACTGGCGCTCCTGCAAGCCGTAAAAATACCGAAGCTTCTGCTTCTCAATCAAACCGACTGCGTAATCGCTGTTCTTCCGCCGGGACTTGGGACCATGTACTCCGGGAGGATAGGGTCGGCGCTCAAGGTACTTGGATGCTCCAAAAATGGGGACGCCCAAACGGCGACTGATGCGTACGCGGGGACCTGTATAACGTGCCATGTTCTTGAAAGTATGGGTTGAATCCTACACGCGCCGCTTCTTGCGGGGCCGACATCCATTGTGGGGAATGGGCGTCGAATCCTTGATCGAGGTGATCTCCAGACCAATTGCCTGTAGCGCACGGATCGCTGATTCCCGTCCCGAACCCGGACCGCTGACTCGAATCTCGATCTCGCGCAGCCCGTGGGACATGGCCTGCCGAGCTGCGTCCTGGGCCGCCTGCTGTGCCGCGAATGCAGTGCTCTTTCGCGACCCTTTGAAACCCACCCGACCGGAGGTGCTCCATCCGATGGAATTACCCTGCATGTCGGTGATGGTCACCTGGGTGTTGTTGAATGTGGCAAGGATGTTGGCCACCCCGGAAGAAATGTTCTTGGCACCCTTCGCACGAATGATCTTCTGGGCCTTGGGATCTTCTCCCAGCAACTCGGCCGCAGTGGGAGCTGAGGCCGCCGGTGCAGCGGAACCAGCAGCTGCCGCGGCTTCAACTGGAGCAGCCTTCTTGGATCTGGAGGGCTTCTCTGAGGCCGTCTTTTCAGAGGCCGTCTTTTCAACGGATGCCGCCGGTACGGCAGGAACTGCGGCCACATCCACGGGCGCAGGTGATTCGGAAGGTTTCGTGTCGTCTGACATAGCGATCAATCGTTCAAAAAATTAAAATGTGGCCAATCACGACTTGCCAGCCTTTGCATTCGGATTGCGCTGCACGCCAACCGTCCGTCGAGGGCCCTTGCGGGTGCGGGAATTGGTCTGGGTCCGCTGGCCACGCACCGGCAACCCGCGAAGATGACGCACACCCCGGTACGACTTGATGGCCTGAAGCCGCTTCAGGTTCATGCCGATCTCACGTCGGAGATCGCCCTCAATGACGTATTTCCCCTCCTGGATCGCATTCACGATCTGCGACAACTGGGCCTCGGAAAGGCTTTTGGCGCGCACCGACGGATCGATGTTAGCGCGGGACAGGACCTCCAGGGAATTCACAGGACCAATCCCGTAAATGTAACGGAGCGCAATCTCCACCCGCTTCTCGCCGGGAATATCAACACCCAAAATTCGTGGCATGGCAGTTCCTTGTTTCTAGCCTTGACGCTGCTTGTGACGCGCATTCGAGCAGATCACCCGGATCACGCCCTTCCTACGCACCATCTTGCAGTTTTCGCAAAGCTTCTTTACCGACGCTCTCACTTTCATCTTCTCAAATCCGTCTTAGTTAATCCCCGCCTAATACAGCGGAGGAAATCCATCATCCGTCAAAATTTCGTGTCCCGTTGCCGTGACCAAAACCGTATGCTCGAAGTGCGCGGACAATTGGCGGTCCTGTGTGACCACCGTCCAGCCATCTTCCAGAATTCTGACGGCCGGTGAACCTACCGTAACCATCGGCTCGATGGCAATGGTCATGCCTGCCCTCAGGCAGACTGATTCCCGACGATCAACGTAGTTGGGCACCTGAGGTTCCTCGTGGACACTCCTCCCAACTCCGTGACCGCAAAACTCCCGTACCACTCCAAATCCCGCTGCCGTCACCACGCGATGAACAGCCCGTCCAACATCCTGGGTTGTGTTCCCGGCTTTCACCTGGGCAATCCCCTCACGCAGAGCCTGAATCGTGACGTCCATCAACTTCTGAGCCATCGGTGTACCGCCTCCGCATGCAACGGTAGCCGCCATATCCCCGATGTAGCCCGCCTTTCGAACCCCGATGTCCAGCTTGACCAGATCCCCAAACTGGATCCTTCGACTGCCGCCGATCCCATGAATGACCTCTTCATTGACGGAGATGCAGGCCTGTCCCGGGAAACCTCGGTATCCAAGGAAAGCGCTTACCGCGTCCTCCTCACCAATCCAAAGCCCAACCTGGCGATCCAGCTCGTCCGTCCGCAGACCCGGAACAATGGCGGCCTGCGCTTTTCGCATGACCCTCATCGCTGCCCGTCCTGCATCGCGCATCAGGGATATTTCCCCGGGCGTCTTGATCACAGGCTTGGCCATCAACTTTCTTTCAATTCACCTCGCCGCTAATCAGGCCAGCAGGAGGATTTGGAGCAGATTACAAAGAACAGACCGAAAAGCATTCCTCGTCCATCATCGACCTTTGACCCGGCCCTTCTTCAAGAACCCGTCATACTGCCGAAGCAAAAGATGTGACTCCATCTGCCGCATGGTGTCGAGAAGCACGCCTACCGCAATCAGAAGTGATGTGCCTCCGAAGAAGGTTGCCACGTTGAAATCCATCTTCAGTGGCGAAAGATTCATCAAGGTCGGGATCGCCGCCAAAGTCGCAAGGAACACCGCGCCAGCCAAAGTGAGTCTCGACATCGATCGATGAAGGAAATCACTGGTTGCCGCTCCTGGACGCACACCGGGAATGTATCCCCCGTGCTTCTTCAGATCGTCAGCGATCTGGATCTCATTGAACTGAGTCGCCACCCAGAAATAGCTGAAGAAGATGATCATCAAGGCCTCTGCAAAGAGATAGAAGATGCTGTCGGGCCGAAGCATCCGACCCAACTCCCTGAAAAATGCGATATCCGCAGTATTCCCCAGCTTGTCGAACATGAAGCCCGGGAACATGAGGATCGCCTGGGCGAAAATGACCGGCATCACTCCCGCATAATTGACACGCAGGGGCATGAACGAGGTCCCACCTGCCAAAACCTTTCTTCCAACCGCACGCTGCGCATACTGGACTGGTACCTTGCGTTGTCCCTGGGTTACCAGAATGACCCCTGCTATCACCACCGCCAACAGCACCAGCAACAGGATGGCATGCGGCCAACGGTAACGGGCTTCTTCCTCCCCGGGCGGAAAGAACCCGGTCCACAATGTCGAAGCCGCCAGCGGAAGACGCGACAGGATCCCGACTGTGATCAATAAAGATACTCCGTTTCCAATCCCTCGCTCAGAAATCTGTTCTCCCAGCCACATCAACATCAATGTTCCTGCAGTCAGGATGATCACTGTCTGAGGTAGGTAGATCCAGAGGCTCTCGATCAATACCACACTCCCGCCCTTGTAGCCGAAGGCCTCCTCAGGATTTCGCCATCCGACCGCCATCATCAAACCTTGTCCAAGGCACAGCAAAACAGTGAGGTACCTTCCGTATGCGATCATCTTCGCTCTCCCTCCCTCTTCGCGGGACAACTTGGCGAGTCCAGGCAGCACAGCTGAAAGCAACTGGATGATGATGGTCGCGGAGATATAGGGCATGATGCCCAAGGACCCGACCGAACATTTCTCCAACGCGCCGCCAGTGAAGAGGGAGTAGAAGCTGACGATCCCACCCTGTCCTGAGGTACTCTCGAAATGGGCGTTGAGAGCAGTCCCATCCAAACCGGGAATGGGAGTCAGGGCGACCAGTCGGGCCACCAACAACACCAGAATGGTGAAGATGATCCGCGATCGCAGCTCTGGGATGCGAAAGCAATTGGCAAAGGTCTGGAAGATCTGGCCTAGCATGTTGGGCCTTAGGAAACCACTTCGGCTACTCCACCCTGCGCCTCGATGGCCGACTTGGCCTTCGCGCTGAATGCAGCCGCCTTGACCACCAACTTCTTGGTCAGCTCACCGGCGCCGAGAACCTTGATGCCATGGTGACTCCCATTCGCGAGGCCAGCCTTCTTGAACGCTTCAAGATCGACGGTATTTCCGTCCTCGAACTCGTTGAGATCGCCGAGGTTCACAGGACGATAGGATACCTTGAAATTGGCATTGTTGAACCCACGCTTCGGCAGGCGCCGAATCAAGGGCATCTGGCCACCCTCGAACCCAATTCGGATGGAACTGCCTGACCTGGCGCTCTGTCCCTTGCCACCACGCCCGGAGGTCTTGCCATGCCCGCTCGATTCGCCAGATCCCAATCGCTTCTTGCGGTGCTTGGCACCAGGACGGGGCTTTAGATCGTGAAGTCGCATATATCAGACAGCTTTCTTGATTCGTGATTCCAAACCACGCCCACGAAGGATCGTCTCGCGCGTCCGGAGTTGAGAAAGGGCCTTCAGGGTCGCCTTGGCAACATTGGCTGCGTTCTTGGAACCCAGAGATTTGGAAAGAATGTCGCGGATACCGACAGACTCAATGACGGCCCGAACAGTCTTGCCACAGATCAACCCGGTTCCCGGACTTGCTGGTCGGAGCAGAACCTTTGCCCCGCCGAACTGGGAGTACACTTCGTGAGGAATAGTGTTGGAGGCCAGGCTCATGGTCTTCAATCCCGACTTCGCATTCTCGCCACCTTTCCGAATGGCATCTGCGACCTCGGTCCCCTTGCCCAGACCCAGACCTACCCGACCTTGGCGGTCTCCCGCAATCACCAGTGCACTGAAGCTGAACCGGCGCCCACCTTTGACAACTTTGGCAGAACGGTTGATGAAGATGACTTTCTCGGTCAGATCATCCCTCTTCCCGTCCCCATCCGAGTCCGGACCCCGACGACGCCGGGGCCCTCGATCAGAACGTCCCCCATATCCACC
Source organism: Verrucomicrobia bacterium UBA6176 (assembly GCA_002422905.1). Taxonomy (GTDB): domain Bacteria; phylum Verrucomicrobiota; class Verrucomicrobiia; order Limisphaerales; family UBA9464; genus UBA6176. The sequence continues at coordinate 75,765 of DITU01000138.1, forward strand.
ACCCCCACCATATCCACNNCACCGCCATATCCCCCACCGCCATAGCCACCTGATGTTGCAGGTATGGATGCTGCCGCCGCAGCCGGTGAGGCTGTTGGGGCGCTAGATGCTTTTGTTTCGTTCTCTTCAGCCACAATAATCCTCCAAATCAGAATTTGAGTCCACCTTCACGGGCAGCGTCAGCAAGAGCCTTGACCTTGCCGTGGTAACGGGAAGCCCCGCGATCAAAAACAACCGCAGCAATCCCTTGAGCAATCGCCGCTTCCGCCGCACGACGTCCAGTGACAGTTGCATTCGCTACATTGGCACCCTTCACGTCCGTTGGCGCCGCCTTGTCCCGAGTGCCCACCGAAGCGATGGTCCGTCGGGCCGCATCGTCGATGAACTGAACATAGATGTGGCAACCGGTGAATTTTACAGCCATCCGAGGCCGGGAAGCCGTGCCTTCGACTTTGGCCCGCACACGCCATCGCCGCTTTTGTGCAAGAACCCTCTTCTTTTCAGGTCTCATGATCAGGAAAAAGTGAACTTCAATTGACTACTGAACCGTCTTGCCTTCCTTGCGAACCACAACCTCACCGGCATACCGGACACCCTTGCCCTTGTAGGGCTCCGGCGGGTAATAGCTACGCAACTCCGCTGCCACACGCCCCACAACCTCCTTGTCGGCACCTTCGATCAAAACCTTGGTGTTCTCTTCGATGGTGACCTTGATGCCGGCGGGAATGGGATAGAGGATTGGATGACTGTAACCCAAGGCCATATTGACAATACTGCCCTGGACAGCTGCCTTGAAACCCACCCCCTGAATCTCGAGTCGCTTCGAATACCCCTCCGAAACACCCTTGACCAGATTGCTGATGAGAGCCCTCGCCAAACCATGAAAGGCGCGGCTCTGTGCTTCCTCAGAGGATCTGGAGACCAAAACCTCATTCCCTTCGATCCTGGCGGATGTTCCGGCGGGAAGCCGGTACTGGAGTTTTCCCTTGGGCCCTTCGGCAGAAAATACCGATCCTTGGACTTCGACCTTGACCTTCGCCGGGATGGGAACGGGTTGCTTTCCGATTCTTGACATAGATATCTCCTTACCAAACGTAGCAGACGAGTTCGCCACCAAGACTCTGCTTCTTGGCTTCCAAACCGGACATCACCCCCTGCGACGTCGAAACAATGGCGACACCCATCCCCCCGAGGACCCTGGGAATCTCAGTACTTCCAACATACCGACGCAAACCGGGGGTACTGATCTGTTTCAGCCCCACAATGATGGGTTTCCGGTTCTGATACTTCAGCGTGAGGGTGATCTGCTTGAAGACCTTGCCCGGAACGGGCTCAACGGAAACGTCGGCAACATAGCCCTCCTGCTTGAGGATCTCGGAGATTGCGGCCTTCATTTTTGAATGAGGGACGACAACCTTCGAGTGGCGGGCGAGTCCCGCATTCCTGATGCGGGTCAGAAGATCTGAGATGGGATCGTGCATGGAATCTAAATTTTACCAACTCGCCTTGATGACTCCCGGAATCTGACCGTTCAACGCCAATTCCCTGAAGGTAAGTCGGGAAATTCCGAACTTACGGATGAACGCATGTCGGCGTCCGGTTAGCTTGCAACGGTTCACCATCCGAACAGGGCTCGCGTTCTTCGGGAGCTTGCTCAGACCGGCATAATCGCCCTTCGCCTTGAGTTCGGCTCGGACTGCGGCGTACTTTTTCACGGTGTCCGCCTTCTTCTTGTCGCGGGCGAGCCAGGATTTCTTGGCCATATTAAATCAGATGATAGGGAAAGGGTTACTTTGCGAAGGGCATACCCATCAGCTTGAGCAGATCGTAAGCCTCTGCATCCGTTGGGGCCGATGTGACGATGGTGATGTCCATTCCCTGGTTGAACTTGATCTTGTCCAGTTCGATCTCAGGGAAAGTGGTCTGATCAGGCAATCCGAGCGAATACGTTCCACGGCCGTCAAACTGCTTGGCCCCGGTTCCGCGGAAATCGCGGATACGCGGAAGGGCGGTCGCAACCAACCGGTCAAAAAACTCATACATCACTTCGCGCCGCAGGGTGACCCGGCATCCAACAGTCTGTCCCTTGCGCAGCTTGAAATTCGCAACGCTCTTTTTGGCCAGATTGATCACCGGCTTTCGACCGGTGATGGCACCCAGGTCCTTGACGGCTTCCTCCAGGGCGCCTTTCTCGCGAGAGGTCGATACGCCCATGTTGATGACAATCTTCTCGATCCGCGGGATCTGATGGACATTGGAGTATCCACGCTTGGTGGCCAAAGCAGGGCGGACTTCCTGCTCATACTTCTCTTGGAGACGGGGCTTCATGACTTACTTCTTGGAGCTGTTCTTTGCACGACGACGATCAAACTCGTCCTGCTTCATGACGTTCGAAATGTGGACAGGTCCTTCAAGCCAAAGCAATCCACCTTCCGGATTCTGCTGGCTTTTACGAAGGTGATGGAGGATCGGCTTGATCAAGCGCTTTCGATCATCGCTTTCCTTGGATCGTTCGTCAGTTCCTTCCAAGACGACGGATGTCCTTGCGACGAGCACCTTGGCAATTTTTCCAACTCGGCCTTTGGCTGAGCCGGCGATGACAACGACGTCATCACCTTTTTTAACATGAAACTTGGGCATAAGTCCTCTGTCTCCAAACTTAGATGACCTCGGGGGCGAGGGAGATGATCTTCATGAACTTCTTCTCACGAAGCTCACGGGCGACTGGCCCGAAGATGCGTGTACCCTTCGGTTCACCTTCAGCGTTGATGATGACCACTGCGTTGCGGTCGAACCTGAGATAAGAACCGTCGGATCGGCGGATTGCGGAGCGGGTGCGTACAACCACCGCGTTGCAGACGTCGCCCTTTTTCACAGTCCCATCCGGAGCAGCCTCCTTGATATGAACCTTGATGACGTCGCCAACCCTGGCATATCTCTGGTTGCGGCCCAACACACCGATGGTCCAGGCGACCTTTGCACCGGTGTTGTCAGCTACATCCAGACTTGAACGAATTTGAAGCATGAAATGATCCGTTGAATTCTAGATCAGGCCGCGATGTTCGCCTTGGACGAACCATCGGGATTCAGCACCTCCATCAGGCGCCAACATTTGTTCTTGGACAGGGGGCGGGTTTCCTGGATGCGGACCAAGTCCCCAACCTGGGCCGCATTCCCCTCATCGTGCGCATACAGCTTGCTGAAGCTGGTGACGACTTTCTTGAAGGTTGGGTGACGGAAACGTCTTTCAACCCGCACAACAATGGTCTTCTGCATCTTGTTGGAGACCACCTCACCGACCCTCTCCTTGCGATGCCCACGAACCTGAGAAATCTCTGCCATAAAAATTCGCTTAGAAATCGATTAAGCCTGCACACCCGAGCCTACGGTCTTCAAGCTGGTGAGTCTGGTTTCGCATCGGGCAATGTCGCGGCGCAGGATGCGGATCCGATGTGGCTTTTCCAAGCGGGCGGTTGCCTGCTGGAGCCGAAGGTTGAAGAGCTCCTGCCTCATCTCGCGACCTTTTGCAACGAGTTCTTCAGCAGTCATCTCACGAAGGGGATTGGTAGCCATGGAAATGCGGATCAACCGAGCTTATGCCGGGAAATGAACTTTGTTGAAATGGGCAATTTGGTCGCTGCCAATCTCATTGCCTCGCGAGCGATCGCCTCAGGAACACCATCAATCTCAAACAGGACACTTGCAGGTCTGATGACGGCCACCCATGACTCAACGCCACCTTTGCCGGTTCCCATTCGAACTTCGAGTGGTTTCTTGGTAAAGCTCTTGTCCGGGAATATCCGGATCCAGACCTTGCCGCGGCGCTTCATGTAACGCGTGATCGCCACGCGAGCAGCCTCGATCTGCTTGGTGTCCATCCAGCAGCGCTCCAAGGCCTGCAGGCCGTATTCACCAAATGCAACCGTATTGCCACGGGAAGCCAATCCAGTACGGCTTCCGCGGTGCATTTTACGGTACTTGACCCGTGCGGGCATCATTGCCATGAGAAATCCTTTTCCTTCAAATTTAGAGGTTTGGGCGGACCTTGGGATCAGCCCGCTTTGGGTGCACCGTCCGGTCGACGGTCATCAACCCGCTTGAAGTCTCCCCGCTTGACCTCGCCTTTGCAGATCCAGCACTTGATTCCAAGTTTTCCATAGACCGTATGGGCCTCAGCGAAACCAAACTCGACGTTGGCCCGAAGGGTATGGAGGGGAACACTCCCCTGATGGTACGTCTCCACACGGGAGAGCTCCGCACCACCAAGTCGACCAGCGCATCGGATCTTGATGCCTTTGACACCGAGGTCCATGGCGATCTGAATGGCCTTCTTCATTGCACGACGGAAACTGATCCGGCGCTCCAATTGAAGGGCTACGTTCTCGGCAACCAATTGGGCATCAATATCGGCCTGCTTGACCTCTTGGATATCGACATAGATGTCCTTGCCGGTCCGCTTGGAGAGTTCCTCCTTCAGTTTATCAATCTCAGCCCCCTTGCGGCCGATCACCACACCAGGGCGGGCGGTGAAAATCGTTACCCGGCATCGGTTGGCTGCGCGTTCGATATTGATCCTCGGAACCGATGCACCCTCCAGCTTGCGCTTGAGGACAGTGCGGATGAGTTGGTCCTCAATGAGAAGTCCACTGAAGTCCTTCTTGTTGGCGTACCATTTGGAACGCCAGTCGTGATTGACGGGGATCCGGAATCCGATCGGGTTGGTTTTCTGGCCCATAAGAAGATCAGTTGTCGCTGAGGACGATCTTGATGTGACTGCTGCGCTTGATAATGGGTCCCGCCGATCCACGGGCCTTGGGGATGAAGCGCTTGAGTCGCCCAGCCGTCTGGGCAAACGCGCACTTCACAGTCAATGTCTCAGGCCGAAGACCATGGTTGTTTTCGGCATTGGCGATCGCTGACTGCAGGGTCTTGGCCACGGCCCGGGCTGACTTCCTGGGAGTAACCTTCAGCACAGCCAAAGCGTGAACAGCATTCATTCCCTGAACCTGACGGACAACTTCACGCAGCTTCTGCGGAGACATCCGGAAATTTTTGTAGATGGCTTGAACTTCCATGATTGACTCCTACTTGGCTTCGGCCTTGGCGGTGTGAGCGCCGTGCTTCTTGAAGGTGCGGGTGAGGCTGAACTCACCCAACTTATGTCCCACCATATTCTCGGTGACGAAAACCGGTGTGAAAGCCCGTCCGTTATGCACGTTGACGGTCATCCCGACAAACTCCGGGGTTATGGTTGATCGCCGCGACCAGGTCTTGATTGGAGACTTGGACTTGGCGGCTTTGGCCTTGTGAACCTTGTCCACAAGATGCTGGTCCACGAACGGACCTTTCTTAAGAGAGCGACCCATATGCTTACTTGAGCTTCATTGGACGTCCATCCCGGCGCACCAGGATGAAGCGGTTGGAAATCTTGTGTTTGTTTCGGGTACGATAACCCTTTGCAAGCAAACCCCAGGGGGAGGTCAGGTGCTGGCGACCACCGCCACCCTTTGACTTACCCTGACCGCCACCGTTGGGATGGTCGACAGGATTGCGAACCATACCGCGGGACATCGGACGACGACCGCGATGAATGCTGCGGCCAGCCTTGCCCAACACGACATTTTCGTGTTGGGAGTTGCCAACCTGACCGATGGTGGCAACGCAGTTTTCGTGAACCTTGCGAATCTCACCTGAAGGCAACTTCAATTGGGCGTACCCGGAATCACGGGACATCAACGTCGCCGCGGAACCTGCTGACCGGACCATTTGCCCGCCTTTACCCGGCACGAGTTCCACATTGTGAACCTCCACGCCAACGGGAATCGCCGAGAGCGGAAGACAGTTGCCAACCGTCGCTGGCGCCGAAGGGCCATTGGCAACAATAGTGCCCACCATCAAACCCTCAGGACAAATGATGTAACGACGATCACCGTCTGCGTACTCCAACAGGGCCAGACGAGCACTCCGGATGGGGTCATACTCAACCGCTACAACCTTGGCATCGATACCAACCTTGCCTCTCCTGAAATCCACGACCCGCACCTTCTGCTTGTGCCCACCGCCGATGGCACGGGCAGTAATGCGTCCGTGTGCATTGCGGCCCCCGGAGCGTTTCCGGGTGTAGACCAGAGCCTTCTCAGGCCGACTCTTCGTTATGTCCGAAAAGTCGGCGTACGTGATGTACCGCGTCGACGGTGTTAACGGCCTAAATGTTTTCACAGGCAATAATCCTTCATCCAACACCAAGCACTCGCTTGTGTGCACCCGGCCATCACTCCCAATCACTTGGAATGACTTGGTTATCGGCCGCGCTCATCGTTTTGCTTTGAGGGCGAAACGGGAGGGCAGAGATTATGTTTCCCGACCATAGAGGCAACGCTTTTTTCGGAAATCTTTCGAACATGCACCGAGAGCTGTCCTTTCGCTGCGGTGTCGCCCCGTTTGCCAGGCCCGGCGCCCAACCCCAATCAGACGCTGGACGCAATCCGGAATGCATGTTGCAAGGCTCGTTCCGGGCGACGTATCCCGGGTATCCCGGGTTGAGCCGTTGGCAGGTCGCCGTGATTTTTCGACCCATGCCAAGAGGACTTAGTCAAGAAGGTTGCAACTGGCGTGTGGGTCGGTTTTGGTGGTCAACTTCGACCGTCAACCCTGAGCCACCCACAGCACGCTGCCATCAGGCTGGTCCGGCGCGTGCGCGTGTGATTCGTTGCAGGCTCGAACGATCAGGATGGACGCTGCGACCGGAAGGCCGCCTCCCAGCGGTGATGGGTCGGATGGGCAATAAGCCCATTACCCTCCACACCTGGACGAACGCGAAGCGTCCTGGGCTGCGGTCCTTTTACCACCTTGAGCTCCGCCGTAGCAGTCGCGGCGCACGATCTCGTCTGGTGTATGGGCAGGCCTTCGATCCAGGGCGCCAGAGGACTGACGCCCTGAATGACCTTGCGGACCCCTTGGCCGTGAATCCGGTTATCCATCGTTCTCCCAGACCATCTTTTCCAAGCCACCACGGGGGCCCCACTCCCAGCCAGGGACCGTGTTCTCGTCTCAACCCTCAATCCCGAACCGAAGCCATGCGGTCGGATCGGTCGCCTCGGCTGGATCTTCCTCCGCAATGCCATCGTTGTTCGCTCGTCCCTTAACGGGCAATTGATCCGCTCCTCGCTCACTCCCCGGCCCGCAAAAGAATCTGCTGCGCCGCCACTTGCCTCCCTACCGCATGGATTCGGCTTTAGGGAAGGATCAGGCGAAAGGGGTCTTATGGTCGGGCGCTGGAACCGGATGGGCGGATTGGCTTGGGGACATTGGTCTGGTGGTTCGTTGCTCCGCTCCCCGACCGCCGGCGAGTCGCTTTGAACCCTTGGGGTTCGAGCAGGTTGTTCTGGGGGAACTGGAACCCGACGGCGTGGCGATTGGCTGGACGGTGAAGAAAGGAGCACGGCGCAAATCAGGGGGAGCGCTTCATGCATACGCGCTGATAAACTCATCGATATTGAAGATTACCATTGCACGGGTGTAACCGTTTCCGCATCGTCCGCCCGCATTTCGGTCCGGGGCGTAGCGTAGCATGGCTAGCGCGCTTGGTTCGGGTCCAAGAGGTCGTGAGTTCAAATCTCACCGCCCCGACCATTTGTTTCCTGTTTGGATTGTTTCGCGCACGTGGCGGAATTGGCAGACGCGCTACTTTGAGGTGGTAGTGCCTAACGGCGTGCAGGTTCAAGTCCTGCCGTGCGCACCAATCCAAGGACTCGGAGTTTTTCCTGGACCCCCAGAGAAAGAGGTCCTTTCCGGGCGAAGCTCACGTCCGTCTATTGATTGGGGTTTGCCCGTCTTCCACCGGTCTTTAACGGTCTTCGATTGCCCATTTCGGGAAACGGCCTGGAAACGCCCAGGCCCGATAAAACACGCTCCCCACGTCCTGCGACCCACTCACCGAGGAAGGCCCGTCTGGAATCACCCTAGCGGCGGGAACGGCCGAGCACCGCCGCCCGAAGCATGTCCCAACTCTCGTGATTCGCTGGCAAAAGCTGGAGGCTGCTGGATTTCAGAGCGGGATGTCCGCTTGGGGAACGCACCCCAAGAACCCAACGTAGTTCCGCCCTCGTTCGAAGCCGGATGAAGGTAAGCGGTAAGGCAGGTGCATGC
>DITU01000008.1 GCA_002422905.1 Verrucomicrobia bacterium UBA6176
GGCGGCACGTACACGTACACCTACGACAACAACGGAAACCGGACCTATCGGACGCAAGCCGGGGGCGAGGGATACGTGATGATGGTGTATGACGACGAGAATCAGTTGGTCCGGCAGGAGACGGACACCTCGGCGACGCTGGAGGGCAACCGGTTCAAGCTGGAGTATCTGTATGACGGCAAGCTGCGGTTGAGGGAACGGAAGTATTCCACGTGGCAGTATGGGAGTTGGTATCCGACCTCCACCGAACGGTACGTGTACGACGGGATGCTGATCGTGCAGGAGCGGAACACCGGAACACCGGCGGTGACCTACACCCGGGGCGTGGACCTGTCCGCAAGCCTGGCCGGTGCCGGTGGGATCGGTGGATTGCTCGCCCGCAGTCACGGATTCAACTCCGGCACCGGAGCCTGGAGCACCCACAGTGCCTATCACGCCGACGGCAACGGCAACGTGACCGCTCTGTACAGCACGTCGACGGGTTCGCAGGTGGCCTGGTACCGTTATGACGCCTTCGGACGCCTGTTGCAAAGTTCCGGGAGTCTCGCTTCGGCGAACCGCATGCGTTTCAGCAGCAAACCATGGATGGCGCCCGGCGTGGATGATAGCGCTGGGATGTACTATTACGGATACCGGTTTTATGATCCGCTGACGCAGCGGTGGTTGAATAGGGATCCGTTGGGCGAGTTGGGCTTTGAGTTGGTAAGGCAAAATGCCCGCCTGGATGTTGGTGGAGACTCGAATCCATATACTTTCGTCCACAACGCTCCGGTGAATCGCCTTGATTGGCTTGGTTTGGAAGACGGTCAAATTGGAACTGATCGTTGCAAGGATCGGTGTCACCGTTGGGTAAACGCTTTAGTCGAAGGTGGTGCAGGAGGCTTCGACTTAAACCGAGCTCTTCGGGATTGCTACGAAGGTTGTGATCGAACTGAAAAATATATCCCGGGTTCTCCGATTCCGCCTCTTCCCACGATACGACCTATAAGACCTCCAAAGCCTCTTTGGCCTATCGTAAAGGAGTGTGCCAAGCAAGCTAGGGAGTGGGTTAGGTCAAAATAGAGGAATTTTTGAGTATGTTCTTGGAAATACAAAAGCGGGTGTTTGGGAACCCTCGTACAGTTTGGAGAGTGTTTGTATGCCTATTGTGGGGTATTGTCATGATTGGATCTGGGTATTGGGCAGGTTGGCGTCAGGGTAAATCCGAGGGATACCTCGATGCTGGCTCATTGTTGAGATCATCTGCGTTCGTACAGAGTTTTGGTGCGCTTAAGGACCTGAGGAATGGTGACTGGAGCGCTGCTATCAACACATTGGAGCCGTACTGCTATTCTTCTGCTGCGGATCTCTTCGAGAACCCCGGCTCAAGAGGGGAGATGATACGAGAGATGTTTAGTGAAGAGCTCATAAAGTACAGGGCCGATTTTGGGAATCCACCTGACCAGCAGTATCCAACCGAAGAGCGGCTGGATCGGCTTCTTAGAGCCAATGGACTGGGACGAGAAGCAAGGGTGCCCAGTCCGCTTTAAAGGTAGTTCTAGATGTCAGCGGTCACGCAATGTGTAACACCCCAGGGGTAGTGGTTAGTCTTCACTATTGACACAAGAGGTGAAGATGCGGTCGCGTGCGGCCAATGGATTCAGATTTGTCCATTTGACATTAGGAAGACGATTCGTGGATCGATAAGGCCGGGGCGTGGCATCACGTCATGAGCCGTGCGAATGGGGGTGATCTGCAAGCAATGGGGGCTCATCCTAAGCATTGACAACAGTGACTGGGCCGGGAAAGACCGCGTTTGGCTCAACGGGTACCGGTGTGGGTGCCCGACGGCGGGCGCCACTTTGTCGAACGGAGCAATCTCGACGAAGGCATCTTCCGCACCGGCGGCGGTCGGTACCGCTTGCTCGGCGGCCTGTCCGAACCTCCCGGGTTTGGAATGGGAGGAGGCGCTGGTCCGACACGGGGACTGGACGCGGGAAGCGGTGGTGAGGCTGGGTGGGCGGAGGCTCTGGGAGTGGGCTGGACGGATGGTTGGGGTGAAGGAGTCGGCGGCGGTTCAGGGGGTAAAGTTTCGATCCTCGTCCCGGAATTGGCTGCGAACGCCTGCGGCGGTCTGGCAATGAGCCCAGGGTTGGTCCGAGGAACGAGGATCTACCCTGGGAAGACCGTCCGCATGAAATCCAACCGCAAGGCGGTTGTGGCCGGCGTTGTCATCAACATCGCTGGTCCAGGACACGTGGGGTTTCGACCGTCGATGGCCACAACCGCGTTGCGGTTCAGATCGCCTTCGGGCGCTTCATCCAGGGTAGCCTCGCGAGCTCGGCGACCCTGGGCCATGGCCTGAATCCCGTTGGGATTCGTACACGGTTCGATGTTCTGCGGCTTGGATTTCGTGAGGGGAGGGGGGCGAGATGCACCCGTCTCTCCTCATGGAGGGCCTGGTCTACGGCGACCCAACGTCGCCGCTCCGAGGAATGGGGGAATCTGATGGGACCATGCAGACCACCCGAGGAAGGGGATCGACCGGCGTGGAGAGGCCGGATAGGAACGGCGGTATTCCTACGTGAGATCCTGCATTCAAGCTTTCCTCGGTCGGTGGTTCGTCCGGATGTGGATTGCACTGGGCTGGACCGGTGCATCGAACGGGGTGTCCGGGGCTGAGGCGGACAGCCTGTTTCGCCAGACTTCCGAGCTGCTGAAGATCCATTGCCAGGACTGCCATTCCACCGCGCGACACAAGGGCGATCTGGATCTGGAACGGTTTGGATCGGTGGAGGCGGTGCGACGCGAGTCGAAGGTGTGGGAGGCGTTGATCGAGCAGGTGAGCTCGGGGGAGATGCCGCCTGCGGATGAGAAGCAACCGACGGCTGAGGAACGCGAGACCTTGTTGGCGGGGGCGAGGGGATTGCTGGAGGTGTTGGCCTTGGAACAGGCCGGGGATCCCGGGCCGGTGTTGCTGCGGCGCCTTTCCAATGCGGAGTACACGTTCACGGTGCGCGACCTGACCGGGGTGGAGTCGTTGGACCCGGCGCGGGAATTCCCGGTGGACGGTGCGGCGGGTGAAGGCTTTGTGAACACGGGACATTCGCTGGTGATGTCGCCGTCCCTGTTCACGAAGTATCTGGATGCGGCGAAATCGATTTCCCAGCACCTGGTGTTGGTGCCGGACGGCATCCGGTTTTCCGCGAAGACTACCCGACGCGACCAGACCGAGGAGTTGATGGGTCGGATCCGGGAGTTTTATGGGCGTTACACGGATACGGGCGGGGGCGACCGGGTGAACCTGCAGGGAATCATCTTTGAGACGAACGAAGGCGGACGATTGCCGGTGGAACGGTATCTGGCGGCTTTGTTGGAGGATCGGGACGGGCTGGCGCGAGGGGAACTCACGCTGGAACAGAGCGCGGGCCGGCGGGGGTTGAGCCCGGTTTACCTGAGGCGATTGCACGCCGTGCTGGAGGGCAGGGAACCGTCCCTCTTGCTGGATGGATTGCGTCGGGCCTGGCGTGAGGGACGCGTTTCTGATGTGGCGTCGATGACGGGGTTCGTTGCGGCCTGGCAGAAGGCGGTATGGAAGTTCAACAGCGTGGGGCACATCGGGAAGGTGGGCGGCCCCAAGGCATGGATGGAGCCGGTGAATCCGGTCGGTGATCGGGAGGATTTCCGGGTCAAGCCGGCGGCGGATGCGGATGGTGTGGTGCGGATGTGGTTGGTGGCGGGCGATGCCGGGGACGGGGCGACTGGGGATCGGGTGGTGTGGCGACGTCCGCGGTTGACGATGCCGGGAAAGCCGGAGATTTCGCTGAAGGATTTCCGGGGCTGGATGCAGGCCCTGGAGGGGCGTCGTGGCCGGGTAAAGTCGGGAGTGGAACGGATGCTGGATGCGGTGCTGGCGGTGGAACGTTCGGGGACTGCGGATGCGGTGGGTGAGTCGGCGAGGGCGCATGAGTTGGATCCGGGAGATCTTCGGGCGTTGCTGGACCATCTCGGGGTGGCGGTTGGGGCGACGGCGCGACTGGAGGGACATTTCACCGGTCAATTGCGCAAGCTGGGCGGACACGACTTCGTGAATGGCTGGGGATTGCCCGAGACACCGAGCCTGATCGCCAATGCCTCGGAGATGGACGTGCGGGTCCCGGGCGACCTGAAGGCGCACAGCGTGGCGATCCATCCGTCGCCGACCCGGCAGGTGGTGGTGGCGTGGCGCAGTCCGGTGACCGGCACGATGACGGTGGAGGGAACGGTGCGGCATGCGCATCCGGAGTGTGGCAATGGTGTGACCTGGGCGGTGGAGATGCGTCGGGGCAACCAAAGGACCCGGCTGGCCTCCGGCGTGGCGCAGGGAGCGCGGGTGGTTCCGTTCGGGCCGATCGAGGGCAATGGGATGCGGGAAGGTGATGTGGTGGCGTTGGTGGTGGGGCCGCGGGACGGCAATCATTCGTGCGACACGACGGCGGTGGAGTTGCGGTTGAGGTCGGCGGATGGAAAGGCGTGGGATCTGGGTCGTGAGATTTCGGCGGATGTGCTGGCGGGCAATCCACATGCGGATGCCTTGGGCAATCCGGAGGTCTGGCATTTCTGCCAGGAACCGTTGGAGGGTCAGGATGGAACCACCACGCCGATCCCGCCGGGATCGTTGCTGGCCCGTTGGAAAGGGGAGAAGGATCCGGAGCGGCAACGCGCCCTGGGGGTTGAGTTGGGGGAACTGTTGCGGCGCGCGGAATCCGAAGTGGCGGAAGGGCCGGACCGGCTTCTGCGCGCGCAATTGCTGGGTTGGGACGGGCCGCTGTTGGCCGGGGCGCGGGAACGGATCCAACCGGTGACGGTGGTCGGGACGAGTGTGGGCGGGTGGGGAGTGCCGGAATCCGCGTTTGGCGGTGGAGCGGGTGATGCGGGGGTGGGTGCTGAAGATCTGGTGATGGAGGCACCGGCGATGATGGAGATCCGGTTGCCGGCCGGACTGGTGGCGGGACGTGAATGGATGGTTTCGGGTGGGTTGGTGGAATCGGCGGGGAAGGAAGGCAGCGTGCAATTGCGGGTGGCGACCGGTGAGAAACCGGCGATGGAAGCGGGGCCATGGCCGGCATCGCGGTTGGTGACCCGGGACGGGACTGAGGCGCGGGCACGGGTGGAAGCGGGGTTGGCAGGGTTTCGCGACCTGTTTCCCGGGGCGCTCTGTTACCAGAAGATCGTGCCGGTGGACGAGGTGGTGACGCTGACGTTGTTTCATCGGGAGGATGAGGCGTTGGGTCGGCTGATGTTGGGGGAGGAGGAACGACGGGAACTGGATGGATTATGGGATGAGTTGAGGTTCGTGAGTGAGGACGCGTTGACGTTGGTGGATGCCTTCGAGCAGTTGTGGCAATACGCGACCCAGGATGCGGATCCGTCGGCGTTCGAGCCCATGCGGCAACCGATCCTGGATCGGGCAAAACTGTTTCGCGAATGGCAACGGGAGGTTGAACCCAAACAGTTGGAGGCGGTGCTGGGGTTTGCGGGAAGGGCCTTCCGTCGACCGTTGACGGAGCGGGAACGCGGCGAGTTGGCCGGACTTTACGGGAAGCTGCGGGACGAGGAACTGGCCCATGGCGACGCCCTCCGGTTCGTCGCGACGCGGGTGCTGGTTTCGCCGGCGTTCCTGTATCGGATGGAGACTCCGGTGGCGGGCAAGGCGGCGGGGCCGTTGGGTCCGTGGGAACTGGCCAACCGCCTCAGTTATTTCCTGTGGTCATCGGCGCCCGATCAGGCCCTGAGCGAGGCGGCCGCGACGGGTCGATTGATGGAATCGGGCGGGTTGGAGGAACAGGTCCGGCGGATGTTGCGGGACGGGCGGGTGCGGCGCATGGCGGAGGAGTTTGGATGTGCGTGGTTGCAGGTGCACGGGTTCGATCGGATGGACGAGAAGAGCGAACGCCATTTCCCGGGATTCGTGTCGGTGCGCGGGGCCATGTACGAGGAGACGCTGCGGTTCCTGACGGATTTCCTGATGGAGGATGGTGCGGTGACGGGATTGCTGGATGCGGACCACACGTTCTTGAACGGGGCGATGGCGGAGCATTACGGGATCCCGGGAATCAGCGGACCGGAATGGCGTCGGGTGTCTGGAGTGAAGGCGCATGGGCGGGGCGGGGTGTTGGGATTGGCGACGGTGCTGGCGCAGCAATCGGGGGCGAGCCGGACGAGTCCGATCCTGCGGGGCAACTGGCTGTGCGAGGTGTTGCTGGGGGAGAAACTGCCGCGTCCGCCGAAGGATGTGCCGCAGTTGCCGGAGGAAGAGGCGGGCAATGACGGAAGGACGATGAGGGAACTGGTGGAACGCCACAGCAGCGACCTGCGCTGTGCGGGGTGTCATCGGAGGATTGATCCGTATGGATTCGCGTTGGAGGCCTATGACGCGATCGGGCGACGACGTGAGGTGGACCTGGGTGGGCAACCGGTGCGGACGCGGGTGAAGGTTCCGGACGGGACGGAGATCGAGGGAATTGAAGGGTTGAGGGAACACCTGTTGGGCGGACGCCGGGAAGCGTTCCTGAGGCAGTTTTGCAGGAAGCTGCTGGGGTATTCGCTGGGGCGCGCGGTGCAGTTGTCGGACGGACCCTTGTTGAAGGAGATGGAACAGGCTTTGGCTGCGGATGGGTATCGGGTCAGCGCGGCGATTTTGAAGGTGACGGGGAGTCGTCAGTTCCGGGAGATCCGGGGCCGGGAAGCGGATCGGTGAAGAGGCAACGGGGTCGCGTTTAAAGATTCGACAATTGGACGGACCCTGGGTGGCGGTCTGTCTCAGGCGCATGCACGACAGACCCGGTTCCGTCGCCGGCCTTGCCTTGAGGCTGGTGCCCCGTTCAGCCTGAGGCCGTGGGAGGTTGCGCTGACAGAATGGGCCGAGGGCACGGTTTCGTCCTGGGTATGATTTTCTGGCTTTGGCTGGGTTGCCAGCCGGCGGCGGCCGCCGACGCTGGTTCCGCGACGCCAACGGTCGCCCCGATTCCGGAATGGGTGATATCCGAGCCCGCAGTCCCCGAACTTCGGCAGGGAACCCAGGAAGACGGCATTACCCTTCGGCTTCTGCTCGTGGACGAACAGATGCACGCCGGACGCCGGGCAGTGTTTGTGCGCCGGGTCCATGAGGTGTTCAACGAGCAAGGCGTGAGCGACGGCTCGACCCTGGCAGCGAGTTTTGACCCGACTTACCAGACCCTCCTGCTGCATACGGCCGCGATCTGGCGCGGCGGGCAGCGCATGGAACGACTGGACATGGCGAAGCTGCGGTTGCTCCAGCAGGAAGAGGAGGCAGACCGGCACCTGTATCACGGAGAACACGAGGCGCGACTGCTGTTGGATGATGTTCGAGTGGGTGACCGGGTGGAGTTTGCCTTCACCATCACGGGCCGAAATCCGGTCCTGCGCGAGCGTTTTGCCAGTTCCTTCTTCATCGGCTCCGGCCTGCCGGTGCAGGAACGACGACACCGGCTGATCTGGCCTGGTCCGGGAATGTTGGCTTGGCTGGCGCATGGGCCGGCATCGGCGCCGACCGTGAGGAGGACCGCTGAAGGCGCGGAGTATTGGTGGGAAGAGCAGGACGGTCGTCCGGTGGAATTCGAGTTTGGGGCGCCGGGCTGGCATCCGCAGTTCCCCTGGGTGCAACTGTCGGATTTCCGGTCGTGGTCGGAAGTTGTCGAGTGGGCCCTCCCGCTGTACCCGGCCGATCAACCGCTGCCGGACGAGGTGGTCAGCCGGGTCACGGAGTGGTCGGGCGCGGCGACGGCCGAGGAAAAAATCCGGGGTGCCCTCCAGTTTGTGCAGGACGACATCCGTTACCTTGGCATCGAGGTCGGGCCGGGGTCGCATGAGCCGAGCGCTCCGGCCCAGGTGTGTGAACGGCGCTTCGGCGACTGCAAGGACAAGAGCCTGCTGCTGGTCACGTTGTTGCGCCGGTTGGGGCTTGAGGCGTGGCCGCTGCTCGTGAATTCGCAAAGCCGTGCCACGATCACCAACTGGCTGCCTTCGCCCTTCGCCTTCAACCACGTCGTGGTGCTGGCCCGGGCGGACGGACACGAATGGGTGCTGGATGGCACCCTCCAGTTCCAGCGTGGTCCGCTGGTCTCCCGCCATGTGCCGGCCTACGGGGCGGGTCTGCTCGTGGCGGCGGGACAGACCCAACTGACCCTGCTGCCGGCGCGTCCCCGGGGTCTGGATACGACGGACATCCGGGAGCACTTCAAGGTGGGGAAACTGGACGAGCCCAGCGAACTGGAGATCGTCACTGTCGCCCGCGGTCTGGACGCGGAAGAACTTCGGGGAAGCTTCGCCGTCAACTCCCGGGAAAGCGTGGGTAAATCCTACCTGGACTATTACGACCGCACCTATCCGGGACTTGAGCTGCTCAAGCCGATCGAGCTGGAGGATGATCCGGGGTCCAACGCGGTTACCGTCCGGGAGCATTACCGGATCCCGGAGATCTGGCAGCGCGACGGGGAAGGCGCGGGCAAGAGCCGGGTCGCCAAATTTTTCCCTTCGGTGATCACCGACCTGGCCTCGGCACCCGAAGGCAGCAGCCGGAAGAGCCCATTGGTCCTCCGGTTTCCGCACCTGGTGAAGGTGAAGACCACGGTCGACCTGCCGGAAGAGTGGAGCTGGACGGCCAAGCGGGTTGATCTGGAAGGTCCGGCCAACCGGCTGTCCGTGGTACGCCAACCCGGCGGAGACCAGGCGGTGTTTGAATTCACCTATGAGACCTTCGCGCCGGAGGTTTCGCCGGCCGATTTTCGCCGGCACGGAACCGTGCAGCGGCAGATGGAGGAGGTGGTCGGTTACCAACTGACCTGGAGTCCGGAATCCGTCGCGGGTGGAGGTTGGGCTGGAGTGAACCTGAGCCTGGTGCTGCTGGGTGTGGTGTTTGCGCTTCTCCTGCTGGTCCTGGGCGTCGCCATGCTGGTGGTGGCGTTTCGGAGTCGCCGGCCACCGCCGTTGCCCGGGGACGCCGGCTTGCCGGTTTCCCTTCCTGTCGGACCACGGGGCGTCGGCGGTTGGCTGATCCTGGTGGCGATCCAGGTCTTCCTGAATCCTGTGGCGCTGTTGTTCGGGACCTTCGAGAACCCGGAGTCGCTTCAGTCGGCGGTGTGGCACAACCTGACGACGCCTGACAGCGAGGCCTACCATGTCCTGTGGGCGCCAATGTTGATCTTTGAGCTACTGACCAACCTGGGACTGCTGGCTCTCAGCGTGGTGCTGATCCCGCTGTTCTTATGGAAACACCGGTGGTTTCGCTGGGGTTACCTTGCGTTCCTGATTGCCCGGATGTTTCTGCTGGGATTGGACCTGGCCCTGGGCAGCCGGATTCCGGCGGTGCAGGCATCCTTGGGTTACAAGGACTCCCGAGAACTGGGGCAGGCAATCCTGGCAGCATTGATCTGGGGTAGTTACATCATGGTATCGGTCCGCGTGCGGAACACCTTCGTCCGTTAGTGTCCAGGCCTACTTCGGTGCCTCCCAGGCTTCGAGGGCCTGGCCCGGTGCGATGTGCATGAGACCGGTATCGTCGGCCGTGAAACGCATCCAGTTGCGGGGCGCGGGCAGGCTGAAACGAAGCCGTTCGCGGCGGGGCTCACCGGGACGGGGGCACGCGTCCCAGAAGGTCATGGTACGATCGCCCGAAGTGGCCACCACATCGCCGTCGGACGAGACCGTCAATGCGGTGACCGCGCCGGATTGCGCCCGCCAGGATTCGCCCGGCAGTTCGCGGTGGGTATTCACGTCAAACACCCGCACCTGGCCGTCCTCGTTGCCCACGTTGAGATTGTGGGCGGGAATGTGCCGTCGTTGCTCACTTCAATCCCGGGAGTCTGGAGGAACATCCGGTTCCGCATCAATTTCGGCCCGCCTCAGGCAGCGTTGGCAGCGTTGGCTGCGGACGGTTATCGGGTCAGAGGGGCGATCCTGAAGGTGACGGGGAGTCGCCCGTTCCGGGAGATCCGGGAGCGGGATGGGGATCGGTAGGGTCGGGAGCCGGAGTCGGGGTTGAGGCCAGTTCGCGTTCGGTCTTCAGGCGGAGTTGGCCGCAGGCGGCGTCGATGTCATGGCCCTTTTCGATGCGGAGGGTGGTGACGACACCGGCACGTTCGAGGGATTCGGCAAAGGCGCGGCATTGGTTCTCCGGGGGGCGCGACCATTGGAGGCCTTCGACGGAGTTGTAGGGGATGAGGTTGACCTTGGCGTGAAGGCGTCGGGCGAGGGTGGCGAGGGGTTGGACCTGGGCGGGGGCGTCGTTGATGCCGGCGATGAGGATGTATTCCAGGGTGATCATCTTGCCCTTGCGATCGAGGTAATGCTCACAGGCGGCGGTGAGGTCGGCGAGGGGATGCTTGCGGTTGACGGGCATGATCTGGTCGCGGACGGCGTCGGTGGCGCCGTGAAGGGAGATGGCGAGGCGGAACTGTTCGGGTTCGTTGGCGAGTTGCCGGATCTTCGGGGCAAGACCGGAGGTGGAGATGGTGATCTTGCGGGCCCCGATGTGGGCGCCCCACGGGGCGTTGAGGGAGCGGAGTGCGACGAGCAGGTTGTCGTAATTGGCGAGGGGTTCGCCCATGCCCATGATGACGAGGTTGTTGATGAGACGCTGCGGACCGGCCTGGGACGGCGTGGGGGTGGCAGGGGAAGCGGGCGCGGGGGTTGAAGCGGGTGCGGCGGCAGTCTGGGTGGCGTGCCAACGTTCGATGGCGAGGACCTGGCCGGAGATTTCGGCTGGGGTGAGATTGCGTTTCCATCCGTCGAGACCGGAGGCGCAGAAGCGGCAGCCATAGGCGCATCCGACCTGGGTGGAGACGCAGAGGGTGTGGCGGTCGGAACGGTCGCCGTAGAGGGCGGGATTGGCGGGGATCAGGACGCTCTCGATGAGGGCGCCGTCGTGGAGGCGCCAGAGGAACTTCTGGGTGGTGTCGGCGGCGCCTTGTTTCTGGACGAGTTCGAGGGAGCCGAGGGACCAGGTTTCGGCGAGGCGGGCGCGGAGGGCCTTGGGCAGGTTGGTCATTTCGTCCCAGGCGAGGGCGCGCCGGGGCCAGAGCCAATGAAGCAGTTGATCCACCCGGTAAACGGGTTCGGACCATTCGGTGAAACGGACGATCAAGGCGTCGCGGGATTCCTGTCGGACATCAGGCAGCACGCCGTCGACGTTATGGGGAGCGGGGAGGAAGGCCAAGGCTGGCGAAGGGCGGGTGCCTCACCCGTGGCCGGGCAACAGTTCGAATACAGCTACGACGACATCGGCAATCGAACCTCCGGCAAGAGCGGCGGGGATGTCGCCGGTGGATTCCTCCGAACCACCACCGACACCACCGATGCCGACAGTCTCCTGACGCAACGGTCCAATCCGCGCCAGTACGAGGTGCAGGGCGCCGCCCGGACGTCGGATCCGCACGAGGTCAGTAACCCCTGAACTGTCTGGGGGTTGGGCCAATTCACGTTGGCCAGCGCGGATGGTATTGGGGGCAAGACCTGTCGCAGCAGAGACGGCGGCAATTCCCCATCGCCCCAACTGCGAGGCTTCCGCGGCGGCCCAATGCCTGCGCATCCGTTCGTCCATGCGGCCTACGAGCGCTCGATACTTTTCAGAGATCTGAGAGCCCGTCTGAGAACTCCCAGGGGCCCTGTTCCTGCGCAGGAGATCCAGTTTCCCAGCGTGGCATGGCCAGCCGAGCCCATTGATCAATCGATGTCTGGTTTCGCGAATGGCCTCCTGCGCTTTCGCCGCAGCACCCCTGGGAGTTTTCAGACGGGCTCTGAGGGATGAGTTGCCTTGCTTTGATGGAATGCAGTCTCGTCCGGCTTCGATGCAGGGTCCGGATAATCAAGCATGTTATTGTTGCGCGATCCCTTACGCCGATTGTGAGGCGCCAGCACGCGGGGTGATTCCTATATCCAAGCAAGGTCGGTCGCCTCAACACCACAAAACAATGAGATCAACCTCAAACCCGACTTCTCAGACAGGCTCGATGGGGTGAACACCTCATTTCTTTCCGGAACCGCCTGAGCAACTGTGGAAGTGGGCTACAAATGAACACTAAACAACAGAACCGGTCGGCGAAGCTCGGGTTCACCCTGATCGAAATGATCGGCGTGTTGGCGGTGATCGCGATCCTCGCGGCGCTGCTCATCCCCAAAATCTTCGATGCCATCAACAATGCGCGCATCAACAACGCATCAGTCAGCTACAATTCAGTCAAAAGCGCCGTTGCCGACCATTACGCAAAATACGGGAGCTTCTTAGCGACGGCCAACGGCGCGACCCTGACGCTGACGAATGCCAACCCTTACGACGCCGTGCTCCTGTCGGAAGGATTCATGGACAAGCCATTCGCCGTGAAGATCGGCGACGGAACCACCAACACGATGATCCAAGCTGTCGCCGGCGTCGCCGTCGCGGCAGACGGCTCCAACAGCGCCTACGACCTGGATGGCGCCGGCACCAACGATACCGGTCCGGCCGGCAACACGGTGATCCAGGCGGTCATCACCGGCGTGGCTCGGGCTGATGCGCAGGCCTTGAATGACCGATTGGACGGTGCCCTGCTGGGATCGGGGGCTAATGCGGCGGACGCTGACATCAAAGGCCGGGTCAAATACGTTGCCACAACAGACCCGGTCACCGTGTATATCTACATCGCCCATCGGTGAGGGGTCACCGATCCAGAGGGGCCTTCCCTGATCGTCGAGAATGCGGATCCGGATAGCTCTCGCGAGCCATCCCCCCTCTTTTGTCGCCGGAACGAGGGGCAACGCGCTTTCGTTCTGAGCCATCATCGATTGAGGAATTCAACCTTCCAGGGAATGTCGCGACAGAACTTTGGCGAACGGTTGGTCGACGACGGGTTGCTGACACAGGCGCAACTGGATCTGGCGCTCCGGGAACAGAAACAATCAGGGGGCTTGCTGGGGCCGACACTGGTGCGGCTCGGCCTCATTCAGGCGGATACCCTTTCCGCAGTCCTGGCGAAGGATTCGGAGACCAGAGCCGTCAGTCTGACCCGTCTGCCCATCGCCCTGGACGTGATCAAGCTGGTGCCGCAAGCGCTGGCCAGACGCTTCAAGGCCGTGCCGATTTCGCGCGTCGGGAAGACGCTCACCGTGGCGTTGGCCGACCCATTCAATGTGGTGGCGATCGATACCCTGAACCAGGTCACCGGCATGGTGATCGAAGTCGTCACCGCCCCGGAACAGGACATCCTCAATTGTCTGAGCCGCTATTATCGTACGGGCGACACGATCGAGGAATCGATCGACAAGATCCTCGCACTCAAAGGCGATGAACCGGGTGAACCGATCGACGATGTGCTCACCCGGCTCGAGGAAACCGACCGCGACGCGCCGGTCGTCCGGCTCGTCAACGAGATCATCACCCGGGCCATCAATCTGGGTGCCAGCGACATTCACTTCGAGCCGGAGGCCCATCTGATGCGCATCCGCACCCGGATCGACGGCGACATGTGCCAGGACGAGTTGATCCCGAAATCCATGCTTTCCGCCGTGACGACGCGCATGAAGATCCTCGCCGAGATGGACCTGAGCGAGACACGCAAACCTCAGGACGGCCGGGCCAGCATCTCGGTCGGAGGACGTCAGGTCAATTTACGGGTATCGAGCCTGCCAACCAATCTGGGGGAGAACCTCGTGGCCCGGATCCTGGATCCCAATGCCCAGGTCCTCAGCCTGCCCTCGCTTGGCTTTGCGCCAGACGTGGAGGCGGCGTTCCTGGCGGCGGCGAACAAGCCCTTTGGCGTCATCCTCGTGACAGGGCCGACTGGCAGCGGCAAATCGACCACCCTCTACACCGTATTGCAGGAAGTCGCCAAAGCAGACATGGCGACCTTCACCCTGGAAGACCCGATCGAGTACCGCATGCCGATGCTCCGCCAGACACAGATCCGGGAGGATGTGGGTCTCACCTTTGGCTCAGGCTTGCGCACCCTGCTCCGGCAGGATCCGGACATCATTCTCGTGGGGGAAACGCGCGACACCGAAACGGCCCAACTGATGGTGCGTGCCGCACTGACCGGTCACCTGGTCCTTTCAACCCTGCATACCAACGACGCCGCGGGGGCCATCCCGCGGCTGATCGACATGGGCGTCGAACCGTTTCTTCTGCCGTCGAGCCTGATCTGCGTCCTCGCCCAGCGCCTGGTACGGACCCTGTGCAAAGTGTGCCAGCGGGAGGTCGAGGATCCCCAGGCGATCTTCGACGGTTTGGAGCTGTCGCCCCCGCCCGGATTCCCCGTTCGCCTTTGGCGGAACGTGGGTTGTCCACAATGCAAGCTAAGCGGCTACCAAGGCCGCGTGGGGGTATTCGAATTGATGGTCCTGGATGCGCGATTCCAGGACCCAATCATGCGGAAGGCGGGCGCTCCGGAGTACACGCGACTGGCCCGGGAGCGGGGCATGCGGGCCATGTTCGATGACGGCCTCCTCAAGGCGGTGCAGTCGGTCACGACGATCGAGGAACTATTGCGGGTCGCGCGTCCGGAACCCAAATGAACCTCCGCCCCTGAAAGCTCACGGCGATGCCTGTCTACCGCTATAGCGCCACGGATAAGCGAGGTCGGACCGTCAATGGTCAGATGCCGGCCCACGACGAGGCGAACCTTGAGGAAAAGCTCCGGATCGCCGGGCTGTGGCTGATCAAGGTGGTGAAGCAAGAGCGGGAGGTCGCCTCCCTGGCCAATAAGTCCGGGGCTGACATCGGCCGGCTGAAGATGTCCGCATCGCACAAGCGGCGCGAGTTGATCGAATTCTGCACGACGATGAGCTTCCAGTGCCAGGCGGGCATCACGTTGATGCAGGCATTGGCGGTGGCGGCCCAGGACTGCGAGAGCGTGGCGTTTCGCGGAGTCCTC
Organism: Verrucomicrobia bacterium UBA6176; assembly: GCA_002422905.1. GTDB lineage: Bacteria > Verrucomicrobiota > Verrucomicrobiia > Limisphaerales > UBA9464 > UBA6176. Next base: position 14,883 of record DITU01000008.1, read on the forward strand.
GGCGGTCTGTACTCCCACATCGAGTCAGGGCTCCTCTTTTGCGAGGCGCTGGAAAAATATCCCCGGATGTTCCCGTTCAGCTTCGTCTCCGTGATGCGGTCCGGGGAGGTGAGCGGCAACCTTTCGGAGGCCTTCGAGGACATGCGCAAATACCTGGAATGGGTCGATCAGATGGTCGGGGACGTGCGCCAGGCGAGCCTCTACCCGATGATCGTCATGGTCGTGATCTTCGTGTTCGTCCTGTTCCTGTTCACCTTCATCATTCCCAAGTTCGCCGCATTGCTCGCGGGTCTCAACATCCCGCTGCCCCTGCTGACCCAGATCACATTTGGCCTGGGCGACTTCGCCAAGAAAACCTGGTGGGCCTGGGCGACGGTGCTGGTGTTCCTGACGGTCGGACTTCCCCTCGGCCGGCGTTACTGGCCGGGTTTCGCCCTGTGGATCGACCGCCTCAAGCTCAGACTGCCGATCATCGGCGAGCTGAATCACATGCTCGCCATCTCCCGGTTCACCCACAATCTCTCCATCCTATATCGCTCTGGAATCTCGATTCTGGACGGAATGACCTTCAGCCAGGGGGTGATCGGCAACCTGGTGGTGGCTCAGGCTGTGAGCCGGGCCGTCGAGGACATCAAGAGCGGCAGCACCATCAGCGAAGCGCTGCGACGCGAGCCGACCTTTCCCCCCTTGCTGGTGCGCATGGTGGCGGTGGGCGAGACCACCGGCAGCCTGGACAAGGCACTGGAAAATGTGTCGAGCTATTACAATCAGGTGATCCCGAGACGCATCAAAAAGGCGTTCACCGTGGTGGAACCCCTCCTCATGCTCTTCTTGATCGGCATAGTGGGTGGGGTTGCCTTGTCGATCTATCTGCCGCTCCTAGAACTGATGGGAGCCATCCGTTGACCCTCGGCGAATGTCCGCATGCCGCCATGAGACCAGAACCTATGAACCCCAAACGCGATGCAGTGGGCCGCCGTCGGGGATTTTCCCTGATCGAACTCATCGGGGTATTGGCAATCATCGCCATCCTCTCGGCAGTCGTGATTCCTCCGATCGTCAGTCGCGTGGATCAGGCTGCCATCACCAAGGAAAGGGCAGACATGAAAACCATTGGTGCCTCCCTGAACCGATCCATCCTGCGCAGCAAGACCATCCCGTCCCACCTGACCTGGGGATCGGCCGTCGCCAGCGAGGTCTCCATGCCCATCAGCGCCATCACCAATACGCCGCGTCGCATCTCCCGCGCATTCCTCATCGATCCGTTGCTCAGGATCGGTGGCGCAACCCTGCCCTACACCCAAACCACCAACGGCACCGCGCGTCCCGTGAGCGCCCGGGTGATTCTGGTCTCGTCGGTCAGGGCTGCCCTGCCTCTTTCCAGCGGTGTTCCTGCGTCGGCCGATTTCGAGGACCTGTGGGGCACGCCGGAAAACACCAAACCGTCGAGATGGCCAGCCAATTGGCCCGGGCGGGGTGAGGAAGTGAGCATTCAGCGTATCAACCTCGAACCGCTGTTCCACCAACTGATTCTGATCGACCACGACCCCAACGCCATCGGGTTCTTCTCGATCGACAGCACCACCGCCCTGGTGGTTCCACCCGGCGGCAACGGCTGGAACTCCTATTATCTCGACGGCACCCTTGTCGGCCTTCACGGGGGGGATGCAGTGGTGATGAACCGGCATCTCCTCACTCGAAGCATCAGTTTCGTGTTCGAAACTGGTTCCTGGAGGGGCACGCTCAGTGGGCCGAAATCCATCAGCAGGACGTCTTTCGCCAACGAGGCCAGCGAGTTCTTCGACACGGCCTGGAACGAGGGCGCCCAACACGGCGCAAGCCAATTGGGAGTCCTGGCCGCGATGTATACCTTCATGCTCGTCTACACGCTCTGGGCAGATGAATGCCCGCATTTCTCTCGACGCGGTGCACCCCTGTCACAGGTGCCGGAATACATCCTGATCAACGATCTGGGCCAGAACTCCAGCTCCGGCAGCTTGTTCCGATTCAGTTCCGAGCTTCTCCAGTAGGCCAATGAATCCGACTTCCACTCTCCCGGACCCATCCCCGCAAAGGCGGGCCTTCACGCTGATCGAGATGATTGGCGTCCTCGCGGTGATCGCCATCCTGGCCGCCATCCTCATCCCGACGGTGATGCGTCAGGTGGATACGCTCACCAGCGCCCGGGAGCGGAACAGTCTGGCGTCAGCCGGGGACGCCCTGGAGCGGAGCATCCTCCGCAACCGCCGCATCCCGTCCGCCACCGATTGGGCCTCGACCGTCTCCACCGAACTCGGCGTCAATCCCGCCAACGTCGCCACCAACGCGCAACGTCGCCCCCGTCTGTTCCTGATCGATCCGGCATTCAGGATCGGCGACGCGAGCAGCGGCCTGCCCTACCTCCAGTCCAGCCGAGCGTTTGGATCGGCCATCCCGCCCACCAGTCCGCGCCTCATCCTGCTTTCAAGCATTGGTGCCGCGTTGCCCACTGCCATCGTGAGCGGCACGGCGTCAGCATCCTTGTTCAACGGGGTTTGGGACTGGGATGACGCCGGCAGCGCATTGCCCACTGGTCCGGATTGGACCGGGTGGGGCGGGAGGGTCGAAGATCTGAAGGTCCATCGGGTGAATCTTTCCCCGCTCTTCGTGCGCCTCGTGCTCAGCAGCTACGCCCTGGTTGCTGCCAATGCCTGGGGCCGTTACTCGATCGACGGAGGCGTGACGAACAATGTGCCCGAGAGCGCGCTCGAAGGGTATTTCCTTCAGAACTCGATCCTGTCCCTGATCACAGACTCCCATGCGAACGCAGGCGTCCTTGATTCCAATCAGATCCTCATTCAGACCGGATCCTTCGTCTATGACCAGGCGGTCTGGAGGAGCAGCTTGACGGGAGGATCTGCCATCGTCGCCGGAATGGACTTTGGATCGATTGTAGACAAGTTCCTGGCGTCGTATCCGAACCCCGGCACCACCACGACCCAGCAGCAGGTCGTTCAGGTGATGAAGGAGTACATGGATGCCTATGAAGCCTGGGCGGCAACCGGTTTCACCTCCTCGGCGCTCAGGTCCACGGCCGGCACGAAACAGCTCGAAATGATGGCAGCCGTTTCAGCGATGTATAACAACACCTTCCCGGTCGCGTGTCCGTGACCCGCCCGCTCCGGTCCTGTTGAACATCCGGTCCAGGATCTCCGCCGGACGATTTTGGGAGCGGCCCCTGCCAGGTGTCACCGCCGATCAGGGGGTCTCTCTCCGAAGTCATGGGGCGAACACCCCATGGCTGATCCCGGCCTGACAGACAGGATCCCTCTGTTTCCATCCATCCCGGGATAGGGACTCACCTCCTTCCTTCTCATGAATCCAACAATTCTCGGCCTCAGTTGCCTGCATGGGCAAATCAAGGCGGTGGTGATTCAGGACGGGTCTGAGCCCCGCTCTTGGTCTCGAGCAGGCGTGGTGGATGATTTCATCGATTTTGCGGCGGTGGTCAGGGAGGCGGCTGAGAAGACCGGCTACACCGGCGAAGAGGTTGCCCTCGTCCTGACTCATCCCCGGCTCAACAACCACATTGTGGAAGTGCCACCCGCCATCAAGGGACGGGCCCTGCACCACTTCCTGGAGCGGCGGGTGGCGCTGCTCAAGACGTTTGAAGAGGAAGCCGTCTGGAGCCAGCAACCGGCCCTGGCCACCAAGGATGCGGACGCGGTCCTCGTTCATCTGTTCCCAAAGGTCCTGTTGGATCAGCTGACTCAAGGCTGTCAGACGGCGGGGTTGCGATTGGTCCGGGCGCTCCCCGCGGCCATGGTGCTGGGCGGTCAACTGCCAGGTTTGCCGCTGGCAAAGGAAGACCTGGGATTGTTGGCGGCCCAAACCGCCGGGGTGACCACGGTCATCATTGGCCGCCAGGATGGCCGGATCTGCCTGGGCCGGGTCCTGAACGAAAGCTGGGACGACGAGGTGAACCGGGTGGCGATGGATCTGACGCGCACCATCGGGTTTGCCGAACAACACACGGGCACACCGGTGAAGGGCGTCTGGCTGTTTGGGCCGGTGGTGCCGGACCATCTGACCGAGATGCAGAGGCTGCTCAAGTTGCCCGTCGCGCTCAGTCCGATCGAGTTCACAGACTACTATTGGGCAGAGCAGGCGGCCAGGCCGTCGGTACAGGGCGATGGCGACCTGGTGAGCCCCGTCGTGCGCGAGGCACCGCGTCGCGGGCGTTTGCTCTGGGTGACCGGAGCGGGTTTGCTGGTCCTGCTCCTGGCTGCGCTGTGGAGCGCTGGATATTTCGAATGGCGGCGCCGGGATGTCCTCAAGACGATCGTGAGGCTCGAAGCCGAGGCGGTCCGGTCTCGACAGATCAGGACCGACTGGCAGCAGCGCCGCGCCGATCTTGAGAAGAAAGCCGATCTCGTCCGGATCGTCCTCGACGAGGAACCAATGCCGCTGGCCGGATGGTTCCTCGGCTATTTGAGCAACGTGGGGCCCGAAGCATTGCGCCTCACCGCGTTGCTGATGGCGCCCACGAATGGCCTCTGGTCAGTACGCATCGCCGGGGGGAACCAACCGACGACGAGCGGATCGGCAATGGAATTCCGCGAGGCCTTCAACGAGCTGACGAACAGCCTCGCATCGGGACCCTTCCGCATGACCCTCACGCTCGCCACCCTGGACGAGGGCGAGGAAGCGACGCCCAACCCGCCCCTGGAGGAGGAGGAACCACCCATGGCTCCTGCGAACGGACAGAAACCGAGACCCAAAGGGTTCGTGATCGAGGGGATCATCCGATGATTGCCTCGCTCGACCGGCTGTTGCTGAAGATCCTCGGTTCGGTGCTGTGGACGTCGGTCGTGCGCGGGCTGATCCTGCTCGTGTTGAGTGGCTCGGTGGCGCTGGCCTGGTTCGGACTGGACCGTGTCCTGGGTTTGGAGCGGTTGCTGCGGGACAAGGACTCGGAAAGGGCGGGATTGGCGAACGAGATCCAGGAGTTGGAGAAGTTCTGCAACGGCGAGGAAGCGAAGCGGACCGAAGCCCGGTTCAAGGAAGCCCAGAGCCGGCTCTTTGCCGGACAGGAAGAACGGGATGGCTGGCTGCGAATCGTCAAGGGGAAGGGAACCGCACTGGCCTTCCAGACCGGTGTTCAGTTTTCCGAAGCACGCGCACCCGCACGGCCTGATCTGACCTTGCGCCAGGCAACGATTGTTCTTCAGCCCGTTCCCGCTGGCCGGTCGAACCTCCCCGTCAACGAGCGCCTGCTCGGTTTCCTCAAGACCCTGCTGATCGGGAGACAGCGGGTGGACATCGTCGGGCTTTCCGTCGCCACCGGGCCCGCCTCGATCCGAAGCGCCACGGTCGTCGTGGAGCTCTGGTCGCAGGATCCGAAATGACCCATGAAATTCCTGCGCAATCCGTTGGTCGTTGGTCTCCTCGGCGTGTCGGCGCTGGCCCTGCTGTTCTGGAACGTCATCCGTCCCATGTTGCCCCAGGCCCGGCCGCCGGCCGCCACCGCCCCCCCGCTCACGACGCCTCTTGCCGCCGCAATGGAAGCCACGGATCGGGCCAGGATCCTGGCGGCGCAGATCAACTCCCGCATGACCGCCACGAACCGGGCGGTGCCAGTGACGAACGCAGTCGATCGGGAAGTGCTGCGAAGGGAATCGACGCCCTGGATGGAGACCCCTCGCCGCGATCCGTTCCTGGTCCGCCCATCTCCGGGGAGCGCCACCTATCCGGGGTCCCCGCCCGCGAGGGAGTTGCTCACGCTCAGCGGCATCTGGCGGCAAACGAGCGGTAGCCTGGCCGTCATCAACCGTCTGGTCGTCGCCGAAGGGGACACCCTGCTCAAGTTCACCGTCGAGAAGATCCACCCGGACCATGTCTGGGTCCGGGGTCCGAATGGCCTTGAAACCTTGGAATTCAAAGGCGCCTTCCCGACACCGCCCAACGGCACACCGAAGCTGGCCCCGGTCATCACTCCCGTGGCTCCCGAACCCAATCCCCGCCCATGAATTCCCCGCCCTTCTTTTCCGGGAGATCCTCCATTCTCGCGTTGCCGGTTCTCCTGCTGTGTGCCGTCTCGTGCGGGACTCCGAAGGCCAGCCGCAAAAGCCCGGACGGGCCTGTCGCAAGTCTCACGAACCGGGTCATGCCCCAGTTCGCGACCTGGCCCGAACCGCCACCCGTCCCACGCCAGCCACCCCCCGCTGCAACCGAAGTTGCCCCGGCGGGCAAGCCCGCCGGTCAGATGCCCATGCCCGAGGTTGCCGACGCCCAGCACCTCTATTCCTTCCGGGCGGAGAACCTGGAATTGAAGTCCGCCCTGGCCATGTTCGCGCGGGCCAACAAGCTCAACATCGTTCCGGACGACGATGTGATCGGGCAGGTCACGCTCGACATCCAGGATCTGCCCCTCAACAAGATGATGCAGGCGCTGTTGGAGGCTCATGACTTCACCTGGGAGAACCGGGAGAATCTGATCCGGGTCCACACCAAGGAGACGCGCATCTTCGCGGTGGACTACCTGCGGCTGATCCGCCGGGGAATGGGTTCCAGTTCGGCGACGCTTTCCTCCGCCAGCGGCGCCGGGGGCGGAGGTGCGGCCGGTGGCGGCGGGGGTGGTGCGGGCGGTGGCGGCGGTGGCGCGGGCGGTGGCGCGGGCGGCGGCGGCAGCGCCGGAGGATCGTCCATCCAACTGACGCAGGAGAACCCGGTTGATTTTTGGATGGAACTCCAAGGGCAGCTTGAAAAGATCCTGACGCCGATCGGCAAGGAATCCCTGGCGGTCAACATGACCGGCGGCCTCATCCAGGTGACCGACCGGCCGAGTGCTCTCCGGAAGGTGGATGAGTTCCTGGAACAACTGGCCGGCAGCGTGAGCCGGCAGGTGGACATCGAAGCCAAGATCTACGACGTCACCCTGAACACCCGCTTCGCCCTGGGATTGGATTGGTCTCGCATCCTCAATCGATACGTGACCATCGCCGGCGATACGATCGTTCCCGGCGCGGGAGCGGCCACGGGGTTCCGAGCGGCCGGTGCCTTGGGAGAAACGCTCAAGAACCCCGATGCGACGTTGGGCTTTGTCTTCAAGAACTCGAACACCAAGCTCATCATCGAGGCGCTGGAAGAGCAGGGGGACCTGAATGTCATCTCCCAACCGCGACTCCGCACGCTCAACAACCAGACCGCCCTGATGAAGGTCGGCACCGACCGACCCTTCTTCAGCAAAACCACCTATTTCGTCCAGGGCGCGGGCACCGTTGGGCTGCCGACGACGACGCCGACCACCGAGGACACGTTTCAAACCATCACCGTCGGCACCATCCTGGCGATCACCCCGCAGATCTCCGCCGATGGGACGATCACCCTGGATGTCTCCCCCACGGTGACCAGCCTGGTGGACACCTTGATCTCGCCGTCCGGGACCACGACGGCACCGGTGCTGGACATCAAACAGGCCTCGACCCTGGTGCGGGTCAACGACGGCGACACCGTCGTCATCGGCGGACTGATCCTGAACTCAACCGAGACCAAGGTCCGCAAGATCCCCTTGCTCGGCGACATCCCGCTTTTGGGCAAGCTGTTCCAGGGAAAATACGAGAACAAGAGCAAGCGGGAACTGGTGATCTTCATCACGCCCCGGGTGGTCCGCTGAGTCTGGGCTTGTCGTCCTGCATCGAGAGGGGGCCGGCCCGTATGACAGCGGTCATTTCTTCGCCGGTTTCAGGTCCAAGGCGATGAGCACGCGGTCGGGATCGGTCAGGTCGCCGACCAGGCGCCGCGATGGCAAAGGCAGCACCTTGACCAGCGTGGGCAAGGCAAAGATCTGGGCGGCGTCCGCCCGGTCCGGGTGCTGACGCAGGTCAACGATCTCCAGATCGTAGCGTCCTTTGAGGTATCGCTCGCAAAGGATCTTGATGGCTGTGACGGCCCGGTTTGAGCGGATGGTGCTGCCCGTCAGGTAGAGGCGCAGGACATACTGGCCGTCACCGGTCCGGTTCAACGCCTTTTCAAACTCGGCCGTGGTGCTTTTGTTGCCGGGGTCAGTCCGCATGGTTGCCTCCTGAACTCCGCGGCTTCAGGTCGAGGCCCTCCAGCACGCGCTCCGCGTCCGAAAGGTCGCCGATGATCTTCCGGACCGGCTCCGGGCGTCTGCGCACCAGCGTGGGGAGGGCCAGGATCTGGTCGTCATGCGCCAGTCGGGGATCTTTCAGCAGGTCGATCACCTCGATGACGTAATACCCTTCCAGGTATTCCTCACAGATGCGTTTGAGGTTGGCAAACGCGGTCAGCGACTTGGGCGTCTGCCCCGCCACGTAGAGCCGCAGGTTCCAGCGCGGGGCGGTTTCCGCCGGCGTCGCCGGAGGGGTGTCGGTGATGGTTTCGGTGTCCATGATGGCTATTTCCCATCGGGTGCCGGTGTCTGCGGCGTCGCGGTCGCATCGGCCTCCCGCCGCTTGCCCATCTCGATCCGGTCCCCGGCCAGCTCATCGGCGAGCGACTGGTCCTGTCCGATCCCCTTGAGGATCTCCGCCTGCTCGACCTCATACTCGGCCCGCAGCACGCGGATCCGCGCCTCCATGGCCTGCCGCTTGCGCTCCAGTTCCCGCTGCTTGCCCTCGGTCAACTGCTCGCGCACCAGCTCGGCGGCCTTCTCCTGCGCCTCCAGCGCATCGCGCGCACTGCCCATGAGCATCGCCCCCGAAGGGCCGAGATAAACGTCGCGCAACTCGACGCCCTGGTTGGTCAGCAGGAACTCGCGCACCTGGTTTGAATGCGCCATGCCGCGCGACTTGAGGAGGTGCAACCCGCGGTTGTGCTCCGCGCCGCTTTCGAGGTCCCGCAGCAGCAGCCAGGTGTCCATGAGCGAGGACACGCCGGCATCGGTGGCTCCCAGGCAGGTGCCGTCCGTGGTCAGGCTCGTGAACAGCGCCGTGATCTGCTGCATCTTCAAAAAATCGATGAGCCGGATCAGCAGCGACCTGATCTCCGCCAAGCTCCCGAGCGATATGAGGTTGGTGACCGGATCAATGACCACCACCCGGGGCTGGAACTCCTTCACATGCATGCGGACGGACACCAGATGCATCTCCATGCCGGAGGTCGTCGGCCGTTCCGCCTGGAAGCGCAGCAGCCCCTGCGTGACCGCCGGCTCCAGGTCAATCCCGATGGAGCGCATGTTGCGGATGATCTGGCTGGCCGATTCCTCGAACGCCAGCCACAGGCACCGCTCGCCCCGGGCCACCGCCGCCGCCGCGAAATGGGCCGCCAGACTGGTCTTGCCCGAACCCGCCGTGCCGCTCACCAGCACGCTGCTGGCGCGGTAGTAACCTTGGCCGCCCATCATCGCGTCCAGGCGCGGCACGCCCGACGACACGCGTTCGGTGCTGGCGATGTGCTTCAGGCCCATCGAGGTGATGGTCCGGATCGAGACCCCGCCCGCGTCGATCAGGAAGGGATACTCGCTCGTGCCGTGGTTGGAACCGCGATACTTGACGATCCGCAGCCGCCGCGTGGCCATGTTCTCGGCCACCCGGTGGTCCAGCAGGATCACGCAGTCCGCGACGTATTCCTCCAAGCCGTGGCGCGTGAAGGTGGTTTCGCCCCGCTCACCGGTGATGATGGCGGTGACGCCCTTGTCCTTGAGCCAGCGGAACAGGCGGCGCAGCTCGGCCCGCAGGATCGCGGTGTCGTTCAGCCCGGAGAAGAGCGCCTCGATGGTGTCGAGCACCACGCGCTTGGCGCCGATGCTGTCGATCGCGTGCCCCAGCCGGATGAACAACCCTTCGAGGTCATACTCCCCCGTCTCCTCGATCTCGCTGGGTTCGATGTGGACGAAGTTAAGCATGAGTTTCTTCTGCGCGACCAGCGCGTTGAGGTCGTGGCCGAGCGAGGCGAAATTGGACGCCAGCTCCTCGGTGCGCTCCTCGAACGCCATGAAGACGCCCGGCTCGCCATATTCCGTCGCGCCGCGCACGAGGAATTCCATGGCGATGAGCGTCTTGCCGCAGCCGGCGCTGCCGCACAGGAGCGTGGGCCGGCCCTTGGGCAGACCGCCGCCGGTGAGTTCGTCCAGCCCGTGGATGCCGGTCGGGGCTTTTGCCAATTCGAGGGTCGGGGTCCCGTCTGCTTGTTCCATGATGTTTTCGCTTCCGGTTTTCATCGTTTCGAAGGTTCTGGGAGCGCCCGGTCCTTGAGGGTCGGCGCGCCCCGGTTTTTGCCGGCGGGCAAGGCGCTCATCCGGGCCCTCCCGCGTCGGGCAAAGGCAGCTCCAGGGTGAAGGTGGCGCCCTGGCCCGGGCCGTCGCTCTGCACCGAGAGCGAGCCGCCGAGCTCCTTGGCCGCAAGCGCGCTGCTGTGGAGCCCAAAGCCATGGCCGTCCTTCCGTGTGGTGAACCCGTGGTTGAAGATACGTGCGAGGTTCTCCGCGGGGATGCCGTCTCCGTTGTCGGCGACGGCGATCCGGAGGTGGTGGGCGTCGCCCGTCGTGCGCACGGTGATCCTTTTGTCCTCGCGGCCGGATCCGGCGCACGCTTGCCTGGCGTTGCGCACGAGGTTGACGAGGATTTGCACGACCCGGTGCTTGTCCGTGGCGACGGCCGGCCCGCCGCGGTAGTCGCGGACCACCTCGATGCCGTGTATGACGAGCGATTCCGCGTTCATCCTCAGGGCGTCCTCGATCAGCTCGGCGACGGCCACCGTCTCGATCAATCCAAAAGCCCGGGCGTAGGTCTGCTGCATGGAGACGATCTCCTTGATGTGGTCTATGTTCTTCCGGAGCTGCGCGAGCTCCGCGAGCATGCCCTGCTGCTCGACCGCCAACGATCCCGCCAGGGTGCCGAGGTAGCCCGGGATCAGCCGCCCCCGCGGGTCCGTGGTGAGGAAGCCGCTGAGGTCCGCTTGGTGCTGGGCAAACAAGGCGGCGAGCTTGGCGACGTTGCCGGCCTCGGTCTGGCGCACCTGGTCGGAGATGAGGGTGGCGGAGACGTTCACGCTGTTCAGCACGTTGCCCACGTTGTGCAGCACGTCAGTGGCCACTTCGGCCATACCGGCCTGCCGCGAGGCCACCATCAACTCCCGGTGCGCCTTTTCCAGCTCGGCTTCGGACCGCTTGCGCTCCGTGATGTCGCGGCCGATGCCGAGCGCGCCAATGATGTCTCCGCCCTCTCCCTTCTGGGCGGTGAGGGTCAATTCCATGAGAACCGGTCGTGTCAGTTCGGGATGCCCACGCAATTCAAAGACGGGCACGACCTCGCCCCGCACAACTCCCTGGAACATTCTCACGGCCAGCGGAAGGTCGTCAGGACGAATCATCGCCGCGAACGACTGGCCCAGCCAATCCGCGCGGGCCACCCCCAAGATGGTCTCAAAGGCGGGATTGAGCGAAGTGAACGTGCCGTCCACCGCGAGTGTGAAGATGGCGTCCCTGGCGTTGTCGATGAGACTGCGGTAGCGCTCCTCCGACTGGCGCAACTGGGTTTCCGTCCGTTGCCGCTCCGCGCCCTCCATGGCAAGGGAGGCTTGGTTCGCCATGGCGATCGCAAAAGTTTCCTCGTCCGCCTTCCAATGGCGCGGAAGCCCGACATGTTCGTGACACAGGACGCCTGCCCCGATGCCGCGCAGATGGATGGGCGCATCCAACATGGAGGTAATACCCAGGGGCCGGAGATAGCTCTCGGCGAACTCGCAGGTCTGCGCATCGCGCCGGGCGTCGGTGACAGCGATCACTTTCAACCCTTCCAACGCCCGAAAATAGGCCGGATAGCCTGTGGCCAACAACTCCACTCCGGAAGAATGACGGCCGGCCACTAGTTCATAGAGATCTTCACACTGGATCGCGGTCCGATCGGCGTTGTAGCGCCAGACGCTGACCCGTGCGACCCCGAGGGTCCTGGCGTCCGTCTCCGTCAACCGCCGAACCGTGCTGGTCAGTTCCTCACCCTCCTTCGAGCCAGCGGTGAATTCGATCAGCGCATTCCGCTGCTTGAGGTGGCGGGCCTGTTCCATGCGACGACGCGCCTCCGCCTCCACGCGCACGCTGATGTCCGTCAGCGCGCCGACGATGGCCACCGTCTTGCCCTGCACGACCACGGGCGATTCGTGAACCTCCACCCAGATCTTGCGTCCTCGTTTGGACTTCAGCTCAAGCTGGTAAGGGTATTGGAGCTCGCCGGTTTCGATTGCGCGGCGGGTTGATTCGATCCCCTCACCATTGATGGGATTGTCCGTGACCATTGCCGTCCACAGCTGGAGTTCCTCCGCTGGAGCCCAGTCAAAAAGCTTCGTCGCCTGCGGGCTGACGTACGTCAACTGACCGTCTACGTTGTGCGAGTAAAAGACCTGCGAAGAGTGTTCAATGATCAGTCGCAACTTTTCCGCGCTCTCCCGCAGCGATGCCTCCGCCAGCCTGCGCTCGGTAATGTCTTCGTGCGCCACCACCACTCGCACCGGCCCGTCGTCCCCACCAAAGCGGGTAGCCCGCACGATGAACCAGCGCTGCGCTTGCGGGCTATGGCAGGGGTATTCCAGGTGAAACTCCTTGGCCTGCCCGCCTATAAGGCCGCGGATGCCCCTGGCCATGGCAATTGCTTCCTCGGAGCATTTGCCGGCCGCCGAATCGCACACCTTTAGATAGTTTTGTCCCAGGCCGTCGTGGCCGCAGGAATTGTTGCCGCGCGCAAATTGATTCCACGCCTGGTTGACCTCGATGATGACTCCGTGCCCGTCGAGAATCGCAATGTGCGCCGAGAGTGCGTCCAGCGTGGAGCGGAGGAAACGCCTGGACTCCAGAAGCGACAATTCCGCCTGCTTGCGGCCCGTGATGTCCGTGACGATCCCGGCATGACGGATGAGATGGTCGCCGGCGTCCCGGATCTGGAAACCCCGGACATGGACCCAACGGATCGATTCGTCGGGCCGCACGATGCGGTACTCGATGTCCAGTTCGCGTTTGTCTCCCGTCAGCGCGGCAAACTCAGCCACCACACGCTCACGATCCGCAGGGAGGATGAAGCTGCTCCAAAGGCTTGGGTCGGCCAGCAGGCTGTCCACCGTACGGCCCCAGATCCGTTCAAAGGCCGGACTGAGGTATTGCACCTTCTTCATGTCCGGCGAACGGATCCAGAACACATCCGAGATGTTGGCCGCAAACTGGTGGAACACGTCGTCGCGCTCATGCTCAGCCAATTCCCCCAGCCTGCGCTCATCGATTTCAGCGACCTGGCCCACCGAGCTCGCGGGGGTCCCATCCGGCGCCCGGGAAACCGGCTTTCGCAAGGCGGATGCCTTTCCTCTGGCCACAACCTTGCCCTGCGCCAACTCGGGGGATCGCGGATGAGCCTCAGGGAGTTCCATGATGGGTTTCGCTGATCCGAACGGCGACGGTGAGAACGGCGGGTGTCGTTGCCTCGACCCATCATTCGTGGACCTTCACGCTCTCAGATGCCGTCCGGGTCGGAGACGATTTCAGATACACATGCGTCAGGACCTTCACCACCAGTTCAATGGGGAGAAACGGGACGGCGATCGGATGCACCCCGTCGTCAGGGTTGAAGCCGACCCGGTCTTCACCCCCGGCAACGCTCGCGATCAATAGGACGGGGGTCTTCCGATATCCGGCCAGACTCCGGACCTGCGTGCAAAAGTCCGGCAGCCGCATCGACGGCATGTCGGCATCGGCGACAATCAGATCAAAGGCGTTGTCTGCCAGAAGCAGCAGCGCCTGAGAAGGGTCCCCGGCTCCGATGGCGCGCACCCCGGAACTGGCCAGCGAGTTGCAGATCGCGCGCCGGTTGGCCTTGTCCTTGTCCAGGACCAGGACTGCTGAAGGCATTCCCGGAGAGCCCGACGCCACCGGCGCCAGATCAAGGAGTGCAGTGATGGCACCGACGGCGTCGGCGATGGTGCGGAGGGGCGAAGGGCCGATCCGATGGGGATCATCCTGGAGCTGCCTGAGAAATGCCTCCAGGGCGGCTGAGAGCTCCGCAACCTGATTGAGGCCGACAATCCCAGCTTTGCCGGCAAGGGCACGGACAGACAAAGAGAGCTCAGCGAGCTCCCTCACGCCGCCCGCAGGCCTTTCCGAGAACCGCTGCAGACGTAGGCGCAGGTCTCCCATCAAGGCTGCGGATTTGCTCAGAAAGGCCTGGCGCTCCTGGATGTGAGAGGATCCATCCATGGATCCAATGGTCTGGCCATCCCTGGGCTGCTCCTCCTTCAGGGTGTCCACGACCACAGCCTTGGCAATCGAAGGCCTATCAGACAGAGCGGGCACCGCAAGTGTGGCTTTGACGATCTCTGACAGTTCCCGCGGCGTGCAGGAAGATTTGGTCAAACACCGGTTCGCGCCTGCCTTCCAGGCGTCCTGCACACGCTCGGCAACATAGGAGGTCGAAAAGACAATCACCGGCAGCGCGGCAGTGGCCGGATTGGATCGAACCCATTTCAGGACCTCAACCCCACTGATCTTGGGAAGCCCTAAGTCCAGGAGAACAAGATCCGGGGGCGGCCCTGCTTTCAATCGCTCAATCCCGATCTCCCCATCCACGGCGACATCCACCGCGAACCCATCGGCCTGCAATTTACTTCGATACAGGCTCACCACGACCCGGTCGTCATCAATGAATAGAAGTCTTTTCATGCGATCGGGTTGAACTAAACCGTGGCGAGCCGGGCTTCGACCTCACGAAACTGCTGGGTGACGATCCCAAAGGCCGCCCGCATGCCTGCGAAGTCGCTCTTGCTCGCGAGCTGTTCCAGTTTCATCAGGATTTCTGCGAATGGTTTCAGGCCAAAGGCCGAGCTGGCCCCGGATAGCCTGTGCGAGAATCTCGCGACTTGATCGGCCGAGTGGGTGTCCAGCGCGTGCGAAAGTGAGATCAAGGCCGGACGAGCGTCCTCCAGATAGATTCCGACCATCTCCTTCAGCCTTTTTGGATCCCCGTCGACCGCATCCTTGAGCTGTTCGAGGTCCAGGATCGCGTCCTGAGCGAACTCGGACCGGGAGGAAATCCCTGACCCGATGGGGCAGGTCTCATCCCTATTTTGCAGGGCACTTTTCAGATCGCTGAGTTTGACTGGCTTGCTCAGGTAGTCGTCCATCCCTGCGGCGAGGCACTTCTCGCGATCTCCCGCCATCGAACTCGCCGTCATCGCGATGATATGGACCCGATGCGAGGGAATGGCGCCAGTGGCCTCGCTGTTGCGGATCAGTTGGGTAGCTTTGAGGCCATCCATTTCGGGCATCCGCAAGTCCATCAGAATCACGTCGTATGCGATCTCTTGGTGAGCCTTGACCGCTTCCAGGCCGTTGACGACCTCATCGGCCCGGTAACCGAGCCTGGCCAGTTGCCCGAGCGCCACCATGCGATTGATCCGGTTGTCATCGGCCAAAAGAATCCGAGTCGTGCGCGCCGTCTCGGGCAAGTCAATCGACACCGCCGCCGTCACCTGACCCGCCTCATCGCCGGACACGCCCATTGCGGCCGTCAGACACGCAACCAACCGGGTCAACCGGATTGGCTTGGCGAGCCCGATAGCGATGCCGGCCTGCGCCAATTCCGTGGTGTCAGGTTCGTCCACCGAAGAAGTGAGCAGGATCAGGCGCGTACCGGCGGTGTCGGGAGAAGCCTTGATGGCCCGCGCAAGTTCCATCCCATCCATCTCCGGCATCTGCCGGTCGAGCAACGCCAGTGCGTAGGGGTCCCCGGCCTGCGCAGCGCCGTTGAGAGTCGCGACGGCTTCCTTGCCGGACGCCACGCCACGCGCTTGCATGCCCAACGCCGCAAGCTGATCGCAGAGGATTTCCCGGCTGTTTGCGTTGTCGTCCACCACCAACACCCGCTGATGGACCAACCCGGGTTGATCCTGGGGACGAGGGCTGGGGAGGGATTCCAGGCACAGGGTGAACCAGAACGTCGACCCTCTACCCGGCTCACTCCTCAGGCCAATCTGACCGCCCATCCTTTCGACGAGTTGTCGGCTGATCGCCAACCCCAAACCGGTGCCGCCAAACCTCCGCGTCGTCGATCCGTCCGCCAGGCTGAAAGCCTGGAAGAGGTTGGCCTGCGCCTCGGGACTGATCCCGATTCCCGTATCCCTGATCTCAAACCGCAGGCACTTAGGGCTCCCCACCTCGCCCTCCGCGGACAGCGAGAGACCCACCTCCCCCGAATCCGTGAACTTGATGGCGTTGCCCAGAAGGTTCAGCAGGACCTGTCGGACCCGCCCTGGATCGCCCAGATAATGCGTGGGCAGGTCCGCAGGAAAGCGATCGGTCAGCTCAATGTTCTTGGGGTACGCTTGCCGCGCGAGAGATTCCAACACTTGCTCGATCACTTCCCGGAGATCGAAGTCCACGGACGCGAACACCAGCTTCCCCGCCTCATTCCTGGAGAAGTCCAGAATGTCGTTGATCACGACCAGAAGCGCGTCGGCGCTGAATCGGATCGAGTCGGCGAGCTGCCGTTGTTGGGCTGTCAGTCTTGTCTCAAGCAAGAGCTGGGTCATCCCCAGGACCCCATTCATGGGAGTTCGGATCTCGTGGCTCATGTTGGCGAGGAACCGGCCCTTGGCGTGATTGGAGGCCTCGGCGCCCATTTTTGCGGCGTGGAGATCGCGCGTCCTGTCGCTGACCCGCATTTCCAGGTCAGCCATTTGGCCCATGAGCTTCTGCCCCGTGTTCCACTTGGATGTCAGCGAAGCCGCGAGTTGCAGGACTTCCACATTGTCGAAGGGCTTCTTGAGGATCAACCATCGGTCCGTTCGGCCCAGTTTCTGGTTCAGGTCACTCCACGGATAATCAGAATAGGCCGTGGAAATCACGACTTGGAGATCCGGGCTTACCTGCCAGATCCGGTCGGTGGTCTCGATGCCGTCCCAGCCCGGAGGCATGCGAACATCAATGAATGCGACCGCGAAGGGGCGGTTGGCCAGGACGGCTGCCTTGACCATTTCCAATGCCTCAGCGCCTTGGAAGGCCGATGCGAGCTCAAAGCGGGCTGGGGGAACGGCGACTGGGATCTCTCCGAAGAGCATTGAACCCGCCGCGTCCAACTCAGCTTCATCCCTGCGGACGCAGAGGATCTTGCGAAAGTCGTCATGGATGGCCCGATTGTCATCCACGATGAGAATCCGCAGATTTGGGTTGGAAACTTCGTGATTCATACTCTCCGAGACCAATCCAGGTCTGCCTGGCACCCCTAACCCGGCTTGGCCAACCGATGCGATCCCCTCCGGTTGCCACGTCCGTTGACGCCCTGGAAACGGCACGACCCAGGATTGGATCCGTTACCAAGCTTCGGCCGGGGGGAGGCAATGACAGCCTCGTTTCCCGTCCCATAATTGGAGAATGGGGTTGCCAACCGCCCATCGCCAGTGGGGCGTTCACCCCATTCCAGGCAACCCTCCGCGCGGGCTGATCCGGAGGCGGACCGCCGGGGCGGAGCGGAGAAGCAGAGCTCAACCCCATTTTCGATCAAACCCGGGTAAAGGCATTGGGGTCAGTCCCATAAAGTTGACAAAGGTTGGACCTGTTGGGGTTCCGTCCGATGCCCCGAACTTGTGCGGACTCATGGATCCGGCGATGGAAGGAGGAGATGACCCAGGGTGGCCTCGCGAACTCGGCGACCCTGGGCCATGGCCGGAATCCCGTTGGGATTCGTGCACGGTCCGATGTTCGGCCGATTGGTTTTCCGGGGCAGAGCTGGGCCCCGGGCTGGTATGTCGTCGCCCGTTTGGGGCAAAGGGATCCGCGAAGGACGCGGAGAGGAAAGCAAGATTCCCGCGCTCCCGAGGGGGGCGAAGCGGCGGGTGCGGGACTACTCGCGATGCAGGGTGAAGGTGCCGCGGTCGAATCGGCTGTCGTACCGGGCGCTGAAATTGTCGGCGGTGATGTCGCCTGTGGTCTCGATGAGGACGCCGAAGATGCGGCGGCGTCCGGTGAAGGCGTAACGGGAGCCGTTCCATGCACCGTCGAGGGGACTGGTGAAACTGCCGGAACGGGAACCCCATCCGGCATGGAACCGGGCGCGGAGCCGGTTCTCGGATTCCTGCCAGACCACGGCGCGCAGCGGGCCGGCGTGGGTGTTGTTGGTGTTCTGCCAGGTACCGATCCAACGGCCGGTGATGGGGAGGGAAGCAGTGCCGAGCGCCTGGTTGCCGGTGCCGCCTGCGGAGGCGGGGACGGCGGCCCAGTCCTTTTCGAAGGAACGACATCCGCACAACAGCGCGGAGATCAACGGAATCAGGAACAGGATGAATCGGGAAAGCTTCATGGCTGGGGAACGTTGGCTGGGGCGGATTCCGGGGAATCGGATGAGTCAACCAGCACCATGGCGGAGAGCTTGCGACCGCCGCGCACGTATCGGATCTGGTATTTCCGGGTGCGGGCCTGGGCGGATTTCAGGGCTTCGGTGAGATCGTCGACCGCCTTGATGGAGCGCCGGTTGACCTCATAGATCAGGTCGCCGGGGAGGAAGGCGTATTCGGCGAGGGGACTGTCGACTTCGACGGCGGTGACGACGACGCCCGTGTTTTCTCCGAAGCGGTATTTGGTGGCGAGGTCCGGGTTGGAGGGTTCGACGGTGAGACCGAGGATGGAAACCACGGCAACAGGAGTGGGAGCGGCGACGGGAGCGGGTTCGGGAGCGGCGACCGTTTCGGGAGCCGAATCCGGTTCAGGTTCCGTTGGGGCGGCGGAATCGGATTCGGTGTCGGGTTCCGTGTCGGGCTCGGGTTGGGAAGCGGGGCGATTGCGGGGCAGGGCGGCAATCCGTTCTTCCGGATCCGGCATGGCCTCGGGTCGGACCACGATCTCCAGGGGTTGGCCGTCGCGTTGGATGGCGAGACGGACGTCGGAGCCGGGTTTCTTGCGGGTGATCTCGCGACGGAGATGGGGGACGGTGTTGACGGGGCGGCCATCGACGGAGCGGATGACGTCCATGCGCTGGAGTTGGGCCTTGGCGGCGGGGCCGTCCTGGACGACGCGACGGACGACAACGCCATCGGTGAGGGGCGCGAAGAAGTTCCGGAGTTCCTCGTGCTCACGCAGGGTGAGGATTTCGACGCCGAGCCAGGAGCGTTGGAACTTGCCGGTGTCGATGAGTTGTTCGGCGACTTCGCGGGCGAGGTTGGAGGGAATGGCGAAGCAGATGCCGGTGCCCACGCCGCGGATCATGGAATTCACCCCGACCACATCGCCATCGAGGTTGAGGAGGGGTCCGCCGCTGTTGCCGGGATTGATGTTGGCGTCGGTCTGGAGGAAGTCCTCGTCCATCATGCTTCCTGTGAGACCGGCGCGGCCCTTGGCGCTGATGTGGCCGAAGGTGACGGAGAACTCGAGTTCGTAGGGGGCACCGATGGCGATGGCGAACTCGCCGACGCGGACGGCATCGGAATTGCCGAAGCGGGCGGCACGGAGTCCCTCGACGGGTTCCTTGAGACGGAGGATGGCGATGTCGGAATCGGGATCTGAACCGCGGACTTCGGCATCGAACTCCCGGCCGTCGCGCAGCCGGACGCGGACCCGTTCGGCGTCCTGGACCACATGGGCGTTGGTGAGGATATGGCCGTCCTCGCGATAGATGATGCCGGAACCCTCGCCATTGAAGCGTGGGCCGAAGCGTTCGCGGTTCTGTCGTTCGCGGTCGAGGAACTGTTGGTACTGGCGCCGTAGCTCTTCGGGCATCGAATCGAGCAGGGGATGTTCGTCATCGCCATCTGCGGCGCCGAGTTTCTGGGCGACGCGAACGACCACTACCGAAGCGGCGGCGCGTTCGGACACATCGACGAAGACCTCGTTGAGTTGGCGGGCGACTTCGAGTGGGGAAGGGGCGGCGGAGAAGGCGGGGAGGGCGGTGTGGAGGGCGAGGGTGAGGGCGAGAACGAGGGGGCGACGGAGGGTGCCGGGGTGGGAGGCGCGCATGGGTTGACCGTGGGGTGGAAGTGAAAGGATGCAACCGGGCACGCCTACGGACCGTGCGGCCGGTTCAGTTCTGGTCTTCGGTGGGTGGCTTCAGCCCGACTTCATTGGCGATCTCGTTGAATTCCTCCCGGGAGACCTCGTGGAGTTCCTTGCCGCGGCGGGCGAGCTTCTCGTTGATCTTGATGGCCTTCTCGGTCATGGCGTCGTGGGTTTCCGCCGTACCTCCGACGAGGGCGAAGTTCTTGCCGGTGGTGAGCCGCTTGTGGCCATCCGAGTCCAGGCCCACGCCGAGGAGCAGGGATTTGGCGGGCTTCTTCTTTTTGGAGTCATCGTTGCCGCTGGCCATGGGCTGAGCCTATGCGGGAACGGACGAGGGGCAAGCCGGCGTTGCGGGGTTGATCCCTGACATGGAGTGGGGAGGATGCGCCGGTGACGGGCTGGATTTGGCATCTGATTCTGCTGGTGATGGTGGGGTTGTCCTGGGGACGGACGCCCCTGGCGGGTTGGGTGGGGCGACAGGGATGGATGCGGCAGGGATTGGCGATCACGGCGGTCCTGTTGGCGGGTTGGGCAGTGTATCTGGGATGGAGAATGACCGGACGCGGGGTGGGACCGTTGTCGTTGCTGGTGCTGGGGGGATTGGTGGTGGGCGGTGCGACGGGTCGGTGGATGGGGTTGCAGCGTTGGGTGAATGGCCGGGTGGTGAATGCGGCACGGGCGATGGCGCAGTTGGGGACATCGGCGGACCGCGATGGGAGCGGACCGTTGTGGGTGTTGATGGGATTGAATCCGGCGGGGTGGTTGGCGGCTATGTTGGCGGGTTGGACCGGGGACGTGCGTTGGATGGTGTGGAAGGCGGTGGTGGATGCGGTGACTTTGTTGGGGTTGTCCGCGGTCCGGATCCCGGGAATCTGGCAGGCGATCGCCGGGGTGACTCTGTTTCAGGCATTGATCGAGACCGGAGCGCGGTGGAGTCGCGGTGCAATGGAATCGGCGGATGCACTGGGAGCCGCGGTGGTGACGACGGGAATGGTCTGGCTGACCTTGCCGTTGCTGGTGCTGGGATTGAGGCGGGTGCCCCTGGCGGAGTTGAGTCTGGCGGGGCTGTTTGCCGGGGTGTTCGCGTGGGGTTGGTCGCGTTGGTGAAACTGTTCAACGGGTGATCAGGAACACGCCTTCGTCGCCGGCGGGATTGGTCCACTGCTCCCGGATCTGGAGTCCGGCGGGTGCCAGTTGGCGGGCCACCCGGTCCGGGGTGTGGCGATAGGAGAAGAAGAGTTGGAATCGATCGCCGGGATTGAAGTGGTGCACGGCGTCTTCGAAGGCCAGCACGGTCGGACGAAGGAAATGCGCCCACGCCTCGATCCGGAGCAGGCCGCTGTCGTGGGGACAGGTTGCGACGTTGAATCGGACTTCGGCATCGCCGCGATCCGCGCCGAGATCCTGGAGGACGGCGATGAGCCAGTCGGCAGTGAGGGCGTTGTCGTAAAGCGGGCGGATGGCTTCGACACCCGCCGCGTAGTCGGGTCCCGGGGCGAGATTGGCACTGATGAGAAGCAGGTCACCGGGACGGATCAGTTCGGCGAGACGGTCGCGGGTGGTTCCCGGAATGAAGTTGGGCAGCATGCCGTAGAACAGGACGATGCGCGTGGCTGGAGAAGGCAACACCGGGTCCAGTGCGGACGACCAGTCGGGGGTCTCGGCCAGGTCCATGACATAGGGTGTGATGTCCCCGGACCCGAGGCCCACCGCGAGGGCGGCATTGCGGCTGACCAGGGACAGCCCCACCGAGACATCCACCGGCACGTAGCGTCGACGCATGCCCGGATGGACGGTGTCGAGGGCTGACAGGAGTTGGGCATCCTTTTGGCCACCGCCACTTCCGAGGCTGATGACATCGATGGCGTCGCGGTCGCGCAGGAGATGGGCAGCGGCGAGGGCGGCCTGGGTATAGAGGGCGGTGCCGGACGGGTCGGTGCAGGCGGGCGAATAGGATTGGTGAACCCGCAACCAGCGGAGGGTCTGGCGCGGGGAATCGTAGTGGAACTTGTGATTCATCCGCCGCGTGAGGAGCGAGGCATGCAGGGCGGTTGCCACGGCCTGGGGAAACTGACTGGGATGGATGTGGACGGCGGCTGCGGGGGATGGAGCAGGCATGATCAGTATTTGGGGAGGATATTGATGATGCCGCGATAGACGGGCATGGCGTCTTTTCCGGCGTCGCGGGACAACCGGTTTGCCTCCCGTTCGAGACGGCGTCGGATGCTGGCCACTGCTGGGTCGTGGATGCGGTTGTGGAGTTCGTGGGGATCAGTGGCGACGTGATAGAGTTCGGAGGTGAACCGGTCTGGTGAACCGTCGCCATGGGGATAGCGGATGAGTTTCCAGTCGGAGGTGCGGACGGCGCGGACGTTGGGGGTATAGGGAAACTGTTCCTCGTAGTTGTACTCATAGAGGAAGGAATCGCGCCAGCGGGTGCGGCGCCCTTCGAGCAGGGGACGCAGCGAGAGTCCCTGGATGCCCCGCAGCTTCCGGGCACCTCCGAGATCAATGAGGGTGGGGGCGAGGTCGAGGCTGAGCACGAGGTTGCTGATGACCGTGCCGGGCCGGGCCAATCCCGGATACCGGATGAGCAGGGGGATCCGGAGGCTCTCCTCATAGGCGGTCCTCTTGTCGACCCGTCCGTGTTCGCCGAGGACAAATCCGTTGTCGCTGGTGAACACGATCACGGTGCGGTCGAGTTGACCGGAGGCGCGAAGGGTTTCGTAGACCCGGCCGACGCTTTCGTCGACGGACAGCAGGGTGGCCAGGTAGGCGCGGACGAAACGGTCATACTCCTTCTGGCCATAGAGTGGTCCCTGGGATCCGTGCCAGGTGGGCAGGCTTTCCGAGAGCCAGGCGGGTTTTCCGTCGGCCGTGGAGTGATTGTCATAGTTGAGGGGTTTGCGGATGGGGAATCCGTCGAGGGCGTTTGCGAAGCGCGGTTCCGGCTGGATCGGGCCGCCGTGGGGCGCCTTGTGGCCGAGGACCAACAACCACGGCCGACGATGATCGCGTTGGAGCCAGTCCACCGCCGCATCGGTGACCGTCGTGGTATAATATCCGGGGAACTGCCGGCGGGTGCCGTTGACATTGAATTCATTGTCGAAGTAGTTGCCCTGGCCGCGATGACTCATCCAGAAGTCGAATCCGGGACGTTGATCATCGTTGTCCTCTCCCATGTGCCATTTGCCGATGTAGGCGGTTTCGTATCCGGCCTCCTGAAGGCGCCGTGGATAGCCGGGAAGATCGTTGGGATACTCGGTGAAATTGTTCACGACGCGATGCGCCCGAGCGTACTTGCCGCTGAGGAACGAGGCGCGGCTGGGGGAGCAGAGCGAGGTGGTGACGAACACATTGGCGAATCGCACCCCCTCCGCGGCGAGACGGTCGATGTTGGGAGTCCTGAACCACGGGAACAGGGCGTCTGCACCCATCTCACGCTGGACCACCCCGAGCGCGTCCCAGCGTTGGTCATCGGTCTGGATCACCAGCAGGTTCGGGCGTTCGACCGCGGCCCAAAGGCTGGGCGCGAGCAGGAACAGGACGGCGAAAACGAGCGTGCGGAACATGGGGCCGGAGGGTAGGGCGCCTGAACGGTTCAGGGCAATCCCAGTGCCCGGAATGCGGGCGTGGAACATCGGGCGATGTCCAGTAGATCGAGAAGGGTCGGTTCCGCGAAAACTGGCGCGATGCAATTGGGGATGGGGCTGTGGTACCTTTTGCCCATGCTGACCCGGTTGAAGGTCGATGGGTTCAAGAACCTCGTTGGGGTCGATGTGCGCTTTGGTCCGTTCAACTGCATTGCCGGCGCGAACGGCGTGGGGAAATCGAATCTGTTCGATGCGATCCGGTTTCTGAGTCTGACGGCTGGTCATCCACTGGCGGAGGCGGCCCGGCGGGTGCGTGATGAGCAGGGAGGGAACAGCGATGTTCGGGGCCTGTTTCATCGGATTGGCGGTCATTGGGCTAAGAAAATGACCTTCGAAGTGGAGATGGTGGTGCCCACAAAGGCAGAGGATGATCTGGGACAGCTCGCAATAGCGACATGGTCGTACCTGACCTACAAGCTGGAGATCCGGCTTCGGGAAGGGGGCCAATCCAACAATCCCCAACATCCGATGGAGATCGTCACCGAGGAATTGGGAGTGGCGAAGGGGGAAGTTGGGTTCCGTCGGTTGCACAGTTGGGCTAAAGCCATCGGTGGAGGCCTGTTGGGCCTGCACGACTCTTTTGGCCAGTTGGTGGACCAGTCGGGGTCATCGACTCCTCCGTTCATTGTCACGGTCCAAACGAAAGCTGGGGCCAACATCAAGCTGCGTTCCGAAGGGCAGGAGACTGTTTCCAATCAGGCAACCGCAATCCGTCCGCCCAAGAGCCTGCTGTCGGCGGCGAGTGCTGGCATGAGCCCGACCGCCTTTTGCGCGCAACAGGAGTTGAAGTCGTGGCTGATGCTTCAGTTGGATCCGGGTGCCCTTCGACTGCCGGATGAGTTCAATTCCCCTGCGAAACTGGAAGCCAACGGACGGCGTCTGGCTGCGACTTTGGCACGCCTGACGAATCCCGCGGCGAATTCGCTCCACGACTCACCCGCCGGCGGAGCGCCCGAAGGGAAAGTCTTCGGCCGACTGACCAATCGCCTGGCTGGCTTGGTGAAGGATATCTCCGGCATCCGTCTGGATCGGGATGAGAAGCGGAGCCTGAACACCGTGTTGTTCCGGATGCGGGATGGGACGGAGTTTCCGGCGCGGGACATGTCGGATGGGACCCTGCGCCTGCTGGCCTTGGCGTTGTTGGAATTGGATCCAGAAGCTCCGAGGGTGATCTGCCTCGAAGAGCCGGAGAATGGGGTTCATCCGGATCGATTGCCGGCGATCGTGCGATTGCTCCAGGACATTGCATTGGATCCGATGGAGCCGCTCGACGAGACCAATCTGGTCCGACAGGTGATTGTGAACACCCATTCCCCCTCCGTGGTGATGGCGGTGCCGGAGGATTCGTTGATCGTTGCGCGGTCTGTTCCCGGGACGGATGGCGAGCGGGTCATTCAACGGGTCGAGTTTGCCGGGATTTCGGGAACCTGGCGCGCAAAGTTGAGCCCAACCGTGCCGGCGGTATCGAAGGGGGAATTATTGTCCTACCTGGATCCCGCCGGGATGCTCACCGGCGATCCGGAATCAACCCAACCCCAGGGGAGGGTGGTGGACCGTACTGATCTCCGGGATTTGCTGAAGGAGTGAACTCGGTGAAGACGTTGCGATTCACCTTGGTGGCCGATGGTTCGTCCGATGCCGCCCTGCTGCCGATCATCAATTGGACGCTGAGATCGGCCGGCGTGCTGCCGGAGGGGAGCTTCGCGGATCCACGACGACTCCCGAAGAAGCTGCCGTCTCTGTCGGCGAAGTTGAAGGCAGCACTGGAACGATTTCCTTGCCAGGTGTTGTTCGTCCATCGGGACGCCGAGGCCGGTTCGTGGGAATCGCGTCGGGATGAGATCAAGGCGGCCATGGTTGAGAACGGTACCGCAGTCGCGCTGATTCCGGTCCGGATTTCGGAGGCGTGGCTGTGCTTCGATGAGGGGGCGATACGACAGGCATCAGGCAATCCAAAGGGGACGATTCCGTTGGTGCTACCCAGGCTCGCTCGGATCGAGTCTGACCCGGATCCGAAGTCGAGACTGCACGACGCGCTGAGAACGGCTTCGGAGCTTACGGGCAGGCGTCGCAAATCCTTTGATCCTCACGAGGCTGTTCATTTGCTGGCAGAGGACGTTGGTGACTACTCGCCCTTGCGCGCCCTGCCTGCGTTCAGGCGTTTCGAGGCAGCCATTGCGGCTGGTGTCCATGCGGGTTGGCGGCCGGGACTCTATGCGGATTTGGTCTGAGCTCCGGTGACCAGCACCCGTGGTCCGCGAGGCGTCACCCCGGGTCCAGGGAGCCCAGACGACCGATCCTCCTGCGTGGTGAACGCCGCGCAATTGGGCAATGGCGACCGCACGGTGACGGCCCGTGTCCGCGACCTGACCGCCTTCGTGCGCGCCGATCCCGCGAAATTGCTCGAGGATTCCGTGACGTGGAGCCTCAGTGTTTCCGGGCAGGTGCCCGAGTCCCTGGCCGCGTGGCGGGCCGCCTACGGACCCGATGACGCCACCCCGGCGGGCGACGGCGTACCCAATCTGCTCAAGTATGCGCTGGGCCTGGACCCCTTGGTGGTGGCTGCCCGGGAAAGCCTCCCGATGTTTGAGTGGGACGGGGACTTCGCCGCGCTCAGGGTGGCCCGCCTTAGCCGGCGCGAGGACGTGGATTATGTGGTCCAGTTCAGCTCCGACCTGGTGAAGTGGACCTCGGGAACCCCGGTTTCGGTCACGGTCGAAGACAGCCCGGCATTGCTGCTGGTGCGGGATGCGACTCCCGCCGACGAAGCCGATCAGCGCTACCTTCGGTTGCTGGTCAATCCGCGGGCCCAATGAACGACGCCCATTTAGGGAGCGGAAATGATTGGGCGTTTTGTGATGAGTGAGCCCCGCTTGAAACCGACCCATCGCGTCGCCACCCCCGGACTTCACGGCCCGACCGGACTCAGCGTATCCATGCAGCAAGATCGGTCGTGTCGGCCCTTATGTGGGCTGAGACTTGGAACCCTGGGAGTGAACTGGCCAAACTTGGGATCCCTACCCGGACCGTCCCAGCTTTCCTGATTTGGCTTCGCCCACCAGGACTGCGCCCCAGGCCCTGAGCTTCTCGAAGCCGAGGAGACAGGCGCCCACGGCGGCAAGGGCGCCGATGAGGCCTCCGATTCCCATGGCGGAACGTTCCGCGTAACAGGTCCAGACGAATTGTCCGACGCAAAGGACTGCCACGAAGAGCAGGGTGGGTTTGCGTCCGATCAGGCCCACCATGAAGGCGCCGAGGGGTGCGCCCAGACAGACGACCGGTGCGGCTGCGAGCCAGTTTTCATACACGCCGGGTTGAAGTCCGGTGGTCAGGTTCTTGACCACGATTCCGAGGATCGAAGTGAACGCCATGATCACCACGGAGGTTGGGATCGCGATCTTCAGGTCGGCCCGGCACAGCAGGACCAACGCGGCGTAGAGGACCATGTCGATGCCGACACCGGTGACGGCCGCGACGGTGGATCCGGAGAGGATGCCGAGGGTCAAGCCGAGACGGAAATCCCAGCGTTCATTGAACTCGGTCATGCCGACGTGACCGGCGATCTCGTTGATCCGGTATAAGTGCAGCACGCCGAAGCTGGCCCATACCACGGCGAAAACGACCTTGATCCAGAGTTCGGGGATCCAGGGGGCGATGAACCAGATTCCGAGCGGGGTTCCAACGAGGGCGCCGAGCATCGCCCCCTTCAACATGGCCCAGGCGAGGGGTTGGCGGCGCGACAGGATGAAGATGCTGGCACTGGTCATGCCGATGGACTGGACGGCGAAGGAAAAATCGCGGCCCAGGGTGGCGGGCAGCCCGAAGAGCAGGACGAGGATGGGGAAGCCGACCGTTCCACCTCCCATGGGGGTTGAACCGGCCACGTAGCTGCCCATCGCCATGGCCAATGCAATGGGCCAGTGCGCCTTGGCATCCGCCCAGCGGCCCTGACCGAAGACGAGCCACGCCCAGACCGAGTAGAAGCCCGCCAACCAAAGGAACCAGATCCAGAGATGTTGCCTGCGGGGTGACTGAATCGACACGGGCGCGGACGCTATCCGCGAACCGAGACGGGGGGCAATGGGTTTGCCGCCCTCGGGCATCCGGCCCCAGTGTGGGTGCACATGAGAATGCATCCTTCACTGGTGTCGGGACTGTTTCTGGGAATGGTCCTGCTCCTGACGGGATGTGGGACTGTCCCGTCCCACACGCCAAGGACAATGGGCGAATCGGTGGTGTTCATCGGGGAGACCCCGGCCGCCCTCGCCGCGATCCCCACTGGGTCGGTGGTGGTCCGGAGCACGTTCGTTCCCGCCACCAACACCATCACTTATGTGGAGGGCCAGGACTATGTGCTGGATCCCTTGGCTGGAACCCTTCGTCGGACCAGCAACTCCCGCCTGCCGGATTTCCGGACCAATGTGCTGTTCGGGGCGAAGAACTTTGATCACTCCCGGTATCCCGGGTTTGGCAACACCGCCTTCTTTGCCTTTGTCGATTATGCCCACGCCCCGGGGGTGCCGTGGCCGGTCCAGTTGGATCAGAGCGCGTTGTTGACCCGAAGTCGCGCCCGATTGGCCGAGGGAGGGCCGTTCAAGGTCGTGGCATTCGGGGACAGCATCACTGCGGGTGGCGACGCCACGTCGCCGCGTCTGATCTTCTGGCAACGCTGGGCGGTTCATTTGCAAGCGCGGTATCCGCTGGCCCGGGTCGCGGCGGTGAACGGAGCCACTGGTGGGGACAGCACGGTTCAGGGACTGCAACGCCTCGAGGACAAGGTGCTGAAGGAAAAGCCGGATCTCGTGCAGGTGGGTTTTGGAATGAACGACCACAACCGGGGTGGCGTTCCCCCGGCGCAGTTCGCCGACAACCTTCGGACCCTGATCGCACGGATCCGTGCCAGCACCGACGCTGAGATCGTCTTGTTCTCCGCCTTCCCTCCGAATCCGGAATGGGCATTTGGAACCCATCAGATGGAAGTGTATGCCGCCCGAACTGCGGGTGTCGCGGCCGAGACCGGTTGTGCGTATGCCAATGTCTACAACAACTGGCAGACGAAGGCGCAGCGGAAGAAGCCGGAGGATCTCCTGGGCAACAACATCAATCACCCGAACGACTTCGGGCATGACTTATACTTTCAGGTCTTCCTGAAGCTGGGATTGTGAAGGGGGCGTTGGGCGGAGCTCCGGGTCAGGCGGGAACGGGAAGGAGGCTGGAGGTGGCCAACTGTGCCAATGCATCGGGGCCGCTGGGTTCTTCCGCCTGCCAGGGCAGCCAGGCGATGCGGGTGGCGTGTTTTTCGGCGACCTCCTGGAGGTAGCGATGTTCGGAATGTTCGCGGGCGATGAGGA
Organism: Verrucomicrobia bacterium UBA6176; assembly: GCA_002422905.1. Taxonomy (GTDB): domain Bacteria; phylum Verrucomicrobiota; class Verrucomicrobiia; order Limisphaerales; family UBA9464; genus UBA6176. The sequence continues at coordinate 43,846 of DITU01000008.1, forward strand.
GGGGATCGCAGGAGCCGCTTTGGAGCAGGCTTTGGTTGATCACCCAGGCGAACGGTTCGATATGGGCGCGACGGAGGTCTTCCTGGAGGGCGGCCGCTTCATGGACGGGGGTTGCCTCGGGCAGGGTGACCAGGAGGATGCGGGTGAAGGCGGGGTCGCGAAGGTGTTCCAGCAGGCGAAGCACTTCCTCGGGTTGGGAACTGCGCGACTGGCGTTGGAGTTCGCGGTTGTAGGCTTCGCTGGCGTCGAGGAGGAGCAGCGTGTGGCCGGTCGGCGCGGTATCGAGCACGACGAAGCGACGGGTGCCCTGGCCGACTTCGCGGGCAAAGGCGCGGAACACGGCGATCTCTTCGGTGCAGGGAGAACGGAGATCTTCTTCCAGGAGGGAACGGCCGGCCTCGTCCATCTTCGCCCCCTGATGGGCCAGGACTTCGGCGGTGTACGCGGCGGTTTCCGCGATGGGATCGATGCGGCTGAGGGTGAGACCGTCCACCTGACCGGCGAGGGTCTGGGCGACGTGCGCGGCGGGATCCGTGGTGCTGAGATGAACGGGGTGACCGCGACGGGCGAGCAGCACGGCAATGGCAGCGGCGACGGTGGTCTTGCCCACGCCACCCTTGCCCATGGTCATGATGACCCCGCGCCCCTGTTTCTCGAGGTCGGCCAGGAGGTCGGCGAGGCTTTCCATGGCCGGCGGCGTCCAGTCAGGGAGGCGCGGGAGGGCATCGCCGGAAGCGGAGGGATCGCCATCGAGCAAGACCCGCAGGCCGTCGAGTCCGAGGATGTTGATCGGACGCAGGGGAACGATGAAGCCGGGGAGACTGGAGATGAAGGCGGCGGCGCGGGTCATGGCGGTGACACCCCGCGATTGCAATGCCTGGGATGTGATGTCCGTGGGGCATTGGGTTTCGAAGGTGCCATTGATGATCAGGCATTGGTTGGCGACGCCGAGCGCGCGCAATTCGTTGGAAGTCCGTTCGGCTTCCCGTAGCGCGGCGGATTGGGGACGACTGACGAGCATCAGGGTGGTGGCGGCGGGATCGGCGAGGGTATTGACCGTGGCTTCGTAGACGGCGCGCTGTTTTGCCAGCCCGGCCAGCGGGCCCAGGCAGGAAGTGCCACTGGTGTTGTTGTCGAGGAACTGATCCCAGGCCTTGGCCAGGCTCATCAGGCGCAGGGTGTGGCCGGTGGGCNNGAACTCGTCGAAGGCAGCGATCTCCACCGTGCAGGAACCGGACAACTGCTCCTCCATGCTGCGGAGGGCGCTCTCGGGCAGGAGTCCGCGCATCGGGCCGATCAGGCGCTCGCGATACGCGGCGGCGGCATCGACCGGATTGATGTTCATGGCGTCCAGGCCGGGCACGCCCGCGATGCTGGTGGGCAGTGAACTCAGGGTGGTGGCGAGGACTTCGTCGAGGTTGGAGGCGGGATCGGTGCTGACCAGGAGGACGCGTCGGCCCGACTCGGCCAGCTTCAGGGCGGTCGCACAGGACAGCGAGGTCTTGCCCACGCCGNNCACGCGCTGGCCCGCGTCGGCCAGGGCAATGGCGGTGGCGGTGGACAGCGAGGTCTTGCCCACGCCGCCCTTGCCGGTGAAGAAGAGGAACCGCGTGGCGATGGCCGGATCGATCCGGTAAGGGGGAAGTTTCATCAGGAAGACAGCGTGCTCCCTCCCACGGACGCTTCGGCCAGTGCGGTCCGTTCGGCATCGGTCAGGTACCGCCCCTTCAGGTGCAGTGCGCCGTCGATGAAGATCAGCGGCAGGGCATCCACACCGTCGGAGTCGAGGACGGCTTTCACGGCTGGGTTGCGCACGAATGCCATGGGTTGTTGGCCCAGGTTGAAGCGTTCCACCTGGACACCCTTCTGGCTGAGGGTGGTGAGGAAGGTGGCGAAGTTGACCAAGGCGGGATCGACTTCGGTTCCGCAGAGCCCGGTGGAACAGCACATGGGCGGGTCATAGACCTGGATGGTTTTCATGGGGTGGATTGGGAATGGATCATCGGGTTTTGGATTGGTCGCGCCGACCTTCGGCATAGGCGGTGAACACGCGTCGGATCTCGTCCCGCACCCGACGGAACACGACCAGCTTCTCCTCATCGGTGCCGGTGGCATGGGCGGGGTCATCGAAACCCCAGTGATGCCGGTTCAATTGTCCCGGGAACAGGGGACAGGCCTGGTCGGCGTTGCCGCACACGGTGATGACTGTCTCGATGTCCTGGTTGAGGAAATCGTTCATGTGCTTGGAGGAATGGCTGGAGATGTCGATGCCGATCTCCTGCATCACCTGGATGCCGAGGGGATGGACATAGCCGGCGGGTTTTGAGCCGGCGCTGTGGACATCGAGGAGATCGCCGGCAACGGAGCGGAGGATGCCTTCGGCGAGATGGCTTCGGCAGGAATTGCCGGTGCAGAGGATGAGGATGGAAGGTTTCTTCATGGGCTGACGGTTTTGGTTTTGGGAAGGCGTGAAGGCGGGGTGCCGGAATCGAGGACATCGGCCACCCAACCGCATTCGGAACGCCGGGCCTTGAGTGCCCGGAGATCATTGCGAAAGACCGGATGGGTGGGGAGGCAGTCCTGGAGGCAGCGCAGTTGCCAATCGAGTTCACGGGGTCGTTGGGCGGGCAGGGAATAGATCACCCATTGTTCGTGGCGCCGGGATTCCACGAGACCGCGTCGACGCAGATAAGCCAGGTGTTTGGAAGTGGCGACCTGGGAGAGGCCGAGGATGGCCTGAACATGACAGACGCAAAGCGGCGACTGGGCCAGCAAATGCACGATGCGCAGCCGGGTCTCATCGCAGAGACAATGATAGACCTCGATGAGCCGCGGTTTTTGCATTGCGTCGACAGGGATATGCCTGTTGGGGAATACAGTCAACGCTCCGGATCGGGAGCGGCAATGACATGGGGTGTCCCGGAGTTGGTGGCGGGGATGAGCAAGAGGGGTCGCGGCCCGTGTGCCGATGGGTTTGTACGGGTCCTTGTCGTCCCATTCCCGCCCCAACAACTTTGGGATGCACGGAGGGATAGGGCGGAGCGGCGAGGGTTGCTGGCCGACTGGATGGGACGGCGACCGGAGATCGCCGTCCCATGGGTTTCGCGCAGAGCCACAGGCGGAAGGCTTCTCAAGGATCGATCCAGGCCATAAAGTGGGTTCATGTTCGCGAAGGGACAGAAGGTGGTGTGCATCAATGACGAGTTCCCGCCCCTGGCGCGGGAGTTGTTCGTCCAGCTCCCGGCCAAGGGCAAGGTGTACACGGTGCGGGCGGTCTACATCGGGCGTGGCAACCTGACCCGGTCTGGCAGTGGCAAGCAGGACGGGGAGATCGGGGTGTTGCTGGAGGAGGTTCGGAATCCGCGGGATCCGGCCTTGAGAAACGGGTTGGACGGGGAGATGGGCTTCAATTCTGAACGGTTTGCGCCGCTGCATTACAACGAGGACGGCGAGGTCCGGTATGCGGAGGAAGAGGAAGTGGTGACGGCCTGAGAGCCGGGGTCCGGCTCTTGGCTTGCACCCCCGGCCACCCACCATAACTTCACGCAGTGCGCAATCTTCTGGTCACCGGCGGAGCCGGCTTCATCGGATCCAACCTCACTCTGGAACTGCAACGGCAGTTTCCGGGGGCGCGGATCGTGGTGGTGGATGATTTCAGGTCGGGTGATTTCAAGAACCTGAGGGGATTCCGTGGGGATGTGGTGGCGGCGGATGTGTCGAGGCTGGATTGGGGGCGACAGTTCGGGGATCGATCCTTCGATGCAATCTTTCACGAGGCATCGATCACGGACACGACGGTGCATGACCAGGGTTTGCAGGTTCACGACAACGTGGAGGGTTTCCGGCGTCTCGTCGAGTTTGCGTCGGGGACCCAGACGCCGGTGGTGTATGCGTCGAGTGCGGCGACCTACGGGATCGGGTCGGGTGTACAGACCGAAGACCAGGAGCCGGCGCCGGCGAATGTGTATGCGTTCAGCAAGGTGCAGTTGGACAACCTGGCGCGGATGCATGCGCAGCGGAGTCCGGCCTGGCGGATTGTGGGGCTGCGATATTTCAACGTTTACGGCCCGAACGAGATCCACAAGAAGGCCGCAGCGAGCATGATCTTCCAGCTTTACCGCCAGATGAAGTCGGGCCAACGGCCCCGGGTTTTCCGGTCAGGAGAACACCGGCGTGATTTCGTCTTTGTCCGGGATGTGGTTGCCCTGACTGTACGGGCGGCCACGGCGCCGCACAGCGGGGTGTTCAACTGCGGTTCCGGCCATCCGATCTCCTTCAATGAAGTGATCGGAGTATTGAACCGGAACCTGGGGACTTCGTTGGAGCCTGAGTACATCGACAATCCCTACGCCGACTTTTACCAACCCCACACCGAGGCCGACATGTCCCGGGCCTCGAAGGAACTGGGGTTTGTCCCGCAATGGAAGCCCGCCGAGGGCATCGCCGAATACGTCAACTTTCTGGAAAACCGCTGAACTCCTGTCCCACCTGCATATGTCATCTCCATCTCCTTCTCCCGTCATGGTCCGCAAGGCCCGGCGCTGGCCCCTGTTCGTCGTCGGTGCGCTCGTCCTGCTCGTCGTCCTGTATCTGGTCGTCACCAGTGCCTTTTTCGTCCGGTCGGTCGTCCTGCCCCGGGTCAGTGCCTCGCTGGGCAGTGATGTCACGGTCGAGGACATCTCGGTCAGCCCGTTTTCGTCGGTGGTGTTGCGTGGACTGAAGGTGGTGCCCAAGGGGACCGAACCGTTGGTCGAAGTGAAGGAAGTCCGGTTGCGCTACAGCCTGATGGCGATCCTGGGCGGAACCATGAAGGTGGAGGAAGTCACGGTGGATGGTCCGGTGATCCTGGTGACGGAGAAGCCGGATGGATCGGGCAACCTGGCCACGTTGTTGAAGAACCTGCCGCCGTCGGAACCCAAGAGCACGCCTTCGACGCCATCGGGACCGCCGAAGTTGCAGGTGCGCAATGTGGCGGTGAAGGATGGTTCATTGAAGTATCAGGCCGAGGCGGCGGACGGATCCCGGATGGTGGCGGATGTGACGGGATTGCAGGTGACGGTGGATCAGTTGGTGAACGGTGAGACCAGTCGGTTCGCGGTGTCGGCGGATGCCAAGGCGGATCAGACGGCCAACGCTGCCAGCAGCCGGGTGGGTGGACGGTTGGAGGGTTCGTTGGATATCGGGTTGGGCGCGGATCTGATGCCGGGGACGGCAAAGGGTGGGATTGGTTTGAAGCTGTCGGAGGCGACGGGGGCGTTCGCGGCGGTAGCGGGGATCGGGCTGATGCTCGACACCGAGATGACGGCGCAGGAATTGAAGGTGTTGGCGTTGCGCTTCACCCAGGGCAACGAGGAACTGGGGCGGATCAGCCTCAACGGGGCGATGGATCTCGACAAGAACGAGGCCCGGTTGAGCTATGACGTCCGGGGCATCGACCGGCGTGTGCTCGCCCTGGTGGGAGCGGCGTCGGGAATGGATCTGGGGGATACGGGTTTGACGGCGACGGGTCGGGTGGACGTGTTGAAGTCGGGCAATGAAGTGGCCTCGAACGGTCGGATTGCGGTGAACCGGTTCAGCATGGGGGTGCCGGGTGGACGGACGCCGGTGGTGGATGTGAGCACGGATTACCGGGTGTTGGTGAATCAGGTGGAGAAGAGCGCGTTGGTCGAGCGGTTGGAGATCCTGGGCACCCAGGGCGGGCGCGAGTTGGTGAAGGGCGGATTGGATCGGCCGATGCGTCTTTCCTGGGATCAGGCGGCGACGGGATTCCGGGACTCGACGTTTGGATTGAAGGTGGGGCCGTTGGACATGAACGAGTGGCAGGTGTTGTTGCCGACGAATGCGCCGACGGCGGTGGTGACGACGGAGTTGAAGGTGAGCGCGGAGCAGGCGGGCAAGATGTTGCGCTATACGATGACGACGACGTTGGACCGGTTGACCACGCATGGTGGACCGGCGGAGTTGAAGAATGCGAAGGCAGTGTTGCAGGTGAAGGGCACACTGACGGATTTCGTGGCGGCGGTGGTGGAGATGTATCAGGTGGACATCACGATGGGTCAGACGGCGTTGCTCGCATTGACCGGGTTGGCGGATTGGAACACGACAACGTCGTTGGGTGGGGTGCAGTTGAACCTGGCCGGTGAATTGCCGGCGTTGCTGGGGCTGTATCCGGTGGACGGGGTGGAACTCCGCACGGGCAAGATCCGGTCGAGCCTGACGGCAAGCCAACGGGCGAGCGGATCGTCGCTGGAGGCGTCAGCCAGCCTGGAGGGACTCAACGGGACGTTGGGCACGGCGCAGTTGGCCGATTACCAGACCACGTTGTCGGTGAGTGCCACGAAGCGGGGTGAGGAACTGGATGTCCAACGGTTCAATTTCGCGGCCCAGAGCGGATTCGCCCAGGGGGGCAGCATGGATGCCCGTGCGAAGTACAACCTGACGAGCGAAACGGGCACGGCGGACTTCAAGATCTCAGGCTTCAATGAGAGCGCCTTGGCGCCGTTCCTGGCCTCGGCGTTGGCACCGAACAAGCTGGTGTCGGTCGCGCTGGATGTTCAAGGCAAGGCGGAGTTCGCCAAGTCCGGCAAGGCCGGTGCCCAGGTTGTGGTGAAGGTTTCCAACCTCGTGGTGGATGATGCCGCGGGGCGTCTGCCGAAGACGCCGATGGGCATCGGATTGGATCTGGATGCCAGCAGCGACGGGCGCATTGCCGAGGTGAAGAAGTTCGATCTGGATCTGGGTGCGACCGACCGGGCCAGCAACCGGTTGAGCCTGGTGGCTCGGCTGGATATGGCGACCAATGGCGCTTCGCCCAGCACCGTCACGGTGAAATCCGAGGGAATCGATCTGACGCCGTATTACGACATGATCGCCGGGACCACCAATGCACCGGCACCCGCCGACGATCCGGCACCGGTCGGGGATCCGAATGTCGAACCGGCACCGATCCATCTGCCGATCCGTGACCTGACCGCCACTCTGGATCTGGCCCGGGTCTACCTGCGGGAGCTCGATCTCAGCCAGGTGAAGGGACGTTTGACGGCCAAGGGAGATGTCGTGGTGTTGGACGGGTTCGGGTTTGGTTTGAACGGGGCGCCGGTGAAGGGGCGTGCCCGGGCGAATCTCGCGGTGGCGGGATACGAGTACGACGTCGATTTCTCGGCCGACCAGGTTCCCATGGCGCCGGTGGTGGATTCGTTTGTGCCGGTGATGAAGGGCATGGGGAAGGGAACCTTTCAGGCAGGACTTCAGCTCAAGGGCGCCGGGGTGACGGGACCCAACCTGCGTCGCAATCTCGGTGGAAAGATCGCCTTCGGTGGGACCAATGTGCAGATCACCATTCCTGAACAATCCATTCCATTGCCGCGGTTGTTGGTGCGTTTGATTCCCATCTTCCCCAAGGAGGTCAACCCGCGCTTCCTCCTCACGCTGATTGGCAGGTCGTCGGTGTTGTCCGAGCCGGTGCGCGTGCTGGAGCTCAATGCCCTCATCGCCGACGGCACGGCAACGGTTTCGAACACCCGCGTGGGCAACTCGGCGTTCCTTTCCGAGGTCACCGGAACGATCAAGCTCAACGATGTCATCACGAACTCGCCAGTGGACCTTCCGGTCACCCTGGCCTTTGCCTCGCAGAACCAGATGCCGGCCCCGCGCAAGATCGGGCGGGTTATCGGGACGGTTGGAGCGACGGACTTCGAAAAAGACAAGTTCGGGATGGCGGCGGTGGTGTTGGCGACGGATCTCCCGGGCGTGGGAAATCTTGGCAACCGGCTGACGGAAGGCCTGACCACCCTGGGTGACAAGGCGGGTTCGGGCCTGGGTGCGGTGGGTGCAGCGGTGGGCAATGCGCTGACCGGTGGAGGCGGGACTTCCACCAATGCCGCATCGACCAATGCTCCTGCGAATCCGCTGGGCGGCTTGATCCGGGGACTCACCGGGGGTTCGACCAACAGGGCATCGACCAATGCCCCTGCCACCAATCGGATCGGCAATCCCCTCAACCTGCTGCCGTTCGGGCGCGACAAGAAGTGATCAGGCCCATGGAAACACCATTGGAATACCTGGCCCGGAACGAGGCCCGGTTCATCGAGGACCTGCGTGAGTACGTCCGGTTTCCCAGTGTCAGCGCCCAGCCCGCCCACGCCCCGGATGTGCGGGCGGCGGCGGACTGGTTGACGGCCCGTTGCCGTGGGTTGGGCCTGGAGACCGTGTTGCATGCGACGGGTGGCAACCCGGTGTTGGTGGCCCGCACCCCCCGGATCGAGGGGGCGCCCACGTTTCTGGTCTACGGACATTACGATGTCCAACCGCCCGAACCGTTCGAGCTGTGGACCACGCCGCCGTTTGATCCGCAGGTGCGGGGACGTTCGTTGTTCGGGCGGGGAACGAGCGACAACAAGGGGCAACACCTGGCCCATCTGAATGCGGTGGAAGCCCATCTCCGGACGGGTACGCCCTTGCCCTGCAATCTGGTATTCCTGATCGAGGGCGAGGAAGAGGTGGGATCGAAAGCCCTGTACCAGTTCCTTCCCGAACATCGGGAGGAACTCGCCTGTGCCGGCGTCATCATCTCGGACAACGGCATTCCCGGGCTCGAACATCCCGCACTCACCTACGCCCTGCGTGGCATTGCCGCCATCGAGGTTCGGATCGATGGGCCGTCCCGCGATCTGCACTCGGGTTTGTTCGGGGGCACGGTCGAGAATCCGGCCATGGCCCTGTGCCAGTTGCTGGCCCGGATGCGCGATGGCCAGGGGCGGGTCGCGGTGCCCGGATTCTACGATGATGTGTTGCCGTTGTCGGATTATGAGCGGGAACAGTTGGCCCGGATTCCCACCACGGCGGAGCAGTTCCGGGAATTGACGGGTTCACCCGCGTTGTTTGGTGAAGACGGGTTTACTTCCGAGGAACGTCGCACCGCACGGCCCACCTTCGAGATCAACGGTCTCACCAGCGGTTATCAGGGCGAGGGCAGCAAGACCATCATCCCGTCCTGGGCCAGTGCGAAGCTCACCCTCCGCCTCGTCCCCAATCAGGAACCGGGCAAGGTGATCGCCGCTGTTCGTGACCATTTGCAACGGCTCTGTCCGCCAACGGTACGGATCACGGTCCGGCATGGGCACGGCGGCGAACCGTATCTGGTGTCGCCGGACGGTCCGCTGGCCCAGGGGGCTTTGAAGGCGTTGGAGGCCGGATTCGGCCATCCGGCCTTGCTCATGCGCGAGGGCGGCAGCATTCCCATCGTGTCGGCATTCCAGAAGGTGTTGGGGGCAGACACCCTGTTGTTGGGGATGGCGTTGCCCGATGACAATGCGCATGCGCCGGATGAGAAGTTCGATCTGGATGCGTACGCGGCGGGAATGCGCATGGCGGTGCATCTGTGGCCGGAATTGACCCGGGCGCATGCCGGGTTGAAGTCATGAGTGAAGGCTTTTCGGTTCCGGTCAGCGGTCGCATGCCGGTGATCCTGCTCACCGGCTTTCTGGGTTCGGGCAAGACAACCCTGTTGTTGCGTTGGCTGTCGGAATCTCCCGCCACCGGTCTCCGGATCGGAATCGTGATGAACGAGTTCGGGGCGGAAAGCGTGGATGGTCAACTGGTGCGGCGTCCGGGCCTGGCCATCCGACAGGTCGACGGCGGATGCGTCTGTTGCGCTCCGGACAATGAACTGGATCGGGCCTGTCGCGAGATGGCGCGGTCGGGCGAGTGCGACTTTCTGGTGATCGAAACCAGTGGGTTGGCGGATCCGGACAACGTGATTGATGTGCTGACCGACATGGATCTGTTGCCGGTGGTGCGATTGCAGGCGGTGGTGACGATGGTGGATGCCCCGTGGTTCTTGCGGCCGGTGGATGGGATTGCGGAGCGGGTGTTGGCGCGGCGACAGGTCCAGTTCGCCCAGGTGGTGTGTTTGTCGAAGTGCGATGTCCTGGCGCCGGGCGAAGCCGACGCGGTGGAAGCCGGGGTTCGGGAATGGAACCCGAAGGTCACCTGTGTGCGGTTGCCGTTCGGATTGCCGGATCTGGGCGAGATCCTGCGACGTGATCCGGCCGAATGTTCGTTGGAAGAGTTGCCTGCGCGGGAGTCGGGGGGCGCGCATCTGCATCAGCAATACCAGAGCTTTTCGTGGCGATTCCCGGCACCGGTGTCGCGGCAGGACTTTGAGACGTACTTGGCGTCGTTGGATGACCGGGAGGTGGTCCGGGCCAAGGGCTTCGTCCGGTTCAAGGAAACGCCCGGACAGGTTCACCTCTTTCAACGGGTCTGGGGACATCACGTCATCGATGTGTTCCCGGCGAAACCGGATCCGGAGGCGTTCGGGGTGTTGATCGGGCCGGGGTTGGACGTGGGGCGTCAGCGCGAGCGGCTTCGCAAACTGATGGGGGCGGGTCGACCGGGTCTGGGTCTGGTGGCGGGGTGAACCGGGGTTCGCGCTGGGGAATTGGTCTGATCAGACAGGGCTGACATGCCCGTGGACGTCCGGCTTGGAACCGCGCAACATCGCCTCCACATGGAGTCAAGGAAGTTGGCGTTGCTGTGCCGGGATCTGGCCGAGAATCGGAAAGCCGAGAACGTGGTTGTTCTCGACGTGAGCAAGATATCGACGGTCACGGACTATTTCGTGATCGCAACCGGCACGAGCGAACCGCACCTGCGGGCAATCGAGAGCGAGATCGTGGACCGGTTGAAGATCGACGAGGGGATCCGTCCGACGTCACTGGATGGAAGTTCCCAGGGCAGTTGGCTGGTGATGGATTTCTTCGATGTGATCGTGCACATCATGCGCAAGGAAGTGCGGGAGAAGTATGACCTCGAAGGGTTGTGGGGCGACGCGACCCGGGTGCGCCCTGAGTCGAAGGCGGAAGAGGCGGAAATCGGCAGGTGATTCGGGCGGTTGTTCCGAGGAGGGGGTGGGGAGGGTTTCACGCGAAGCCGCGAAGGATGCGGAGCGCACAAGAATGGGAGGGTGAGTTGGTTCATCGCGGGGCGGGGAACTCCTTTCGTGTATTTCGTGTATTTCGTGGTTCAAAACTGTGAAGAGAGCGGTCCACGAAACACACGAAACGACACGAAAAGCGGGGGTGTGCTCTGATCCTTGCCAATCAGGCTGCTGATCCGTGTGCATCGGTGGAGTCCGTGGTTGAGGCGGTTCTGTTTTGAACCACGGATTTCACCGATGAACACGGATGGGAGTCGCTTCGGGAGAGGGTTCACGCGAAGGGGCCAAGCCGTATTCATGCGGTTGAAAGATGGAAAACTACTCCCGCAGAGACGCGGAGACGCGGAGAAGATGAGCCATTCCATCACCGGCATGGAGTCACCCAACGGTGAGTCTCTTCAGGGGTGCCGGGACTCCCGGTTTCCTGTCTCTCCGCGCGCCTCTGCGTCTCCGCGCGAAATGGCTACTGCATCGATCCGGCTGAGAACCCGAAGAAAAGGGAGGATTGGAGCGGCTAGTGTCGGTTGCCAGCGCGATGCCAGCCCCACCGTTCGCGTACGAGTACGAGTACGTGCTCCGGGGATGGGTCAGATTCCGAGGGAGCGGGCGTGGCCTTCGAAGTGGCGTTGCAGGCTGGAGCAGACGGTTTCGCAGAGGTCGAAGATGGCGGGTTCGGAGATGGAATAGATGACGTTGGCGCCATCGCGACGGCGTCCGACGATGCCGGCTTCGGCGAGGGCCTGCAGGTGGCGGGAGGTGTTGGCCTGGGTGAGGTCGGTGGCCTCGACGAGTTGGGAGACGTTGAGTTCGCCGTTGCGGAGGGCCTGGAGGATGCGGAGGCGGGAGGGTTCACCGAGAACCCGGAAGCGGGCGGCCACGAGTTCGATGGCTTCGGGAGAAAGGGAAAGAGACGCCTTCGACATGAGGGAGAGGAAAGGGCAAGATCGGGCTTGCGTCAAACATATAACCATATACTCATGAGTATGTGGCGCGGCGCGAGAGGGATCCGGGTTGGCATCGGGTGATCTCAGTCGTCCCGATCCCGTCAGCGCCCGATCCACAGGAACACGAACGATCATGAAAACTGAATCCTACATCCGTATCCTCGCCGGTACCTTCGTCCTCACCGCCATCGTCCTGTCCCGGACCGTTCATCCGAACTGGATCCTGCTCGCGGCGTTTGTCGGTGCGAACCTGATCCAGTCGGCGTTCACCGGGTTCTGTCCGGCGGAGATGATCCTGCGCCGGTTGGGCGTTGGGAAAGCGGTTGCACCGGTGGCCGGGGGAGGCAACGGCGGCGGTTGCTGTGGTGGCAACTCCGGTCAATGCAACTGAGGTTTGACCCATGCAATCCGCGAAAATGTCCCGCACCGGTATGAAGGTGATGTCGAAGTTTGGGCGAGGGTTGGCAGCCGGCTGCCTGGCTGGCCTCTTCCTGGCGGGATGCCATCGGGACCCTGTGGTGAAGCCGGGGGCAGAGGCTCCGGCGGTCCGGGTGGGGGTGGAGCGGGTGGAATGGGAGCGGCATGTGGCGGTGGAAGAGGTGGTGGGAACGGTGCGGGCACGAACGCGGGCGTTGCTGGAGGCGAAGGTGACGGGGCGGGTGAAGCGGTTGGAGACCCGGTTGGGGCAGCGGGTGAAGGCGGGGGAGGTGGTGGCGGAACTGGAAGTTCCGGAATGGGCGGCGCGGGCGGACCAGGCGCGGGCGGTCTGGGAGCAGGCGGAGAGGGAATTGGGGAGATTCCGGGAATTGCGGGATCAGAAGACGGTGAGCCCGCAGGAGTTTGATGCGGTGGAATCGCGTTGGCGGGTGGCGAAAGGGGCGTTGCTCGAGGCGGAAACCCTGTTGGGACAGGCGCGGGTGGAGGCTCCGTTCGACGCCGTGGTGACGCGCAAACTGGCGGATGTCGGGGATCTGGCGACGCCGGGGCGACCCTTGCTGGAATTGGAAGCGCCGGGCGAATTGCGTCTCGAAGCGGATGTGGGCGAGGCGTTGATGGGCGGGTTGAAGGAGGGGATGACATTGCCGGCACGGTTCGGATCGGATGCCTTGATGGTGACGGGGCGGGTGGCGGAGATCGCGCCGGTGGCGGACGAGGGGAGCCGGACGTTCCTGGTGAAGGTGGACCTGCCACTGGTCGAGGGTCTGAGGTCGGGCCGGTTCGGGCGTTTGTCGGTTCCATTGGCGGAGGCGCAATGGTTGCGGGTGCCGGTGACGGCGGTGCAACGGCATGGGCAGTTGGAATCGGTTTTTGTCGAACAGGAGGGTCGGGCGGTGCTGCGTCTGGTGCGGACGGGTCGGGTCTCGGGTGAACGGGTGGAATTGTTGTCGGGAGTGGAGCCGGGCGACCGGGTGGTGATTTCGGGCATGGATGGATTGAGGGATGGCGGGAAGGTGGAGGTGGCACCTTGAAGCCAGGCGAGGCAGGCAGGGCGGGGGAGACGGGGGAACTGGGATTGGCGGGACGCATTGCAGCTTGGTTCGTGGATTCCCAACTGACGCCGTTGCTGGTGGTGGCGTCGGTGCTTCTCGGCATTGCTGCGATCTTCCTCCTTCCGCGTGAGGAGGAACCCCAGATCCGGGTTCCCATGATCGATGTGATGGTGGCGATGCCGGGATCCGGGGCGGCCGAGATCGAGGATCGCGTGACGCGTCCCATGGAGAAGCTCCTGTGGGAGATCCCAGGGGTGGAATACCTCTACTCCACCTCACGCGAAGGCGAGTCGATGGTGATCGTGCGCTTCGTGGTGGGATCGGATCCCGAGGTGAGCCTGGTGAAGGTGAGCGAGAAGCTGAGGTCGAACTTCGATCGCATTCCGCACGGGGTGACCTTCCCCATGATCAAGCCACGGTCCATCGACGACGTGCCGATCCTCGCGCTGACCTTTCACGGGCCCGGATATGATCATCGGATGCTGCGGCGGGTGGCGGTGGAGGTGGACGACGCGGTGAAGCAGGTGGCGTTGGTGGCGGAGACGACGGTGATTGGCGGGGCGCGACGTCAGGTGCGGGTGTTGATGGATCCGGTGCGGATGGCGGCGCGCGGACTGACGCCGGCGGGGCTGGTTCCGATGTTGCAGCAGGCGAACCGTCAGTTCCGGTCGGGCGGCGTGACGGTGACCAACCGGGAGGTGTTGGTGGAGACGGGTGGATTCCTGTCGCGACCGGAAGAGGTCGGGGCGGTGGTGGTGGGAGTTTCCGGCGGACGCCCGGTGCATCTCCGGGATGTGGCAGAGATTGTGGATGGAACGGAGGAACCGTCGCAGTACGTCCTGTTTGGGCAGGGAACCACGGAAGAGGCGGCAGTCACCTTGACGGTGGCGAAGAGGCCCGGGGCCAATGCCATCGCGGTGGCCGAGGACGTCTTGCGCAAGGTCGATGAACTTCGCGGCCGGGTGATCCCCTCGGACCTGCAGGTCAGCATCACGCGTCACTACGGGGCGACGGCGGCGGAGAAGTCGAACGAACTGCTGCTGCACATGGGATTGGCGGTGCTGAGCGTGGCGTTGCTGATTTGGATGGTGCTGGGCTGGCGCGAATCCGGGGTGGTGGCGGTGGCGATCCCGGCGACGCTCGCCCTGACCCTGCTCGTGTTCCATCTCTGGGGATTCACGCTCAACCGGATCACCCTCTTCGCCCTCATCTTCAGCATCGGGATCCTGGTCGACGATGCCATCGTGG
>DITU01000059.1:0-6455 GCA_002422905.1 Verrucomicrobia bacterium UBA6176
CCCGGCGGTATTCGAACTTGTCCACCGCCTTCATCAGCCCGATATTGCCTTCCTGGATCAGGTCCAGGAATTGCAGCCCGCGGTTGGTGTATTTCTTGGCAATGGAGATCGCGAGGCGCAGGTTGGCCTCGACCATTTCGGTCTTGGCCTGGAGCGCCTTCCGTTCGAAGTCCTTGAGGCGCTGGAAGGCGGCGAGGTAATCCGCCTGGGTCATGCGGACGAACTCTTCGAGGGAGCGGATCTTGCGTTCCTCGGCGTGGATGATGGCGGCGGCCTGGGGGTTCTTCCGCTGGGGTTCGAGATCCCGGATGCTGCGGATGGAGCTCTGGACCTTGTCGTGGATGTTGTCCGCGACCAGGCACATTTCCTCGATGACCTTCTGCTTGTAATAGAACTTCGGGAAGGAGCGCTGGAGCTTCTCGTCGAGCTTCTTGAAGTCGGCGAGGGTCTTCTCGTGTTTGGCCTTGGCCGAGCTGTCCTGGAGATCGTGCCATTTCGAGTCGACCTCGATGTCGACGCCGCGGACCTCCTTGGTCAGCTTGCGCAGCGCCTTGAGGTGTTCGTCCCGGGTTTCGATCTTCTTGTCGACGATGACGCGGTCGAAGCGTTCCTTGGGGGGTTCCGAGATGAGTTTCTCGGCGAGGGCGATGTGTTCCTTACCGGCGAAACCGAAGCTGTAGATGATCCGTTTGACCTCGTTTTCGTTGTCCTCGATGCGCTTGGAGATCTCGACCTCCTGTTCGCGGGTCAGCAGGGGAACCTGGCCCATCTGCTTGAGGTACATCCGGACCGGGTCATCCAGGATGTCGAGGCGGGCCTTCTCATCCTCTTCTTCCTGCTCGGGTTGCTTGACCCGGTCGACCTCGGCCTGATCGACGATGTCGATCTCGAGGTTGCGAAGCTTGATGTAGATCTCGTCGAGATCCTCGGCCGTCACGAGGTTCTCGGGGAGGGCGTCGGTGATGTCGCCGTAGGTCAGGTAACCCTGTTCCTGGGCGAGTCGGACGAGTTCCTTGATCTTCTCGGTGATGTCGACGCCTGAAGAACTGCGGACGGTGCCGAGGGTGGTGAGATTGTCGCCATCGGGAGTGCCCGGGGCCCCAATGGGAATCAGGGGGGGGCCATCCTGATCGGTGGGGGGATTGGCGCCGGCCTGATCCGGGTTCTGACCCGCGGCATCGGCTGGTCTTGAAGGACGTGCGGAGCGGGAAGCGGCCTTGTCCAAAGCCTTGGCCGGGGCCTTCTCGGTGGAGCGTTCGGCGGCCTTGCCGGTGCGAACCATTTTCTCGGGGGCGGCAGGGGCTTCCATCCGGCCGGATCGATCGGCCCTGGAGATGGCATTCCGGGATTCGGATTCGTTGGAAGCCTTGGGCTCCTTGGCCGGTTTGGCGGCGGGGGTCTTGGGCTTGGGTTCCTTGGAAGGGTCCGGGGATTGAGCCTTGGGGACGGGTTTGGTTGAAGGGGCCTTGGTGGCCGGGGGACGTTCCGGCTTCGCGACCGCCATGGTTTCGGGCTTGGAAACCTTGGCTGCGGCGGCCGGCTTGGCGGGAGACTTCTTCACTTTCGGCTTCGACATAATGGAAGACGCCCGGCCGAGGCCGGGCGAACAAAACGAGCGCGCGACTATTCTGGGAGGTGGGGGTGAAGTCAAGGGCCGGGACGGTTCCGTGACAACAAACGACAGGAAAGCAACCGAAGGCGAACGACAAGCGGCGGGATGCCGGCGTGAGCCGCAACAACATTACCAGTACTACCAGAATTACCTCAAACCTGCCTCAGACCCGCCTGGATTCCGGCCTGGTGTTTGGCCTGGTGTTTGGCCTGGTGTTTGGCCTGGTGTTTGGAAGGTGATTCCGAAAGGACATGGCGAGCGCGAACCTGAAGCTCAACCTTGGACACGGATGTTGCCCGATGGAAGAACAAATCCAGGATGCTGGCTGCAGAGAGCGGATCCCGAGGTTGCTGGAGAGGACGAGTCCGAAGGGTTCCACCCCGTGTGCCGGTGAGTTCGGTGAGTTCGTATTCGGCCCACCCCATTGCGGCGCCAACAACTTCGGGATGCACGGGGCCATGGAGGGAGCCGCGGCAGGCTTGGCTTGGCGGGTTTGGGCTGACAGGGTGAGGGGAATGAAACGCCTGTCGGTAGGGATGGCAGCCTTGATTCTGTGGATGGCCGCGGTGCCGGGGATGGGGCAGGGGACCTTCCTGTTCTCGAATTCGATCCAGGGCAGGACGGTGTTGGTGACGGATTGCGAAGGGAAGACCCTGAGCGGGGCGAATTATCAGGTGCAGGTGCTGGCGAAGGATCCGAAGACGGGCCGGTTTGAATCGGGGTTGGAGCGGGTGCAGACCAATGGAACGTGGGTGGCGGTCCAACCATTGCCGCTGTTGGAGGGCAAGGCGG
Organism: Verrucomicrobia bacterium UBA6176; assembly: GCA_002422905.1. GTDB lineage: Bacteria > Verrucomicrobiota > Verrucomicrobiia > Limisphaerales > UBA9464 > UBA6176. The sequence continues at coordinate 2,405 of DITU01000059.1, forward strand.
CGGGAATCTTCTATGGGGGCACGACCCGGGTGCCCTTCGTCGCGGCGGGACAGGATGCGACCCTGTTGTTGCGGGTGTGGGACAGCACGACCGGGCGTGACTATGAATCCGCGACGGCGAAGGGAGAGACCGAACTGGTGATCAAGCTGGGTGGTGTGGGCAATCCACCGACCTTTCCGGCGCGGCTCCGGGGGTTTGCCGGGATCCGGGTGTGTCCGAAGAAGTGACCGGGTGGAGGCAACATGGATTGGAGACATCTTCATCTGGCGTTGAACCATGTCCCGGTGGTGGGCGTGCCGTTGTTGACGCTGTTGCTGGCGTGGGGCGGGTGGCGTCGAAGTGCGGAACTGACGCGGACGATCCTGTGGGCGCTGGTGGCGATGGCGGCGGTGTCGGTGGCGATCAAGTTCACCGGGGATTTCGCGGTGGAACAGAGTGAAGCGACCTGGGCGGCAGTGAAGGGCGAGGTCGATCGGCATGAGGAGTCAGCGGACCAGGCGACCACCGGGATTTTTCTTTTGGGACTGGGTGCGGGAGGAGCGTTGTTTCTGGGGCGGTTGGGTCGGGCAATGCGTGGGTGGGTGGTGTGGGTGGTGGTGGTATTGGGGTTGGCGACGGCCTTGTTGCTGGCCCGGACGGCGAACCAGGGCGGGCGCATCGTGCATCCTTTCCTGCGAACTTCGGCATCGGCCGGGATTGACGGTTGAAAGGCGGCCGGGGGCTCCGTAGCGTCGGGCCGCGGGCCGGAAACCGGTGGGCGTCCCGCGGTCGAAAAGTGGTCTCCATCGGGGTTCAGTTCCTTAGCCATGAGCCAATCCGCACCGCCTGCCGCATCCATTTTTCGCCGACATTTCCGCCACTTCCTGCTGCTGACCGCCGTGACCGTCCTTGGATTGGTGGGTTGCAAGCCATCGGATGGGTCCGGGGCGGGGAGCGGGACGGGAGCGATCAAGGTGGGCGAATTCGCGTCGTTGACCGGCAACGAAGCTGCGTTTGGCCGGTCGTCGCATCAGGGAACGGTGTTGGCGGTGGAAGAGATCAATGCGGCGGGGGGAGTGTTGGGGCGGCAACTCGAACTGATCACGGAAGACAACCAATCCAAGCAGGACGAGTCCGCGACGGCGGTCAAGAAGTTGATCTCGCGGGACAAGGTGGTGGCGGTGCTGGGCGAGGTGGCCTCGGGACGTTCGCTGGAGGCGGCGCCGATCTGTCAGCAGTACAAGATCCCGCAGATCTCGCCGTCCTCGACCAATCCGAAGGTAACGCAGATGGGCGACTACATCTTCCGGGTCTGTTTCATCGACCCGTTTCAGGGAACGGTGATGGCCAAGTTCGCGCAGTCGACCTTGAAGGCGAAGAAGGTGGCGGTGTTGACCGATGTGGGGGCGCCGTACTCGGTGGGGTTGGCGACGTTCTTCAAGGAACGGTTTGTGGGGGATGGCGGGGAGATCGTGGCGGAGCAGAAATTCACGAACACGGACAAGGACTTCAAGGCGCAGTTGACCGCGATCAAGTCGGTGGCGCCGGACGCGGTGTTCGTGCCGGCCTACTACAGCCAGGTGACCTTGATCGTGCTTCAGGCGCGGGAACTGGGGATCACGGTCCCGTTCTTTGGGGGGGACGGCTGGGAAGCGCCGGAGTTGTTGCAGGGGAGCGGATCGGGTGAGGCGCTCGAAGGCTGCTATTTCTCGACCCATTTCTCGCCGGACCAGGATTCACCGCGGGCGAAGGAGTTCGTGAAGAGTTACGAGGCGAAGTACGGGGCGAAGCCGGATGCCATGGCGGCATTGGGATATGACTCGGCGCTGTTGTTGGCCGACGCGATCCGACGTGCGGGCGTGGCGGAGCCGACCCAGATCCGGGACATGCTGGCGCAGACGAAGGATTTTGACGGGGTGAGCGGGATGATGACCCTGGATGCGGATCGCAACGCGCGGAAATCGGCGGTGATCATTGGGATCCGGGATGGAAAGTTTGTTTACAAGGAGACGGTGAACCCGTGAAGGGCGGTCAGGGAGGTCGAGTAGGAAGCATGGGACGACCGGCATGAGCGAGTTCATCCAGCAATTGATCAACGGCCTTTCGGTGGGGGCGATGTACGCGTTGATCGCCATCGGGTACACGCTGGTGTACGGCGTGTTGCGGTTCATCAACTTCGCCCACTCGGATGTGTTCATGGTGGGCTCGTTCACCGGGTTGTATGCGGGACGCGCCTTCACCCAGGCGTCGTGGGCCGGAGGCGTGACCGTGATGCTGGTATCGATGCTGGCCTGTGCGGTGTTGGGGATCGTAATCGAGCGGGTGGCGTACAAGCCATTACGGTCGCGGTCGAAGCTCACGGTGCTGATCACGGCCATCGGGGTGTCGATGCTGTTGCAGAACGTGGCGCAACTGGTGTTCGGGACGAATCAGCAGGCGTTCCCCGACACGTTGCCGGCCACGACCTTCCAGTTGGGCAAACTGGTGGTTTCCAGCAAGGACCTGGTCGTCCTGGGTTTCACCCTCTGCCTGTTGGGCGGGCTCGAATACATCGTGTTGAAAACCCGGATCGGAACGGCGATGCGGGCGGTGTCCTTTAATCCACAGGCGGCGGCGCTGATGGGGATCCCGATTGATCGCATCATCAGTTTCACCTTCGGTCTGGGGTCGGCCCTCGCGGCGGCGGGTGGATTCCTGTGGGCCTACAAGTTTCCGCGGATCGATCCCTTCATGGGTGTGGCGCCGGGATTGACGGCATTCGTGGCGGCGGTGTTGGGCGGGATCGGAAACATCACCGGGGCGGCGTTGGGCGGCCTGATGCTGGGAGTGATTGAGACGATGGTGAAGGGATCGCGTTGGTCGACGTGGACCGAGGCGATTGCGTTCGTGTTGCTGATCCTGGTCCTGTTGTTCAAGCCGGCGGGGCTGCTGGGACGGGTGCAGGCGGAGAAGGTCTGAGAAGTTTGAACCAGGCACGATGAAACATCCCGGGGCACGACGATGGCTGTTGGTGGCGATGGCGGTGGCGGTGGGCTTGGGATGGGCGCAAGACCGGTTGGATCCGTACTTCGTCGATATCCTGACGCGGATCGCGATCAACATCACGCTGGCGGTGAGTTTGAACCTGATCAACGGGCATGCGGGCCAGTTCAGCCTGGGCCATGCGGGCTTCATGGGGATCGGGGCGTACACGGCGGCGGCGATGACCCTGTTTGCGGCGCCGCACGTGTTGCCGGGGGGGGCGGGTGGATGGTTGTTGGGAATGTGGTTCCTGGTGGCGTTGATGGCGGCGGGCGGGATGGCGGCGTTGAGTGGATTGGTGGTGGGAGCACCGTCCCTGCGGTTGAAGGGGGATTACCTGGCGATCGTGACCCTGGGATTCGGGCAGATCATCGCGGTGATCTTCCGGAACATTGAACCGTTGGGGGGAGCGTTGGGACTCCAGGGGATTCCGGCCCGGACGAACCTCGCATGGGCGTACGGGGCGGCGGCATTGACGGTGTATGTGGTGACGGCGCTGGTGAACTCGACCTATGGGCGCGGATTCCTGGCCACGCACGATGACGAGGTGGCGGCGGAGTCGATGGGAATGAACACGACGCGCTACAAGATCGTAGCGTTCGTGGTGGGTTCCTTCTTTGCGGGTGTGGCGGGTGGATTGGCGGGACACTTCACGTTGTCGATCAATCCGCGTGGATTCGACTTCAACCGGAGCATCGAGATCGTGGTGATGGTGATCGTGGGGGGGATGGGGAGAACGATGGGGGTGATCCTGGCGGCGGCGCTGCTGACCTTGCTGCCCGAGGCGCTGCGGATGCTGTCGGGTCTGTCGCCGTCGTTGCGGTGGGTGGGTGAGACCCGGCCATTGTTGTACTCGATCCTGTTGATCAGCCTGATGCTCCTGCGGCCGCAGGGCCTGTTCGCCTGGAAACGGAAGGGAACCGTGTCATGAGCGCATTGCTGGAACTGGAGGCGGTGACGATTTGTTTCGGGGGTTTGACGGCGGTGTCGGAGGTTTCAATGGAGGTGGGCCCGACGGATCTGGCGGGGTTGATCGGGCCGAATGGGGCGG
>DITU01000059.1:6485-34617 GCA_002422905.1 Verrucomicrobia bacterium UBA6176
ACGTTCCAGAACATCCGCCTGTTCCGATCCCTGAGCGTCCTGGACAACGTCCGTGCGGCGATGCAGGTGCATCGGGGTGAAGGGGTGTTGAATTCGTTGGTGCGCGGCGGCCGGTTTTTGAAGGCGGAACGGGCGGTGGAAGGGCAGGCGATGGAACTGCTGGGGTTGTTCGGGTTGGAATCCTTGCGGGAAGAACTGGCGACCTCGCTTTCGTACGGGGACCAACGGCGGTTGGAGATCGTGCGGGCGTTGGCGACGCGTCCGCGACTGCTGTTGCTGGATGAACCGGCGGCAGGGATGAACCCGACGGAGAAGCTGGGTCTGGCGCGATTGATCCGCCGGATCCGGGACGACTTCCAGATCGCGGTGTTGCTGGTCGAGCACGACATGCAACTCGTGATGGATCTCTGTGAGCGGATCCATGTGCTGGATCACGGCATCAAGATCGCCGAAGGCACCCCCGGTGAGGTCCGACGCAATCCGCGGGTGATCGAGGCCTATCTGGGTGAGGAACACGCATTACCCGGCTGACATGCTTGAAGTAACCGATCTGAAGGTGGGCTACGGAGCCATCGAGGCGCTGCACGGAATCTCGTTTTCGGTGAAGGCCGGGGAAGTGGTGACGTTGATCGGCGCGAACGGGGCGGGGAAGAGCACGACACTGCGGGCCATCTCGGGATTGGTTCAGGCCCGGTCCGGCGACATCCTGTTTGAAGGCCGCCCCATCCAACGCATGCCTGCGCATGAGATCGTGCGCCTGGGTCTGGCGCATGTGCCGGAGGGACGGATGATCTTTGCGAACCTGACGGTGATGGAAAACCTGCGCATGGGCGCGTACCTGGTGCGGGACAAGGCGAAGATTGCGCGGGGGTTGGAGGAAGTGTTCGAGGTGTTTCCCCGGTTGCGTGAGCGGGAGAAGCAGATGGCGGGGACGTTGTCGGGAGGAGAACAGCAGATGCTGGCGATTGGCCGGGCGCTGATGGGTGGGCCGAAGTTCCTGATGCTGGACGAGCCGTCGCTGGGGATCGCGCCGTTGCTGGTGAAGACGATCTTCGAGCAGATCGTGAAGATCAATCGGGACCGCGGTCTCACCATCCTGTTGGTGGAACAGAACGCGAACCTGGCCCTGAGGGTGAGTCTCCGGGGTTATGTGCTGGAGACGGGTCGGATCCTGCTGGCTGACACCGCGGCGGGGTTGCTGGCCGATCCGAAGGTGCGGAGCGCGTATCTGGGTGGGTGAGGAGTGGGGTCAGGACTCCTTCTCCTCGACCTTCGGCCGGGCGTGGGCGGCGAAGATGTCTTCGCCCTTGAGGCCGGTGAGCTTCTCGAGGCCTTTGAGCAGGCGGAACAGGGCGAAGACCATGACGGACATCATGGGCACGAAGATCACGGGCCAGCTCATCCAGTTCATGCGGCCGAGTTGGGTGTTGAACTGTTCGGTTCCCGGCGCGGCGGTGAGCATCCAGCGCGCGAGACCGAAATTGAGCACGGCACTGCCCAGGAACGAGGCGGCGAGAAGCCAACTGGAACTGGCCAGCAAACGTTCGAACCCGGGTCGGTTGGACTTTTCTTCCAGGGCCTTCTCGATGCGGGCGGTGTCCAGCACCTGATCATTGAAGAGCATCATCCGAACCAAGGGTTGCCGGGTGCGCATGGAGAGGGGGATGGCCACCGCCAGGAGGGTGGGAATGGCGGCTTCCTTCACCGCAAACCAGAATGACTCGGTCTTCAACAGGCCCAGCACCCCGGTCATCGAGACCGAGATCAGACCCAGGATCGAGAACAGGTTCCAGACCCGGCGCCGGATGAAATCCCAGGTTCCGTATCCGAGCGGGATGGAGAGGGCGACGACCAAACCCCAGACCGGGCCGAGCAGGGCTTCGCGGCTGAGTTTGTCGAGGAGGAACCCGGGGATCACCACGTTGCACGCGATGTTGATCAGGATGTTCTCCTTGGGGGGCGAAGGTTTGTCGGATCCGGAATTCATGTCGAAGCGCGCGGTGACGTTCCAAGGAGACGGGCCCGGGTGCAACAGGCGAGATGATGAGGATTGGACGGCCCCGGGCGGCTCCTTCAAGGTCAGGGGCGATGTCGCTGCTGCCCTTTGGAGAGCTTCCCCCGCATACACCCCGACGGTTCCTGCCGGTCCGGATCGATTTCGACGACTGGACGGCGGTGGAGGCGTGCCTGGATCGGTTGGCAACGGCGGGGCGGGGCGCGCGGACGTTGGTGGAGTTGGAGACGTGGCTGGTGGATCTGGGTGAAGTGGGATCGGCCATCGATGAAGAGCGGGCGCGACGCTACATCGCGATGACGTGTCACACGGACGATGCGGAGGCGGAGCGGGCTTACCTCCGGTTGGTGGAGGAGATGGAACCCCGATTGAAGCCGCGGATGTTCGAGTTGGCGCGGATCTATGCGGAACATCCGTTGCGGGCGGGATTGCCGGCGGACCGATACGGGGTTTTTGACCGGAACAAACGCCTGGAGATCGAGCTGTACCGGGAGGAGAACGTGGCCTTGGAGACCGAAGAGGCGCGGCTGAGCCAGCAGTATCAGAAGCGCATGGGCGGGTTGACGGTGGAGTTCGAGGGACAGGAACGGACGCTGGTGCAGATGGGGTTGTACCAGGAGATGACCGACCGGACGCGGCGTGAGGCGGCGTGGAGGGCGGTGGCGGAGCGGACGGCGTTGGAGTCGGAACAGTTTGAAGGGTTGTTCGATGGCCTGCGCGCGGTGCGTGGAAAGATGGCGGCGAATGCGGGGTTTGGGGATTACCGGGCTTATGCGTTCAAGGCGCGTGGCCGTTTTGATTATGGGCCGGAGGATTGCGAACGGTTCCATGACGCGATCGAGGCGGAGGTGGTGCCGTTGCTGAGGGAATTGCAGGGGGAACGTCGTCGGGTGCTGGGATTGGAAACGTTGCGTCCGTGGGATACCTCGGTGGATCCGTTGGGACGCGGTCCTTTGAAGCCATTTTCGGACACCGCACAACTGGAGGAGGCCTCGCAGCGGGTGTTCGATGGATTGGATCCGAAGCTGGCGGCGGATTTCCGGTTGATGCGCGAGACGCGGTTGTTGGATCTGGCGAATCGGAAGGGGAAGGCGCCGGGAGGATACCAAAACACGCTGAGTGAGGCGCGATTGCCGTTCATCTTCATGAACGCGGTGGGACAACAGCGCGATGTGGAGACGTTGTTCCATGAGGCGGGCCATGCGTTCCATGCATTGGCGGCTCGGAACGAACCGTTGCAGGCGTATCGGGAGGCCCCGATCGAATTCTGCGAGGTGGCATCGATGGCGATGGAACTGCTGGCTGCGGAAGGATTGGGGGAATTTTATGGGGAGGAAGAAGTCCGGCGGGCGCGCCGGACGCATCTGGAGGGGATCGTGGGGGTGTTCCCGTGGATCGCGACCGTGGATGCGTTCCAGCACTGGATCTATATGCATCCGGAGCACACGGTGGAGGATCGACGTGGGGCCTGGGAGCGGTTGATGCGGCGGTTTGGCGGGGATGTGGATTGGAGCGGGTTGGAGGTTTATCGGATGAACCGATGGCATCGGCAGCTCCACATCTTCATCCATCCGTTCTATTACGTGGAATACGGGATCGCACAGTTGGGGGCGTTGCAGGTGTGGGCGAACGCGCAGTTGGATGGGCCGGGTGCCTTGGCGCGATATCGGGCGGGATTGGCGTTGGGCGGATCGAAGCCCTTGCCGGAGTTGTTTGCGGCGGCGGGATGCCGGTTTGATTTCACCCGGGAAACGGTCCGGCCGTTGCTGCAACGGGTGCGGGACGAGTTGGGACGACTGGGCTAGTGGATGCATCCCGGATGAGTGTCACGGCCAATGAATCGGAGGGGGGCGAGGCGTTGCCGCTGGAGCGGGATGTCACGTTCGGGTTGCTGGGATTGAACCTGTTCGTGTTCCTGATCGAGCCTGGGATGCGCGAGATGGCGCGGCGCTGGTTCGAGCAGCGCTACTCGCTGTCACTGGACGGATTGCGGTTGGGATACTGGTGGCAGTTCGTCACGTACCAATTCCTGCATGGCAACTGGATCCATCTTGGGGCCAATCTGGTCCTGCTGCATTCGATGGGGCCGATCCTGGAGACGACGTTGGGACGGCGACGGTACTTTGTGTTGTACCTGGCATCGGGGGCGATGGGGGGACTGGTGCATCTGGCAGGGGCGGCCATTTCGCCGCGGATATTCGGGCATCCGGTGGTGGGGGCCTCGGCGGGGTTGTGCGGATTGCTGGCGGCGCTGGGTTCGATCTATGCGGAGGAAAAGGTCCGGGGCTACCTGTTTTTCATGATCCCGTTCGAGGTGAAGGCCAAGGTGCTGTTGTTGCTGACGGGGGTGGTGACGGTGCTGGGCTGTATCTTTCCGTTTGGCAACATGGCGCATCTGGCGCATCTGGGCGGCCTGTTGGGGGGATTGTGCTGCGTGAATCTGATGGATGCCAAACCGTTGCCGCCATTGGAAGTCGACGGGGTGGGCAAGCCTCCGGTCGGACTGCCGCGTTGAATTTGGTCACTGCAAAATTAGGGTTCAGAAAATGATTTACGATCGCGACTACATGCGGGAACCGGACTCCGGCGGGGTCCGTGTGGCCCTGTTGCTGGTCTGGATCCTGGTCGGATGCTTCATCATCCAGAGCATCCTTACGATCTATGGACGGATCGGGGTGGCGCAGGGCCTGGGACTGAGCGTGGCGGGAATGCGCGATCTGAAGGTGTGGCAGTTGTTCACCTATCAACTGCTGCACTCGGTACCGTGGCCGTTCCATGTGCTGGCGAACTGTCTGGCTCTCTATTTTTTCGGACGTTCAGTGGAGGAAGCGCTGCGGGTCCGGAACTTTCTCCTGATCTATGTCGGTGGCGGAGTGTTTGGCGGGGTGGCGCAATTGGCGATGAGCCTGCTGTTGAAGTTGCCGCCGGAGATTCCGTTGGTGGGGGCTTCGGCGGGTGTCTGCGCGTTGATCGCGGCCTTCTGTCGGTTGTTCGCAGAACGCGAGGCGCGCTTCATCCTCTATTTCTTCCCGGTGACCCTGCGGGCCCGGACATTCCTGCGGATCCTGGTGGTGTTCGACCTGTGGTGCGCCTTGTTCCCGTTTGATTCGGTGGCCCATACCGCACATCTCGGCGGGTATTTGGTCGGCTATCTGGGTGTTGAAGCGTTGGATCCGGACGGTTGGTTTGCGCGATGGAAGGAACGTCGGGCGGAACGGCGTCGACCGAAGTTGCGGGTGGTGCGGGATGAAGCACCCCGATCCAGGCCGTCGCCGTCGCCGCCCCCGGAAGTTTCCACCGAAGACTTCGTGAGCCGCGAGATTGATCCCATCCTCGACAAGATCGCGGCGAAGGGGATCGGGAGCCTGACGGCGCGCGAACGACAGACATTGGAAGAGGCCCGGCGCCGCATCCCGCGCCGTTGAGGCGTTTGATGTGGGGAAAGGACCGGAGACTTAGGATGTATCAAGTGGGCATCATTCGTGCGCCGGATTGTGTCGGGTGGTGTCGGGTATTGGGAGGCGCGGGTGAGGGGTGGTAAACAGAGATAAATTGGGGGTTGCGGCAGCAGGGTTGCCCGTGTATTTGTCAACCCGTCAGAGGTCTGACCATCCACCCGCACTTTTCTTGCAGAGGATGGCTTCCCCAATTCTCAGTTCTTGCGGCATTTCTTCTTTTTCCGCCGCTGTTGGGTTCGGACCGTTCCGACACATATACCAGAGTTCGTATTGACATGAGTAACGACAACGTGCGGTCGGGGGCGGCTTCTTCTGCCGGTTCCTCCGGCTCCCCGGAACAGCGGTCTTCCCAAGGGAATGGCGGTGGGTCCGGGTATCGAGAGGGTGGAAATCGGGAGGGTGGCAACCGTGAGGGCGGTGATCGGTCCCAAGGCAATCAGCAGGGGCCGAATCGCAGCAATCAGGGTGGCGGCAATCGCCAGGGCGGACCTTACCGAGACCACCGCGACCAACGGCCGCAGGGACAGGGCGGCGGTGGTGGTGGCGGCGGCGGCGGCGGCGGGGGACGCCAGGGTGGTGGTGGCGGTGGCTACAACCAGAATCGCGGCAATCAACAGGGTCGGCATCAGGGCGGTGGCGGGGGAGGCGGTGGCGGACATTATCAGCAACGTCATGATCGGGGCGGTGGGGGTGGCGGCGGCGGCGGGGGACAAGGGGGCCAAGGTGGTGGTGGTGGGGCTCCGGCGATCCAGGCTGAACCGGTCATCCACGATGGCTATCTCGAGATTTCAGAGAAGGGGTTTGGATTCCTGCGTTCGGCGAAGGCCCATTTTGCGCCGAAGCCGAGTGATGTCTTCCTGACACCGGACTCGATCAAACGCCTGGCCTTGCGGGAGGGATGCCACATCAAGTGCACGGTGAATCCGCCGCATCGGGGCAACAGTCCGCAATTGCGGGAGGTGTTGGAGGTGAACGAGCGCCCGTATCAGGATTATCTGCACGCGCTGCGTTTCGAGAACCTGACGACGATTGATCCGATCCAGAAATTCCAGTTGGAGACCACGCCGGATTCGCTGGAGACGCGGATCATTGATCTGGTGACGCCGATCGGCAAAGGGACGCGCGGCCTGATCGTGGCGCCGCCCCGGACGGGAAAGACGACGATCCTGAAGCAGATCTGCAATTCGATCACGACGAACCATCCCGACGTGCATTGCCTTGTCCTGCTGATTGATGAACGACCGGAGGAAGTCACGGATTTCCAACGGTCGGTGAAGGCCGAAGTGGTGGCGTCGAGCAATGATCAGGATCTGGAAACCCACGTGCGGCTGAGCCGCTTCATGATCGAGCGCGCCAAGCGCATGGTGGAGGCCGGCAAGGATGTCTTTGTGTTGCTGGATTCCCTCACCCGCGTTGCCCGCGCCTACAACTCGGTGCATGGCGGGTCGGGTCGGACAATGACCGGTGGTGTGGATGCCCGGGCGCTGGAGATTCCGCGCAAGATGTTCGCGGCGGCGCGCAAGGTGGAGGAAGGAGGATCGCTGACGATCCTGGCGACGGCGCTGATCGATACGGGGTCGCGGATGGACGAGTTGATTTTCCAGGAGTTCAAGGGCACGGGCAACATGGAGCTGATCCTGGATCGGAAGCTGGCGGAGCGACGTCTCTATCCGGCGATCGACATTCCGAAGTCGGGAACCCGCAAGGAGGAGAAGCTGTTTGAACCGCGCCATCTCGAGGCGATCCGCAAGTTGCGCCGCATGATGACCGACCTGCAGCCGGTCGAGGCGATGGAGACGCTCCTGAATGCGTTGAAGAAGTATAAGACCAACGAAGACCTGCTGGTGAAGCTGGGCTGATCGTCGGAGGAATTGTTGGTATGGGAAGGGCACTGGCCTGAGGCCAGTCCCCTTTTTGTTTTCGGGTGCGGCGGGCTGACTGGATTCGGGGGCGGATCCGGGGGATGGGGTCAAGGCGCGGATCCTGATGGATGCGGGATGGGCATGGCTCGCAGCTTGCCTGAGGCCGGACATGTGGTATCCACAAGGGGTCAGGTTTTGAGAGCGCAGATCCGGATTCGAATCGATCAACCCATGAAAAGCATCCTTCCACTCCTCGTTGGGACGGCACTCTGTGCCGGTGTGGCCCACGCGGTGACCTTTGAATACACGGCCACCCTCAGTGGGGCTGCCGAAAATCCGCCCAATGCCGGTACCGGCACTGGCGTTGGCCTGTTCACCCTGGACGGCACGACCTTCACGTATGACGTGACATATACCGGGCTGACCGCTGCTCCGTCGGCGGCGCATATCCACGGACCGGCCGGGGTCGGGGCCAATGCCGGGGTGGTGTTTGGCATCCTGGCGGACGGCACGTTGACCGCGGGTTCAGGTCGGTATTTCGGCACCGCGGAATTGACTCCGGCCCAGATCACCCAGCTCAACGATGGGTTGTGGTATGCGAACATCCACACCACGACCTTCCCGGGAGGCGAGATTCGCGGCCAGGTTACGGTCGTGCCTGAACCCTCGACGATGGTGTTGGCGGTGCTCGGAGCAGGTGGCCTGCTCTGGTTGCGTCGCCGGTCCTGAACGGATTTCGATCCGTGCCTCGATGGACGCGGATGGACGGATGGACGGTCCATTCCCGATCCACCCCCGGTCTTCTCCACACCCACCGAATGGTGGGTTTTTCATTTCCCGGATCGATCCATGACCATCTTGAGGGCGTGCAACCACCAGAGGTCGGGATATTGCAGGGGAGGATGGTGGAAGTTGGGTGAGGTCAACACGGCTTCGGAAGGTTGTCCCCATTTCAATCCCGCGAACCGGGCCAGTTCCCGATAGAAATTCACGGCGGTATGGGTGTGGTCGTATTCGGTGCGCACGTGCGGAAGGAGTGGGTCGACGAGGACGCCCGCGAGGTGGATGGGGATGGACAGGGCGACGGCGACGGCGAGAAGGGTTCGGCGCTTTCCGTGAAGGGTGTGGACGCAGGCTGGCCAGGCGAGGGCGGCGAACGGGGTGAGGAAGACAAAGAATCGGGAACCGAACCCGACACTGCCGCCCCAGAATGAGTATCCACTGACGAGGAAGAGTTGGCAGAACGCAAGGATCGGGATCAACCGGGCGAGGGTGGGTTGGGAGCGGCGCAGGGTTGGGAAGGCGAGGGTGAAGGCGGCGAGGGGGACGAGGGCGTAGGGGATGAGCCCATGCACGGGGTCGGCCAGGACGGAGGCGGCGTTGCTGAACCAGTGGTCGAGGGGAAGGATCCGATAGGGTTCGAGGTTGACGTATTGAACGGTCCACGGACTTCCGTATCGGGCCTGATTGTAGATGAAATGGACGGCGGCAGCGGGGAGGAAACCGGCGATGACGGTGACCAATCCACGGACGGCGGGAAGGGGAATGGCGAGACCGGAACGACCAAGGACAATGGCCAGGGTGAGGGGCGGGATGAGGACGGCGGCGGGTGGACGGGCGAGGAAGGCGAGGCCCATGAGGAATCCGGAAAGGGCGAGGCGGGCGCCGCCTTGGCCGGGACGCACGACGCACCAGGCGCTGAACAGGGCGAGCGCCATGGGAAGATCGCTGCCTTCGCGTTTGGAATAGGGAAAGAGGAGGGTGGCGAAGGCGAAGATGAGGACGCCGACGGAGGCGTGCCGGGTTGGGAGACCGGTACGACGCCATTCGACACAGAGCAGCAGCAGGAGGGACGACGCGAGGAGCGGCACGGAGAAACCGACGCAGAGTTCCTCCCAGTTCTCGACGGCAGCGATCCCGGTGGCGGCGGCGAGGGCGCGTCCGAGCAGGACGGGGAGGATCCAGAGGACGGAGGTGAGGATTCCGTAATGACAGACCGGCTTGCCATCGACACCGATCAGGGTGTCGAAGTCTCCTTCGACGGAGACGGTTCCCTGGATGAGGGAACGGGTCAGGGCCAGCATGAGTCCCGAGTCCGCATTGCCGATCCGACCGGAAGCGGTGAACAGCTGGAGGACAAGGACCCCGAGCAGGGCGGTCCATGGGAGCCGTGGCGGGGAGTCGGGCAGGGGCTTCATTCGTGCCATGGCCGCGGGGGTATTCGAGGGCATTGCATCACTCCATGAAACCGCGTTGCCACAGATCCAGATGATGGAGGGCGGCGAGGACGATGGCGTGTCGGATCACGCCGCGGGCGACGAGGTGCGGGACTTCGTCGAGGGGCACGAGCCGGACGCGGATGTCTTCGCTGGGATCGAATTCGGTCGAGTGGGTGAGGGTGGCATTCTCGACGAGGACGGTGTGGCACCGGTTGCTCATGATGGCGGCGTTGGGAAACATTTCGCCGATGATGCGGGCGCGGGTGCCGGTGTAGCCGGTTTCCTCGCGGAGTTCGCGGACGGCGCCGGCCATGGGATCGGATTCATGGGGATCGAGCATGCCGCCGGGGACTTCGAGTTCGAGGGTGTCGGAGCCGTGCCGGTATTGTTCGATCATGACCAGGTGCCGGTCCGGGGTGATGGCGCAGGCATTGGCCCAGTTGACGCAATCGATGACGTAGAAGTCATGTTCGCTACCGGTGCGCGGATGGATCTTGGCGTCGGATCGGACGGTGAAGATGCGGAAATTTCCGGCGGGTGTGGAAGCGAGCCTGGTCCAGGGTTGGATGCCATGGGGATCGTGCATGTCGGGGCGGATGAAAGCCGGACGGACGAGGAACGTCACGGCCGGATGGAGGGAATGGATTGGAGTCCCGTGACCTCGTCTACCATGGGCGGGGCTCAGAAGGCTTCGAACTCGAGTGGAGGGGCCGATGACGGTTCCGGCATTGAAGTTGCACCAGGCCAGTTCCGATCCATTGAGGTGGAACACGGCGCCGTCATCGATGACATGGGTGAGGGTGAGGGCGGGGTTGGAGGGGAGTTGGGGGAGGATGAAGGTGGTGCGGAAATAACAGCTCCATTGGCCGAGGGTGAGGGCTGTGGTCTTGGGAGCGGGCAGGTTGGCGGTTTCGACAAAGTACAGGCCGGACCCGTTCCGCCATGAGGCGTCATTGAAGGTCGTCCCGTTCCAGCCGGTGGGCGGTGTCCCGGCCTCGAAAAAGCGCCAGTTGGAGGTGAGGGACAACACGGGACGCGGATCGCCCCGCGGCGTGGCGAGGGTCCAGTTTCCGGGTGGGGCATTGTCCTGGAAGGGATCGATCACCTGAAGGGCGGCACCGCCGACCGATGTCTGCGTGGGCCACCGTGCGGACGAAGAGAAACGCACCCGATCCAGCGTCGGTGACCCGGACATGGGCGGTGAGGACGGTGGGACCGGAATCGGCGGGAAGGGTCCAGCGAAGGAGGCCGGTGACGGGATCGACGGTCATGCCGGTGGGGGCAATTGGTGCCCAGCGAGAAGGTGAGGGTCTGCGGGGGAAGATCGGCATCGGTGGCGGTGAGAGCCAGGGTAAGCAGGGAACCTTCGTCGATGGTGAGTGAAGGCAGTGGGTCGAGGACGGGAGCCTGATTGGATTCGGTGACCACTCCGAAGCTGTTTCGCCCGCGGCACGCAGCGCGAACCCAAGCACGGCTTCATCCCAGGCGAGGTGTTGGTCGGGAGCGATCCGGGTGTCGGGCGGGATGCGGAATCGGGGTGTGTCGAGGGAATCAGTGAGGATGCACCCGGATAGGTCCACTTCCTGGGTGCTGCGGCTGGACGGATGGGCGGCTTCGCGTGAATGACTCCACGCCAGTTCGTTGGTCGAGGCGGTGGGGCCAAGGGCGCGGAATCGGGCGGTGGTGGAGGTGCCGGCGTTCTGGGACGAAACAGCAAGGCCGACCCGCGGTTCGGCGAGCCAGACCAATGTCATGGATCCGAGCCGGGTCCAGGTCCGGCCATCGGTGCCCGCGTAGCCGGTGATGACCTTTCCCTGGCGTTGGATCCGGAGCCAGAGGTCGGGTTGGGTGGCTGGAAATCCGCCAGGTGCGGTGGCGCGCACCGGATTGCCTCCGGCTATGGCCCGCGATTCAAAGAAGCATCCGGAGACGGCGCTGGATGCATGGACTGCGGCAAACGGGGCGTTGGCTTCCGGCCCGGTCCGGATCATGAGGCCGGCGCGGACAAACGGATGGGAGATGACGATGTCCTCGACGCGCACCTGAAGGTCGAAATCACCGGTGCGGGGAGCCTGGACGAAGGTGAACTGGTCGGTGGTGATGGCGAGGCCGCGGCCCTGGGCGGAGATGTCGTAGCCATTGGTGCCGACCAGGGTCAGGGATCCTGACATCGGCGCCGATGCTCAACCGGGCAATGCCCTGAGCCCGTGCGGAGGTGACCAGGAACAGGAGGAGGAACAGGAAGCCGATTCCGACGACGGGTCGGACATGGGGATTGCGTGACGATTCCATGGGAGTCTGGAGACGACATGGAGTGGAACGGTTCGGGTGAACAGGAGTGAGGGAGGGGAATGGTAGGAACGGAGCGGCGACGGTGGGTCGCCGAAGGGAGGGGGACGGCGAGTGGACCTCGCCGCTCCGTGGGGAGATGGCTTAGCCGCGGAGTTTCTCGATGTATTCGCGACCGTCGGCGACGTCGGCGACTCGTTGGGTACCGGCTTCGCGTTCGAAGCAGAGGTTCCCGCGGAAATCGATCTCGTTGAGGGTGTCGAAGAAGGCGGACCAATCGACTTCACCGGTTCCGACCACGACCTCTTCACCCCAGGTGCCGGGGGTCTGGGTTCGGCGGGCGTCCTTCAGATGAACCTGACGGATCCACGGTGCCAGCGTGCGGAGGGCGGCGACGGGATCGCCCTTGTCATAGAGCAGCATGTTCGCAGGGTCGAAGTTGACGCCGACATTGCCGCGGTTGAGCCGGGTGAGGAATTGGCGGAGGGAAGGGGCGTCTTCCTGGCCGGTTTCAAACGAGATCTCCAGGCCGTGCATGGCGAAGAGGTCGGCGATGCGTCCGATACGTTCGAGAAGCTTGGCGAAGGAGGGATCGGATTCGTCGTGGGGAAGGAATCCGGCGTGCAGGGTGACGAGCCGGAGACCGAGATGGACGGCGATGCGGGCATTGGCCTCGAAGTTCTTCCAGTTCTGTTCCCAGGTGGCATCGGGAACGACGCCGCCGGTGACGCGGATGGTATCGAGGGTGGAGTAGTCTTCACCGACGGTGGTCATCATGCCGGACACGAGTCGGACGCCTTGCTGGGCGCAGAGTCGGGCGGTGTCGGCCCAGACAACGGGTTGTTCGCGGAGGGGATCGAGGTGGAGTTGGAGGGCGCGGACCCCGGTGCCGGAGAGGCTCGAGAGGAGTTCGGCGGGTGAAGCGGGCTGGAGCGACCACGAACAGACGGCGGTCCGGTTGATGGACGGGGCGGGGGGAAGGGAGCGGACGAACTTGAGGAAGCCGGACGCCTGGCGGGTGAGGCGGGCGAGGATCCGTTCGTCCTGGATCCGGCCATCGGGTCCGAGGACCTTGTAGACGCCGGGGATGAAGACGCGCTCGGGATAGATGTGGGCGTTGCGATACGAGAAGATGGCCTGGAGTTGTTCGACCGGACGCAACCCGCCCCATTCGCCGGCGGCAAGCCCGATGAACACGACCGGTCGGCGTTCGAACGCGGCGGGGAACGGGAGGAGATCGATGAAGTACTTCAGGGCACCGGGGAAGCTGCCGTTGTATTCGGGGGTGACCACGATCAAACCGCGCGACTGGAGCACGGCGTCGCCCGCGGCCTGCACCGCGGGGGACTTGGTGGCGTAGCTGGATCCCTGGAAACTGTCGGGGGGAAGTTGGGCGAGGTCGATGACGTGGACGGGTTCGCCCAGGGCGGAATAGAGGTCGACGATGTGGCGTGCGACGCGGGCGGTATTGGAATCGGGCCGGTTGGTGCCGATCAGCAGCGAAATCATGGCCGTGAGGATGGGGAAACCGGGGCCCGGTGTGAATCGGGGAGTTTTGGTCCGGGACGGAACGGGCGCATTTCGACGTCCCCTCCACGCGCTACCGGCGACAGGCTGTCACGCGCTGCGTCAGGTGGAATCGAACTGTTGCAGGGCCCATTGGGCGTGTTCAGCGATGAGCGGTTCGGGATCCCGGGCTGCCTGTTGGAGTGCTGGGAGGGCGATGGGATCCCGGAGGTTGCCGAGGGCAACGGCGACGTTCCTGAGGAGGCCGCGGCGTTTGGTGCGGAGGAGGGGTGTGCCGTTGAACATCTGCTTGAACCCGGCGGCATCGAGTTGGAGCAGCGGGAGCAACGCGGGGGCATCGAGATCGGGACGTCGATGCGGGGCAAGGAGGCTGGCTTCGGCGGCGAACCGGTTCCACGGACAGGCGGCGAGACAGTCGTCACAGCCAAAGATCCGGGTACCGATGAGCGGGCGCAGGGGTTCGGGGATGGATCCCTTGAGTTCAATGGTGAGGTACGAGATGCAACGGCGGGCATCGAGGGTGAATGGCGCGGGCAGGGCGTTGGTGGGACAGGCGGTCAGACAGGCGGTGCAGCGACCGCACCGGTTGCGGGCCGGTGGATCGGGGGGCAGGACGGCCTGGGTGAGGATCTCGGCGAGGAGGAACCAGTTGCCGAGGGAAGTGGAGACGAGATTGGTGTGGCGGCCGACGAATCCGATGCCGGCGCGCTGGGCGAGATCGCGTTCGAGAAAAGGGCCGGTATCGACATACCACAGGGAGCGGTGTTCCGGCCTGGCCAGTCCGTCGAGGAACCGGGTCAATTCATCCAACGGCCCGGCGAGCAGATCGTGGTAATCCGTGTGGCGCGCATACCGCGCCACCACACCGTGCGGCGATGGATTGGCAGCGGTGGACGGGGGGGAATCGTAGGCAATGGCGAGGACGACCAGGGAACGGGCTCCGGGCAGGACCAGGTTCGGGTCGCAGCGTTTGTCAGCGTTGCGGGCGAGCCATTCCATGCCGGCATGACGTCCCTCGGCGAGGGCCTGGCGGAAGCGGGCGGCGGATTCCGGGGCGTCGGCGGTGGTGAAACGGCAGGCGTTGAATCCCAGGGCGAGGGCCTTGGCGCGCACGGCGGATGCCAGGGCGACGGCGTCGGAATCAGGCGGGTGCATCCAGTCGGAAGCTGGTGGCGATATGACGTGCGGTTTCCAGCGGGGAGCGGAAATCGACGCCGAGGATGAGGTCGGCCTTCTTGTAGGCCGGGGTGCGGGAGGCGAGGAGATCGCGGATGGTCTGGAGCGGATCCGGGGCGTGGAGGAGGGGACGATGTTGCTGGTGTCGGACGCGTTGGAAGATGGTTTCCGGCGTGGCCCAGAGGCAGACGATGAGGGCGTGACGTCGGAGTGAGGCGAGGTTGTCGGGGTTGACGGCCAACCCACCGCCGGTAGCGATGACCTTGTTGGAGAGTTGACCGAGTTCGGTGCAGAGATCGGATTCGAGTTTGCGGAAGAACGGCTCGCCTTCGGTGGCGAAGATGTCGGCGATGCGACGGCCCTGGCGTTGTTCGATGACCTTGTCGGTGTCGATGAATTCGAAGTGGAGGAGTTGGGCGAGGATGGAGCCGACGGTGGTCTTGCCGGTGCCCATGAAGCCGACGAGGGCGACGTTGCGATGCGGGAGAGGAGGATGCATGGCGACGTCAGGTGGCGGGGATGAAGCGTTGGAGGAGGAGCGCGGCGCTGAAGCAGAGGAGGAGTCCGGCGGTGGCCGCTGCATGCGGGGGTGAAGCCAGCAGGTCCACGAGGCAGATGCCGGCCAGGAGTCCGGAGACGGTGCGGCCGAGATTGCGTTGGACCCGGGTGAAGGTGTGGCGGAGGCAGAGGGCGGCCCAGGCGACCAACAGGGCGCTGAGCCAGATTCCGCGAAATCGGTGTTCCCCGTTGTTGACCAGCAGGGCCAGCAACACCGGCAGGGCCATGGCCATCAGCGGCCACCAGGCCAGTGCGCCGGGCAGACTCTCGCGTCGGGCCACGTACGAGAGTCCGACGATCCATCCAGCCATGGCGATGGCGGTCCACAGGCTGAGACCGGTCACCCCGGCATGGCCCGCCGAGGCGGCCACCAGGATGAGGAAGAAGCGGCAACCCGCCATGATGACGGGCGAGAAGGCCACCGCTTTGTGCACGGCGTCGTAGAGCAGGATGCAGCCGACCAGCAAGACGGTGAACAGGGCGGTATCAAGCCCGAGCCAGAGGAGGGGCGAGGCACCAACCCCCAGCAGCGTGAGGCCAATCTGCCAGACCCGGGCTTCGGAGATGGCTCCACTCGGAATCGGGCGTTCGCGCCGATGCTGACGATCAAACGCGGCATCGAAGGCGTCGTTCAGGTACATGCCGCCGACGTAGAGGGCGCTGGTGCACAGGCCGAGCAGGAGGAGGATGGGGAAGGATCCACCGCCGGCGAGCAGCCAACCGCAGAGGACATTGCTCCACACGGTGGGAAGATTGGACACCCTGCCGAGCACAAGGAGGGTGCGGGCGCTGGGGTGCGATGCAGGAGCCATTGGCGGGTCAGGCTATCCCGCGGGCGAGTGTGAAGGGAAGTGTGACGGTTCGGACGCGGCATCTTGACTGTCCCTTCCTGACAGCCCGATGCAGGGCCGCCAACAGCTGGTTGTGATCCCCCCAGGTTTCCCCTCTGCACACTTCCGGCGACCGAACATCGCCGATCCAAGTCGCCGCTCCACAGTCATGCGGCGGAATTCAAACCGGGACCGAAACCCTGCCCGGGTGG
This sequence comes from Verrucomicrobia bacterium UBA6176, assembly GCA_002422905.1. Taxonomy (GTDB): domain Bacteria; phylum Verrucomicrobiota; class Verrucomicrobiia; order Limisphaerales; family UBA9464; genus UBA6176. Next base: position 22,631 of record DITU01000059.1, read on the forward strand.
GCCAAGGGGGAGGCGGAATCACGAAGGCAGGAAAGCCAAGGACAGGAACGAACGAAGAAAGGAAAATTTCCGGTCGGTGGTGGAGCCGAGGGGATTCGAACCCCTGACCCCCACAATGCCATTGTGGTGCTCTACCAACTGAGCTACGACCCCAACGACCGGAAAGCGGCCGGCACTTTATGGAGTGCGGGGTTGGAGTCAAAGGCTTTTCAAAATTAATGATCCGTGGAGCCGTCGCTTGCCCGAAGGGCGAACCTCAATACTCTGTCGCCCACCATGTCCTCCTGGAGTTCCCGCCATCAATGGCGTGTGGCCATTACAATCGCGGCCACCGCAGCCTCCGTCGTCCACGCCCAGCATGAGCTCGGACCGCAGGGCCGGTTCGAATCCCCGAAGATCGCCGCCGCCTCGGATGAAGGTGAAAAGAACCTGAAACGGTTTCGCCTCCCCACCGGTTGGACCGGGCAGCTGTTCGCCGCCGAACCCGACGTCGCCCATGGCGTCGCCTTGGACGTCGCGGACGATGGCCGGGTGTTCGTGGCCCAGACCTTCCGTGCGTGGCGCGGCGTGCCCGACATCCGCGGGATCATGTCCTGGCTCGACGAGGATCTGGCCTGCAGATCCGTGGAGGATCGCCTCGCCATGATGCGCCGGCATCTGGGCGAGGAAGGGATGAAGGATTACTTCAAAAACACCGAACGGATCCAGTACCTGCGCGACACCGATGGCGATGGCCGGGCCGATGTGTCGCAGGTCTTTGCTGAAAACTTCGCCACCCCGCTGGATGGCGTGGCGGCCGGTGTCCTCGCCCGGGGCAAGGACGTCTGGTTCGCCAACATCCCCAACGTCTGGCATCTGCGGGACGAAAACCTCGACGGCCGCGCGGACTCCCGTCGGAGCATCAGCTATGGGCACGGCGTGCGCGTGGGATTCCTGGGGCATGACCTGCACGGGTTGACCTTCGGACCCGACGGTCGGTTGTACTTCAGCATCGGCGACCGCGCGTCGGTCCTGAAGACGGAGGGTCGCACGGTCGGCAGTGCGGATGCCGGCGCGGTGTTCCGGTGTCGGCCGGACGGCACCCAGATGGAGATGATCTACAGCGGGTTGAGGAATCCGCAGGACCTGGTGTTCGACGAGTGGGGCAACCTGTTCACCGGTGACAACAATTCCGACGGCGGTGATCAGGCGCGCTGGACCTATCTGATCGAGGGCGGCGACAGCGGATGGCGGATCGGCTGGCAGTTCCTGGAAGGCGCAGACGCTCCCGTGGCGCGGGGTCCGTGGAACATGGAAAAGATGTGGGCGCCGCAGAACGATGCGCAGCCGGCCTATCTGACGCCTCCGATCAGGAACATCACCGCCGGTCCCAGTGGCAATGCCTATTACCCGGGCACAGGCATGGGTCCGGAATGGAACGGGACCTTCACGCTGTGTGATTTCAGGGGTTCCGGCGCCAACTCCGGCATCTGGAGCTTCCAACATCAGCCCAAGGGCGCGTCCTTCGAACTGGTCAACGACAAGCAGTTCATCTGGTCGGTCGAGGCGACGGACGGGAACTGGGGGCCGGACGGCGCCTATTGGGTGTTCGATTGGGTGGACGGATGGGAAGGGGTGGGCAAGGGCCGGATCTATCGGTTCGTCGATCCGGCCCACGTGGATTCGCCAGTGGTGAAGTCGACCCGGACCTTGTTGGCCGAAGGGTTCACCAGCCGCAGCGACCGCCAGCTTCTCGGGTTCCTGGAACATCCCAACTTCCGCGTCCGCCAGAACGCCCAATTCACCCTGGCTGAAAAGGGTGAAGCCGTTGTTCCGGCCCTGATCCGGGTGGCGAAGTCGTCGAAATCCCTGCATGCGCGCCTGCATGCGGTGTGGGCGTTGGGGCAGGTGGCCGATGCCACCCACGCCACGGCGCGTGGAGCGCGGTCGGCGGCGTTGGATGCCCTGATTCCATTGATGTCCGATTCCGAAGCGAAGGTCCGCAGCAACGTGGCGCGGGTTCTGGGCGATGCCCGATATGGTCGGGCCTATGACGCCCTGTTGAAGATCACCGCCGATGCCGATCTGCAGGTGCGCGCGGTGGGAACCATCGCCCTGGGCAAACTCGGGCAACGGGAGGCGGTTCCCGCCCTGATGCAGGTGCTCAAGGAAAACGACAATCGCGATCCCCACCTGCGCCATGCCGCCGTCTATGCCCTCTCGATGGTCGCCGATCCCGATGATCTCATCGCCGCGGCGAAGGATCCGTCCGAGGGCGTCCGCATGGGCGTCTTGCTCGCGTTGCGCCGGTTGGAACGGAGTGAGATCGCCGTGTTCCTCAAGGATTCCAGCATCAGCGTCGTGACCGAGGCCGCGCGCGCCATCAATGACCTGCCCATTGCCGGGGCCATGCCGGACCTGGCGATGTTGGTGGATGACCTGGCGTCGGATGCCAGCCCGGCCCTGGCCCGCCGGGTGGTGAATGCAAATCTCCGGTTTGGAACGAAGGACACTGCCGGGGCGCTGGCCCGGGTTGCCGCGCGCGAATCCGCTTCGGAAGCGGTTCGGGCCGAAGCCCTGGTCTCGTTGTCGGCATGGCCGCGCAACGGCGGGCGCGACCGGGTGACCGGTCTGTGGCGTCCGACGGCTTCGCCCCGTGATGTGAAGATTCCGGCGGATGCATTGCGGCCGGTGGTGAACGGGTTGTTGAGCGGCGGATCCGACCGGGTGCGACGCGCGGCGGCGAGTGCGGCGGGGTCGTTGAAGATCGAGGAAGCTTCGCCCGCGCTGGCCCAGTTGGTCATCCGTGCCGAAGGGGATGAACAGACCCGGGTGGCGGCGTTGCAGGCGTTGTTCGACCTGGGCGCGGAAGAGTTGGGCGCGGCGTTGGAAGCCGGTTCGAAAGACGCCTCGGAGCGGGTGCGCAAGGCAGCCACCCGGCTGAGTGCTGAAACGCCACCAACAGGTCGGAAGTCGGGGCGCCCGGCCGGTGCGGGAACGGATGCGACGGTCGCGCGCCTGGTGGACATCCTGGACAAGGGGACGTTGTCGGAGAAACAGAACGCCTTGATGACATTGGCCGGGGTTGAAGGGGCCGCGGCGGATGCAGTCATCGCCAAGTGGTTGGGCGAACTTCAGGCCGGCAAGATTCCGGCCGAGATGCAGTTGGACGTTGTCGATGCCGCGGCGAAGCGGCCTTCCCTGAAGGCTGGCGTGGAGAAATGGCAGGCGTCCTTGGATCCCAAGGATCCGATGGCCGGTTGGCGGGTCTGTCTGACCGGTGGAAACATCGAGGAGGGCAAGAGGGTCTTCATCGAGCGTGTGGAAGTCAGTTGTGTGCGCTGTCACAAGGCCGATGGCGAAGGTGGCGAGGTGGGACCCGAACTGAACGGGCTCCTGCTGAAGAAGGGCAGGGAATACATCCTCGCCAGCATCCTGTTCCCGAACGACGCCATCGCCGAGGGATTCGAGAACGTCCTGGTCACCCTCAAGGACGGCGCCTCCTACGCCGGCGTGATCAAGTCGGATACCGAAACCGAACTGGAGATCAATTCGCCCGAGGACGGGATCATGAAGTTGAAGAAGTCGGAGATCACGAGTCGGGAGAAGGGCCTGAGCGGCATGCCGGAGGGGTTGGCCGAACAGTTGAGCCGCCAGGACCTGCGCAACCTGGTCGAGTTCATCAGCAGCCTGAAGTAACCCACCTCCCGCATGGCACGACGAGCCGTCATCGATGTCGGCACCAATTCGGTAAAGGTGTTGGTGGCCGATATCAGCGGGGGCTCGGTGATCCCAGTCTGGGAGACCGGCCAGCAGACCCGGTTGGGGCGCGGCTTCTATGAGTCGCATCGGCTCCAGGCTGAACCCATTGCCGCCACGGCCGAAGCGGTGGCCCGGTTCGCACGCCACGCCGGTGAGCACGGCGCTGCACAGGTCCGTGTGGTGGCGACCAGTGCGGTCCGGGATGCCTTGAACCGCGACGAGTTGATCGGCGCAATTCTGCGGGCATCCGGTCTGATGACCGAGGTGATCACGGGGGATACCGAGGCGCATTGGGGTTTCCTTGGGGTGACCACGGATCCTGATCTGGCCGGACGCCGGTTGCTCATCGTGGATGTGGGAGGTGGCAGTACGGAACTGATTCTCGGGATGGCGGGACGTGTGGCGTATCGACGCAGCTTTCCGCTGGGGTCGGTCCGGTTGCATGAACGGTTTCCCACGGGAGATCCGCCGATCCGGGAGGAATTGGTCCGGGTACGGACTTGGTTGAGGGGCTTTCTGGATGCGGAGGTCGCGGAGGGGTTGAGCGGTGCGATGACGGAGTTTGGCCGGCCTGAACGGGTTCTGGGCGTGGGCGGCACCACCGCGATTCTGGCGTTGATGCAGGCCGGGGTGGATGGCTTCGATCGCGGCTTGGTGGAGCGGGCGCGGTTCCCGATGTCGATCCTGAGGGAATGGGTGGAGGCGTTGTGGTTGGAAACGTTGGAAGAACGGCGCCGGCGCCGGGGTTTGCCGTCTGAACGGGCGGATGTGATCCCGTTCGGTGTGGTGATTTATGAGGCGTTGATGGAACGGTTCGAGTTGGGGGAACTCAGCGTGAGCACGCGTGGATTGCGCTTTGGCGCGTTGCTGGAGGATGCCGATGGAAGTTGAGCTGGATCGGTCCGCCCTGGATCGCGGCGTCCGGCAATTGCTGGAGCAACATGAACTGCGCATTGCCCATGTGCTCCATGTCCGTGATCTGGCCATGCGCCTGTTCGACCTTCTTTCCGCCGCTCACGGTCTCCACTCCGATGCCGCACCCCTCCTCGATGCCGCCGCCTGTCTCCATGACATCGGATGGTCCCTCACGCTTCCCGACGGAGGAGGTCATCACAAGGCTTCGGCCCGGCTCATCCGTGAACATGACTGGAGCGGCGTTCCCCGCGATCGGGTCGAGTTGATCGCCCTGGTGGCGCGATATCATCGGAAAGCCGAGCCCGACCCCGTCCGGCACCCCGACTATGCCGCGATGTCCGAGACTGACCGGTATCGGATCGATTGGCTGGCCGGGATCCTGCGGGTGGCGGACGGATTGGATCGCGGACACGAACAACGGGTACGCACGGTTCGGGCGATCCGCTTGTCGGAACAACGGGTGGTGGAAGCGGTGGGAATGGGTGGAATGGAAGAGGAGATCTCGGGCGCCAGAAAGAAGTCGGGCCTGCTCGCGACCGTCTGGGGCGGGCCGGTGGTGATCCGGTGGGTGTCGGAATGAGCGGGGAAGCTGCGGGGGGACGTTTGCACGAGGTCGGCGAGTGGAACCCACCGCTCGGTCGGGGGAACGGGACAGCGGCAACTGCGTGGATGCGGGGCAGTTCCATCTTGAGTCTGTGACCGGGGTTGCACAGGGTTTGTCGAGGGGAAGGGGAGTTGAATCGGGGAGTGGGGAGACTTGGGCGTCCATGCGCACATTTGAGACGACACATTGGAGCGTGGTTCTCGCTGCGGGAGCAGGGAGTTCGGCGCAGGCGCGTGAGGCGCTTGACCAGTTGTGTCGGAGTTATTGGCAACCAGTCTTCCGTTTCCTGCGTCAGGCCGGGCATGGGCCGGAAGATGCCGAGGATCTCACCCAGCAGTTCCTGGCGGAGTTGTTGTCGCGCGATGCCTTTGCCGGTCTCGACTGGCGTCGTGGACGGTTCAGATCCTTCCTGTTGGCATCGCTGCGGAATTTTCTGGGGCATCAACGGGAGCGGACAATGGCATTGAAGCGGGGTGGCGGGAGAACAGTGATCTCGTTGGAGGGCGTGCGTGGGAATGAGATCGGATTGGAGTCCGGCGCAGGAACGGCGGATGTGTTTTTCGACAGGCAATGGGGGATGGCGGTGATCGAGTCGGCGCGACGTCGGTTGGAGGCGGAGTATGTGGCGGCGGGGCGCAGCGGTCGGTTTGAGGATCTGTCGGGATATTTGCCGGGGGGTGAACCGGAGCGCAGCCAGGGAGAGATCGCGGAGCGGTGGGGAGTGGGTGTGGGCGCGGTGAAGACCGAGGTGTATCGGATGCGCCAGCGTTTCGGACAGTTCCTGCGGATGGAGGTGGCCCGGACGGTGTCGGACAAGGGCGAAATCGATTCGGAGCTTCGCTATCTGGTAGAGTTGTTCAGCGGCGGGAGTGGTTGAAGGACGGTGGGATTCCGAGGATGGCGGCCATGAAGGAGTGCAGGGAATGCGGCGAACCTTTGCCGGAGGAATCCGCAGGGGGCTGTCCGGCGTGCCTGTTGCGTCTGGGTTTGGCGGGAATGCCGGTCGATGAAGGGGCTCGCGGGGAATCTCCATGGGGTTTGCACGAGCCGACGGGTGCAGGGATTTCGGAAGGGACACAACTGGGGCGATACCGGTTGATGGAGGTCATCGGTCGGGGCGGGATGGGGGTGGTGTATCGGGCCTTGCAGGAGGACCTGGGGCGCGAGGTGGCGATCAAGCTGTTGCTCGGGGGAGAGTTTGCTGGAGGAGATCGGGTGGAGCGATTGCGGGCGGAAGCGCTGGTGCTGGGGCGGTTGTCGCATCCCGGGATTGTTGCCATCCATGAGGTCGGATTTGTTCAGGGACAGGTTTACCTGTGCATGGAATGGGTCCGGGGTGGGACCTTGCGTGAGTTGATGGCCGGAGGCCCGTTACAGTGCCGACGTGCGGCGGAGATCGTGCGCGGGATTGCATCGGCCATCCAGCATGCCCACGAGGCCGGCGTGTGGCATCGGGATCTGAAGCCCGGCAACGTGTTGTTGGATGAGGGTGGCCGGGTGCGGATCACGGATTTCGGCCTGGCCAAGCTTGCGGACGGACCGTCGGGGCTGACGGTGAGCGGGCAGGTTCTGGGCACACCGGGATACATGGCCCCGGAACAGGCGGATGGACGGGTATCGGCGATCGGGCCCTGGACGGACATCCATGCGATGGGAGCAATTCTGTATCAGCTCTTGAGCGGGCGTGTGCCTTTTGAGGGGGAGACGTTGGGGGAAGTGATGCGTCGGACGTTGGCGGGAGAGTTGATGCCGGTGAGTCGGTGGAATCCGCGGGTGCCGGCGGATCTGGAAACGATCTGTCTCAAGTGCCTGGCAACGGAGCCGGCGTCTCGATACCGGACGGCGGCGGAGTTGGAGGTGGATCTGGAGAACTTCCTGGGGCAGCGCCCGATCCAGGCCCGGCGGGTGGGCTGGATGGGACGGTTGGGGCGTTGGGGATTGCGACATCCGGCGTTGATGGTGATGGGTCTGTTGGTGGTGGGATTGACGCTGGTGTCGTTGGTGACGGTTTCGGTGTTCTGGCGACGGGCGGAATCCGCGGCGCGTCGGGCGGAGGCGGGAGAGATTCAGATGCGTCGGGCGTTGAACCGGTTGAAGTGGGAACGGATCAACGAGGGGTTTGTCGGCGGACGCCCTCAACGGGCATTGGCTGGACTGGCGGAGCTACTGCGCGCAGATCCGGAAGACAGGATGGCGGCAGAGCGGGCGTGGTGGGCGTTGACATGGGAGAATCATCCGCTGATGGAACGCCGACTGGAATCCCACGGCGCGCCAGTGGTCGGTGTGGCGTTCACCCCGGGATCGGATCGGGTGTTGTCGGCATCGGCGGATGGACGGGTGTGGATCCGGGACCCGTGGGATCTGGAAAGTACGCCGATGAAGCTGGAGGTGGGTGCGGGGTTGGTGGCGGTGCGGATGGCTTTGAAAGGGGAGCGGATCCTGACGGTGGGAGAGGAGGGTCGGGTACAGGTCTGGGGAGGGGATGGGCGGCAGTTGCGGAGTTGGGAACATCCCGGCGCGGTGGTGACGGCCGAGTTCAGCCCGGATGGGAGTCGGGTGGTGACGGGATGCGCGGATGGATGGATGCGGATCTGGCGGGTTGCAGAGGAGGGTGAACCCGTGGCCGTGCGGCATGGGGAACAGGTCCTGGTGACGGCCTTTGATGCGTCGGGCAGTCGGGTGGTGACGGGTGGGCGGGATGGAATGGCGCGGGTCTGGGATGCAGCGACCGGGCGGCCTTTGTCGCCGCTGCTGGGGCATGGGCAACGGGTTTCAGCGGTGGCGTTCACCCCGGATGCCGGGCAGTTGGTGACAGGCTCGTGGGATGGCCGGGTGCGACTGTGGAATCTGAGGACGGGTGCGGTGGAGCGGGAGACCGAGGGAGATGGCGCATGGATCAACGGGGTGACGATGGATTCGACGGGCGGGCGGGTGTGGTTTGGGACCGAGGGTGGAGCGGTCTTCCGATGGACCCGGGCGGGTGAAGCGGGTGTTGAACGGGTGACCCGACATTCGCAACGGGTGACTTCCATGGGTTGGGTGACCGGTGAAGATGGGGCGGAAGTGGTCTTGTCGGCAGGGCTGGATGGATCCGTCCGCTTGTGGGAGGAAGCGGAGGGGGTTGCCCGGGGATATCCGTCCCGACATCGGGCGGGGGTGGGTTGTGCGGCGTTCAGTGGTGATGGTCGATGGTACGTGGTGGGAGAGGAGAGCGGGTCGGTGTCGGTGTGGAGTGCGTTGCCGGGGCGGGCGAATGGGATGGTCTTGAAGCACGCCGACCTCCAGGGCGGGGTCTGGTCGGGGGACGGAGCCCGGATCATGACCCATGGAGAGGATCGCCGGGTGCGCGTCTGGCAGACGTCGACGGGCCTTCCGGTGGGGACGGGGTGGGAGTATCCGGGTCGGTTGGTGGCGGCGGCGTTTTCGAGGGATGGCCGACAGGTGTTGGGCATGGGACGGGATGGGAGCGCGCGGTTGTGGTCGGTGGAGGAGGGATTGGAACGGGAATTGGAGCCGCGACACGGCAGGGGATTATGGACGGGAACGTTCAGTGAGGATTCGACATTGGCGGTGACGGTCTCGTGGGATGGCTCGGCGCGGCTTTGGGATGTGGAGACGGGCCGGATGCGATTCGGGCCGTGGAACCATGAGGATTCACTTTCCGCGGTGGCGTTTGCTCCGGGGCTGGATCGGGTGCTGACCGGTTCGCGATCAGGCGAGGTGCGGATGTGGTCAACCCGGGATGGTGGGCTGTTGGGGGAATGGAAGGCGCACGAGTCTGCGGTGATGGGGATCGGGTTTCATCGCGGTGGAGATCGTGTGGTGACGACCTCGACGGATCGGACGGCGCGATTGTGGGATGTGTCCGGGGTGGAATGGGGGCGGGAATTGGGAACGCTGCGGCATGAGGGTGAGGTGATGGATGTGGCATTCAGTGCCGATGGCGTGTGGATGGCGACGGGGTCCAAGGACGGGACGGCGCAGGTGTGGGAGGTGCGGACCGGCCGGCCGAGGGGCGAGCGATGGATCCATCCCGGCGGGGTGGAGTCGGTGGATTTCAGAGGGGATGGAAAGGGATTGATGACCGCGTGCGGCGATGGGCGGGTTCGGATGTGGGATGTGGGGTCGGGGATGCTGGTGGGGGTGATGGAAGCAGGGGCGGGAGAGCGGGGATATCAGGCGAGGTTCGGGCCGGGAAATGGACGGATGCTGGTGTGGGTGCCGGGGGAAGGGGTGAGGGTCTGTGGGCTGCCGAAGGTGGGCGGGCCGGTACCGGGTTGGTTTGTGGAGTTGTTGGAGGGGTTGGGAGAAGCGGGGTTGGAAGACTGGGATGCGGTGACATTGCGGCAACGGTTGGGGGAACAGGAGAGTGATGACGGATGGGTGGCATGGGGGAAATGGTTCCTGGGAGATCGACGGCATCGATCCAGCGAGCCGTGAGGAGGGAAGGGACGGGGAGCGGCCGTCGGAATGGGTGGGGATTCCGGGGGTGGAATCTTTCTGAAAAAGCCGGTGACCCGGGGCGATGGAATCGTTTGCAACCGGTGTGCGAACTCGTCTCAGGAGCGGATGGATCGGGGTGCTGCTGGCTTTGGTTGGGTTGGGGTTGCCGGAGTGGAGCGGAGTGGGGCAGGCGGTGGCCCAGTCGGTGGTATTCGAGCGGTTTATCGGTGGGGGCGGCCGGGACACCGTGTTTGCCACCGCGTTGCACGCGGGGTTTGTCTATGCGGTGGGGGTGACGATGTCGGCGGATTTTCCCGTGACGGACGACACGGAGTTCATGGGGGATCCGGGCGGGGTGGGAGACATTTTCGTGGTTAAGCTGGATCCGTCGGGACAGGTGGTGGCGGCGACGTTGCTTGGAGGATCCGGCTCGGATTTCGGGAACGGGATTTCGGTGACGGGCGGTTTGCAGGTCGATGGCGAAGCGCCGCGGATCACGATCTCGGGTTGGACCCGGTCGACGGACTTTCGGACGCTGGATCCGATCCAGGCGGCGAATGCGGGGAAGAGCGACGGGATCATCGCGCAGTATGATCTCGATCTGAAGCTGTTGTTCAGCACGTACCTGGGGGGATCGGAGGAGGACCAGTTCGCAGGGATGGCCGGGCGCGAGTTTGGAGATCGGTTTGCGTTCTTCGGGTTCACGACCTCCACGGATTTTCCGTTTCCGACACCCAACCCAAGCGTTGCGCAGACGACGAAAAACAGTTCTTCGAACAGTGATGGATTGATCGTGGTGATGAACCGGGACCACACATTGCGCCTGGCGACCCTTCACCGGCGCAGTGCCACGGCGAATGTGAATGAAGTGATCCTGGGAGGCAGCCTGTACGGGGGGCACCTGTACATCACCGGCTGGACGGATGACGCCATCTTCTACCGGGATGCGAGCGACCCGGTGGGATTGGGCAAGCGCATCTTCATGAACATCTACGATATCGACACGGCGCGGCGACTGTATGCCCGGGTGATCGGCGGATCGGGGGATGACATCGGGCATTCGGTGGCGCGGGTGGGGGACACGTACGTGGTGATTGGGCAGACCAGTTCCACGGATTTTCCGGGGGCGACGGAGGGGTTGGGCCGGGGTTATGGCGGAGGTGAAAACGATGCGGTGATCGTGGCGTGGGAACCGTTGCCGTCGAATCCGTTCAGCCCGGTGCGACCGGCCTCGGCGGCGTATCTGGGTGGGGATGGGAATGACATCGGCCGTGCAATCCGTGACACCCCGCGGACGGCGAGTCACCCGGATGGATCCACCAGCGCCATCTTCCACATCGGGGGTGTGACCTCCTCGACGGATCTGCCGTTGCCGGAGAGTCCGACCTATCCGGCGCTTCAGGACGGGTTCGGCGGTGGGGAGAGTGACGGCTTCATCGGGAGGCTGGAGGTGTTCAAGAACACGGCGGCGCCTTGGATCACCTTTCGATTGCGGGATCTGACCTATCACGGCGGCCCGGGAGCGGATGGGTTCACCTCGGTGTTGCCGGTGCAGGATGACGTGAACGGGGTGCGGTATGCGGGAGCCGGGGCGGGGGTGCCGGCCGGGGTGGGAGCGCGGAAGGCGGGAACGATGTCGGAGGATGGGGAAGTCGAGGAGGGATTGGTGTTGATGTTCGAGGGGCGCGACGAGTCCGTGGATCTGGGAGTCAGCCTGTTCGTTCCGTTGCTCAATCCCATGGAACTTCCGACCGATGTGCCGGTCACCGTCCGGGTGCAATTGAGGAATACCGGCTCGGACGACGCGACAGCCTTTGTGGCGGCATTGGATCTGCCGCGGAGCTTTGATCCCGTGGATCTAGGTCAGATCCGGACGATTCCGGAATCGGCGCCTCTGACTTTCCGGCGAACTGAAGTCCAGGTGGACGGCCACCCGATCCAGCGGGTGGAGATCGTGTGCGACGGGTTGGCGAAAGGGGGATTGGTGCAGGTGGACGTGGAGTTCACCGCGCGCCTGGCTGAGCCGGAGGCCGACGTCCTGATTCCGGCTCGCATCCTTGATTTTGGAGTGAACCGGGATCTCAATCCGGAGAATGATCTTGCGTTGCTGACCGGACGATTCAAGCAGGCGACACGGGTGAATGTCGCACTGGGCTTCGAATCGCAGGGGATGGGCGGGGTGCCGGTGGGGGTGCCGGGTTTCCAGATCCTGATCATTGAGAACGAAGGACCCGCGCCTGCGACCGGGATCCAGGTTTTGGGAGAGGTCACCGGGTGGCCAAGT
>DITU01000078.1 GCA_002422905.1 Verrucomicrobia bacterium UBA6176
CGGGAGTGTGTCGGGTGGGGGTGGGGGATGGTCGGGGTGGATGGCGGCAGTTGAGCGGGGAGGAGTCGGGATTGGTAGGCTTGGGCGGTGTGATGGCGATCGGGGTGTTGGATGTGGGGGAGGATGGGATTCCGGATTTGGGATTGGGGGATGGCGGAGGTGGGTGGCAGGTTTTTGTGAATGGGGTGGGGCGACCGGGATTGAGGGTGAGGTTGGTGGGACGGGTGGAGTCGCGTTGGGGAGAGGGATCGGAGGTGCGGCTGCGGACCGGGACCAGGTGGGGTGCGGCGCGGCGGGTGGTATCGGGACTGACGATCCTGGGGGCGCCCGGGGTACCGACGGAGTTGGAGGTGCACTGGGGTGATGGGCGGGTGACGAGGGCGGAGTTGGGTGGGGAAATGACGGAGGTGACGGTGGGGGGGGACGGGGTGATGGGGCGGTGAGCGAGCCTGGGTTGGCGTGAGGCAAGGGGATGGTTTGGCTTTGGCCGGAGGGGTGTGGGGCGAAATGGCTCCAACCTTTTGTTGCAGGTGCAACACGAAGTTGATGCGTTCCGGGTTGGTGGGCGGGAGATCCCAACCCCGATTGCCCTCGGACAGCCCGTGGGTCGGAATGTCGGAAGGAAGGGCGCTGGCCGGCCTTCATGGACTGTGATTGTTTGGCCGGCGTGGATGTCATCCCGCTTGCCCAGGTCGCGTTGCAGCTCCGTTCGGAAGACGATGTGGTGGTTGCCAAGGTCCCGATCCCGGCGGGAACCGTGCTCCGGTTCGGGGATGAAACGGTGACGGTGCGGGCCGATGTGGGACGTGGGCACAAGCTGTCGATCCGGGCGGTTTCGGACGGCGCGCCCTTGAGGAAGTACGGACAGGTGATCGGGTTCGCGCGGGGGGAGATCCGGGCCGGGGATTTCGTGCATGTGCACAACGTGCTGGTCCGGGAATTTGCGCGGGACGCGGGCATGTGTTCGGAGGTGGTGCCGTTGGAATCGCCGGGAGCCGATGATGTGCGGGGATTCGAGGGTTATGCACGGCCGGGCGGGCGTGCCGGGACACGCAATTATGTGGCAGTGATATCGAGTGTGAACTGCTCGGCATCGGTGTCGCGTTATGTGGCGGACCGGTTCCGTGGGCCGGACCTCGCGCGGGATTTTCCCGGGGTGGACGGCGTGGTGGCATTCACGCACAAGAGCGGATGTGCGATGCCGGATGACGAGCCGACGCGCCTGTTGCAACGGGTGCTGGCGGGGATAGCGCGGCATCCGAACATTTCCGGGTGGGTATTGCTGGGATTGGGTTGTGAGGTGAACCAGGTGGAGCGGTTGGTGAAGGACCAACAACTGGGGAATGCCGGCCCGGGCGGGATGGCGCCGATGGTGATGAACATCCAGACGCAGGGGGGCGTGGCGAAGACGGTGGAGGCAGCAAGTGCGGCGGTGCGGAAACTGTTGCCGATCTCGGCGGCGCAACGGCGGCAATGGATGCCGGTGAGCCGGCTGACCCTGGCGTTGAACTGTGGCGGATCCGATGGCGCCAGTGGGATCACGGCGAATCCGGCCCTGGGTGTGGCCAGTGACGAACTGGTGCGGCGCGGCGGCGCGAGTGTCCTGGCGGAGACGCCGGAAATCTATGGGGCGGAACACCTGCTGACCCGTCGCGCGGTGCGGCCCGAAGTCGGGGAAAAGCTGCTGTCGATGATCCGGTGGTGGGAAGATTACGCGCGACTGCACGGGGCGACGATCGACAACAATCCGAGCGTGGGGAACAAGGCGGGCGGGTTGACGACGATCTATGAGAAGAGCCTGGGGGCGGTGGCGAAGGGCGGGCAGGCGCCGTTGAGCGCGGTCTATGGTTATGCGGAGCCGATTTCAGCGCCCGGGTTCGCCTTCATGGATACCCCGGGGTACGACCCGGTGAGCATGACGGGTCTGGTGTGTGGCGGCTGCAATGTCGGGGTGTTCACCACTGGCCGCGGCAGTGTCTACGGATGCAAGCCGATGCCGTGCATCAAGGTGGCCACCAATACCACGCTGTTCGATTGGATGCGCGACGACATGGATCTGAATGCCGGGACCATTCTGGACGGCACGGAGACGGTGGAGGAAGTGGGGCGCCGGATCTTCGAGGAGATCGTGGCGGTGGCGGGTGGCAAACGGACGCGGAGCGAGTTGTTGGGGATTGGCGACGAAGAGTTCGCACCTTGGAACCTTGGGCCGGTGTTCTAGCCGGTTCCATGCACCAGCACGCAGGATCCCGCAGACACTTCCCAACTCGAACAGACGTTTCCCCCGGGTTCACCCGATCCTCAAACCCCTGGTCGTACTCGTACTCGTACTCGAAAGCCCCCATCCCGACTGCGTGCGAGTACGAGTACGATCCCCCAGCCACCCGCCCCAACCCCACACGAAATCCTGCCCCCGTTCTTTCTTATCCGCGCTCCCTGCGCCTCCGCGTGGAACCCTCCCCCGGGCGACCGGCCGTCGCCGATCCTTTCGCCCACCGCGGACCGTCCACTGTGGGCTTGCCCGACTGCCGGGGATTGGCTCGACTCCCCCACCAGCAGTGCTCCGCCCTTCCTCCCCATGATCGAAGTCACCCCTCCAACTCCACTTCCGGCCGGGGTGTCGGTGATCGTCCCGGTTTACCGCAGCGCCGCCATCCTTCCGGACCTCGTCGCGCGCCTCGAACCGGTCCTCCAATCCCTGGGAATTCCCCATGAACTCCTGCTGGTGAACGATGGAAGTCCCGACGCCAGTTGGACGGTCATCGGGCAATTGGCGGCGCAGCATCCGTGGATCCGAGGGGTTCGCATGATGCGCAATTACGGGCAGCACAACGCCCTGTTGGCCGGCTTGCGGTTGGCCCGCTTCGACACCGTCATCACCCTCGACGATGACCTTCAGCATCCGCCCGAAGTCCTGCCCGGTTTGCTGGCCGGGCTCACGGAGGGGATCGATGTCGTCTACGGATCCCCTGAGAATGAGCAGCACGGTGTATTCCGGGACCTGGCGTCGGTGGTGACCAAGATGGCGTTGGGCAGTGCGATGGGGGCGGAGACGGCGCGGATGGTGAGTGCGTTGCGGGTGTTCCGGACCGACCTGAGATCGGCGTTTGCAGCCTACAGCAGCCCGTTCGTGAGCATCGATGTCCTGTTGACCTGGGGAACCACCCGGTTCACCGCCATCCGCGTCCGACACGATCCCCGGAGTGTGGGCAAGTCCAACTACAGCATCGCCCGGCTCATCCGGCATGCGCTCAACATGATGACCGGCTTCTCCGTGCTGCCCCTCCAGCTCGCCAGCATCATCGGATTCCTCTTCACCCTGTTCGGGATGGGTGTCCTCGCCTATGTCCTCGGCAGCTACCTCATCGTGGGCAGCAGCGTCGCCGGATTCCCCTTCCTCGCCTCCATCATCGCCATCTTCTCCGGTGCCCAACTCTTCGCCCTCGGCATCCTGGGCGAATACCTGGCCCGAATGCATTTCCGGACCATGGACAAGCCGGCCTATACCGTCGGGGAAATCATCGGGACCACCGCCACGCCCGCTTCTTCCGACCTTTCAAAGCCCCCTGCATGAGCGCCCCGCAACCCGCCATTCCCTTCAACCGTTCCTCCCTCCAGGGACCCGAGCTCGACTACATCAGCCAGGCCCTCGCCAGCGGACAGATCGCCGGCGACCAGACGTTCTCGCGCCGATGCCAGGTCCTGCTTGAACAGGTCCTCGGGGTGAACCGCGCCCTGGTCACCACCTCGTGCACCCATGCCCTCGAAATGGCGGCCCTGTTGCTCGACCTCCAACCGGGCGACGAGGTCATCGTGCCAGCCTTCACCTTCGTCTCCACCGCCAACGCCTTCGTCCTCCGCGGCGCCACTCCCGTGTTTTCAGATGTCCGCCCCGACACCCTGAACCTCGACGAAACAAGACTCGAATCCCTGATCACCCCACGGACCCGTGCCATCGTCCCGGTCCATTACGCGGGGGTTGGCTGCGAGATGGACACCATCCTGGAAGTCGCCCAACGCCATGGAATCCCCGTGGTGGAAGACAACGCCCACGGTCTGTTCGGACGGTATCGCGGCCGCTGGCTCGGCACGTTCGGTGCATTGGCCACCCAAAGCTTCCACGAAACCAAGAACATCACCTGCGGCGAAGGCGGCGCCCTCCTCATCAACGACCGACAATGGGTGGAACGCGCCGAAATCCTGCGCGAGAAAGGCACCAACCGGTCCCGCTTCTTCCGAGGCCAGGTCGACAAGTATTCCTGGGTCGATCTCGGCAGCAGCTACGTGATCAGCGATGTCCTCGCCGCCTTCCTCTACGCCCAGCTCGAAGCGTGGAAAACCATCCAGGAACGGCGCCGGGAAGTCTGGCAACGCTACCATTCCGCCCTCGCCAACTGGGCGTCCGAAAACGGGGTCCGACAACCCATCGTCCCACCCCACTGCGAGTCCGCGTGGCACATGTATCATCTCCTGCTGCCCACCGCCGCCGACCGCACCCGTTTCATCGAGCATCTCAAGGCCCGGCACATCCTTGCCGTGTTCCATTACCTCCCGCTCCACCTCTCCACCTACGGATCCCGCTTCGGCGGGCAACCCGGGGATTGCCCGGTGACCGAGGACATCAGTGACCGGTTGATCCGGCTCCCCTTCTACAACAGCATGTCGTCCACCGTGCAGGATCAGGTCATCGACGCCGTCCTCACGTTCCGTTGTCCATGAGCGTCCGCCTTTCCACCCCGCAAAGCTTCGCCGGTCGATTCCGCCGGTTCCTCCTCCCTTTCGCCTTCACCACCGCCGTTCTCCAGGCCTCGGATCCCTTCTGGGATGCCCATGTCGCGCCCATCCTCCAGGAGCATTGCCACAAGTGCCATGGCGGTAACCAGACCAAGTCCGGTCTCGATCTCACCACTCCCGAAGGCGCGCTCCACGGGGGTGACTCCGGCCCGTCCGTCTTCCCCGGGGATCCCGACCGCAGTCCGCTGATCCGATTGGTGACCCCCGGCGCGGATCCCATCATGCCGCCCAAGGGCGATCCCCTCCGCGCCGATCAGATTGAACTGCTGCAAACCTGGGTACGGCGCCTGGGCACCAATTCCCCTTCCACCGCCACCGCCATTCCCGAACCGCTCCCACCGCGGCCTCCCGCCTGGCGTCCACCCGACGGCATGGGCATCACCGATGCCGTGGACCGGTTCATTGAACGCGGTTGGAAGGAACGCGGCGTCCGGGCCGCTCGCCCCGCCGATGACCGGACCTGGGCCCGACGCGTGTGGCTCGATCTGGCCGGACACATCCCTTCACAGGCCGAACTCGAAGCCTTCCTCGCCGACCGTTCCCCCAACCGTCGCGAACACCTGGTGGACCGGTTGCTCTCCAGCGACGCGCATGTCCTCCATCTGCGCGAAGTGTGGGACACCGTCCTGATGGGTCGCGCCCCCACCAAAAAGATCGAGCAACGCGCCAAACGCGGCTGGCACTCCTACCTCGAGGATGTCATCCGCCGCGACCGTCCCTGGGACGAGGTGGTGCGGGAACTGATCGTGGCCCGGCCGTCGGGCGAGGTGGATCGGGGTGCGGCGTGGTTCCTGTACGAACGGGACAACAATCCACAGGCGATGGCCGAGGCGGTGGCGCCGATGGTGTTCGGGTTGCAGGTGCAATGCGCCCAATGCCACGACCACATGGTCGCCAGGGAAATCAAGCAGGCCCACTACTGGGGCATGGTCGCCGCCTTCAACCGATCCAAAAACGTCGACACCCCCGCCGGCTTCGGCCTCGCCGAATCCGCCATCGGCGGCTTCGTCACCTTCGCCAATCTCCGCAAGGAATCGCAGCCCGCACGCCTCACCTTCTTCAACGGTCGGTCCATCGACGAATCCTGGCCCGAGGAAGGCGCCAAGCCTCCCGATGACCCCGCGCTCTACCTCGTTCCGCCCCCGCCGGAAAAACAGCCCGCCACGGCTCCCGCCATACCCCGCTTCTCCCGTCGCAGCGCCTTCGCCGACGCCGTCACCCGCGACAATCCGCTCCTCGCCCGCGCAACGGTCAACCGCGCCTGGGCCCTGCTGTTCGGACGCGGCCTCGTGCATCCGGTGGAACTCATGGATTCGAAACATCCACCCAGCCATCCCGACCTCCTCGATTGGCTGGCCGAACGTTTCGCCGAAGACGGACATCATCTGCGTCCCCTGATCCGCGCCCTGGTCCTGAGCCGTGTCTACGGCCTGGATTCACGTCCCGCCGACCAACGCAAGGGTGTCCGGGTCGAGCCCGATGCCTTCGCATCCATGCTCACCCGCCCGTTGTCAGCCGAACAACTCCACCGGTCCCTGACCATCGCCACCGGTCCGGTCCAGCCATCGACCAACAACCCCGCACAACCGGTCGATGACGACCTGCGCCGCGCCTTGGTCCAGCAATTCCCCGATCTCTTTCCCATCGAATACAACGCCACCCTGCAACAGGCGTTGTTCCTGTCGAACTCACCGCTGATCGATGCCCTGCTGGCCGACCGCCCCGATTCACTTCTTCACCGGATCAACACCCTGACGGATCCCACCCGACGCGTCCGCACGGCCTTCCTCGGAATCCTGGGACGCGAACCCGACCGGGAAGAGAGAAAGGCGGCCGAAGAATATCTCCGGGATCGACCGGCGCCGGATGCCAACCGGCAGTTGGCGTGGGCACTCCTGACCGGAGCGGAGTTCCAACTCATCCGTTGAAGCGAAACATCCCGGGGCGGCGAGGGCCCCTCGCCGTACTCCATCGGCGACCAAACGTCGCCGCTCCCCCTGGGAGCGCGGGATTCATCCCGCACCTCGATCCCCTCCCTCGTTTACGGAATGAATTCCGCGCTCCCGGGGCAGCGAGAGCCTGTCCCCAAGCCTGTCCCCAAGGCTTCAGGTGGGGTTGAGTCGTGGGGGTGGGGGGCATCGTACTCGTCATCGTACTCGTACTCGGTCCGGGGTCCCCATGCCTTTTCCTTCCGAAAAACCACCACCCAAATCCGAGTACGAGTACGAGTACGACCTCGGATCCGGGCATTGGGCCCCGTGCGAGCCGTCGATTCTATGAAGCCTGTCCCTCGGAGCATTCCCCGGAGCGGCGAGGACCCCTCGCCGTGCTCAATCCCATCGGCGACCAACCGTCGCCGCTCCATTCCTGGGAGCGCGGGATTCATCCCGCACCTCGATCCCCTCCCTCGTTTGCGGAATGAATTCCGCGCTCCCGGGGCGACAAATGTCATTTGAGGAATCCGGTTCGCGCCGGACGCAGGGGTCGGCTTCAATGGGGTCCGACGTGAACGATGAGTGGGAACAGTTGTATGCAGAGGCCGACGCGGCGATCAGCGCCTCCGAAGGCACACCGGACCCGGGGGGATTCCGGGCCGGCACAGTGACGCTGCCCCGGGAGGGTGGCGGCCATCCGATGCCCAATGCGAAGACGGTGGATCTGCTGGGGCCGTTGAAGCGCACGTTCGGTTACGGAACGTTCCGGCCGTTGCAGCAGGAGATCATGCGGGATTCGTTGGCAGGCCGCGACGTGTTCGCGTTGCTGCCGACGGGCGGGGGGAAGTCGTTGTGTTTCCAGTTGCCGGCACTGGTGCGGCCGGGTTTGACCATCGTGATCTCGCCCCTGATCGCGTTGATGAAGGATCAGGTGGATGCGCTGAAGGCGAACGGGGTCGAAGCCGCCTGCCTGAACTCGACCCTGGACGGTGACGAACGCCGCAGCGCCTGGCGCAACCTGCATCGCGGTCGGACCCGGTTGCTCTACGTGGCTCCGGAACGCCTGTTCGCCGGCAATCTCGTGGAGGAAATCGCCCGATGGGACCTGTCGGCCGTCGCCGTCGACGAAGCCCATTGCATCAGTGAATGGGGTCACGATTTCCGCCCGGAATACCGTCAACTGAGCGATCTCCGCGGGCGTTTCCCCGGCGTGCCCTTCATGGCGCTCACCGCCACGGCGACCGAACGCGTGCGACGCGACATCCTCCAGCAGTTGCATCTCCAGGATCCCGCCATCTATGTGGCGTCGTTCAACCGGCCAAACCTGACCTATCGCATCGAACCCAAGGCCCAGGCCGCCACCCAGATCCTCAACTTCCTCAAGTCCCGACCCCAGGATCCCGGCATCATCTATTGCGCCAGTCGCGCCGGCGCCGAGGCCCTTGCCGCCAAACTCGTGGCCGCCCGGATCGAGGCCGCCCCCTATCACGCCGGACTCGATTCCGACGTGCGTGCCCGCAACCAGGAACGGTTCCTGCGCGATGAAGTGCGCGTGATGTGCGCCACCGTTGCGTTCGGCATGGGCATCAACAAACCCAACGTCCGCTTCGTCATCCATCATGATCTCCCCAAGAACCTGGAAGGGTATTACCAGGAAACCGGTCGGGCCGGTCGCGATGGATTGCCCGCCGATTGCCTCCTCCTCTTCAGCGCCGGCGATGTCGCCAAGCAAACCAATTTCATCGAGGAGAAACCCGATCCGAAGGAACAGCAGATCGCCCGCGAACAGCTCCGGCAGATGGTCCATTACGCCGAGGGCGGTGAATGCCGGCGGACCACCCTGCTCGGCTATTTTGGCGAAGCCTTCCCCGCCATCGGCTGCGGTGCCTGCGACAACTGCCTCGCCCCACGTTCCACCTACAACGGAACCCTCGATGCCCAGAAATTCCTGAGCTGCGTGTTCCGTGTCCGACAGAAAAGCGGGATCGGCTTCGGCATGAACCATGTCGTCGCCGTCCTCACCGGGGCCGATACCGAGGACGTCCGAAGACGCGGTCATCAGCAACTGTCCACGTTCGGCATCGGCTCCGACCATTCCCGGAATGAATGGGGTGCCATCGGCCGGGAACTCATCCGACTCGGATTGCTGCGCCAGGATCCAGGGCAATACCCGACGCTGTCGCTGACACCCGATGGCATGGCCGCCCTGAAGGAACGCCGTGTCATCACCCTGACCAAACCCCGCGAAACGCCCCGGCCCAAGGCGACGACCCGCGCCGGTGAAATCGAGTGCGACGATCTCCTGTTCGAGAAACTGCGCCGCCTCAGAAAACGCCTCGCCGATGAACAGGGTGTACCTCCCTACATTGTCTTTGGCGATGTCACCCTGCGCACCATGGCGCGGGAATATCCGGTGACGGAATCCGAACTGCTCGCCGTGCCAGGCATCGGCGAGACCAAGTTGCGGGTCTATGGCGACGCCTTCCTCGACGAGATCCGCGCCCATGTGAAGGCCAACCCCAAACGCGCCTTTTGATGTCATGACCGTCACTGTGAATGGAAAGGCGCGGGAGTTCAGAACGGTGTCATTCGATGTCGCCCGCAATGAAGTCTGCCTGATCGAACAACGACTTCTGCCCCACCGATTCAAGGTGGTGCGCACCGCTGACCCCATCGCCACCGCCGCGGCCATCCGCGACATGGTCGTGCGCGGAGCCGGAGCCATCGGGGCCACCGCCGCCTTCGGCCTCGCCCAGGGCGCCCGCGCGTTCCGCGGACACAACCGCTCCGGGTTCTCACGCCATGTGCAACAGGTGTTCAACCTCCTGGCCGAAGCCCGACCCACCGCCGTCGACCCCATCAACGCCCTGCGACGGGTCCAACGCCGGATGCAAGCCGGCGGGTCCGTGGCGGAACAGCAGGCGTTGGCCCTGGAGGAAGCCCTGTCCTTTGCCGAGGAAGACGTGGCCCACTGCCGGGAAATCGGCGTCCACGGCGCTCCCCTCATCCGGGACGGCATGCGCGTCCTCACCCATTGCAACGCCGGTTGGCTCGCCTTCGTCGACATCGGCACCGCCACCGCACCCCTCTACACTGCCCACGCCGAAGGTCGCCGCTTCCACGTGTTCTGCGACGAAACCCGCCCCCGTTGCCAGGGCGCTTCCCTCACCGCCTGGGAACTCGCCCAACAGGGCATCAACCACTCCGTCATCGCCGACAACGCCGCCGGTCACCTCATGCAACGCGGCGAAATCGATCTGGTGATCGTCGGATCCGACCGCGTCCTCGGTCGCACCGGTGCGGTGGCCAACAAGATCGGCACCTACACCAAGGCCGTCCTCGCACGGCATCACCGGATCCCTTTCTACGTGGCCATACCACTCTCCACCATCGACTGGGACCTGGCCGATGCCGCGGACATTCCCATCGAGGAACGTTCTCCGGATGAAGTCCTTGGCGCATGGGGCGTGACACCATCGGGCCGACGTCAACACGTGCGCATCGCCAACCCGGGAAGCCCGGCGCGCAATCCGGGTTTCGATGTCACTCCAGCAAACCTCATCACCGGCATCATCACCCCGGCGGGCATCTTCAAGCCGGGCGATCTCTGGAAGCAGCGGGAACGTAAACTGCGCCCGTCGTCCACCGGTCCCGCAACGGATGCCGACGAAGGGAGGAACCCGTGATCCTGGGCGTGGGCATCGACATCATTGAAGTGGACCGCATCCGGCAGGCGTGGCGTCAGCACGGGGAACGGTTCCTGCACCGGATCCTTCTCCAGGCCGAAGCCGACTATTGTTCAACCCAATCGGATCCCGGCCCTTCACTCGCCGCGCGTTTCGCGGCCAAGGAAGCCGTCAGCAAAGCCTTCGGCACCGGCATCGGTGCGGCCCTCGGCTGGCACGACATCGAAGTCCTCCGTCAACCCTCCGGACAACCGCAGATCCTCCTCCACGGAAAAGGCGCCCGCCTGCTTCAGGAGCGCGGCGGACGCCTGGTTCATCTCAGCCTCAGCCACTCGGCCGGTCAGGCTGTTGCAATGGCCATTCTGGAAAGCTGAGCGAGAACGTCGGGGCACTCCGGCGCTTCCGGGTCCCGCACCGCCTCAAACTTCTCGATCTGCCGCCGGAGCTTCGCCAACGCCAGATTCTGAACCTGACGGATCCGCTCGCGGGTTACCCCGAACTTGCGACCGATATCGTCCAAGGTCTTCTCCGGTCCGCCATTCAACCCGAACCGCTCGCTCAGGATGGTCAACTCCCGCGCATCCAGGATCTGCAGGAAGTTCCGCAGCATGGCGTGCGTGGTCTGCTCTTCCAACGTGTGATACGGATCGCTCCCCGCCTCGTCCGGAACCACCTCGCCCAACCGACTCGAATCCTCCTCGCCCAACGGTTGGTCCAAGGACGCCGTCTTCATCGACGCCCGCTGCCACAGCTTCACCTTGCGGACCGGCACACCCATCTCCTCGGCCAACTCCTCGTCCGTCGCCTCGCGTCCGAGCAGTTCATGCAGCTCCAGCGAGGCCCGGCGCATCTTCGAGATCTTGTCCACCAGATGCACCGGCAACCGGATGGTCTTGGACTGATTGGCCAACGCCCGCTTGATGGATTGCTTGATCCACCATGCCGAATAGGTGGAAAGCTTGCCGCCCTTCGCCGGATCAAACCGCTCCACACCCTTCATCAATCCGATGTTGCCCTCGTTGATCAGATCCAACAGCGGCAAGCCGATTCCTTCGTAATCCCGCGCGATCTTCACCACCAATCGCAGGTTGGCGCGGATCATGTGCTCCCGCGCCGCCATGTCCCCCTTCTTGATCCGGGCGGCCAGGTCAATCTCCTCCTGGATGCTCAACAAAGGCACTTCCGCCGCATCCCGCATGTAGAGGGTCAACGCCGACCGGGCCTCGACCGGCGCGGCTTCCACCGCCTCGACTCGGATGTCATCCCGACGGAGCTGGATGTGGGCGGGAGCCAACGGACGGCCATCAGGGGTCGTCGTCCGAACCACCCGCGCCTTGCTCCGGGACACCCGCCGGGGTTTTGAAACCGAGGCGATCAAGGATTTCGAACCCTGCACCGGAGTGGAGACAGAGTCGGGGGCGGCACTGGTGGGGGAACTGGTTCGAAGTTTCATGATCACGATGATATTGCGTTAATTGTCGAAGACGTGTGCTCTCTGTGTTGAGCTTTTGTCTACATCACGTCTTCGTTGTGCTTCTTTCGACTCCTCGTGTCAATTGTTCGTTCATTATCTGTTGTTGAATTGTTCAGGTTCATTCAGTAGCTGTTTAACATCGGTTGTGGCTGTGATGAAGAGTCTGTGTTGAACTGTCGCGGTCGTTGGATCGAGCAGGAGCATGATGTGGAACTGAAACATTCAATCAAGGTGGTGTCCCGAAAGACGGGTTTGAGTCCCCATCTGATCCGGGTCTGGGAAAAGCGGTACTCAACCACCCAACCCCAGCGCAACGACGTCAATCGTCGGCTGTACTCGCTGGAGGACATCGAACGTCTGCGCCTCCTCAAACGGGCCACCGATTCGGGCCACAGCATCGGGGACATCGCCCACCTGCCGACCGGACGTCTCGCCGAACTGATGGCGGCAGAGCCGCCCGAACCCAGCCCGAAGGTGGAGAATCGGCGCGCAGCGGATTCGCCCTCCCTCCCGATCCCAGTCGTCCAACCCGCCGAGTGGGTCGACAAGGCCTATCTCGCGGTCAAGGACATGGACAGTGTGGCCCTGGAAGCCGTGCTGGATGCGGGTTCGGTCGAACTGGGGCAGTTGCGCCTGTTGAGTGACGTGATCGTTCCCTTGGTGGAACGGATTGGCGAAGCCTGGCGGGTGGGGCAATTGAAGGTGGCGCACGAACACGTGGCCTCCGCGGCGATCCGCACCTTCCTCGGCCATGTCGCCCGGCCCATTTCGGTGCATCCTTCAGCCCCTGTCCTGGTCACGACCACCCCCGCAGGTCAGTTGCATGAACTGGGTGCCGTACTCGTGGCCGCGGCCGCCACCAACGACGGATGGAGGGTTGTCCATGCCGGAGCCTGCCTGCCGTCGGAAGAGATTGTGACGGTCGTGCAGGCGCATCGCGCCAAGGCGGTGGCCCTCTCGATCGTGCATCCCGAGGACGACCCGCATCTGGAAGGGGAATTGCGCCGCCTGCGACGTCTGTTGCCGCCGGGCGTCGTAGTGCTGGTCGGAGGCCGCGCTTCGGGCGCCTACGGCAAAGTACTCGAGGAAATCGGTGCCACCCGGGTGAAGACCCTGTCGGAGTTGGCCGGCATCCTGGCACCGTTGCGCAGGACCACCGTGCCGGCTTCAAACGCCGCCTGAATCGCTCCCCCCGGGAGCGCGGGATTCATCCCGCATCTCGATCCTCTCCCTCGTGTGCGGACAGCAATGTCCGCGGTCCCGGGTTCATCCGATCCTCAAACCCCTTGTCGTACTCGTTCTCGTACTCGAAACCTCCCATCCCGACCGCGTGCGACCGCACATCGCCGCTCCGGGCCAGGTTCACCGCAGGATCAGGCCCTGCGAGACCGACTCCACATTCCTGGATTCGTCGTATCTGACGACCAATTCCCAGTCACCGCTCCGCCAGAAGTCGCCTTCCCTCTCCGATGTACCAGCGGGCGGTCCGAGTCGTTGGATCACGGATTCGCGGGTTGCCCCGGCCCGGATATCGCCCCAGATCAGGGGGCTTTTGTAATCTCGGGTGGATTGGCAGGCCGCCAATGGAAGGCAACCGAGCAGGATGCGGAGGGCAAGACGACGGTTCATGGAAACGGGGGGGAATACGGACAGGAAAAAGGGCGGAGGCATTGTTGCCCCCGCCCTTTCCAGACCGGGCATGAACCCGGCGGATCAACGCAGGGATCTCAGTCGAAGGCGTGCCCGGCGGAGCAGAGCACGTTGCGGATCTTGTGACGGACGAGTTCGCGCACGGCATTGCGGGCGGGTGCGAGGTACTTGCGGGGATCAAACTCCTTGGGTTTGGTGGCGAGCACTTCGCGGATCGCCGCGGTCATCGCCATGCGGAGATCGGTATCGATGTTGACCTTGGTGCAACCGATGCGGCGGGCCACTTCAATGTCCGCTTCGGGCACACCGGCGGTGTCTTCGCCCATCGTGCCGCCGTACTGGTTGATCTTCTGGGCGATCTCACGGGGAACCGAGGAGGCTCCATGGAGGACCAACGGGTAATCACCGAGCCCGGCGTCCATGAGGGCCTGCTTGATGGCCTTCAAACGTTCGAGATCGAGGTGCTGCTCACCCTTGAACTTGTAGGCGCCGTGGCTGTTTCCGATGGCGACCGCGAGCGAGTCACATCCGGAATCCCGCACGAACTGAACCGCTTCCTCGGGGTGGGTGTAATGACCGCCGGTGGAATAATTGCCGCCCTCTTCACCGTCATCGAACTGGGCACCGACCAGGTGACCGAGCTCGGACTCAACCACGCAATTGTGTTTGTGGGCGTACTCAACAACGCGCCGGGTGATCTCGACGTTCTTGTCGAACGGTTCATGGGAGGCGTCGATCATGACCGACGTGAACCCCTCATCGATGCATTGCTTGCAGAGCTCGAAGGAATCGCCGTGATCCAGGTGGACGGCGATGGGAATGGTGGTGGTGGAGACGGCGGCCTCGATGAGCTTCTTGAGGTAGACCGGGTTGGCATATTCCCGGGCGCCCTTGGAGATCTGGAGCATGACCGGAGCCTTCTCCTCCTCACAGGCCTCAACGATGGCCTGGAGCAACTCCATGTTGTTCACGTTGAACGCTCCGAGTGCGTACTTGCCCTTCAGGGCCTTGGCGAAGAGTTCGCGCGTGTGTGTCAATGGCATAAGCAGGATGGAAATGACGAAAACCGGATGATCCGGTCGACGGACAACGCTATCGAAGCCCGTTTTGACGCGAAACAGGAAATTTGGGTGCACCCGGAAGCGCGGGATTCATTCCGCACATCAATACCCTCCGGGAATCAACTGATCCCACCACAGAGGACTCAGAGTTCACAGAGCCGGAATCAACACCCCGACCGCGTGCGACTACGAGTACGAGTACGATCCCCCCAGCCACCCGACCCAACCCCACACGAGATCCTGCCCCCGTTCTGTCTTCTCCGCGTTCCCCGCGCCTTCGCGTGAAACCCTCCCCCTCAAACCCCTTGTCGTACTCGTACTCGTACTCGTACTCGAAACCCCAAACCGCGTGCGAGTACGAGTACGAGTACGATCCCCCCCCAGCCACCCGACCCAACCCCACACGAGATCCTGCCCCCGTCCTGTCTTCTCCGCGTTCCCCGCGCCTTCGCGTGAAACCCTCCCCCTCAAACCCCTTGTCGTACTCGTACTCGAAAGCCCCACTCCCAACCGCGTACGAGTACGAGTACGAGCCCCGTGGCACCGGACTTGCCTCGCGTCCCCGGAAGCGTTGGGGTGTGCCCCCCTCGCATGAGTTCACGTCGACCCGCACTGGTCTTCATCTTCATCACCCTGTTCCTCGACATCCTCGGGCTGGGTCTGGTGATTCCCGTGCTGCCGAAACTCGTGGAAGAACTGCGCGGAGGCGACGTCGCCTCGGCCGCCCATGTGGTGGGTGCCCTCGGCGGCCTGTATGCCCTGATGCAGTTCCTCTTCTCACCCGTGCTCGGCAGCCTTTCCGATCAATGGGGGCGGAGGCCCGTCATCCTGGTGTCGCTGTTGGGGGCGGGTCTCGACTATTTCCTCATGGCCTGGGCACCCACATTGCCCTGGTTCTTTCTCGGTCGCGCCCTGAGTGGCCTCGCCGGCGCCAACATCACCGCCGCCACCGCCTACATCGCCGACATCTCCCCGCCCGAGAAACGGTCCGCCAACTTCGGGATCATCGGAGCCGCGTTCGGCCTTGGATTCATCGCCGGCCCGTTGCTCGGCGGTTGGCTGGGTGAATCCAGCCTGCGCCTTCCCTTCTGGGTTGCCGGCGGCGTCACCCTCGCCAACGGCCTGTATGGCTTCTTCGTCCTTCCCGAATCCCTCGCCCCCGAAAACCGGCGGCCGTTCCAATGGCGTCGCGCCAATCCGCTGTCCGCGCTCCACGGCCTCTCCCGACGCCCGATCGTCCGCGGTCTGGCCATCTCCCTGTTCCTCCTCAACCTCGGCAACTTCGGCGTCCACAACACCTGGGTCCTCTACACCAGTTATCGCTATGCCTGGACCCCCTCCGATGTCGGCCTCTCCCTCGCCGTGGTCGGCATCACCGCAGCCATCGTCCAGGGCGGTCTCGCCCGGGTGATCATCCCCAGCATCGGCGAACGAAACGCCCTGTTGTGGGGCATGCTCCTCAGCGCCGTCACCCTCGCCCTGTACGGTCTCGCGACCCAAGGCTGGATGATCTACGCCATCCTCCCTTTCGGAGCGATGTCCGGCATCTGCGGCCAGGCCGCCCAGGGCATGATCTCACGAACAATCGGGCCGGACGAACAGGGATCCGTCCAGGGCGCCGTCGCCGGCTTGATCAGCATCGCCGGATTCACCGCGCCTCTGGTGGCCACTTCATTGTTCGGCTTCTTCATCAGCGACCGCTCCCCCGTCCAGATCCCGGGCATCGCCTTCTTCCTCGGATCCGCGCTCGTGTCCGCCGCGGCCTGGATGGCCATGTCGACCGTCCGACGTCACCCCGCATTGCAGGCATGAACCTGGTCTGGCCACCGCCCACCGCGCCGGGGACCCTGCAGTCCGTCATGAAGATGTTCTCCGGCATCGTCGCAGGATTCGCCCTTGGATTCACCCTGGTCACCAGTCTGGCCCAGGATCCGGCACCCATTCCCACCCGCGCCCAGGCCCTCGCCGCCCTGCAATCCGTCATGGGCCCTTTCCCCAACCTCGCCCGCGGACCCGTCCCCATGCGCGTCGTGACCGAGACCCAACACGACGGCTACGTGCTGCAGGACATCCGGTATCGGAGCGAACCCGGCGACAAACCCGGGGTCGAAGTCCCCGCCTATCTGTTGATTCCCCGGCCCGTTCCAGCCGACGGCTCGCGGAAGCGCGCAGTGTTGGCATTGCATCAGACCCATGCCGCCGGACGGAAGGTCGTGGCGGGTCTGGGGGAATCGCCGGATGACGAATACGGGGTGGAACTGGTGAAGCGCGGATACGTCGTCCTGGCGCCCGCCTATCCGTTGCTCGCCGATTACTCACCCGACGTTCTGGGTCTGGGCCATGCCAGCGGCACGATGAAGGCCATCTGGGACAACGTCCGGGGCATCGACCTGCTGATGGGTCTGGGATTCGTTTCAACCAACGGCGTGGCGGTCATCGGACATTCCCTCGGCGGCCACAACGGACTCTTCACCGCCGCCTTCGACGAACGCATCCGCGTGGTGGTGACCAGCTGCGGATTCGATTCCTTTCGCGACTATTACGACGGCAATCCGGCGGTCTGGGGCGAGGAACGGGGATGGTGTCAGTTGCGCTACATGCCCGGGCTGCGGGCCTATCAAGGTCGGTTGGAGGCGTTGCCCTTTGATTTCACCGACGTCCTGGCCGCGATCGCTCCACGGGCGGTGTGGGTCAACGCGCCCAAGGGCGACTCGAACTTCCGATGGCAAAGCGTCGACCGCGTGGTGGACCGAGTCCGCCCCCTCTGGGAACGCGCCGGGCGCCCCGACCGGCTGGAAGTCGTCCACCCCGATCACGGGCATCGATTCGCCCCCGCCGAACGTCATCGTGCCTACGCTGTCATCGCCCGCGAATTGAACTGAACCCCGGGAGCGCGGGATTCATCCCGCATCCCAATGCCTTCCCGCGTTTATGTGAGGAGCAATGGGGTCAGTCCCGTATTATTGGCTCTGCTCCCAAATAGGGGGTTTTTCAGCAGGTCCCCTGACACCCTTTTTCGGCAAGATGCCTCCATTTTCAGCCTCCGGGATGTGATGGTATCCTCTCCGAGCGCTATTGAGGGGGCCGGTTGGCGCCGCTCCTCCCAGCCGTGCGGGATCTCCTGGTGATCAGGCAGTCGCTTGGGTCCTGATTCTGCCCGCCATCCCCCTCCCTCCTCATCCAACTGCCCATGCTCCCGCCGGTTCACCCCTGCGCGCGGCCTTTGTCCCCTCCCACACGGCACGCCGGATCCATCGCTTGATGTTGCATGCCGCCGCCGTGAAATAGTTCCCCATGTTCACCCGCCCCAGTCCCCGGTAGCGCGTCGGTCTCATCCCGTGCGCCCGGACCAGTTCGCTATGGGTCCCCACGATTGCGTTGCGCTTCTTCATCCGCTCCTTGAACCCCGCCTCCTTCTGTTCCTTCCTGCGCTTCTGGAGTTCCATGTGGTGCTCTCCCACCACCAGGCTCCGATACTTCTGCCCCGGCCCAAGGCACCGTTCCTTCATCGGGCACTCCCGGCACAATCCCTGGTTCCACTCGAAGCGGTACTGCACTCCGGATGCCTTCTCCCCATCCAGGCGGCTGCACTGGGTGTTCTCCACTCCGGCCGGGCAGATTGTCTTCCTTTGCTCCAGCCGCACGTGGAACTCCTCCACCGAGTAGGCGTCCGGACGGCGGCGCAGTCCCGATTGCGCCGGCCCCATCAGTTCCACCCCCTGCGCTGCCGCCTCCGCCAGCTTCTTGGCCGATACATACGCTCCGTCCGCGTACAACACGGGCGGTGGCGCCAGTTCCATCGCCGCCTGTTCACGGGCCATTTCCTCAGCGCCAGCCTCGTCGCTGCGGTGTGCCTGCTGGGTCACCACTCCCACCACGAATCCCGCCGTGGGTTCCCCGGGCTCCAGGGACCGTTCCTCCACCGACTCGGCGATCTGCACCTTGTAACCGACATGCGCGATCTGTCGCTGGCCTTGTCCCTTCACCGAGTAGGTCGCGTCGGGATCGTGCGGATTCTGTATCCGCTCGGAGTCCAGTTCCCCCTTTCCACGCGGTCGCAACGCCTGGTCTGTCTCCAGCTTGAACTGCTGGCCGAACACCTTGGCCAACTGGCCCATGTACTCACCGTCCATGAGCCCGGCCTGTTCCCGCGCCCAGGCCAGCAGGGCCTGCGCGTCGGTGCCGGATTCCTGCAGTTTGTTGACCAGCACCTCGTGACTGGAGCGGTAGTCGAGCTTGTTCTCCACGTAGCGTTCCCACCACGTCACCCAGGACGTCGGGCGCTTGTCCTCTGGAACTGCCGGCAGGATCTCCTCCAGTGCCAGGCGAAGGGATTCACGGACGCATTCCACACGGCTCATCCGGCTGACCAGCCCCAGGATGTGGGTGGAATCCAGACGCTGGTGGGTGCGGCGTTTGACGAGCCCCGCTTCGATGAGTCCCTCAAGGATCGTCTTGAATCCGACGGCGGCCAGATCGTTTGCCTCAAGCCGGTCACGGAAACGGCAGAGCGTGGTGGGGTGGAAGAGCTGTTCACCCAACTGGCGGTTGAGTGCGAAGTTCCAGCCGGCATGGTATCGGAGCATCTCGATGGCCTGGCGATCAGGAACGCCATCCAGGTATTGGAGGAGGCAGACTCCCAGGAGAATGACCGGCTCGATGGCGGTGCGGCCGGTGCCGGCGCAGTAGGCGGATTCGAGTTGGGTGCGGGCGGCGATGATCCTGGGGAAGATCAGCAGGGCAAAGAGGCGGTAGCGGTCGGACTTGGGGAAGAGGGCGGAAGAGAGGCTGGCGGTGGAAAAGAGGGAGCCTTGGGAGGAGTAGGTGGGCAGACTCATGAGGTAGCCGGTAGAACGAACTGATGCTATCCTATGGGGTAGCGCCAAATTTATGCAAGCCCAATACCCGATGAAAGTGCAGGTAATCCGCTCAAAGAAGCAGCCGCCGCGCTTCTATGTGAACATTCCGCTGCCGTTGGCAGCGGCGCTGGGAATCGAGGGAGGGGAGGAGGTGCACTGGCAACTGCTGAACCGGACGGACCTGCGTCTCAAACGACCCACCGCCAAACCGGCTGATCCGGGCAATTCAGCGGTTTAGTGGGCGTTTCTGCGTTTTTCAGCAGAACCTATTATTGACAATTGATGGCGCTCGGTCGTTTCTGGGTTCCCCTTCCACCACGTACGGCGACAGTGACTTGGCCGATCGCAGTCCCGAGGGCGCCATGGTGATCGAAACGGTTGTGAACGGAGAGGGGCAATGGGGGCAGCTCTGTCCATTTGACATTTGGAGGGCGATTCGGATGAAGCGGGCGGGTGGCAAGACCGTAGCGGATCGATAGGGCCGGGGCGTGGGATCACGTCATGAGGCGTGCGAATGGGGGTAATCTCCTGT